>JAPHRE010000004.1 GCA_026195905.1 Pseudopelagicola sp. | reverse complement strand
GACGACGACGCATAGGACCGCCTGCGCCGACCTTCCTTGCTGACCCACTTCTGTGGACAAATTGACAGCGCGCGAGCCTTGGTCTAGGCCCGCGATCTCACTTTTAGAGGACAAGAGATCATGGGACGCAAACGCAAGGGGCGCGATATTACCGGCTGGCTCATCGTAGACAAACCGGCGGGCGTCACCTCGACCTCGGTGGTCAACAAAGTGCGCTGGGCGCTCGACGCGAAAAAGGCCGGTCATGCAGGCACCCTCGACCCCGAGGCCACCGGCGTTCTCGCAGTGGCGCTTGGCGAGGCGACCAAGACCGTGCCCTACATCACCGACGATCTCAAATGCTATGAATTTACCGTCCGCCTTGGACAGGCCACCAACACGGACGATACCGAGGGCGAAGTCATCGCAACCAGCGAGGCGCGCCCCTCCGATGACGAAATCAAAGCCGCACTCGGCCAATTCGTCGGCGATATTCAACAGGTTCCGCCCAAATTCAGCGCCGTCAAAATCGACGGCCAACGCGCCTACAAGCTCGCCCGCGACGGCGAAGATGTCGAGATTGCCGCCCGCCCGCTCTGGGTCGAATCGCTGGTGATGCTTGAGCGCGAAGACGCGGATCACGTCACCCTCGAACTCATCTGTGGCAAAGGCGGCTATGTGCGCTCGATCGCCCGCGACCTTGGCGCGGCGCTGGGCTGTTACGGGCATGTGCGCGAATTGCGCCGGGTCTGGTCCGGGCCGTTCGACGTTGCCGACGGCATTGGCCTTGAAGAGATCGACGCCAAGGCCAAAACGCCCGACCTTGACCCCTATATCCGCCCTCTCGAAGTCGCGCTTGGCGATCTTCCCGAGGTCAAATGCACCCCCGAAGGCGCGGTGCGCCTGAAGAACGGCAACCCCGGCATGGTGATCGCTCATAACGTGGATTATGGCGAGGAATGCTGGGCCTCTTTCGAAGGCACCCCCGTCGCCATCGGCATCTTCAAGGCCGGCGAATTACATCCGAGCCGCGTTTTCGTGCTCTGACCCTACACGGTCGTCCATGCGGCAGGCGGCGTCTGGCTCTCTTCACCATAGGCGACCGAGGGGTGCTCATCCGCAATGACGATGTCCATATCTGCGAGCGCCTCATAGGGGATCGGGTTGCCATCACTGTCGAAAGTGTAATCTGAACTCGGCGCGGTATCAGACCAGTATAACACCTCAAAGCCGATGCTCAGATCGGTCCGATCGCCCTCGAAACGGGCCACCTCATCATCGAACACGGTAAGGCTGGTGCTGTCGGTATCCGCATCATAGCTAAGCCTCGTGGTTGCCAGTGCGCGCTCATAGTCGGCGTTTTCCCCATCAATGGCATAGGTGACACGCAGCACATCTTCGCCAGAGGTGAAATCCACCAGCTCGGCCGCCTCACCATCGCGTCCGCCATAGGGATCGGCATACATGCTGATCGAATCCGCACCTTCGCCGCCAATAACGGTAGCGTTCTTGCCGACCCACATGAGATCATCACCATCGCCGCCATCCACGAGGGTCGCTTCATCCGAGAACAGGGTGATTTCCCCCGGATCGTGGTTGAAGGCATCGGGATCGTTCTGGGCGGTCCAGTAGTCTCCAGTGCCGCTCTGCATCATGTCGTCGTCATTCGTGCCAAACAAGGCATAGTGATCCCCCTGCGCCTCGTCCCAGTCATGGAAGGAAAGGCCCGCCGGATACTCCTCGGGCGATAAGGTCACCGTCTTTTCAACCGCAGAACCATCAGGGGCACCCGACGGCATGCGATAGACATAGTCAAAGGTCTCACCCTCCTCCAAAGTCAGGTTCGGCAGATCGACAAAGCTCTGCAATGGCGCGTCTTCGAGGGCAAGCCGATAGCCCGCGCCGTCGGGGCAACGATACAGCTTGTAAACGGGGTCCTCAGTGTCGGTGGCCTTACCCTCGATAACGATCTGATCTTCTTCCGGGTCGTAATCTGTAATCAGCGACTGGCCATAGTCTACGTCTTCTATGTCTTTATCGGCGGCGTTGTTCAGGCCTTGTTCTGTGACAGTAAAGAGATCGTTCCCCGCACCGCCCGTGCCTTCGTCGCCAGCCCCAAGAATGATCTCGTCATTCCCCGCCCCGCCATCAAGCGTGTCCGCCCCTTCGGAATCCTCCGGCCCTTCAAGCGTATCCGCGCCCTCACCGCCGGTTCCGACATAGCCGCCGGTTTCCTCATCTAGAAGATAACGCACCCCCGAGTCCGGAGATTCGGGATCCGGGGTTTCGGGGTCCGGGGTGTCTGGCTCTGCACCCTCGTCCTGGTCGTCATCAATCCATTCGGAGAGACCCCAACCGACTGCGGCTGTTCCGAGTATCGCAAGCAGAAAATACATTTCACCCTCCGTAGTGGTCCAGGAAGAGCTCAGCTTGGCCGCACGGGGAAACAACGCCACGCTCACGACCTTTTTACAATCATATGACGCCCTTTAGCAACACGTTGCATCCTCCTGCCGGGAACGGCACAAGGAGAGCATGATCACCCGGCACTTTCAGAAAGGCGATGCAGCATCACAGGCCCGCTATTCGGACTGTGAGACCTATCGCTATGACCTGACCCGCGTTTGGGATGCGTCGCAAAAGCGGGTCGCGTTCATCATGCTCAACCCCTCCAAGGCGACCGAGGCGCAGAATGATCCGACCATCGAACGCTGCGAGCGGCGGGCGCGGACGCTTGGGTTCGGGGGCTTTCGCGCGGTCAATATCTTCGCCCTACGCGAAACCGACCCCAAGAAGATGCGCGCCCACCCCGCGCCGCATGGCCCCGAAAACGACCGCGCCGTGGCCGAGGCCTGCGATTGGGCCGATGTCATTGTCGCCGGGTGGGGTGCGCATGGCGATCATCTCGGACAAGGCGCGGCAATGCGGGCGGTGCTGCGCGCGACGGGCCGCGAGATAACCTGCCTTGGCCTGACCAAAGCCGGACACCCGCGCCATCCGCTCTATATCGCCTATACGACACAGCCCCTCCCCTGGAACCTCTCGACATGTTCGGCTTAAAACCGCGTTAACCATTGTTTTCAAAAGTGATTTACGTGGCGCGTGGAATCTGGCCCTATGGTGTGGGGTAGTGTGGAGATGTGCTATGTTTATGCTTGCAGGGCTGCTTGGGATCATGGCCGCCGGGACGGCGGCGATCATGACATTCGATATTGGCGGCGACGATGACGACTCGGCCGAGGCATTCTCGGACGACGCCCCCGAAACAGAAGAGCTTCAAAACGATGGCGAAAGCCTCTTTGACACCTTGCTGGCCGATACCCCCACCCTCGAAGAGAACGATACAGAAGAGAACGCGACGGAGGACCGCGCGCTGGACGACACAAACCCGGACGGCACAGACCCGGACGCGCAGGATCAGATCATCGCCGGAGATCAGGACGACAACGCCATAGACGGCGGGGATGGCAATGATCAGATCAATGGCGGCCAAGGCGACGATACGCTGACCGGGGCCGATGGGGCCGATCATCTTTATGGCGATGACGGTGATGATGTCCTGCATGGCGACGCCGGGGATGACCTCCTGCATGGCGAGGCCGGAACCGATACCCTCTCGGGCGCAAGCGGCGACGATACCCTGTTTGGCCATTCCGGCGATGATGTGCTGACCGGGGGCGACGGGGGTGACTCGCTGATCGGCGGGTTCGGTGCGGATGTCCTTGAAGGCGGCGAGGGCAATGATGCCCTGCATGGTCGCGAAGACGACGATACCCTGATCGGTGGCGCGGGCGAGGACGTGCTTTTTGGCGGCGATGGCAACGACCTAATCGACGGAACGGGCGATGACGGGGACACGGATTTCCTCAACGGTGGCGATGGCGATGATGTGATTCAAACCGGCGCCGGGGATATCGCCACGGGCGGCGACGGGCTGGACACGTTTTTGCTCTCGCAATGGCAGGGCGCAGAGGACGACAGCACGATCATGGATTTCAACCGTGACGAGGATAGCCTCATCCTGCTCTACGAAGATACCGGCGCCGCCGACCCGGAAGTCGAGGTGCGCACCGATACCGACACGCCCGAAACCGGCACGATCTATGTCAACGGCATCCATATTGCGACGGTGCATGGCGGCGGCGACCTCTCCGCAGCCGACATCACGCTCCTGCCCCAAGGCAGCCCCGGCGCGGCAGAGGTCTTCCGCCTCTAGAGCGCGTTTTCCCTTTCCATTTGGGTGAATTCCGCCTATATGCCCGCATCTGTCCCGAATCCGGGGCGGATTTCTCTATGGACCTTGCTGGACGACATCCCGGCTCGTGCCCTTAACGCTTAATCTTAAAGGAGACCCCGATGTCGATCACTGCTGAAGAAAAAGCCCGCATCATGAAGGACTTCGCAACCAAAGAAGGCGACACCGGTTCGCCCGAAGTTCAGGTTGCCATTCTGTCCTCGCGCATCTCGACACTGACCGAGCACTTCAAGACCCATAAGAAAGACAACCACGGTCGCCGTGGCCTTCTCAAGATGGTGGCCCAGCGCCGTAAGCTGCTCGACTATCTCAAGGGCAAAGAAGAAGCCCGCTACCAAGACCTCATCAAACGTCTTGGCCTGCGCCGCTAAGCTCTGGCTCATACCACAGTTTTCAAACGCCCGCCCCCTCGGCGGGCGTTTTTCTTTGCGCCCTGTGCGCGATCAATCGCGCTTTTGATCCTCTTGCCGGATCAGTTCCGCGACGCGCTTGCCGATCTCCGCGGTCGCCTTGACCGACGGGTGGATCATATCAATACCGTGATAGCTCCGGTCGCCCTCGGGCACGAGGTCTTTGAGCGACAGGAAATAGACCCCATCGGCAAACGCCGCCAGCCGCGCAATACGCCCCTCAAGCACATCGCCTTCGGACCGGCACTCATCAATGCCCGACCCGATACCGGGACTGCGCAAATAGCCCACATAGACAATCCGCGCACCTGTCTGGCGAATCCGCGCCAACATTCCCGGAATGGCCCCCTTGCGTCCGTCCTGCGAGATCAGCTTATCAAGTTTGCGCTCGCACCGACGACATCCGCAGCCAAGCCAAAGATCATTGCCGCCCCCCGTCAACACGACCCAATCCCAATCGCCCTCATCGAACTGGTTGGCGATTTTCATGCCCATCGCGCCCGAAATCGGTAGCCGGTAAATCACATGCGCGCCGCTCACCGCCTTGTTGCGCACCGGCTCTTGCAAATCGCGCGCGACGGAATGGGCGATGGATTGCCCCGTAAGCCCATGCCACGCCATGAGACTATCGCCTATGGCAAGAATACGCGGCCCGTCTGATCGCGAAACCGTGTCATTCGCCTCTGGCGCACGCGCCGTCTCGGCACAGCCAAAAAGAACCACGGTCAGGATCGCAAGGGCGAAATGTGAAAGTCTCATCTATCAATCTGTCCTGTCGCTTGGTGCATCGCTCAATATCATACGCGCAAGGCTCTGCAAAACGCTCCGCGCGTCGTGCGCACAATGCCCACGATTCGCGGCCATCTTGCGCCGGGAAGTCGGCACCAATTGGGCAGAAACCTGTTTCCAAATGGCCTTTTTTCCTATATGGCCGCGCTATCTGAGACGTGGTGCCCGGACCCCGGCACCGTGAAAGCATGATAGAAGGGGTCGGCGGCAATGGGGCCGCCATGCAAATCGGGAGACCCGGGAACGCCCGGGAGTGCTCCCAATTAGGATACGCTAGATGTTTGACGTAACGAAGAAGACCATGCAGTGGGGCGAAGAAACGCTCACACTGGAAACGGGCAAGGTTGCCCGTCAGGCCGATGGCTCTGTCATCGCCACCCTTGGCGAGACCTCGGTCATGGCCAACGTGACTTTCGCAAAGTCGCCAAAACCCGGTCAGGATTTCTTTCCTCTGACCGTTCACTACCAAGAGAAATACTACGCAGCCGGCAAAGTGCCCGGCGGTTTCTTCAAACGTGAGGCCCGCCCCACCGAGAAAGAAACCCTGACCGCACGCCTGATCGACCGTCCGATCCGCCCGCTGTTCGTGCCCGGCTTCAAACACGAAGTCCTCGTCATGTGCACCGTGCTGAGCCATGACCTCGTCAACGATCCCGACATCGTTGCGATGATCGCCGCTTCGGCCGCATTGACCATTTCGGGCGCGCCCTTCATGGGTCCGATCGCCGGTGCGCGCGTTGGGTATGAGGGTGGCGAATACGTCCTGAACCCGGCCGTGGATGACATGCAGGATCTGCGCAACAACCCCGATCAGCGCCTCGACCTCATCGTGGCCGGCACCAAAGACGCCGTTATGATGGTTGAATCGGAAGCCTACGAGCTGACCGAAGCCGAAATGCTCGGTGCTGTGAACTTCGCGCACCAGCAGATTCAGCCGGTCATCGACCTGATCGTCTCGCTCGCCGAAGACGCCGCGAAAGAGCCGTTCGACTTCCAGGCGCCGGATTACTCCGAACTCTTCGAAGCGGTCAAAGCCGCCGGTGAGACGCAGATGAAGGACGCGTATGCGATCCTCGACAAGCAAGAGCGCACCGCCGCTGTTGCTGCGGCCAAACAAGCCATCATCGAGTCGCTGAGCGAAGAGCAACAAGAAGACGCCAACCTTGGTTCCGCGTTGAAAAAGCTCGAATCCTCGGTTCTGCGCGGCTCTGTGGTCAAAGACGGCAAGCGGATTGACGGGCGGGCGCTCGACAAGGTTCGTGATATCGTGTGCGAAACCGGCCTACTGCCGCGGACCCACGGGTCGGCCTTGTTTACCCGTGGCGAGACCCAAGGTCTTGTCGTGACCACGCTCGGCACCGGCGATGACGAACAGTTCGTCGACGCGCTGCATGGCAACTTCAAATCCAACTTCCTGCTGCACTATAACTTCCCGCCCTACTCGGTCGGTGAAGCGGGTCGCGTTGGCCCTCCGGGTCGCCGCGAAATCGGTCACGGCAAGCTCGCATGGCGCGCGCTTCAGGCGGTTCTGCCTGCCGCGACGGACTTCCCCTATACGATCCGTATCGTGTCTGAGATCACCGAATCCAACGGCTCGTCTTCGATGGCGTCTGTCTGCGGTGGCTCCTTGTCCATGATGGACGCAGGCGTGCCGCTGAAATCGGCGGTTGCGGGCGTGGCTATGGGCCTGATCCTTGAGGACGATGGCTCTTACGCGATCCTGACCGACATTCTTGGCGACGAGGATCACCTCGGCGACATGGACTTCAAAGTCGCAGGGACCGAAAACGGCATCACCTCGCTCCAGATGGACATCAAGGTCGCAGGCATCACGCCCGAGATCATGGAAAAGGCACTTGCACAGGCCAAAGACGGCCGGATGCATATCCTTGGCGAGATGAACAAGGCGATTACCGGTGCGGCCGACTTCTCGGTGCACGCCCCGCGCATCGAGACCATGCAGATCCCGACCGACAAGATCCGTGAAGTGATCGGCTCGGGCGGCAAGGTCATCCGCGAAATCGTGGAAGTGTCCGGCGCCAAGGTCGACATCAACGACGAAGGCATCATCAAGATCGCCTCGCCGAACGGTGACGCCATTCAGAAAGCCTATGACATGATCCACTCGATCGTGGCAGAGCCGGAAGTTGGCCAGGTTTATAACGGTAAGGTCGTGAAGATCGTCGATTTCGGCGCCTTCGTGAACTTCTTCGGCAAGCGTGACGGCCTTGTGCACGTCAGCCAGATCGAAAACCGTCGCCTGAACCACCCGTCCGACGTTCTCAAAGAAGGTCAGGACGTAAAGGTCAAGCTGCTCGGCTTTGATGATCGCGGCAAGGTGCGCCTGTCGATGAAAACCGTCGATCAGGAAACCGGCGAAGAAATCGAACCGGAAAAGCGCGAGAAGAAAGAGGATTAATCCTCTCTTCTTACGAACGTCCAAAGCCCCGGCCCGCGCGGTCGGGGCTTTTTCTTTTTCAACGCACCCGCCCAATAAAAAAGGCGAGGGCCAACGCCCCCGCCTTTCGAATACCGCCGGAAACCCGGTCTTAGTCGGGGTTCTTGGTAAAGCGCAGGTAAGGCAGCTTTACGTCGATCTCGCCGTATTTTTCCTTGGCTTCCTCGTCGTTGAGTCCAAGCGCCACGATCACGTCCTGACCCGTGGTCCAGTTCGCCGGGGTCGCCAGCGGCTGTTGCCAGGTGCGCTGAAGACCATCGAGCGCGCGCAGGACTTCGGCAAAGTTACGGCCAACCGACATCGGGTAGGTCATGATAAGCTGGACCTTCTTGTCCGGCGAAATGATGAACACCGACCGCACCGACGCAGAGTCAGCCGCCGTGCGCCCATCGGGAAGATAGGCTTCGGCCGGAAGCATATCGAAGGCTTTCGAAACTTCGAGCGATTCATCGGCGATGATCGGGAAGCCCGCCTTGGCGTCGGCGAACCCTTCGATGTCGGCTTTCCATTTCACATGCTCATCGGCGCTATCGACCGAAAGGCCAATGACCTTCGCGCCGCGCTTTTCCCATTCATCGGCAAGCTGTGCCACAGCGCCAAACTCGGTCGTGCAAACCGGGGTAAAGTCTTTCGGATGCGAAAACAGGATCGCCCAGCTATCCCCGATCCAGTCATGGAACGTAATGGTGCCGTGATCCGTCTCGGCGGTGAAATTCGGAACGATGTCGTTGATACGCAGACCCATAGCGTCGATCTCCTCGGTTTGTGTGTGTTCATGTGATGATATTCGATACTTTAGATACGTTCTAAAACGCTCATGTGAAGCCCATCAGATGTAATTCCCCGCATACTGGGACACAATGTCGCGAACAAGATCGAATCCCGATCTCGATCAGAAAAATGTGACGCCGCGTGACACTGCCTTGCGAGGCATACAACGGGCTGTCAGAGTGCCGCAAACGGATGGAGGGATCCCGATGATTGAGAAACGCCAATTTTATATCAATGGTGCCTGGACAGACCCGGCGACCAACCGCGACATGGATGTAATCGACCCGGCCACAGAGGAACCCTGTGCCGTGATCTCGCTCGGGGATCAGGCCGATACCGACGCCGCCGTCGCTGCCGCCAAGGCTGCTTTTCCCGCTTGGGCTGCGCTGGAGATGGATGAACGCATCGGCTTGCTGAAAAAGCTCTCGAAAATCTATAAAGAGCGCCGCGAAGACATGGCCGAAGCGATGCGCATGGAAATGGGCGCGCCGCTTGACCTTGCCCTCAATGGCCAATGGGGCGCGGGCGCGTGGCACATGGCCGGCTTCCTCGACGCCCTGTCCGAGTTCGAGGTCGAAAGGCCTTACAAAGACGTTGACCGGATCCGCCTTGAACCGATCGGCGTCTGCGCCCTGATTACGCCGTGGAACTGGCCCATGAATCAGGTCGTCCTCAAGGTCTTCCCGGCCCTCGCCGTGGGCTGCACCGTGGTCTTGAAACCCTCGGAAATCGCGCCGCTCTCGTCGCTTTTGTTTGCCGAGATGGTGCATGACGCAGGCATTCCCGCCGGTGTCTTCAACCTTGTGAACGGCGATGGCGTCGGCGTCGGCTCACAGCTCTCGTCGCACCCGGATGTCGATATGGTCTCCTTCACCGGCTCAACCCGCGCCGGGATCGCGATCTCCAAGGCCGCCGCCGATAGCCTCAAACGTGTGAGCCTCGAACTTGGCGGCAAAGGGGCAAATATCGTCTTTGCCGATGCCGATGAAAAGGCCGTGAAGCGCGGCGTTCTACACTGCATGAACAACACCGGCCAATCCTGCAACGCGCCGACCCGTATGCTGGTCGAACGCGACCGCTACGCACAGGCGCTCGACGACGCCAAGGCCACCGCCGAAGCCACACAGGTCGGTCCGACAACCGAAAGCGGCCGCCATATCGGCCCCGTTGTCTCCGAGGCGCAGTTCAACAAGATCCAAGGCTTGATCGAAACCGGCATCAAAGAAGGCGCAACGCTTCTTGCGGGGGGGCTTGGCCGCCCCGAGGGCGTCAACAAGGGCTATTACGTGCGCCCGACCGTCTTTGCCGACGTGACCCCCGATATGACGATCTACCGCGAGGAAATCTTTGGTCCGGTGCTCGCCATCTCGCCCTTCGAGACCGAACAAGACGCGATCAACATGGCCAATGATACGGTTTATGGCCTGACCAACTATATCCAGAGCGGCGACGACGCCAAACGCCTGCGCGTGGCCCGCGCCGTGCGCTCTGGAATGGTTGAAACCAACGGGGTCTCGCGCCAGAACGGATCGCCTTTTGGCGGCTACAAACAATCCGGCAACGGACGTGAAGGCGGCCTCTGGGGGATCGAAGAATTCTGCGAGGTCAAGGCCATCTCCGGCTGCCCCTGGGAGTAATCTTCGGGGGTAATCGGCTCGCGCCGACACCCCGCCAAAAAGGCATAGACCAAACAAAAAGGGGCGCATTGCGCCCCTTTTCTCGTCTCTGTGATCGCTCATTTTGCGCCTTAGCGCGACAAACCACCATGCAGCGTCGGCTGATCCAAACTCGCAAACCCGTAATGGCGCAACCAGCGCAGGTCGCTATCAAAAAACGCCCGCAAATCCGGGATGCCATATTTCAGCATCGCAAGCCGGTCGATCCCGATACCAAAGGCAAAGCCCTGCCATTCATTCGGATCAACCCCCCCGGCCTCAAGCACCTTGGGATGCACCATGCCCGACCCCAGAACCTCAAGCCAATCGTCGCCTTCGCCAACCTTGACCTGTCCACCTTCCCAGGAGCATTGAATATCAACCTCGGCGGACGGCTCGGTAAACGGGAAATGCGAGGCGCGGAAACGGGTTTCCACATGGGTGCCGAAAAACGCCGAAAAGAATTCCTCAAGAACCCACTTGAGGTTCGCCATCGAGATATCCTTGTCGAGCGCAAGCCCCTCGACCTGATGGAACATCGGCGTATGCGTCTGGTCATAATCCGCGCGATAGACCCGCCCCGGACAGATGATACGGATCGGTGCGCCGGTCTTTTCCATCGTCCGAATCTGAACCGGAGAGGTATGCGTCCGAAGCACATGCGGCGGGCGATCATCGCCGTCCGCACGGTGGGTATAAAACGTGTCCATCTCGGCGCGCGCCGGATGATGCCCCGGAATGTTAAGCGCGTCGAAATTATACCAATCGGTTTCGATCTGCGGCCCCTCGGCCACCGAGAACCCAAGATCGGCAAAGATCGCCGTGACCTCTTCCATCACCTGAGACACCGGATGGATCGTGCCCGCCCGACGCGCCCGCCCCGGAAGCGTCACATCAAGCCATTCGCCCCTGAGCCGCTCGTCCAGCGCCGCATCCGCAAGCGCGGCCTTCTTCGCCGCCAGCGCGCTGTTGATCTCATCCTTAAGCGCGTTGAGCTTCGGGCCCATGACCTGCCGCTCTTCCGGCGTCATCTTGCCAAGCTCGCGCATCTTGAGGCTGATCTCGCCCTTCTTGCCCACGGCCTGCACCCGCAGCTCTTCAAGCGTGGCCTCATCTCCGGCCTCTGCAATAAGCGCGATATACTTGTCTCTGAGATCGTCCATCCGACCCTCCCAATTCGTCGGCTCTCTGCTACCACAGGGGGCCGCGATTGCAAGAGCAGGAGCCGCCTATCAGGACGGGACCACCTCCGGCTCAGACGCCTCTGCCTGCAGGGTGCGCGCATGTTCATTGCCCCACTCATGCATCGCGCACAGGACAGGCCGCAGCGACTCGCCCCGCGCGCTCAGCCGGTATTCCACATGCGGAGGCGAGGTTTCGTAATCCCGCCTCTCCACCAACCCGTCCTCAATCAATTGCTTAAGCTGCAACGACAAGGTGCGATGGGAAATCTCCCCAAGCTGTTTTTGCAATTCGTTGAAACGGTAGGGCGACTGAAGCAACCAATGCACGATCTGAAACTTCCAGCGCCCCGACAACAGCCAAAGCACATAGGCGGTTCCGCAAAAGCTCTCAGGTCGCATAGGCATCTCCCTTTTTCGCACAGTATCAAAAATGATCGTACTGGCTTGCCCCTGTCAAATCAGGGCACACTCCCCCAAAGCGCGCCGTAGGGGCCGCTGGATCACTGCACAGGTATTGATAAGATGAATGACACAAAGAAAATAGCATTGATTACCGGGGCCAATGCCGGTCTTGGCTACCAGATGGCGGCGGCCCTTGGCACTCAGGGATATGATGTCATCGTCGCCGGGCGCAATCCCGAGAAAATCCAACAGGCGATCGCCCGCCTTGAACAAGCCGCGCCCGAGGGCCATTTCGACGCGGGGATCGTCGACCTCAATGACCTCGCCTCGGTCAAACGCTTTGCCGCAGAGATCACCGAAAAATACCCCCGCCTCGACATCCTGCTGAACAATGCCGGGATCATGGCCCCGCCCGCTGGCGCGACCAAAGACGGCTATGAATCCCAATTCGGGGTGAATTTCATCGCCCATTTTGCGTTGACCGGGCGGCTCATGCCCTTGCTAGAGGCCGCACCGGCGGCGCGCGTGGTAAGCCTGTCGAGCATTGCCAACCGGGGCGCCGCAATCGACTTTGACAATTTCGCGCTCGAAAAACCCTATGATCCCTGGCGCGAATATGGCCAGAGCAAACTGGCAGACCTGATCTTTGCCCTTGAGCTGGATCGCCGCCTGCGCGCCAAAGACAGCCCGGTGCAATCCCTCGCCGCCCACCCCGGCGTGAGCCAGACCGAACTGACCCGCAACCTCTCTGACGTGCCCGCCGGCATTGATTTCATGGACGCCGCCGATGGTGCCAAACCGGCCCTTGTCGCGGCCACATCCCCCAACGCCGAGGGCGGCCAATACTGGGGTCCGGACGGCCCCGAAGAACGCTCGGGCAAACCGGCGCTGGCCTGGGTTGACCCCGCCGCCCAAGACACCAACCTCGCCGCCCGGCTCTGGGACTGGGCGCAGGGTGCGACCGGCGTTCGCGTCCCCTGACCCTCCCCTGATCCTCCATAGCGGTGCCCTCAAGATCAATCCGGCCTCCGCGCGCGACAAGAGCGCTTGATTGCGCGCCAACCGGGTGTGAAAGTGGTCCCTATGACTCTTCTTCCCACACCAAAACGGCCCCTGCCATGACGCCCCAGCCAAGCCGCCCTTGGCTGGCCCTGAGCGGTTTGGCGCTTGGGGTGACAGTGACCAATGGATTTGCCCGCTTCGCCTATGGGTTGCTGTTGCCCGCCATGAAATCCGAAATGGGCTGGAACTATGCGCAGGCGGGCTGGCTCAATACGGCCAATGCCTTGGGCTATATCGTCGGCGCGATCCTGACGATGCTCCTGATCCGCAAAATCTCGCCTTCACATCTTTTTGCCTTTGGCCTCGTGACAACCGCCATATCCCTGATGGCGACCGGATTGGACGCCGCCCTCTACTGGCAGACCCTGTGGCGGGGGCTGGCAGGTGTCTTCGGGGCCATGTCCTTTGCCACAGCGGGCGTTCTCGCCGCCCAATTGTTTCAGGATGATCCGCGCCGCAATGCCCTTGCCAT
>JAPHRE010000062.1 GCA_026195905.1 Pseudopelagicola sp. | reverse complement strand
GAAGAGCAGGAAACCTATCTCCTGCGGGTTCAGCAAGGGGCTACCGTGATCCGCGAAGTGGCGCTGGGCGCGCCGGTCTGGATCTATAGCGCCGCCGCCCAAGCCGAGGATGCGCTCACCGGAGCCTATCAGATCGCGGTCGCGCAGGTTTCAGGCCGATATGGCCCCGGACCTTTCTCCCAGATCGCGCTTGAGGCATGACATGCGGCGCGTGATGCATGGCGATGTCGTGGCGGCGGCGCGGGTGCTTTTCGCGCTGCCGAACGCGATGCGCGCCGATACCTGTCGGCGCATGATTGTTGAGGCCGATGCCGCGCATCGCTATTTCAAACGTTTCGACCATAGCCATTCCCTTTGGGGGGATGGCTCTCTCATGGCGGCGGCAGGCCAGCGCCCCATGCCCCCCGAGCCGGGGTTTGGCGATCTCGACTATTGCCGCTGTTTTGAACAGGTTTTGACCGCGTTGATCGACTGGCGTCTTAGCCGGATGCACAGCCGATACAGCGCGTGACGCCGGGATCAAAGGCAAGCCGCTTTTCGGCAATCTCTGCACCACACTCATCGCAATAGCCAAACGCGCCCGCCTCAAGCCGCAGGAGGGCCGCCTCTAGCCGTGTTTTCTCGGCGTTGCGGCGCGCCTGTCCGGCCTTGGCCATTGCCTGCGACTGAAGCGCGTCCATACGGCTCAGCCGCCCAACCGCCTGTTGGTCAAGTGTCACGACATTTTGGCCATCGGCCCCAAGCCGGTTCTCCTGGTCAATCTGATCGAGCCGGGCTTGGATCTAAACGCGAAAATCTACGGGCGTATCTCCATTCATCTCCATGATGCTTTCGTGAACGGGTTTGAATTTGCGGATCGGGGCTTATGTGGTGTAGTCTAAGGCGAATAAAGGACAAAACGCTATGGCTGAAACGCGCGCAAAACTGACCAAGATTGATCCGGTTTGGCAACAAATCACCACCGAGGCGCGCGAGGCCGTGCAGGAAGAGCCGCTCATGGGCGGGCTTGTCCATGCCTGTGTGCTGCACCACAAGACGGTCGAACGCGCGCTCAGCTATCGCTTTGCGGCCAAGCTGTCGTCCAACGAAATGTCGATGGTGATCCTGCGTGAGATCGCGGACGAGGCTTTTGCCGCAGACCCCGCATTGGCCGAAGCAGCGCGCGCCGATCTCATGGCGATCTATGAACGCGACCCGGCCTGCCATCGCCTCTTGCAGCCGATCCTCTACTTCAAAGGCTACCAAGCGGTGCAGGCCTATCGCATCGGCCACTGGCTCTGGATGCAGAAACGCTATGATCTGGCCTATTTCATCCAGATGCGCGCCTCCGAGATTTTCGGCATCGACATCCATCCCGCCGCCCGTATCGGCAAGGGGATCATGATCGACCACGCCCATTCCATCGTCATCGGCGAAACCGCCGTGGTCGGTGATAACGTCTCCATGCTTCATTCCGTGACCCTCGGCGGCACCGGCAAGGAAGAAGAAGACCGCCACCCCAAGATTGGCGATGGCGTGTTGATCGGGGCCGGGGCCAAGGTGCTTGGCAATATCAAGGTCGGCCATTGCAGCCGCATCGCCGCCGGGTCCGTGGTGCTTGAAGAGGTGCCGCCATGCTCAACCGTGGCGGGCGTGCCTGCCAAGATCGTGGGCGAGGCTGGTTGTGCGCACCCCTCGGTCGAAATGGATCAAATCCTCAACCGTCAATCCTAGCGCAGAACATGAAAAAAGCGCCGCAACATCTTGCGGCGCTTTTGTTTTTCCGTCCTGATGCTTTTAAGCGAGCATCGCCACCGGGTTTTCGAGGTTCTCGACAATCGCCTTGAGCAGTTCCGCCCCAAGCGCGCCATCAATGACCCGGTGATCCACCGACATGGTGACCGACATGACCGTCGCCACGCTCAATTCGCCATCCGCGTCCACGACCGGCTTCTTGACGCCCGCGCCAACCGCGAGAATGCCCGCATGCGGCGGGTTCACGATGGCGTCGAAATTGTCGATGCCAAACATGCCGAGGTTCGAAATGGCAAAGGTGCCGCCCTGATATTCCTGCGGGGCGAGCTTGCGGTCGCGTGCCCGTGCGGCCAAATCCTTCATCTCCGCCGAGAGCGCCGAGAGCGATTTCATATCCGCATCCTTGAGGACCGGCGTAAACAGCCCGCCCTCGATGGCCACCGCCACAGCCACGTCCGAGGGCTTGAGTTTCAAGACCCGATCGCCGGCCCAGACCGCATTGCAATCCGGCACCTGCTGAAGCGCGTTCGCGACGGCCTTGATGATGAAATCATTGACCGAGAGCTTTACGCCGCGTCCTTCAAGCTGCTTGTTGAGCTGGGCGCGGAACGCCAAAAGTGCATCAAGTTTGATATCGCGACGCAGGTAGAAATGCGGAATGGTCTGTTTCGCTTCCGAAAGCCGCGCGGCAATCGTCTTGCGCATCCCGTCGAGCGTGACCTCTTCATAGTCGCGCCCCTCGTACATGCGTTTGACGGTCTCCGTATCGGGGCCGGTCGGCGCAGCAGCAGCAGCGGGGGCAGGGGCGGCCTTTCCGGCCGGAGCGGCCGCAGCCTTGGTGCCGGGCTGCGCCGCCTCGACATCGGCCTTGACGATCCGTCCCCGTGGGCCGGAGCCGGTGAGCGCGGCAAGGTCGATGCCCTTGTCGGCCGCGATCCGGCGTGCCAGCGGCGAGGCAAAGATACGCGATCCGTCCTCGGCATGTGGCGCTGCGGGTGCCGCTGTGGCGGTGGGGGCCGCCGTGCTCGCCTCTTCGGCGACAGGCTCTTGCGCCGCCGGAGCAGGGGCCGCCGCAGGCGCGCCCTCTTTGATGTCGTCGGCGCTTTCGCCCTCTTCAAGAAGCACGGCAATCGCGGTGTTGACCTTGACGCCTTCGCTCCCGTCTTCGATGAGGATCTTGCCGATCACGCCCTCATCCACGGCTTCGAATTCCATCGTTGCCTTGTCGGTTTCGATCTCCGCAAGAATATCGCCCGAAGAGACCGTATCGCCCTCTTTCACGAGCCATTTTGCCAGCGTGCCTTCCTCCATAGTCGGCGACAGGGCGGGCATGAGAATTTCTGTAGGCATGTCCGCGTCTCCTTAGCGATAGGTCACTTGTTTCACGGCCGCGACAACCTCATCGGTCGTCACCAGCGCATGTTTTTCGAGGTTCGCCGCATAGGGCATCGGCACGTCCTTGCCGGTGCAGTTCAGAACCGGCGCGTCAAGGTAATCAAACGCGCGGGTCATGATCGTCGCCGACAGGTGGTTGCCGATCGACCCCACGGGCCACCCTTCCTCGACGGTGACGCAACGGTTGGTCTTCATCACCGATGCCAACACCGTGTCATAGTCGATAGGCCGCAGCGTACGCAGGTCGATCACCTCGGCGCTGATCCCATCTTGTTCAAGTTTTTCAGCGGCTTCCAGCGCGTATTGCATCCCGATCCCGAAGGAGACGATGGTGACATCCGACCCTTCGCGCCAGATACGCGCCTTGCCAAACGGCACGGTGAAATCATCCATCACCGGCACGTCAAAGCTCCGGCCATAGAGAATCTCGTTCTCAAGGAAAATGACCGGGTTGGCGTCGCGGATCGCGCTCTTCAAAAGGCCTTTGGCGTCCGACGCCGAATAGGGCATCACAACCTTGAGGCCGGGAATTTGCGCATACCATGCGGCATAATCCTGAGAGTGCTGCGCGCCCACGCGGGCCGCGGCCCCGTTCGGACCGCGAAACACCATCGGCGCGCCCATCTGGCCGCCCGACATATAAAGCGTTTTCGCCGCCGAGTTGATGATCTGGTCAATTGCCTGCATGGCAAAGTTGAAGGTCATGAACTCGACAATCGGGCGCAACCCGCCAAAGGCCGCGCCGACCGCGATCCCGGCAAACCCATGCTCGGTAATCGGCGTGTCGATGACGCGCTTGGCGCCGAACTCGTCCAAAAGACCCTGGCTGACCTTATAGGCACCCTGATACTCGGCGACTTCCTCGCCCATGAGATAGACGTTTTCATCGCCGCGCATCTCTTCGGCCATCGCATCGCGCAGCGCCTCGCGCACGGTCTGTTGCTTGACCTCGGTGCCTTCCGGCCAATCGGGCGTAAGGTCCGGTTTGGGCGCATCCGGCGTCGCTGCCTTGGCCGCCACCGGGGCAGCGGCCGCAGTCTCTTCGGCCTTATCTTCCGTTTTGGCCGTGTCTGGCTCTGCGTCTGCCGCATCGCCGTCTTCCAAAAGCGTGGCAATCGCCGTGTTGACCTTCACGCCCTCGCTGCCTTCCGGCACGAGGATCTTGCCAATCACGCCCTCATCCACGGCTTCGAATTCCATCGTCGCCTTGTCGGTCTCGATCTCGGCGAGAATATCGCCCGAGGACACGTTGTCCCCCTCTTTCACGAGCCATTTTGCCAGCGTGCCCTCTTCCATCGTCGGCGACAGGGCGGGCATCAAAATCTCAATAGCCATCTTTCAAACTCCTCTGTCGTCTCAGGCGTAAATATCCGTCCACAGCTCATCGAGCGCGGGCAGGGGGCTGTCCTTGGCGAAATCGGCGCTGGCATTGACCACCGCTTTGATTTCCTTGTCGATCGCTTTGAGATCCTCTTCGCTGGCATGTTTGCCGTCGATCAAAAGCGCGCGCACATGTTCAATCGCGTCGCGCTCCTCGCGCATTTTCTGAACCTCTTCGCGGGTGCGGTATTTTGCCGGGTCCGACATGGAATGCCCGCGATAGCGATAGGTCTTGATCTCAAGGATATACGGCCCCTTGCCCTTGCGGCAATGCGCCACCGCGCGTTCGCCCGCTTCCTTGACCGCAAGAACGTCCATCCCGTCTACCGCTTCGCCGGGAATGCCAAAGGCCTCGCCGCGCGTATAAATATCCGGGGTCGAGGTTGATCTCTGTTGTGCCGTGCCCATCGCATATTGGTTGTTCTCGATGACAAAGATCACCGGAAGATCCCAGATCGCCGCCATGTTGAAGGTCTCGTAAACCTGTCCCTGGTTCGCCGCGCCATCGCCAAAATAGGCGAATGTCACGCGCCCGTTGTCTTTGTATTTATCGGCAAAGGCCAACCCGGCGCCAATCGGCACCTGCGCGCCGACAATACCATGACCGCCGTAGAAATGCTTCTCTTTCGAGAACATATGCATCGAGCCGCCCTTGCCCTTGGAATAGCCGCCCTCGCGCCCGGTCAACTCTGCCATGACGCCATTGGGGTCCATGCCACAGGCCAGCATATGGCCGTGGTCGCGATACGAGGTGACGCGCTTGTCGCCTTCCTCCGCTGCGGCCTCAAGGCCGACAACTACCGCTTCCTGTCCAATGTAAAGGTGACAAAAGCCGCCGATAAGGCCCATCCCGTAGAGCTGCCCGGCTTTCTCTTCAAAGCGCCGGATAAGCAACATGTCTCGGTAATATTGTTTGAGTTCGTCACCCGAGACATTCGTCTTCTTCGCAGGCCGTTTGGCAGCCATGTCTCACCTCCCTCAGGAAATAGTTTAACGTTAAACAAAAATATATCGCATTCACTTCTGACATGCGAGGGAAAATTTTAGCGTCCAAGTCCACAGCAGACAAATGCCGTTAGCGGATAACGACCTCGTCGGCCCGCACCATTCCAAGCACATCGCGCGCCTGTTGATCAAGAAGATCAAGGTCGAGGTAATCATCGCTCAACCGCTGTGTCAGGTTTTCCATCCGGGCAACCTCGCGCTGAAGGCGCGCAAGTTCTTCTTTGAGAAGGTCTTTTTCCGCCTCAACCTCAACGCGACGAAAGAGGCCGTAATCCCCTTGCACCGCAGCAAAGGTAAAAATCGAGGCAAGCGCAAAGGCCACTCCGAAAAACAGGAGCGCGCCAAATGCGGGACGGTTCTTTTGTGCTGTCATGTCTGCCTCTCGCGTGCCCTTTTGCGGGCATCTGCGACTCACTATGCCACAAGTGATTCGCCGTGTGAATCCCCCATCGCACATGCCATGTGACGCAACGGTTTTGTGGAACTCAAACCCCGCCGCCCCCTAGCATGGCGACAAAGGGAGGACCACGACATGAATCAATCCGACGCTGCAAGCCGTCTTGAGACGCATGAGGTCATGAACCAGCCCGCGCTGCGCGGTGCGCGCGATCTCTGGGCCGAAGACCTGCCCCTGCGCGAAGCCGCTGCTGCTGCGGGGGCGCGGCGCGATCCGCTGGCCGTCTCTGGCGCGGCCTTGGGCGCGCGCGAGACCCTGACCGCAGGCGAGGATGCCCGCCGCGATCTGCCGCGCCTGACGCTGTTTGATCGGGGCGGTCGCCGTCTCGACGAGGTCGCCTTTAACGAGGGGTATCATACCGTTATGGCGGCGGGGCTTGGCGCGGGCTATGCCTCTGCGGCATGGGATGGCAAACCCGGCGGCCATGCGACCCACGCCGTGATCTCCTACATGATGCAACAGGTCGAGCCGGGCGCCTGTTGCCCGATGACCATGACCTACGCCGCCGTGCCGGCTCTGCGTCATAGCCCTGAGCTTGAAAAAATCTGGGCACCGCGCCTTGCCTCGGGGGTTTATGACCCATCGACCCGCCCGATTACCGAAAAGACCGGCGCGACTATGGGCATGGCGATGACCGAGAAACAGGGCGGCTCGGACGTGCGCGCCAATTCGACCCGCGCCCATCGCGACGGCGCGCATTACCGCCTGCGGGGCCATAAATGGTTCTGCTCTGCGCCGATGTGCGACGGGTTTTTGACCCTGGCGCAGGCCGACGGCGGCCTGACCTGCTTCCTCGTGCCGCGCTGGCTTGAGGGGGAACGCAACTCGATCCGCCTCCAACGTCTCAAGGACAAACTGGGCAACCACGCCAACGCCAGTTCCGAAATCGAATACCATGATACATTGGCCTACCGTCTTGGCGAAGAGGGCGGCGGTGTGCGCACCATCATCGAGATGGTGCACCATACCCGCCTCGATACCGCCATCGCCCCCGCAGCCCTGATGCGCGCCGCGCTGTCCGAGGCGCATCATTGGGTCTCGCACCGCTCAACCTTCCAGCGCCGCCTGATTGACCAGCCGCTGATGCGCGCCGTGCTGGCCGACCTCGCGCTTGACTGGGAAGGCGCGCTGTCTGTCGCCATGTTCATGGCTGGCACCTTCGACAAGACCGACGACGAAAGCCGCGCCTTGGCCCGGATCGGTGTCGCACTGGCCAAATTCCTCAACAACAAACGTTGTATCTCTGTGGTGGGCGAGGCGATGGAGGTGCTCGGCGGCATGGGCTATGTTGAGGATACGCCCCTGCCAATGCTCTACCGCGAGGCGCCGCTCAATTCGATCTGGGAAGGCTCGGGCAATGTGATCTGCCTCGACATCCTGCGCACGCTGGCGCGCGAACCGCTGGCCGTCGAGGCGCTCGATGCGGTGCTTGACGCTGCCAAGGGCCGCGATCCGCGCTATGATGCGGTCCTCAACCAACACCGCACCCGCTGGCAGGGCATTCCCCCCGAGCAGGAAGCACGCTGGTTTACCGAAAGCCTCGCCTCGCTTCTGACCACCGCCGCGCTGATGCGCTCCGCGCCCGGCCCCGTGGTCGAGGGCTACATCACATCGCGCCTCACCGGCCAGCGCGGCTCTATCGCCGGAAGCGTCACCGGGCTTGATACCGACGCCATCCTTGCGCGTCTGGGATAGGCCCGAAATATCGCACCCGCCCCTCTTTCGGGGGGCGGGTGCGGGCCAATACCTGTTGCCGGGGCAGGGGATTAGCAGAGAGTTAGCGGCTGTGCGCCCGGCGCGCCCGGCGTCTGTGTCGCAGACCCTGACCGCCACCATCCGGCCCATCATCATCTTCGCTAAGGGCATGGGCAAGCTCGTCAATCTGGCGGCTCTGGAAGAGGCGCGCGGCAAGGAAATAGTCGCGCAGACTCATCATGCCGATACCCCCTGACGGGCGAGCGCGTGACCGGCCATCGGCTTTAGCGTGCGCAGCACACCCTCATAGCGCGCAAGCTGATCGCGGATCACAAGGCGGCGCGCCTTAAGCCAGCGCAGCTTGGCGTGATCCGGGGCAGGGCGGCGCTGTTCCTGTGTGATTTCCCCGTCAAGTGTGCGGTGGCGTGCCTTCAACGCCTTAAGATGCGCCGTAAGAGATGCGGTGCGGTTGATGATCGTGCTTTTCATAACGAACCTCCCTGTTGGTCTGGCTATCGCGGCCCAAATGGTGCCGATGCCTTTCATTTGGGGAGAAAAGACATAGATAAAATGGGAGAAAACCACTTATCAGGATAGGAAAATCCTATACCTAATTTCAGGAGCAGGCGATGCAGGACAGGATGCCGACTTTGCGCCAACTGCGGTATTTCGTGGCGCTGGCCCAATGTGGTCAATACCGCCGCGCCGCCGCGCAACTCGGCCTGAGCCAGCCCTCCCTCAGCCAGCAGATCGCCGCGCTTGAAACCGTGCTTGGTGTGCGGTTGGTGGAACGCGGACGGCGCGGCGTGGCGCTGACCCCGGCAGGGCGTGATGCCCTGCGCCATGCCCAGACCGTGCTGGATGACGTGGCACAGCTCACTGGCTTGTCAAACGCTATGGCCAAGGGGCTTACCGGGACGCTGCACCTTGGCTCGACGCCGACAATCGGTCCCTACATCCTGCCCCGCCTGCTGCAACATCTTCATGCCGATCACCCCGATTTGAAACTCGTGGCCCGTGACGGCCCGCCCCGTGATCTCCTTGAAGACCTGTTGGTCGGGGTGCACGATATGATCCTGTCGCAATTGCCCGTTGCGTCGGCCGAAACGCTCTCGGTACCGCTCTATCGCGAACCCTTGGTGCTGGCGATGGCGCGCGATCATCCTTTGGCGGCCTGTGACCGGGTTGCTGTCTGCGACCTGCACGGACAGGACGTCTTGGCTCTGGGCGAGGCATATGCCCTGCGCGCTCAGGTCGCCCGGCTGAGCGCGCAGGCAGGCGCAACGCTGCGCAGGGACTACGAAGGCACGAGCCTTGATGCCCTACGGCAGATGGTGGCGATGAATATGGGGGTGACGGTGCTGCCCGCGCTCTATGTGCGCTCCGAGGTCGGCGCGGGCGACGCGGATGTCGTCATTCGCCCCTTCAAAAG
>JAPHRE010000070.1 GCA_026195905.1 Pseudopelagicola sp. | reverse complement strand
GGTGATCGCAGCCGTCAGGGTCGTCTTGCCGTGGTCAACGTGACCAATCGTGCCGATGTTGCAGTGCGGTTTACTGCGCTCAAACTTTTCCTTAGCCATGATGGCCTCCTTAATGTTGGAAGGGAAAGCGGCCGCCCGCTTCCCCGATTTCGATTAGGCGTATTTCGCCTGAATTTCGTCCGAGATGTTCTGCGGAACCGGATCGTAGTGATCGAACTGCATGGTGAACTGGGCGCGTCCCGACGACATCGAACGTAGGTTGTTGATGTAGCCGAACATGTTCGCCAGCGGCACGAAAGCATCAATCGCAACGGCATTGCCGCGCGGTTCCTGCCCCGAGACCTGACCACGACGCGAGGTAAGATCGCCGATGATAGAGCCGGTATATTCTTCCGGCGTAATCACTTCGACCTTCATCATCGGTTCAAGCAGTTTTGCACCCGCTTTGCGCATGCCTTCACGCATACACATCCGCGCGGCAATCTCAAATGCGAGAACGCTCGAGTCCACATCGTGGAACTTACCGTCGATCAGAGCGACCTTGAAGTCGATCACAGGGAAGCCAGCCAGCGGGCCGCTATCCATGACCGAGTTGATGCCTTTCTCGACGCCCGGAATGTATTCCTTGGGAACGGAACCACCCACGATACGGGATTCGAAGGAATAGCCTTCACCCGGCTCTGTTGGCGAGATAATCATCTTCACTTCGGCGAACTGACCAGACCCACCCGACTGTTTCTTGTGGGTGTAGGTATGTTCAACTTCATGACCAATGGTCTCACGATACGCCACCTGCGGCGCACCGATGTTGGCCTCGACCTTGAATTCACGCTTGAGACGGTCAACGAGAATGTCGAGGTGAAGTTCGCCCATGCCCTTCATGATCGTCTGGCCCGACTCCATGTCGGTTTCAACGCGGAAGGACGGATCTTCGGCGGCGAGGCGCGCGAGACCTTGGGACATCTTCTCTTGGTCGTTCTTCGTCTTCGGCTCAACCGCGATCTCGATGACCGGATCGGGGAAGGTCATGGTTTCGAGGACGACAGGCGCCTTGACGTCACAGAGGGTATCACCAGTGGTGGTATCCTTGAGACCCGCAAGCGCGATAATGTCGCCAGCGAAGGCTTCTTCGATCTCTTCACGGTTGTTCGAGTGCATCATCATCATACGACCGATGCGCTCTTTCTTGCCTTTGGTCGCGTTCAGAACGGTCTCACCTTTTCTCATGGTGCCCGAATAGATGCGGGTAAAGGTCAGCGTGCCCACAAAGGGGTCGTTCATGATCTTGAAGGCAAGACCCGCGAAGGGCATGTCATCGTCCGCACGGCGGGCGATGTTCCGCTCTTCGGTTTCGTCATCCGGCGAGAAGCCCATGTAATCAACAACGTCGAGCGGGCTCGGCAAGTAGTCGAGAACGGCGTTGAGCAGCGGCTGAACACCTTTGTTTTTGAAGGCGGAGCCACCGAGGACCGGCACGAAATGCAGGGCCAGCGTCCCTTTGCGCAGCAGGGCGCGCAGGGTCGGCACGTCGGGTTCGTTGCCTTCAAGGTATTCCATCATCGCGTCGTCGTCTTCTTCGACGGCCGCTTCGATCATCTTACCGCGCCATTCTTCGGCCATATCCTTGAGCGAGTCACGGATATCAACCTTGACCCAGGACGCGCCGAGGTCTTCACCCTGCCACAGCCATTCCTGCATGGTGACGAGGTCAATCAGGCCTTCAAGTTCGTTTTCCGAACCGATCGGGATACCAACCGGAACAGCGCGCGCGCCGGTGCGGTCTTCGATCATGTTCACGCAGTTGAAGAAGTCTGCGCCGATCTTGTCCATCTTGTTGACGAACACGATGCGCGGAACCTTGTAGCGGTCAGCCTGACGCCACACGGTTTCGGTTTGGGGTTCAACGCCAGCGTTGGCGTCAAGCACACACACAGCCCCATCGAGAACCGCGAGCGAACGTTCAACTTCGATAGTGAAGTCCACGTGGCCGGGGGTGTCGATGATGTTCAGGCGGTGCTTTTCGGTTTCAGCGGTCTCGCCGTCTTCGGTGCGTTCCCAGAAGGTCGTTGTCGCAGCCGAGGTGATGGTGATCCCGCGTTCCTGCTCCTGCTCCATCCAGTCCATAGTGGCTGCACCGTCGTGCACCTCGCCAATGTTGTGGGATTTGCCAGTGTAATACAGGATGCGTTCCGAGCAGGTCGTTTTGCCTGCGTCGATGTGCGCCATAATACCGAAGTTACGGTAACGGTCGAGCGGATAGTCGCGTGCCATTGGTCTGAATTCTCTCTTGAGGATTACCAGCGATAATGGCTGAAGGCTTTGTTCGCCTCGGCCATCTTGTGAGTGTCTTCCCGCTTCTTGACGGCGGTACCGCGCGAATTCACGGCATCCAGAAGTTCACCAGCGAGGCGTTCTTCCATGGTGTTTTCGTTGCGGTTGCGCGAGGCAGTGATCAGCCAGCGGATGGCCAGAGCTTCGCGGCGCTCGGGGCGCACTTCAACCGGAACCTGATAGGTTGCACCACCGACGCGGCGCGAACGCACTTCGACGGAGGGTTTGATGTTGTCCAGAGCTTCATGGAAAACCTCGACGGGGGCGCGTTTGACCTTGGTTTCAACGCGGGTCAGCGCGTTGTAAACGATGGTTTCCGCGACCGACTTTTTACCGTCGATCATCAGGTTGTTCATGAATTTGCTCAGAACCTTATCGCCATATTTGGCGTCGGGCAGGATTTCGCGCTTTTCAGCGGCGTGACGACGAGACATCTATTTATATCCTTCTTACTTAGGACGCTTCGCGCCGTATTTCGAGCGACGCTGCTTACGGTCTTTGACGCCCTGGGTATCCAGAACACCACGCAGGATGTGGTAACGGACACCCGGAAGGTCTTTTACACGGCCGCCGCGGATCAGGACAACAGAGTGCTCCTGAAGGTTGTGGCTCTCACCGCCGATGTAGCTGATCACTTCGTAGCCATTGGTCAGACGCACCTTGGCAACCTTCCGCATAGCGGAGTTCGGTTTTTTCGGAGTGGTGGTATACACGCGGGTGCAAACGCCGCGCTTTTGGGGGCACTGTTCGAGGTGCTGCGACTTCGAACGCTTGACTTTGGGCTGACGCGGCTTGCGGATCAGCTGTTGGATCGTTGGCATAAGGGTCTCTTCCCGTTTCCTACATTTGCTCTGCACAGAGCGGGCAGCCCCATGCGGTTAAGGTGTGCTGCCCGCGCGTCCGCAAGCAAAAAACCCGCGAGCGTTCCCATTCCGAGGCGAACGACGCGGTGGGGTTTCAGAGGGTGCGCGCTGCAAAATAGCACGGACCTTGACCACTACAGGTTTGAATTCGGCATACAGGGGCGGCCCCCTACCGGATGCACGGGCGTATAGGGGGAGTCGGACCTCTTGTCAACAGCCCCGCCAAAAGCCCTAGAGGAATCCAGTGCCGCCCGCTATCGCTTGCCTCGCCCGGTTGGTGGTGCGATGTTGACACGACGTAGTGCGAGAGGCCCGAAATGGACAGTCGTGACATGCAGGTAATCGGGCTATGCCGGTTTTCCTATCCGGCGCTCGGGGGCTTTCAGGTCGAACATGACGACCCCCGGACCCGCGCCGCATATCTTTATGATCCGGCCCGGATCAACGACCGGTTTCGCATCTTCGAGGCCTTCACCCTTCCCGCTCTGCGTGCGCAGACGGATCCCGATTTTACCTGTGTCATCGTGATTGGCGAGGATCTGCCCGATGAGATGCGCAGCCGCCTTGAGGCACTGCTAGAAGGCCTGCCACAGGCACAGATACAGGCATGGCCCGCCGGGCCGCATCGGGATGTCATGCGCGAGGCAATCAATGCGGTGCGTGAAGACCGCAAAGCCCCGTGCCTACAGTTCCGTATGGATGATGACGATGCGGTCTCGGTTCATTTCGTGGCCCGCCTGCGGGCGTTGGCGCAGGAGTGTCGCCCGCTATTGCGTCACAACGCGCATGTTGGGTTTGATTTCAACACGGGCTGGGTCGCTGCGCCCGGTGTGGACGGTATCCGCGCCGCGCAAGTCGTCGAGCCGCTCTGGACGCCCGCTCTGGCCATGTCGAGCAAGCCCAAGAACCGCAATACGATCATGAATTTCGGGCATACCCGCCTTGGGCGCTTTATGCCCGTCGTGAGCATGCCAACGCCGCATATGTTCTTGCGTGGTCACAATGATCACAACGATTCCCGCCAAAAGGAAAACATTCGCCGTTTCGGCCTAAAACCGCTTGATACAGAGGGCGAGGCGCTCTTTCGCAGCGAATTTAATGTCGATGCCGACACGGTGCGCGAGATCTATGCGCGGCGCTGACGGTTGCCGCGCAGAAGAGTAAAGACGCCAGTGACAACGACAATTGTTGCCCCCAAAAGCGTGATCGGGTCGGGCCAATCCCCAAAGACAACCACCCCCATCAGAAGCGCCCAAAGCAGGCCGGTATACCGGAACGGTGCCACAAAAGAGACCTGTCCGACGCGCATGACCATCACCGAGAAGAAATAGCCGCCGATGATAAACAAAGACGCCCCTCCAATCAGGGCGGCGTCGCGCGGCGAAACCGGCACCCATGTGTCCCAAAGGCTTGCCACCCCCGAAAAGAGCAAAACACCAAGCGACGCAGACAGCGTGACCGTCAAAGAGGGCACCACCGCCGACATGCGCCGGGTCGAGAGATCCCGCACCGTCACACAGACCACCGCCGCCAATGCATAAAGCGAGAATTGATCGAACCCGTCGGGGCCGGGCCTCACGATCAAGAGCATCCCGCAGAAGCCGATCAAAATCGCGCTTAGACGCCGCCAACCCACGGCTTCTCGGAAAAACAGGTATCCGCCAAGGGTTACTGTGAGGGGCAAAACCTGCAAGACCGCCGTGACGTTGGCAATTGGCATGTTGCGCAAGGCGGTTATGAAAAAGAACGCCGCGCCGATCTCCGCAGTGGTGCGCAGCGCGATCAAACCCCAATCCTGGGCTGGTAGATTGAGCCGGATCGCGCCATAGGCCCGCGCCAAGGCGAAAATCAAAACACTGGTCACGAGGCCACGCAACGCCAAGAGTTGAAACAGCGGCATTCCCGGCCCCATCGCCTTGATACAGGTATCATTGAAGGTAAACGCCGCCATTGAGCACATCATCAACAACGCACCCTTCATATTGTCCGACATCGCCACGTTCCCTGCCCTCATGCGTTTTCCGACCGACCGAGCCTAGAGCGCGGCTTGAATCGCGCCAAGCCCCTTCTAGACCAGGCCGATTACGAGACCAGCAAAGAAAAAAGCCCCCGGTGCGAAACCGGGAGCCTTTCTATTGGGTCAATGCGTCAGACAGACGTGTCTCAATCGAGATCGTTGCTGTCCGGCGTCTCCGCAGGGGCGCTGTCGAACACATCGTCCGCCGACGCCTCTTGGCTCGGAGCCGCCAGCGCGGCCGCTGCTTCGGCTTCCTCGCGGCGGGCTTCGATCACGACATTGTCGCGATCCTGAGCCACGCGACGCACGTCTTGCGTCGCACCGCCGGTCCCGGCCGGGATGAGGCGACCCACGATGACGTTCTCCTTGAGGCCCACAAGCTTGTCCTTCTTGCCCTGCACCGAAGCCTCGGTGAGAACACGGGTGGTCTCCTGGAAGGAGGCCGCCGAGATGAACGAGCGGGTCTGGAGCGATGCCTTGGTGATCCCAAGCAGGATCGGTTCGCCGGATGCCGGGCGGCGGCCTTCGGCCAGCGCCTTTTCGTTGGCAGCGTCGAATTCCTGCTTGTCCACGTGCTCGCCCTTGAGCAGCGTGGTTTCGCCGGAGTCGAGGATCTCCCACTTCTGGAGCATCTGGCGCACGATGACTTCGATGTGCTTGTCGTTGATCTTCACACCCTGAAGGCGATAGACGTCCTGCACCTCGTTGATCATGTAATCGGCCAGCGCCTCGACACCCATAATCGACAGGATGTCGTGCGGGGCCGGGTTGCCGTCCATGATGTAGTCACCCTTCTGCACGAAGTCGCCTTCCTGCACCGGGATGTGCTTGCCCTTGGGCACCATGTATTCGACGGGATCCATCGACTCGTCCGCGGCTTCGATCGAGATACGGCGCTTGTTCTTGTAGTCACGACCAAAGCGCACGTAGCCATCAATCTCGGCGATGATCGCGTGATCCTTGGGGCGACGTGCCTCGAACAATTCGGCCACACGCGGCAGACCACCAGTAATGTCCTTGGTCTTGGCACCTTCGCGCGGGATACGCGCGACAACGTCACCGGCGTTGACCTGCTGGCCTTCTTCAACCGACAGGATCGCGTCGACGGACATCGGATAGTGCACCGGGTTGCCCGCATCATTGCGCACCGGCTCGCCGTTTTCATCCACAAGGATGATTTCCGGCTTAAGCTCGTTGCCCTTCGGAGCCGCACGCCAGTCGGCGACGATCTTCTGGGTCATGCCGGTCGCATCGTCGGTTTCTTCGCGAACGGCGATACCCGAGATAAGATCGACATATTTTGCCGTACCGGCCTTCTCGGCAAGGATCGGAAGGGTATAGGGATCCCATTCGAACAGCTTGTCACCGCGCGAGATGGTCTGGCCATCCTTGACGAAAAGCTTGGTGCCGTAGCCGATCTTGTGGCTTGCACGTTCCTCGCCTTCTTCGTCCTGAATGATGAGCTTCATGTTACGGCCCATCACCAGCGCCTCGCCGCTTGCGTTCTCGAGGATCTGCGCGTTCTCGAAGACGATCTTGCCGTCTTGGCTTGCTTCGAGGAACGACTGCTGACCACCCTGCGCAACGCCGCCGATGTGGAAGGTCCGCATCGTCAGCTGTGTGCCCGGTTCACCAATCGACTGTGCCGCGATGATACCAACGGCTTCGCCTGTGTTGACGATTGTGCCGCGTGCAAGGTCACGACCATAACACTGGGCGCAGACGCCTTCTTCGGCCTCACAGGTGAGCGGGCTACGGATGCGCATGGAGGCCACACCGGCTTCGTCGATCATGTCCGCCATGCGTTCGTCGATCAACTGGCCCTTGGCTACAAGCACCTCATCGGTGCCCGGACGCAGAACATCATCCGCAGCCACACGACCAAGGACGCGCTCCGCCAGAGACGACACAACCTCACCATCATTGACCGCTGCCTCGGCGGTGATGGCGTTTTCGGTGCCACAGTCGTTCAGGCGCACGATACAATCCTGCGCAACGTCAACAAGGCGACGGGTCAGATAACCAGAGTTCGCGGTTTTCAGAGCTGTGTCCGACAGACCCTTACGGGCACCGTGGGTCGAGTTGAAGTATTCAAGAACGGTCAGACCTTCCTTGAAGTTCGAGATGATCGGCGTTTCGATGATGTCGCCGTTCGGCTTGGCCATCAGGCCGCGCATCCCGCCGAGCTGTTTCATCTGAGTGACCGAGCCACGCGCACCAGAGTGCGCCATCATGTAGACCGAGTTCGGTTCCGCTTCGGAGCCATCGGCATCCCTTTGCGCCGCCGAGATGGTGCCCATCATGGCATCGGTGACTTTGTCGTTACATTTCGACCACGCATCCACGACTTTGTTATACTTCTCGCCCTGGGTAATCAGGCCGTCCATATACTGTTGTTCAAAGTCTTTCACCTGATCGCGGGTTTCGTCGACGAGCGTCCACTTGCTATCGGGGATCACCATGTCGTCCTTGCCGAAGGAAATCCCGGCCTTGAACGCCTCTTTGAAGCCCATAGACATGATCTGGTCACAGAAGATAACCGACTCTTTCTGACCGCAGTAACGGTAGACCGTATCAATCACCTGCTGCACTTCTTTCTTGCGCAGAAGTTTGTTCACAAGTTCAAACGGAGCCTTGGCGTTTTGCGGCAGGAGCGCACCAAGGCGCACACGACCGGGGGTCGTTTCAAAACGCTGCATGACTTCGAGACCGTTCTCGTCGATCTGCGGAATACGCGCGGTGATCTTGGCGTGCAGGTGCACAGTGCCGGTATCAAGAGCATATTGCACTTCGTCAATCGAGGAGAAGATCATGCCTTCGCCCTTCATGCCTTCACGCATGATCGTCGTGTAATAGAGGCCAAGGATCATATCCTGCGACGGAACGATGATCGGCGCGCCGTTGGCGGGCGACAGAACGTTGTTCGTTGACATCATCAGGACACGAGCTTCGAGCTGTGCCTCAAGCGAGAGCGGCACGTGAACCGCCATCTGGTCGCCGTCAAAGTCGGCGTTGAAGGCCGAACAGACGAGCGGGTGCAGCTGAATCGCTTTACCTTCGATAAGGACCGGCTCGAACGCCTGAATACCAAGACGGTGCAGCGTCGGCGCGCGGTTGAGCATCACCGGGTGTTCGCGGATCACCTCGTCGAGGATATCCCAAACTTCGGGGCGCTCTTTCTCGACCAGTTTCTTGGCTTGCTTGACGGTGCTCGAAAGACCTTTGGCCTCAAGGCGCGAATAGATGAACGGCTTGAACAGTTCGAGCGCCATCTTCTTGGGCAGGCCACATTGGTGCAGCTTGAGTTCCGGGCCTGTCACAATGACCGAACGACCCGAGAAGTCGACGCGTTTGCCCAAAAGGTTTTGGCGGAAGCGACCCTGCTTGCCCTTGAGCATGTCAGAGAGCGACTTGAGCGGACGCTTGTTGGCGCCGGTGATGACACGACCGCGACGACCGTTATCAAACAGGGCATCCACGGATTCCTGAAGCATCCGTTTTTCGTTGCGCACGATGATGTCGGGCGCGCGCAGTTCGATCAGACGCTTGAGACGGTTGTTCCGGTTGATCACGCGGCGATAGAGATCGTTGAGGTCCGACGTTGCGAAACGGCCCCCATCGAGCGGCACAAGCGGGCGCAGTTCCGGCGGAATGACCGGAATTACGGTCAGGATCATCCACTCGGGACGGTTGCCCGACTCGAGGAAGGATTCCACGACCTTGAGGCGTTTGATGATCTTCTTCGGCTTCAATTCGCCCGTCGCTTCGGCGAGGTCGGCACGAAGCTGTTCGGCCTCGGCTTCAAGGTCGATCTGCGAGAGCATCTCACGGATCGCTTCGGCGCCGATGTTGGCGGTGAACGCATCCATGCCATAGGCGTCCTGCGCGTCCATATACTCTTCTTCGGTGAGCATCTGGCCATAGGTCAGGTCGGTGAGGCCCGGTTCGATCACAACGTAGTTTTCGAAATAGAGCACACGTTCCAGATCGCGCAGCGTCATGTCGAGCATGAGGCCAATCCGCGACGGAAGCGATTTCAGGAACCAGATATGCGCAACCGGCGCGGCCAGTTCGATATGGCCCATACGCTCGCGGCGCACTTTCTGGAGGGTGACTTCGACGCCGCATTTTTCACAGACGACGCCGCGGTATTTCATACGCTTATATTTGCCGCAGAGACATTCATAATCCTTGATCGGGCCAAAGATACGCGCACAGAAAAGACCGTCACGCTCGGGTTTAAACGTGCGGTAGTTGATGGTCTCGGGCTTTTTGATTTCACCATAGGACCACGAGAGAATCCGCTCCGGCGAGGCCAGCGAGACTTTGATCTCGTCGAAGACTTTCGGCGGGGTTAGCGGGTTGAACGGGTTGTTGGTCAGTTCCTGGTTCATTTTGATATCCTAAATCTTGAGCGGAAGGGATGATGGGGTAAGGGCACGAAGCCCTTACTCGTCCACCTCCGCATCCAGGAGTTCCATGTTCAGGCCGAGGCCACGGACTTCCTTCACGAGAACGTTGAAGGATTCCGGGACGCCCGCTTCGAAGTTGTCTTCGCCTTTGACGATCGATTCGTAGACCTTGGTCCGGCCTGCCACGTCGTCCGACTTCACCGTCAGCATTTCCTGCAGGGTGTAGGCGGCGCCGTAGGCTTCGAGCGCCCAGACTTCCATCTCCCCGAAACGCTGACCACCGAACTGCGCCTTACCACCAAGCGGCTGCTGGGTGACGAGCGAGTAGGGGCCGGTCGAACGGGCGTGAATCTTGTCGTCGACAAGGTGATGCAGCTTCAGGAGATACTTGATCCCAACCGTCACAGGACGCGCAAATTGTTCGCCGGTGCGACCATCAAAGAGGATCGACTGACCGGATTGCGAGAACCCGGCACGCACCAGAGCGTCATTCACGTCGGCCTCTTTGGCACCGTCAAAGACCGGAGTCGCGATCGGCACACCACGGGTCACATTGCCAGCGGCTTCGAGAAGCTGAGGCTCTTGCATGTCGTTGATGCCTTCTTCGTAGACATCTTCGCCATAGGCGAGCTTCATTGCCTCACGCACAGGGGTCAGATCGCCAGAGCGGCGATATTCCTGAAGCGCCTCATCGACGTTCAGACCAAGACCGCGCGCGGCCCACCCCATGTGGGTTTCAAGGATCTGACCAACGTTCATACGCGACGGAACACCAAGCGGGTTCAGACAGAAATCGACCGGAGTCCCGTCTTCGAGGAACGGCATGTCCTCCATCGGAACCACTTTCGAGATCACACCTTTGTTCCCGTGACGACCGGCCATCTTGTCGCCCGGCTGAAGCTTGCGCTTCACGGCGATAAAGACTTTGACCATCTTCATCACACCCGGCGGCAGGTCGTCGCCGCGGCGCACCTTCTCAACCTTGTCCTCAAAGCGGGCATCAAGCGCGCGCTTCTGGATCTCGTATTGCTCGTGAAGCGCCTCTACGATCTGTGCATCGGCTTCTTCTTCGAGCGCAAGCTGCCACCATTGACCACGGGTCAGCGTTTCGAGCAGGTCTTCGGTGATCTCCGAGTTGGATTTGACGCCTTTCGGGCCTTTCACAGCGGTCTTGCCGAGGATCAGACCCTTGAGACGGGCGTAGATGTTGCGGTCAAGGATGGCGAGTTCGTCATCACGGTCACGCGCGAGGCGTTCGACTTCTTCACGCTCGATCTGAAGCGCACGCTCGTCTTTCTCGACGCCATGACGGTTGAAGACGCGGACTTCGACAACCGTGCCGAAATCGCCCGGCTTCACACGCAGCGAGGTATCGCGCACGTCCGAGGCTTTCTCGCCGAAGATGGCGCGCAGAAGTTTTTCCTCTGGCGTCATCGGGCTTTCGCCCTTCGGCGTGATCTTCCCGACAAGAATGTCGCCCGGCTCCACATCGGCACCGATATACACGATGCCCGCCTCGTCGAGGTTGCGCAGGGCTTCCTCGCCAACGTTTGGAATGTCGCGGGTGATTTCTTCCGGCCCGAGCTTGGTATCACGTGCGGAGACTTCGAATTCCTCAATGTGGATCGAGGTAAAGACGTCATCACGCGCGATGCGCTCGGAAATCAGGATCGAGTCTTCGTAGTTGTAACCGTTCCACGGCATGAAGGCGACGACCACGTTCTTGCCAAGCGCCAGTTCACCGATATCCGTTGAAGGACCGTCGGCAATCACTTCGCCTTTTTGAACCGTGTCGCCCACTTTCACCAGCGGACGCTGGTTGATGCAGGTGTTCTGGTTCGAACGCTGGAATTTACGCATCCGATAGATATCAACGCCGGCATCGCCAAGCTCGAGATCTTCGGTCGCGCGCACAACGATACGCTGCGCATCCACCTGGTCGATGATACCGCCGCGTGCCGCCATGATGGCCGCCCCGGAGTCACGCGCCACGACTTCTTCGATGCCGGTGCCGACAAGCGGCGCCTCGGCGCGCAGAAGCGGCACGGCCTGACGTTGCATGTTCGAACCCATAAGAGCGCGGTTGGCGTCGTCGTTTTCGAGGAACGGGATGAGCGATGCCGCAACCGATACCAGCTGTTTCGGCGAAACGTCGATCAGATCGACATTTTCGCGCGGTGCCAGCGTGTAGTCGCCATTCTGACGGGTCGAGACGAGATCGTTCTCAAACTTGCCCTGCACGTCGAGATTGGCGTTGGCCTGAGCCACGGTGTGGCGCATCTCTTCGGTGGCGGACATGTAATGCACTTCGTCGGTCACTTTCGCATCCTTGACGACGCGATACGGTGTCTCGATGAAGCCATACTTGTTGACGCGCGCAAAGGTCGCGAGCGAGTTGATGAGACCGATGTTCGGGCCTTCCGGCGTTTCAATCGGGCACATACGGCCATAGTGGGTTGGATGCACGTCGCGCACCTCAAAGCCCGCACGTTCACGCGTCAGACCACCCGGCCCAAGCGCCGAAAGGCGACGCTTGTGCGTCACTTCGGAAAGCGGGTTGGTTTGGTCCATGAACTGCGACAGCTGCGAAGAGCCGAAGAATTCACGCACGGCCGCCGCCGCCGGTTTCGCGTTGATCAGGTCTTGCGGCATGACGGTGTCGATTTCGACCGACGACATACGCTCCTTGATCGCGCGCTCCATACGCAGAAGACCCACGCGATATTGGTTCTCCATCAACTCACCCACAGACCGCACGCGGCGGTTGCCGAGGTGGTCAATGTCGTCAATGTCGCCCTTGCCGTCGCGCAGTTCGACCAGTGCCTTGATACAGGCAACGATGTCTTCCTTGCGCAGGGTGCGCAGAGTGTCCGGCGCGTCCAGTGCGAGGCGCATGTTCATCTTCACCCGGCCCACGGCCGAGAGATCGTAGCGCTCACTATCAAAGAATAGGGTCTCGAACAGGGCCGACGCCGCCTCAACGGTGGGCGGCTCGCCCGGACGCATGACGCGGTAGATATCCATGAGCGCGGTGTCGCGGCCCATGTTCTTATCAACCGCCATAGTGTTGCGCATGTAGGGACCGACATTGATATTGTCGATGTCAAGAACCGGGATTTCCGTAACGCCCGCCTCAAGAAGCTCCTGAAGGGAACCGCCCGTGACTTCGCCAGCCTTGTCATATTCCAAGGTCAACTCGTCACCGGCCTCGACATAGATCGCGCCGGTTTCTTCGTTGATGATGTCCTTGGCGACGAATTTGCCAACGATGTGCTCGAACGGCACGAGAAGGTCGGTGATCTTGCCTTCGTCCTTGATCTTCTTGACCGCGCGCGGGGTGACTTTCTTACCCGCTTCACAGATCACTTCGCCTGTGGCCGCGTCGACGAGATCATAGGTCGGACGGGTGCCACGCGCCCGATCGGGGAAGAACTTGGTGACCCAACCCTTGTTCTTTTCGAGCTTGAAATCAACGGTATCGTAATAGGCATCCATGATGCCTTCCTGATCGAGACCGAGCGCATAAAGCAGCGTCGTCACCGGCAGTTTGCGGCGACGGTCGATGCGGGCGAACACGATATCCTTGGCGTCGAATTCAAAATCGAGCCACGAGCCGCGATACGGGATAATGCGGCAGGCAAAAAGCAGTTTGCCCGACGAATGGGTCTTGCCTTTGTCGTGGTCAAAGAACACGCCCGGCGAACGGTGCATCTGCGATACGATCACGCGTTCGGTGCCGTTTACGACAAAGGTGCCGTTCGGGGTCATCAGGGGCATATCGCCCATAAAAACGTCTTGTTCCTTGATGTCCTTGACCGATTTGGCCCCGGTATCCTCGTCCACATCGAACACGATCAGACGCAGCGTGACCTTGAGCGGCGCCGAGTAGGTCATGTCGCGCTGCATACATTCTTCGACGTCATATTTCGGCTTTTCCAGCTCGTAATTGACGAATTCAAGAATCGAGGTTTCGTTGAAATCCTTGATCGGGAAGACCGACTGGAAGACACCTTTGATGCCTTCGCCGTCCAACGGGATCGCTTCGTCACCGGAGCGCAGGAAGAGGTCATACGACGATTTCTGAACCTCGATGAGGTTCGGCATCTCGAGGACTTCGCGGATTTTGCCGTAATACTTACGCAAACGTTTCTGGCCAAGGTAGGTCTGAGCCATGGTCGATGTCACCTTTCACTTCTCTTGCGAGTGCGTCGACCGTCGGGCCCCGGTCGCACACCCATCCGAGATGGTCGAGTTCAGATCCATTCCCGGCCGCCGTCCCGAGTGGCAGCCTCCCGATCTTTGAACCTCGCCTTAGAAAAAGCTCTCGCAAAAAGCCTTCTCTGAGACAGGTTCGGCTGGACGCGGGGGAGACCCGCATCCAGCCTGATAAATCTGGTGGAACGTGCCGGTTGCCCGGTCCGCCCCTCCCCGATTACTTGACTTCGACTTCTGCGCCAGCTGCTTCCAGCTTGCCCTTGATGTCTTCAGCTTCGTCTTTCGACACGCCTTCTTTGACAGCCTTGCCGCCGGCTTCAACCAGCTCTTTGGCTTCTTTGAGACCGAGGCCGGTGATGCCGCGGACTTCTTTGATGACGTTGATTTTCGAAGCGCCGGCCGACTTAAGGATAACGTCGAATTCGGTCTTCTCTTCCTCAGCTGCGCCACCGGCGTCGCCTGCGGGGCCGGCCATCATAACTGCGCCGCCAGCTGCGGGCTCGATGCCGTACTCGTCTTTGAGGATGGTTTTCAGTTCTTGTGCTTCGAGCAGGGTCAGACCTACGATGCTTTCGGCAAGTGCTTTCAGATCAGCCATTTTTGACTCTTTCCGTTTCTAGGTATGTGTTCCAACGTTGGGTGATAATCCCTACGCGGTTCCAAAGTTGCTTACGCAGCCTCTGCCTTTTCCTCGATGGTCGACAGAATGGATGCGATGTTCGAAGCAGGTGCGCCAATCGCGCCAGCGATGCTCGAAGCAGGTGCGCCAATCATGCCAGCGATCTGAGCAATAAGCTCATCGCGCGACGGCATTTTCGACACGGCTTCGACGCCGGCACGGTCAAGAGCGTTCTCACCCATAGAGCCGCCAAGGATTTCGAACTTCTTGTTCGACTTGGCGAAGTCTTCGGCGACCTTGGCAGCAGCCACGGGGTCTTCCGAATAGGTCAGAACGGTCATACCCGTAAGAAGGTCTGCCATGTTTGCACAAGGCTTCCCTTCGAGGGCGATCTTGGCGAGCCTGTTCTTGGCGACACGAACAGCACCACCCGCATCACGAGCACGTGCGCGAAGGTCCTGCATGTCAGCAACCGTGAGACCGGCGTAGTGGGCTACCACGACGACGCCAGAGCTTTCGAAGATCTGGCCGAGTTCCTCGACCACTTTCTCTTTCTGGGCTCTATCCACAGTTTCACTCCAAATTTGGAAGGCTCTCACCTTCCGGCTCATATTTGCGAAACCCCGAAGGATTTCGCGTTCAGGTCCAAACTTACGGGTAAGGAGTCCAGGATCGCTCGAAGGGTGGCCTTCCAGAATTCTTGTCTCATTCCCCATCTCAGGAAGGAATTATTCTTGGCCAAAGCGCCAGGAACCCTCCGTCTTGGACAGGCCAAACCTGAAAAGGGACCCGTATACACGAATCCCTTCCGGCTTGGACAGGGGTTCCATAAAGGGCATGCGCGCGGTTGTCTATCGTCTTTTTCATTTTTACCGCAAACCAACAGGCGCAAACGAAAACGGGCGGGGTCATGCCCCGCCCGTTTCAATCATTCCATATACAGGCTTATTGCGCTGCGGCGCTGTCGACGTCGATGGTCACACCCGGGCCCATGCTCGAGCTCAGAGCGATCTTTTTGACATAAGCCCCCTTGGCGCCCGATGGCTTGGCCTTGAGCACCGCTTCCATGAAGGCGCGCACGTTCTCAACAAGTTTGTCCTCATCAAAGGACACCTTGCCAACACCTGCGTGCACAACACCGGCTTTCTCTGCTTTGAACTGAACTTCGCCGCCTTTGGCGTTCTTGACCGCTTCGGCCACGTCCATCGTCACAGTGCCAACCTTGGGGTTCGGCATCAGGTTGCGCGGGCCGAGGACTTTACCAAGACGACCGACGATCGGCATCATGTCCGGGGTCGCAATGCAGCGATCAAATTCAATCGTGCCGCCCTGAACCGTTTCCATCAGGTCTTCTGCGCCGACGATATCCGCACCGGCCGCCTGAGCTTCTTCCGCTTTCGGACCACGGGCGAACACAGCCACACGCACGTCTTTGCCGGTGCCGTTCGGCAGGCCGACAACGCCGCGGACCATTTGGTCTGCGTGACGCGGGTCAACGCCGAGACACACGGCGATTTCGACGGTTTCGTCGAATTTCGCGCTTGCGGAGGTTTTGACGAGTGCGACAGCCTCTTCGACGGTCAGGTTTTCCTTGCCTGCGAACGCTTCACGCGCTGCGGCAGTACGCTTACCAAGTTTCGCCATTACTTTACCTCGATGCCCATTGATTTCGCCGAACCAACGATGATCTTCATCGCGGCTTCGATGTCGGTGGCGTTGAGATCTTTCATTTTGGCTTCTGCGATCTCACGCACCTGCTTGACGCTGACCGAGCCCACGACTTCGCGCGAGGGGGTCTTGGCGCCCGACTTCAGGTTGGCAGCCTTCTTCAGGTAATAGGACGCCGGGGGCGTCTTGATGTCCATAGTGAAGGACTTGTCCTGATAGTAGGTAATCACGGTCGGGCACGGCGCGCCGGGCTCCATATCCTGCGTCTTGGCGTTGAACGCCTTACAGAATTCCATGATGTTGATGCCGCGCTGACCCAGCGCCGGACCAACCGGCGGGGAGGGGTTCGCTTGACCTGCAGGAACCTGCAGCTTCATTGTACCAGCTAGCTTCTTAGCCATTGGCCTTCTCCTTTTCCAACACCCTCAGGACGCGTCCGTTGGGCCATTTTGTTGTGTGGTCAGGGTTCGACATCGCGATGCCTTCGCCTCCCACGCGGGGGTGGCACCCGGAGGTGCCGATCACATCAGGCCTGTTTGGTGACCTGCGTAAATTCCAATTCGACCGGCGTTTCCCGGCCAAAGATCGACACCGTCACCTTAAGGCGCTGGTTGTCGTCGTCCACTTCTTCGACCATGCCGTCGAAATCTTCGAACGGGCCGTCGTTGACCTTGACCTTCTC
>JAPHRE010000057.1 GCA_026195905.1 Pseudopelagicola sp. | reverse complement strand
CATCATTGCGTCGGGCGATGCGGACATGATTTCGATGGCGCGGCCATTCCTAGCCGATCCGCATTTCGTCAAAAAGGCGCACGAAGGCCGCGCGGATGAGATTAACACCTGTATTGCCTGCAATCAGGCTTGTCTGGATTTTATCTTTTCGGATCGGCCGGTCGGTTGTCTGGTCAATCCACGCGCCGGGCGCGAAACCGAATTTCGAGACACGCCGACAGACTCACCACAGAAGGTGGCTGTGGTCGGCGGTGGTGCCGCTGGTATGGCCACAGCCGCCGAGGCTGCAAGGCTTGGCCACGACGTCACACTGTTCGAAGCACAAGACAAGCTGGGCGGTCAGTTGAATCTGGCGCGCGCGGCACCGGGCAAGGACGAATTCGACGAAACCCTGCGCTACTATAGCGGTCAGTTGCAAAAGCACGGTGTCAAGCTGCGCCTGGGGCAGCGGGCAGGGCCGGACGATCTGACCGGCTTTGACCATGTGGTCATCTCGACCGGTGTCACGCCGCGCATCCCCGACCTGCCGGGCGTCGATCATCCCAGTGTCGCGACCTACTCCGAAATCCTGTCGGGTACGCGCGCGGCGGGTGATACCGTCGCGGTGATGGGGGCAGGGGGCATCGGCCACGACGTGGCCGAGTTTCTGGTGACCGAACCGGTCGAAACCCACAACACCGACGCGTTCTGCGAAACTTGGGGCGTGGACCCGCAGTTTGCCACGTCGGGCGGGTTGGCGGGTGATCCGTTGGCCCCAAAGCCATCACGTCGCAAGGTCGTTATGCTTCAGCGAAAAACCTCAAAACCCGGTGCAGGACTGGGCGTTTCCACCGGCTGGATCCTACGCAACGCACTGCGCAAGCACGGGGTCGAAGCCTTGGGCGGCGTGGTCTATGACCGCATTGACGACGCGGGTCTGCATGTTCTCATCGACGGAGAACCCAAGGTTATTGCCGCCGACACGATCGTGCTTTGCACAGGTCAGGAACCGGAACGGGCCTTGGCCGAGGGACTCACCTCCCGTGGCGTCACTGTTACAATGATTGGCGGGGCGAAAGAGGCCGCTGAACTCGACGCGCTGCGCGCTATTGATGAAGGGGTGCGTTTGGCACAAAGCCTCTAATCCAAAAGTCGACCCCACATGGTCAGGTGTGTGCAGGCGGATCAGTGAGACCGCCTGCACACACCTCTGAGTCGGCCGATTGATCGAAGAGGGTACGCCACCACTGGCGGAGTATTTCTATCGACCAACGCTGCACATCGCAGACCGGCATTGGATTACGCTAAACCGGTGAGCCCGTCAGGTTATTCGACAAAGGCATCCCTATTATCAGTCACAAAATCGCGCAAGCGGCGCGCTGGACGTCCAAGCACATCTTCGACTGTTGTCTCGATCCCTGCGAGATAGCCCTTGGGCGCGATGGAGGCCAGTTCCACCATCGCGGCGGCGACCTCGTCCTGCATCCCACCTGCCATCATGGCCGCTTTGGCGTCATCGGCTGACAGGGGCGCAGCGGTGATGGACCGTCCAGTCACATCAGACAAGACAGCGGCGACCTCTTCGCCGGTCAGGGCTTCAGGGCCGGTCAGGCCATAGCCCTTGCCCGCGTGGCCGAAGCCGGTTAGCGCTTCGGCGGCAACATCAGCGATGTCCCGGGCGTCGATCCAGGCCACGGGTCCGCCCAGATCGTCGTAATAGACTCCGTCCTTGGCGATATGCTCGGCCTGCCACAGCAGGTTCTGCATGAAATAGGTCGGCTGGATAAAGGTCCAATCAAGGCCGCTTTCCTTCAGCAACTCTTGGGTCTCGGAATGCCACTTGCCAAAAATCAGCCCTGCTTTGGGCGACGCGCCAAGCCCAGTCGCCAGAACCACATGTTCCACGCCTGCGGCCTTGGCGGCTGTGATGGCGTTAGCTTTCCACTGGCGCATGTCCAGATGCGCGGGTGTGACCAGATAGATTTTGTCTGCACCGGCACAGGCATTTTCCAGTGCGGCGATGTCGGTGAAGTTCGCAGCAACGGCCTCGCATCCCTTAGCCTTGAGAGTTGTGAGTTTGGCCGGGTCGCTGGTCACGGCGCGTATATCCGCGCCCTTGGCCAGAAGGGTATCGACAAGTGGTGCACCGGTGGTTCCGGTGGCTCCAAAGACTGTGATCATGACTTTTCCTTTCTTAGCGCCGCAATGGGCGGGATGGTTTCGGGATTGTTGACCGATGACAGGTCTCCGAGATCCTCATCAAGGAAAGCCGCGCGTACGATCCGGCGCATGGTCTTCATGCTGCGGGTCTTGGGCAGCGCCTCGACAAAATGAATCTCACGTGGGCGGAAGGGTTTCGAGACGACCTCGCCCACCTGGTCCTTGAGTTGATCGACGAGGGCGCTATCGGGCGACACGTCCGGTGCTGCCACGCAGATACAGACCACGGCCACGCCCTTGATATCGTCGGGTGCGGCAATGGCGGCGACGTCCACCACTTTTCCGGTTTCGGTCAACGCGGCTTCGATCTCGGGCGGTCCAATGCGTTTGCCGGCGATGTTCAACGTGTCGTCGGAGCGCCCCAAAATATACCAAGTGCCGTCCGGGTCGCAGCGCACCCAATCGCCATGCCGCCAGATGCCGGGGAAGGTGGACCAATAGGTTTCCAGATACCGCTCCCGGTCTCCCCATATGGCCGGGGTCAGACCCATCGGCGGTTGGGTCACGACCAACTCGCCAACCTCGCCGGGCGCGGCTTCGCTCCCGTCCTCGCGCAGCACCTTGGCTCCGACACCCAACGCCTGCGCGGAAAAGCCGCCGGGTTTGACTTCGTGCAGCACGGTTGAGGTCAGTATCGCACCGAAAAGTTCCGTTCCGCCAGAGATATTCAGCGGCACGGCGCGGCGGCGGCAGATATGGTCAAGTTGCCAAAGCCATGCGTCCTCGGTCCAAGGCTCGCCGGTCGAGGCAACGATGCGCAGAGGAGACAAGTCATAATCCGATAGAGGTGCCGTATCCTGCGTCATGAACTGCCGCACCAGAGTAGGGGCGACGCCCATATGCGTGACTTTCATCTCTGACGCGAGACGCAACAGCCGAAACGGATCGCCGGGCATCGAGGGTGCGCCCTCGGCCAGCACCAGAGTCGCCCCCGACAGCAGCACCGACAAAAGCGTCAGCGGCCCCATGACCCAACCCATATCGGTCATCCACAGATGCCGGTCGTCCTGTTTCATGTCGAGACAAAGTAGAAAATCAGCCGTGGCCTTGGCTTGTACACCCAAATGGGTATGCACAACACCCTTGGGCCGCCCGGTCGTGCCCGAGGTGTAGGCGATCAGGAATGTATCCTCGGACTTGACAGAAACAGCCGCGAAATTCGGGCTGGTGGCACCTACCGTTTCGGCCCAGTCCAGATCGCGGTCCGGATCGGCCACCGCACCGCCAAAGCGTCGCAGGCTGATGACGGTATGTGTTGATGGCACCTGCTCGAGAGCTTCGGCCAGTCGGGCCTCCATCCAGACGGGCGTGCCCCGCCGTGGCGAGGCATCTGCGGTCAGCACCGCCACGGCCTCGGCATCGTTAAGACGGCTGATGATGGCATGCGGTGCAAACCCGGAAAACAGCGGCACCGCCACGGCGCCCAACCGGGCGACCCCTAGAAGCGCAGCCTGAATTTCAGGGATCATCGGCATGTAAATACCCACCGCCTGACCGGGTTTTACCCCGCGCTTAGACAGCGCCGAGGCAACGCGCGCGGCCTCGTCGGCAAGCTCGGTATAGGTCCAACTGCGGCGGCTTCCGTCCTCGCCGACCCAGTCGATCGCGACTTTGTCACCCAGACCGCCCTCAATATGGGCGTCAAGACAGGTTTCTGTCAGGTTCAAGGTGCCGTCAACGGCCCATTTGATCGACTCTGGCCCGTCGGACATATCCCGTAGCTGGGTGTAGGGCCGATTGAACCGTATGTCGGCGTAGTTGATAATCCGACCCCAGAACCAATCCGGTTCGTCATTGGCCCGGCGGGCCAGGTCCTCATAGCTGTCAGTGCCGCAGTCATGCAGAAACGCGGCAAGTGTGCTGGAACGCTGAATGTCAGGGTCTGGCTGGAACATGTTTCGCCTTTCTTCAACACAAAAAGGGCCGCACTGTTGGCGCGGCCAGTTAGGGAGGTAACTCTTGGGCAGGGTTTGTCGGCAGAGCACAGTGACGGGCACTGCCAACATTGATCACCCGTGCATCGACAAGCCACCTGAAACCGAAATCACTTGGCCAGTGATAAAACCAGCGTCCTCTGACGCCAGGAAGCAGATGACCCCAGGATAATCTGTCGGCTGCGCCAGACGTTTCATCGGAATGGCCCGCTTGAGACCTTCAGCGATCTTTTGACCGGCGTCGCCCTCGGCAACTTGGGCAAACAGCGGCGTGTCGGTTGGCCCAGGGGCAACAGCGTTCAGTTGAATGCCTTTGCGCGCCAGTTCCCGCGCCATAGTCTTGGTGAACGAGATGATCCCGCCTTTGCATGCCGAATACACTGCCTCGCCCGAGGATCCGACGCGGCCAGCATCAGAAGCAATGTTGACCACGCGACCTCCACCGTTCTTGACCATGCCCGAGAGCACCGCGTGATGCATATTCAGAGGACCATACAGGTTGATGTCGATGATTTTCTTCCAAAGATCGGCATCGGTATCGAGAAACGGTTTGATCACGTCCCATCCCGCGTTATTGACAAGGATGTCGACTGGTCCTCCGGCTTCAAATTCGGCCACTGCCTTGTTGACCTGAGCACGGTCGGTAATGTCGACCTTGAACGCCACCGCTTTGCCGCCCGCGTCCTGAATGTGTTGAACTGTTTCCTGCGCCCCTTCTTCGTTCATATCGAAAACGGCGACTTCGGCACCTTCTTCACCAAACCGTTCGCAAACTGCACGACCGATTCCGCTGCCGCCGCCGGTCAATATCACGCGTTTCCCTTTTAATCCTCGCATCTAGAGGTTCTCCTGTTTTGCTAGCATTTTGGTTTAGAGCTTGATTCGAGACATTCTTCACAATATTCTAACACTTGTTAGAATAAATGCAATGGACAGCCTTGCGCCTGACAAGTAACGACAACATATGTTGAGACATTCTGATGCCATTAAGCAAACCAATGACGAATTGAGCAAGTCGGAGAGAACACGCGGAGACATTCTCTCTGCGGCCGCTCGGCTTTTTCGGCATGAAGGTTATTATGCGACGACGATGCGCGACATCGCGCGCGAATCTGGCATTGAGGCTGGAAGCATCTACTATCATTTTGGATCGAAAGGCCAAATTCTGAGTGAGGTGCTTGATATTGGCGTTCGAGAGTTGCACAAAAAGGTCGGTAAAATCATCCAGTCGGCAAAGGATGAATCAAAGGGTTTTCGGGAGACGTTCGCACTGCTCATCGAAACGCATCTGACCTATCTGTTGACCACCAGTGACTATACTTCGGCCAATATCCGGAATTACCCGATGCTGTCGGATGAAGCACGTGCGCCACACCGTGACCTGCGTGCGTCCTACGCCCAAGTCTGGAGCGAGTTTCTTGAAGATGCCAAAGAAGCCAACATTTTGAGGAAGGACATTTCGGTCTCGACAATTCGCCAATTTGTTCTCAGTGCGATGAACTGGACTGTCGAATGGTATGACGTAGACCGGTATCCTGTGCATGTCCTCGCAGGACGAATGAGCAACCTCATACTGGACGGAATGTGCTCGGATCATGATGCGGATACGGGCGGCCATAAGATGAACAATGTCATTGAATTCAGAGCCCCTGAAACAAAGGGTAAGGCCGCGAAAACCCGTGCTGACATCCTGCTCGCGGCAGCGCGCGTGCTCAGGGACAACGGTTACAAGGCGACCACACTGAGGCAGATCGCGGTAGAAGCAGACATGCAGGCAGGCAGTGTCTACTACCATTTTAAATCCAAAGAAGCGATCGTGGACGAGGTTCTGAACGCCGGGTTGAGCGATTTGCTATCGGGTGTCAGAGCCACAGTCGAAGAGTTTCACGAGCCCTATGATCATCATGCCAGAATAGCGGCTGCCATCTGGACGCATATGCATTTTCTCTTCCAGGCAAGCGAGTTCACCTCTGCAAACATCAGAAGCTATGGGATGCTGCCCAACCAATTTAGGGAAAAACACGGAAAAATCCGGCATGAGTATGGCCGCCTTTGGGATAGAATCCTAAGAGAAGCGCAGAATGACAACGCCATCCGGTCGGATATCAAGATTGTCCCGCTGCGTCAGGTGATGTTGGGTGCCTTGAACTGGACGGTGGAGTGGTTTGACCCGAACAGAGCGGGAATGGAAGGGAACCTTTCCCTTCCTGAGTTTACCGAAATGCTTATCAAACTTCTGCTCGAAGGGGTTTGCGACAGAGAGAACGCCACCGCCGCCGAACAGGTTGAGAGTCACTGAACTCCGCCAAGGTCCAGATCACACCAAAAGGAAGTGATACAGACCTTCCGCGATTGTTTTTTCCTGGTCTGTCTGCCAGCTGTTCACACTGACGCTGGCGATGCGTCTGCCCTTGCGGGTTACATTTGCACGAGCATAAAGCGGACCCTTCACGCCAGGTCTGAGGTAATCCACGGTCAGATTGATCGGCTTAGCCGGAACTTCCGTGAAATCAGGGTGGACGGCGATGGCGGCCGTTGCTTCCATGAAGCTCGCGATGATACCGCCATGGTAGTGATCCATGACTGGGTTTCCGATATGACGTGTTTCAAACGTCATCTCCGCTACAGCATGAAGGCTGTCCAGGCTCTGAACCTCGAAGTTGAGAAACCGGAAGAACGGCACACGGAATACGTTGGCATTGACGGTTTGCAAATCAATCACGAGGCTTTTCCTTTTGTCATCGCTTCAAACATGCTGACGTCCCCGCGCGTCAATGCAAACGAGGCTGTTCCACGGGCAATTTCCGCCTCTTCATGACCATCAAACCAGATGCTGCCGGCATTGAAGGCAATATGGCGGGTTTGCCGAAAGCAATGCGCGTTCACAATGACATCCGCGCGCGATCGTGCGGCGCGCAGGTAGTCAACCCTGAGGTCAAGGGTCGCCATAGTGCTGACCTTCTCAATGGCCACAAAGTTCGCCAGCCCGAAAACACTGTCCAGCAGGGCGGTCAGAATGCCGCCGTGAAGCAGGGTTTGATCCTTATCGACACAGAAGTCTGGGTTGAACGGCATCCGGACCCGAACGCCATCGCTCGAGACCTCTTCGATCTCGAGCGCCATATGGGTGATCAACCCCTTGCCACGCGCATTCCACATCTGCGCGATTTGCTCCATCTTCTCTTTGCTGATGTCAGCCATGCAATCTTTCCTTTAGCGTCCGGTAAACTTGGGTTTTCGTTTTTCGATGAACGCAGAAATAGCCTCGTGGTGGTCTTCGGTCTGATGCATCAGCGCTTGGTAGGCCGCTGCGGAATTCAGGAAATCCGGTAGGTCCATCCGTTCGGCATTGCGCATCAGACGCTTGGCCACACGCACCGCGCGCGGCGGTTTCGAGGCGATGACAGCAGCGCGTTCGCGGGCCCGGTCCAAAAGCGTGTCATGCGGCACCACCTCAAGCACCATGCCAATTTCCAGCGCCTCGTCGGCTTCGACCATGCGGCCCGAAAAGGTCAGATCGGCAGCCTTTTGATGTCCCAGACGGCGCAGCATGAACCAGCTGCCCGCATCGCCCGGAATGATCCCGAGGTTCAGGAACACCTCGCCGAACTTCGCCTTTTCCGAGGCGATTCGCATGTCGCACATCATGGTCAGGTCACAGCCTGCGCCAACCGCCGCACCATTGACCGCGGCGATGGTCGGAATGTCCATGTTGTAAAGTGCCAGCGGCAGACGCTGCACGCCGTCGACATAGCTTTGCGCCGCCGCAAGCGGCTCTTTGCGGAAGACGCTGTCGGGGTCGTTCATCTCCTTTATGTCGCCGCCTGCACAAAACGCCGGACCGGCACCTGTCAGGATCATGACGCTGACTTCGGGGTCGGCCTGCACCTTGGCAAACGTTTCCAAAAGCGCCTCAATCATATCGTTTCCGGTGATCGGATTGCGGCGTTCCGGATCGTTTAGCGTAACAGTGGCGATACGGTCTTTGATGTCCAGAAGGACATTGGGATTACTCATCTTTTCCGTCTCCGCGCTCTCGGTTGTCGAACATTTCGGGATTGATCATGTCGCGGGCATCATGGCCCATGTGCAAGGTTTCCCCACCGTCTACATAGATGTCTTCACCAGTGATGAAATTTCCCAAGCTAGATGCAAGGAAAATAATCGTTCCCGCGATGTCTTCGGCCATACCCATTCGGTTCAGGACCGAGCGGTTCAGCTGTTTCCACCGCTCAGGTGGAATGGGATAGCGGCCAAGCGCCTCGGTTTTAATCGTCCCGGGCGCGACGCAGTTTAGACGAATGCCATATTCCCCCCATTCGGCGGCCAGCGTTTTCATCATGCCGGTCACGCCAGCGCGGGCGGCGACGGTATGGGTAAAGCCGGTAAGGGCGGTGCGCGCGGAAATCGCAGTGACAAACACGACCGACCCGCCGTTGTCATACATGAAATGATCCGCCGCTGCGCGGGTCATCTGCCACGATCCAATTAGGTTGTTGCGAATCACCGCCTCGAAACCCTTGTTGGTGATGTCGCGCGCGGCGGCAATATACTGGCCACCGGCATTGTTCACCAGAACATCCAGCTGCCCGTAATGGTCCTTGATGCGTCCCATCGCAGTTTCGATACTTTCTTCGTCGCGGGTATCTCCGGGCACGACAAACGCCTCGCCCCCTGCTGCGCGGATCATTTCGGCGGTTTCTTCCAGCGGCTCTTCGCGGCGCGCAAACAGCGCCAGCCTAGCTCCACAAGAGGCCATCTCAAGCGCGGTCGCCCGCCCCATCCCCGACCCCGATCCGGTAACAAGGGCCACCTGGCCCGCCATGAGATCAGAGGCATAGCGCTGTGTCTTTTGGTCGCTCATGTCTTTCCCCTCAATCTCTCAGAAGTTCGCCGGCGATGATCAGCTTGCGCACCTCCTGGGTGCCCGCGCCAACCTCGAGAACGCGGCCGGTGCGATACAGCCGGTTCACTTCGGTATCGCGCATATAGCCCGACCCCCCATGAATCTGAACGGCCTTGTCCAGCACGAAGGATGTTACCTCTGCGGCCTTGAAGATCGCCGCCGCCGTCAGTTTGTGAATTTCGCCGCGGCCGCCTTCGCCCTCTTCCAGACCCTCGCACATGGCGACGGTTTTCAGCGACAGGCTGCGCGCTGCCTCGATCCGCGTGTACATGTCGGCCAGCATCGCCTGCACCATCTGGAAACTGGCGATCGGCTTGCCAAACTGCTGGCGGGTCTTGGCGTAGTCGACGGAAATATCCAGCGCCCGCTGCGCGATGCCCAACGCATTGAAGCAAACAATAGCGCGTTCAAGATCCAGCCCCGACATCGTCACCGCGACGCCGCCGTCTAGCTTGCCGACCATGTTCTTGGCAGGCACCCGGCAGTCTTCGAACACCAATTCTCCGGTTGGTGAGCCACGGAACCCCATCTTGTTGAGCTTCTGCGCCACCTTGAAACCGGGCGTGTCGGTTTCCACGATAAAGGCGGAAATGCCTTTGGCCCCTTTTTCCGGAGAGGTCTTGGCGTAGACCAGCACCAGATCGGCAATCGGCCCGTTGGTGATGTAAATTTTGGCGCCGTTCAGGATGTAATCGTCGCCATCCTTTTTCGCCGTGGTCCGCATTGAACCCAGCGCATCGGAACCCGCGCCGGGTTCTGTTAGGCCCAAAGCCCCGATCAGCGTGCCGTTGCACAGACCCGGAAGGTATTTACGGCGCAGATCGTCATTGGCGTTGCGGTAGATGTTGTTGACGCACAGGTTGT
>JAPHRE010000080.1 GCA_026195905.1 Pseudopelagicola sp. | reverse complement strand
GTACTGATAAGATGCCATGTGCCGCGACTCCGGTTGGAAATGGGTATGTTGCCGGGTGTGATAGCGGAGTGGGGGAGGCGGGGCAATCGGTTGTGGTTGTGCCGGGAAATGAGTTGAGCGACCGAAGCCGCTCAACGTCTTATTTTTCTTTGCGAACACCTTTGAAAGGCGTTTTGTCGGTCGTTTTCACGTCCATGAAACGACCGGTGTCTGCGTCGCGTTTGACGTAGTGTCCGGAGGGCGTTTTCGTTTGGGAGCGGCGTTTTACCATTCCTTTGCGATGTCCGTCGCCCGAGGGGGGATTAGTTGCCATTTTGGCCTCCTTAGCTTGCTTAGCTTGTGTGGCAAGCGGGACTGCAATAGTAGCAGCCGTTGACTTGCGAATAATGTAGCTTAGCGGCGGCGACAGCGGGTCCACAGGAAGCAAAGTCTCCTAAGTAGATGCGGTTCTCTAGCTTGGGCATCCAAGCACAATTGACTTTGTGGACCTCATGGTCCCCGTTGCTCTGCGCATTTTTGTTCACGTAGTATCCAGCCACCGTTTTTCCTTTCATGGCCTGTATTGAACTGAATGCGAGAATGTGCGACGGTTAAGTGCAAACTGAGCTTCGCGTACATTCTCGCAAGTTTTGGGAAGGGTCAGCCATTTTGGCTGGCCTTTTTCATTCCAAGAGTCTCCTGTACTTTCCTCCTTTCTCAATGAACGTTTCGTTCACCATTCTTTCCATGTTCTGATTTCGCATTCTGGTGCGCTGTAGGCGCTCGCGCATCAACGCATTCTCTTGCAGTTTCCAGATGCCGTAGTCTTCGGAGAGAACGACCTCATGGTCGCTTTTTAAGCGCGAAAGTTGTGGGGAAAGGCTTGTCCTTGCGACTTCAACATCATGATGCTCGCTGATCCAGTGGATGATTTGATCTGAGGTGCCTCCTTCTGGATGCAGACTAAGCACGGACCTAATCATTTCCTTGATTGTCATCTTTTCTGACGGGACGGTTTCCCTAGACTTCCGGTCATCCTTTTCAAGTGATGCACGGGCGGCCCGCAGAGCTTTTAACTCCACGGTCAAGTCTTGCCTCATCTTCACGATTTCTTCTTCGCGCTTCTCAAGGAACTGCCAGAGTGTGATATGATCCATAGTTTTCTCCATTACTTCAGTATGGACTTGGCAAGCCGAAAAGGCAAGGCCTAAGACTTCAGGGTCATTTGTGTGGACTCGCAATCAATATGGGGTATTTTTAGAGGAGTCTTGTCTATATATAGTGTCAATATGTCTCGCAAAGACTTTGATTGCTGAATTGTTGCGCACCCACATATTGCGCCATTTCGCGCGACAAGACTTCAGGGCCTGACTTGGGGCATTGAAGTCGAATCGCCTAGGCGCGCCTTTGCCGGGCTGAAGCCCGGCCTACGGGTGTTTTCGAGATCGTGGGGGAGGGGTCGGGTCAGAGGTGTTTTTCGAAGAAGTAATCCGGATACGGATCGTCGTTGAACCGCTCAATCTCGGTCCAGCCGGTGGTTTGGTAGAGGCGGACGGCTTCGGGGAGGGCTGAGTTTGTGTCGAGGCGCAGGGTTGGGATTGAGAGGGTGCGGGCGGCGGTTTCAATCTCGGTCATCAGGCGTTTGGCGAGGCCCAATCCGCGTGCGGCGGGCGAGATCCAGAGGCGTTTGACTTCGGCGTAGCCTTTATCGGTGCCCTTGAGGCCGACGCAGCCGATGGCGGCGCCTGCGCGGTAGGCGACGAGGAAGGTGCCGCGCGGCGGGCGCATGTCGGCGGCGTCGGGGTCGGCGGAGCGGGTCACGTCAAAGCCGGTTTCAAAGCGCGCGGCGAGTTCAGCATAATAGGCGTTCATAGAGGCCACGGCGTCGGGGTGTTCGGGGTCTGTCGGGGTGATGCGGATCGTCGTCGGCTCGGTCATGGGGCGCTCCTTTGTGCCTTTGGGTAGGCGAGGTCGCGGGGGCGGTCAAGACGCGGGAGTTCTTGACAGTGTGGGGGCTGCGCGCGATGCAGGCGGGATGAATTTTGGGCTACCGCATACGCGCCCCGGTCAGGTGATCGGGTTGTTGGGGGGATCGTTTGATCCGGCCCATGAGGGGCATGTGCATATCACGCGTGAGGCGTTGAAGCGGTTCGGGTTGGACCGGGTGTGGTGGCTTGTGTCGCCCGGCAACCCGCTCAAACCCGAGGGGCCAGCGGATTTGCAGCGCCGTATGGCGGCGGCGCGGGCGGTGATGGATCATCCGCGCGTGGCGGTTTGCGATTTCGAGGCGCGGGCCGGGACGCGATACACCGCCGAGACGATTGCGCGGTTGCAGGCGGTGCGGCCGGGGGTGCGGTTTGTCTGGCTCATGGGGGCGGATAACATGGCGCAGTTTCATCTTTGGAAGGATTGGCGCGAGATCATGGCGCGGGTGCCTGTGGGCGTTTTGGCGCGGCCCGGGGAGCGGATTGCGGGGCGCACGGCCAAGGCGGCGCAGGTCTATGGCGCGGCGCGGGTTGAGGCGCGGGGGCTGGGGGCGCGTGAGGCACCGGCCTGGGCCTATGTCAATGTGGCGATGGTGGATGCGAGTTCCACAGCGATCCGGGCGCGCGGCGGTTGGGTGCGGTAGGGTTTAGGGGCGTTGCCCCTCTTGAGCCTTCGGCTCAATTCACCCCGAGTATTTTTGCCAAGATGAAGATGTGGGTCAGGTTTTGGGCGCGCGGGTTGCCAGAAGGGCCGAGGCGAGGCCGGAGGCGATGATGAGGCTTAGGCCTGCCAGCGTCCAGGCGTCGGGGAGGTCGGAGAAGACCGTCCAGCCCAGCGCGGTTGCCGCGATCAGTTGGAAATAGACCAGTGGCGCGAGTTGCGAGGCCGGAGCGCGGGCATAGGCGTAGAGCAGCAACAGGTTGCCAAGTGCCGAGAAGGCGGCGGAGGCGGTTGTCAGGGCGGCAACGGTTGGCGTTATTGGCGGCAGCGACGCATAGGCGAACGGCGTCAGGAACAGCGCGCTCAGGAACAGTTGCGTAAAGAACAGCGACGCAGGCCGCCCCACGGCAGAGAGCCAGCGCGAGGCGGTCAGGAACGCCCCGTAAAAGCAGCCTGCAAGCAGGGCAAAGCCGATACCGGGGTCGGGGGCAAAGCCCGGCCGCACCACCAGGAGCACGCCGACAAAGCCGAGCGCGATGAGGGCCGTGCGCGCCGGGGTGATGGCTTCGCGCAGGAGCAGGGCCGAGAGCGCATAGCTCAGCAGGGGACCGACGAAGAAGGCGGCAAAGACATCGGCAACGGGCACGGTTTGCAGGGCGGTTTGGATCGACGTTATCCCGCCGGTGAGCAGCAGCGCACGCAGCCAGATGCGCCAGTCGCGCAAAAGGCGCAGCGTATCGGGGCGCAGGAAGGGCAGCGCCAGAACGGTGCCGATCACAAAGCGGGACCAGGCCACGAAGAGCGGCGAGGCGCCATGCTCCATCGTCAGAAGCTTGCCAGCTGTGTCTCCCGAGGGGATCATCGACATGGCGATGAACATGATGAAGATGGCCTGTCCCATGAGGGCAGGCGATAGCATGAGGCGCGGGGCGCAGGAAGCGCGATTGTCGCGGCGCATCGTCTTGTCGGGAGCGGGGGCGTCGGTTTACAGTCTGCGCATGGTTCAGGTTTTTTCACGTCGGTTTGTGGTTGCTCTTGGGAGCGCGTTTGCAGGGAGCGCCGCTTTGGCCAATGCGCCGGGGCAATCGCTGCGTCCGAGGGTGCGGCCAAAGGGGTTTGCAAAGCGCGCCGCGCCGGGGGCGGGCGCGCTGATCCGGCAGGCCGGGGTTTCGGGCGCGGTTGGGTTTGCGCTTGTCGATGTGGAGAGCGGCGAAATCCTTGAGGGGCATCAACCAGAGGCGACCTTGCCGCCCGCCAGTGTTACCAAGGCGGTGACGGCGATGTATGCGCTTGAGACGCTTGGGGCAGAGCATCGGTTTGTCACCCGGCTTATGGCGCATGGCGCTGTGTCGGAGGGGGTTCTTGAGGGCGATTTGATCCTTGTGGGCGGGGGCGATCCGACGCTGGATACAGATGCGCTTGGGGAGTTGGCGCAGGGGTTGAAGGCGGCGGGTATCCGCGAGGTGCGGGGGCAGTTTCTTGTCAATGGGGCGGTGTTGCCGTCGATCCGCAGCATTGATCCGCTCCAACCGGCCCATGCGGGGTATAGTCCGGCGGTGTCGGGGTTGAGCCTCAATTTCAACCGGGTGCATTTTGAATGGACGCCGCAGGCCGAGGGCTATCAGGTCACGATGGATGCGCGGTCTGCCAGATACCGGCCCGACGTCAGCATCGCGCGGATCGCCGTCGCGGATCGCAGCCTGCCGGTTTATACCTATGAGGCCAAGGGATCGCAGGATCATTGGACCGTGGCGCGCGGGGCGCTTGGCCGGGGCGGGGCGCGATGGTTGCCGGTGCGCCAGCCCGAGCTTTATGCGGGGGATGTGTTTCGCACGTTGGCGCGGGCGCATGGCATTGTTCTAAAGCCCGCAAAGATCAGCGTGGCACCGCCGCAGGGGCGGGTCATGGCCTTTCATATGAGCGCGCCGTTGACGGATATCCTGCGGGGGATGTTGAAATATTCGACGAACCTTACGGCGGAGATGGTCGGGATGGCCGCCAGTCAGGCGCGGGGCGTGGCGGCGACGACGCTGGCCGAGTCGGCGGCGGCGATGAGCGGTTGGGCGCGCGAGGCGCTTGGGATGCCGCATGCGGCGCTTGTCGATCATTCGGGGCTTGGCGGGGCGTCGCGGATGCGGCCGGATGAGTTGGTGCGGGCGCTTGCGGCGGTGGAGCGGCGCGATGTGTTGCGCCCGATCCTCAAGGATATTCGGCTGCGCGATGCCAAGGGGCGGATCAAGGAGGGCGCGCGGATGAGCGTTCAGGCCAAGACCGGGACGCTCAATTTCGTCAGTGGGCTTGCGGGGTATGTTACGCTTCATAGCGGGCGGGTTCTTGCCTTTGCGATCCTGAGTGCGGACCTTGAGGCGCGTGCGGCGGTGCCCGCGCATGACCGCGAGCGGCCCAAGGGGGCGCGGAGGTGGGTGCGACGGGCGCGCAACCTGCAACAGCGGCTTATCGAACGCTGGGACGTGCTCTATGCGGAGCGCGGCTAGTCGCGGATCACCACTTTCATGTTCTTGAGGCCGACCTTTTGGGTCAGGCCGAACAGGATACGGGCATTGTCAGGATGCAGGCGCACACAGCCCGCAGAGGCCGGGCGCCCGAGGCGCGATATTTGATCGGTGCCGTGAATGGCGTAGTGGCTATGAAAGAAGATCGAGTAGGGCATTGGCGCGTTATTGTAGAGGCTTGAGCGGTGGTTCCGGGACAGGAGGTAGGCCGTATAGGTGCCGTTTGGGGTCACCTTGCCGCGTCTTGCGGTCGAGATGGGCCAGGAATAGCGTTTGCGGCCATTGATCTCGACGGACATGCGTTGTTCGGATTTGTCGATACGGGCCACAACCTCGCGCGGGGGGGCATTGCGGATGATCGGCGTGGTGACGACATCCGGCCCAAGCCCGGCCTGGGCGGAGCCAGCGGACGGCATGACGCCGACAAGGACGAGGGCGAAAATCAGGAAAAAGCGCATAAAGTCCGGTCATTTTCAAAACGTACCGGACGATGGTGCCGCAAGGGGGCGCGTCTTGTCAAAACCTGATCGCGCGCCCTAGGCGATAAAACCGTATTTACGTCATGTGCCGCGCGCGGGCGCCGCGTTCGATTCCGGCGGCATGGAGGCGGTCTATTTCCAACTCGTAGCGAATTTCTTCGAGCAGGCGCAATTCGGCCTCGGCAATGGCCCCGTCGGCCGCGGCCACATCGCAGCCGAGCGCATAGGCGGTCTCATAGAGGCGTTCGGGCAGGCTATCGCGGATGAGGCCGAACAGGGCAGTCAGCCCGTCTTCCTGTTCGAAGAGGTCGAACACGGTTTGCGAGACGAATTTGAGCCGGTCGATATCGTAGCTTGCAAAGACCGGCAGGTTGTTCACGGCGGTTTGGATTTTGACGAGTTCAACCGTGCGAATGTCTTCGTCCGAAGCGGAGACGGCCACCATAACGGCCACGAGGCAGTCCTGTGGCGTAAGGGGGTTGGGGATGTCCTGTGGCACGGCGCTCGGTCCTTGTTCTTGGGGTTTTCTTAAGAATAGGGCGCGCGCGCAGTGCCAGCAAGAGGGTCAGAGGGATTGAGCGGAAAAACGGTAGTCGATTTCGGCAAAGCTGCGTTCTGCGAAGCCATAGGCAAAACGCAGCCCATCGGGACCGGCCAGCGTGCTATGTTCGACTTCGCCGGGGACATAGATCACGACGCCGGGGGCCATGCGGTGGTCGACGCCTTCGATGGTCACGATGCCGTCGCCTTCGAGGCCAAAGTAGATTTCGGCCTGACTGTGGCGATGCGGCAGGAGGGTGCCGCCGGGTTCAAATTCGGCAATGCCAAACACGATGTCCTTGGGGTCATCGGTATGACCATTCACAAGGGTGCGCCAGCGGACGGTTCCAAAGGTTGGATCAATGCCGCCTTCGAGGGGAACGTCGGCACTATCGAGGGAATAGGCCCGGTCGGAGGGCGCAAAGGGGCTATTGTCCGGGGTCAGGGTTTCGAGCGTTTCGTCGAAGGCGGTCTCGAAGGGGGCGGTATTGGTGTGCAGGGTCATGGGCGGTTCCTCCTGCAGTTTAGGTAACGGGGTTTGCGGCGTCCTGACAATCCGCTAAAAGGGTATAGTAATATACGTTGAGATTATGATGTCTGTGCGCCTTCCTGCCTTCTCTGGCCTTGTGGCCTTCTATGCCACGGTGCGGCACGGCACGCTTACAGGGGCGGCGCAGGAGTTGAATGTGTCGCAACCGGCGGTGTCGCGGCGCATTTCTAGCCTGGAGGCGGATTTGGGATGCCATTTGTTCGACCGAAGCCACAAGCCCGTGCGATTAACCGAGCAGGGACGGGAGCTTGCGCAGGTTTTGCGCGTGAGCTTTGGGTCGATTGAAACGATGGTGGATCGTCTGCGCCGGGGCGCGGCGCGGCGGGTTGTGACGGTCAGTGCGCCGTCGGGATTCGTTGGGTATTGGTTGATCCAACAGCTTGGCGATCTTGAGGAAGCCTTTCCCGAAATCACGATTCGCATCATCAGCCAAGAGTATGGTGAACCAGAGCGGCCCGGCGATGTGGCGGTGCGCTTTGGTCTGCCGGATGGGAGCGTTGCGGGGGAGGAGCGTATCCTTGGCGACGAGGTTTTCGCGGTCGCCAGCCCGCTCTATCTGCAACGCCGCGGGCTGACGCCGGGGGCGCTTGACTTTGAGGGGCTGACGCTTTTGACGATGGAGGGCGCGCGCAGTCATTGGCATGACTGGCCAAGCTGGTTCGAGGCGGTGGGGCGCGCGATGCCCGAGCGGGTGCGGGAACTGGATTTCAATTCCTATGCGCATTTGGTCAATGCGGCGCTGGCCGGTCAGGGGGTTTGCCTTTGCTGGGCGGGTCTGCTTGACCCGTTCCTTGAAAGCGGCGCGGTGGTTCGGTTGGGCGATGAGGTCGCACAGTCGGATCGCGGCTATCATATTGCGCTGCGCGAGGGGTTGGTGGCGCGGGTCGATGCGCGGGCGGTTTATGATTGGATCATGGCGCGCGCGGGTGTGGTTGAGGGCGACTAAGGGCGTTGGAAAAAACCGTTGCCGCCCCTGAAAATGTTGACGATGCTGCGGCGGCACAATAGACCCCGATGGTCGGCCTGCATGGGGCGGGGCGACGCTCGATTGGAGAAGTAAAATGTCTGAACTGCGCGAAGCTGCCCTCGTTTCGAAAGCCTGGCCCTTTGAAGAAGCGCGCCGGGTGCTCAAACGCTATCAGAAGCAGCCGCCGGAAAAGGGCTATGTGCTTTTCGAGACCGGCTATGGGCCGTCGGGCCTGCCGCATATCGGCACCTTTGGCGAGGTGGCGCGCACGACGATGATTAAGACGGCGTTTGAGACGATTTCGGACATTCCGACCAAGCTCATCTGTTTTTCCGACGACCTTGACGGGATGCGCAAGGTGCCGGGCAACGTGCCCAATGCCGAGAGCCTGTATGAACACCTGCAAAAGCCGCTTACATCGGTGCCGGACCCGTTTGGCACCCATGATAGTTTTGGCGATCACAACAATGCCATGCTGCGCCGGTTCCTTGATACGTTCGGGTTCGAGTATGACTTTTACTCGGCCACCGAGTTTTATGGCTCGGGGCAGTTTGACGAGGTGCTCAAGCGCGCGGTGGAGAAATATGATGCCATCATGGAGGTCATGCTCAAGAGCTTGCGCGAAGAGCGTCGCCAGACTTATTCGATTTTCCTGCCGATCCATCCCGAGACGGGGCGGGTTCTTTATGTGCCGATGAAAGAGGTGAACGCGCAGGATCATACGATCACCTTTGACGACGAGGACGGCAAGGAATGGACGCTGCCGGTCACGGGCGGCAATGTGAAGCTCCAGTGGAAGCCGGATTTCGGTGCGCGCTGGGCGGCGCTTGAGGTCGATTTCGAGATGTATGGCAAGGACCACAGCACCAATACGCCGATCTATGACAAGATTTGTCGTATTCTGGGCTGGCCCGCGCCGGAGCATTTCACCTATGAGCTTTTCCTTGATGAGAGCGGGCAGAAAATCTCGAAGACGAGCGGCAATGGTGTGTCGATTGATGAATGGCTGACCTATGCCAGCACCGAGAGCCTTTCGTATTTCATGTATCAAAAGCCCAAGACAGCCAAGCGGATGCATTTCGATGTCATCCCCAAGGCGGTTGACGAGTATCATCAGCAGCTTCGGGCCTATCACGGGCAGGATCTCAAGGCGCAGTTGAACAACCCGGTGTGGCATATCCACGGCGGGAACGTGCCGCAGTCGAATATGGTTGTGCCGTTCTCGATGTTGCTCAATCTGGCCTCGGTGGC
>JAPHRE010000074.1 GCA_026195905.1 Pseudopelagicola sp. | reverse complement strand
TGGGGCGGATATTGATCTTTCTGCGTGGGAACTTCCTGCCGTTTTCAAATGGTTGGCGGGCACCGGGGACATGGCAGAATCGGAATTGCTTAAGACCTTCAACTGCGGAATCGGCATGATTCTCGTCGTTGAGGCCGGCCAAGCCGGGGCTTTGGCGGAACGTCTGTCGACTGCTGGCGAGACGGTTGCGCAAATCGGCACCGTGTCGCGCGGCGAGGGTGTGCGGTATTCGGGCAACCTCCTGTGACCACACGCGTTGCGATTTTTATTTCCGGCGGGGGGTCGAACATGGTTCGTCTCGTCGAGGATATGCAGGCAGGCGGCCATGCGGGTGAGCCGGTGCTTGTGCTGTCCAATGACCCGGATGCAGGCGGGCTTGCCAAGGCAGAGGCGCGAGGCGTGGCGACCGCCGTTGTCGACCATCGTCCCTTCAAAGGGGATCGCGCCGCTTTTGAAGCCGCCCTTCAGGAGGCTCTCGACAAGGTTCAACCGGATATCATCTGTTTGGCCGGATTCATGCGGGTTCTGACCGAGGGTTTTGTCGCGCCGTGGGAGGGGAAGATGCTCAATATTCATCCTTCTCTTTTGCCAAAATACAAAGGGCTTCATACCCATCAGCGCGCCCTTGAGGCCGGGGATTCGGAACATGGCTGCACTGTGCATCTTGTGACGCCCGCTCTTGATGATGGTCCGATCCTGGGCCAGGCGCGCGTTCCTGTTCTCGAGAATGATAGCCCAGATGACCTCGCAGCGCGTGTTCTAGTTCAGGAGCATGCGCTTTATCCTGCTGTTTTGCGCCGGTTTGCCGCCGGGGACATGCGCCCGATTTTGCTGCCCTAAGCCCAAGCGCCCCGGATTTGCATTTTCCGGGCAGAGGCCGTAAGCCATTGTGGCAGGGAGCGAGCACGACACAAAGAAGAACTCCACCAATGAAAACACTGACGACGACTAAGGAACTTGCGCAATTTTGTGAATTGGCCCGCAGCAAACCTTATGTGACGATTGATACCGAGTTTCTCCGGGAGCGGACCTATTATTCAAAACTCTGCCTGATACAGATGGCGGTGCCCGACCATGACGGCGACGATGCCGTTCTGGTGGACCCGCTCGTTGGGGATATGTCCCTGGAGCCCCTATATGACTTGTTTCGCGACACATCGGTGGTCAAGGTATTCCATGCTGCGCGGCAGGATCTTGAGATTTTTTTCGTCGAAGCCAAAGTTTTCCCTGATCCGCTCTTTGATACGCAGGTTGCGGCGATGGTCTGCGGGTTCGGGGAACAGGTTGGCTATGAAACACTGGTGCGCAAGATCGCCAAGGAGGGGGTCGACAAATCAAGCCGGTTTACCGATTGGTCTCGTCGTCCGCTCACAGAAGCACAGCAAAAATACGCTCTGGCTGACGTGACGCATCTGCGCTCGATCTATGAATTCCTAGCGCACAAACTTGAACAAACCGGGCGGGCGCATTGGGTTGAGGAAGAGCTTCGCGTTCTGACCGATCCAGAGACCTATACAGTTCGTCCCTCACAGGCTTGGCGGCGCCTCAAGACGCGCACGGTATCGCCAAAATTCCTTGCCGTGGTGAGAGAGTTGGCGCGGTTTCGTGAGGGCTATGCCCAAAGCCGCAATATTCCGCGCAACCGAGTCTTCAAAGATGATGCGCTTGTAGAATTGGCCTCAACCAAGCCCAAATCGCTACAGGATCTTGGGCGATCACGTCTCCTGTTGCGGGATGCCCGGAAGGGCGAAATCGCCGAGGGCATTCTTAAGGCCGTTGAGGTTGGTGTTGCTTGCCCGGCAGATGAGCTTCCTGTGCCCGACAAATCGCGCGACAAGCTTCAGGTTAATCCGGCCTTGGCAGATTTGCTGCGTGTGCTGCTCAAGGCGCGCACCGAGAGTTCTGGTGTGGCGGCCAAGCTGATTGCGACAGCATCAGACCTTGATGCCATCGCTGCGGGATTGCGGGATGTGCCCGCGCTGGCGGGCTGGCGCAATGAGGTCTTTGGCCAAGAAGCGATCCAGCTTTGTGAGGGGAAGATTGCTTTGGCTGCGAGCGGAAACAACGTAAAGGTCGTTTCCCTCACGTGACACGAATGTAACGGACGGCGGTGGCGGCTTAGCGCCGCGCCTGCCGGGCGTTGGTCTTTGAATAGACCTTGATCATGCGCACGCCTTCAAGCTGTTGATTCGTCAACTTGAGCGCACCGACCAAGCGGCGGGATGATTCCGGCCCAACGGTATAGCGCGGGTTTTGCACGGCCTTAAGGTCGTAGCTCAGCACACCTTTGACAACATTCCCATCATTACGTGGGTCAAGCCTGACCGCATAGGCACCTTGAACCGTGGCAAGACCTTCTACCCGGATGATCGCGCCACCGGGGGTGCGTTCTACGCGCAGCTCGTCGAGGCGCGCCACGGGTGTGCCAATATAGGCTTCTTCGGGGCGTTTGCCGAGAAGGTTAGGGCCTTCGGTCGGCAGAAGCGGGTTAACCTTGGCCTTTTCGGCTTCGGTCAGTTCGACCTCTTCGCTGCCTCCGAACCAATTTATCGGATTGAAACGGCTTGAGCAGGCGCTCACGCCCAGTGCTGCAACAAGGAATAGAATGATGACGGAATTGCGCATTGGCTCGACCTCTTGGCAGTTTGTTATGGGTTAGCCGATTGCAGGCCTCTTGAAAAGCACCAAGCGGGGCTGGACCTTTGCGGGGGACGGTTCTAACTCATGGAAAAGCGTTGAGGAGAAAGACATGGCCACTGCCGCATTCGAGGAGATCGTTGAGGATTTTGAGTTCATCGAGGACTGGGAAGATCGCTATCGTCATGTGATTGACCTTGGCAAGGCGATGGAGCCGCTTGATGAGGCTCTCAAAGTGCCTGCAACCAAGGTTGATGGCTGTGCCTCGCAGGTTTGGCTCCATCCGCGTATCGAGAACGGCGTTTTCAGCTTTGAAGGCGATAGCGACGCGATGATTGTGCGCGGCCTGATCGCGGTGCTTCGTGCGCTCTATGATGGGCTTCCGGTTGCCGAGGTTGGCAAGGTTGATGCCCGCGCGGAATTTGAACGCCTTGGCCTCAACGAGCATCTGTCCTCGCAGCGATCAAACGGATTGCGGGCGATGATTGAACGCATCAGATCTGTGGCTGCCGAAGCGGCCTAAGGCCACCGCTTTTTATAGGCTCGCGCGGGTTTTGTAATGATGCAGGATATACAGACGGATTGCCGTCGCCAGACCGGTTTCCATATCACGCTCCGCATCAATCTGTGCGGCCAATGCATTGATTGGCAGGGATTTCTCTTTGGCGATTTCTTGAAAGGCACGCCAAAAATCGTCCTCTAGCGAAACGCTGGTGCGGTGCCCGCGAAGGGTCAGGGAGCGTTTGGCAGGACGGGCGTTCATGGCTCGTCGCGCTTGTGGTTGTCAAGGTCGCGCCTAGCTTTGTCGCGCGATGACTGCTCTTGGATTTTGGTAGCTTTGCTACGGCTGAATTTGACAACATTCTCGTCTGCGCGGGCCTTTTTGGCGGCCCGCGCTTTTTGTTTTCGAAACCGGTTCAGGTTGACCGGATCAACCATTAGCTTTGGGGGCCGATCATCTTTTCGGGGCGCACGACCTTGTCAAAGGTCTCCGCGTCCACAAAGCCAAGAGCGATGGCTTCCTCTTTGAGCGTGGTGCCGTTCTTATGCGCGGTCTTGGCAACCTTGGTTGCGTTGTCGTAGCCGATCGTGGGCGCAAGCGCCGTGACGAGCATCAACGACTCTTTCATCAGCTTTTCGATGCGCGGTTCATTGGCCTTGATGCCAATGAGCATACGCTCGGTAAAGCTGTCGGCGACATCGCCCAAAAGCTGCATGGATTGCAGCAGGTTATAGCTCATCATCGGGTTATATACGTTGAGTTCGAAATGCCCCTGAGAGCCAGCGAATGTCATCGCAGCATTGTTGCCCATGACATGCGCGGCGACCTGCGTCATAGCCTCGGCCTGAGTCGGGTTGACCTTGCCGGGCATGATCGACGAGCCGGGTTCGTTCTCTGGCAGGATCAGCTCGCCAAGCCCGGAACGTGGGCCGGAGCCAAGGAAACGGATGTCGTTGGCGATCTTATACATCGAGCCTGCAACGGTCGCGAGCGCGCCGGACATGAAAACCATCGCATCATGTGCTGCGAGGGATTCGAATTTGTTCGGGGCAGTGACAAAGGGGAGACCCGTGATCTCGGCCATATGGGCCGCCACAGCTTCGCCCCAACCGTTTTGTGTATTGAGGCCTGTGCCAACCGCGGTGCCGCCTTGGGCGAGTTCGTAAATCCCCGGAAGGGCGGCTTCGATACGGGCGATCCCCTGACGGATCTGATGGGCGTAGCCGGAGAATTCTTGACCGAGGGTCAGCGGCGTCGCGTCTTGCGTATGGGTGCGGCCGATTTTGATGATGTCCTTGAATTCTTCCGACTTGGCCTCAAGCGCCTCTGCCAGTTTGGTCAGGCCGGGCATCAGCACGTCGCGCACGGTCATCGCTGCGGCGATGTGCATGGCGGTCGGGAAGGTATCGTTCGAGGATTGCCCCATGTTGCAATGATCGTTGGGGTGCACCGGGTCTTTGGAGCCGACAACACCGCCGAGGATTTCAATCGCACGGTTGGCAATAACCTCGTTGGAGTTCATGTTCGACTGGGTGCCCGAGCCGGTCTGCCAGACGACCAGCGGAAAGTTGTCGTCGAATTTGCCCGCGATCACTTCGCCTGCGGCTTCGATGATGGCGTCGGCAATTTTGGCGTCAAGCTTGCCAGTGGCCTTGTTTTCAAGGGCGCAGGCTTTCTTGATAACGCCAAGCGCACGCACGATGGCGACGGGCTGTTTTTCCCAGCCAATGGGAAAGTTCATGATCGAACGCTGGGTCTGGGCGCCCCAGTATTTGTCGGTGGGAACCTCGAGCGGGCCAAAGCTATCGGTTTCGGTGCGGGTCTGGGTCATCGGTCGTGCTCCGTAACATTTATTAGCCCGTTTCATAGAGAAACGGGACGAGAAATCAATACAGTATACTATTGGATACCGTCCCCTGCGACGGTGCGGCGCGCCTGTTACTTGCGGAAGCTATCCAGGCTAACGACATCGGCGTCTTTTTGTTCCGGGTCAGGCTTGGAGTCGGTCGGGGCATCGTCCCCGGCGGGGAGATCGTCGGTATTGTCTTCGTCCTCCTCATCCTCTTGCGTTTCAAAACGCAGGCCGAATTCGACAGAGGGATCGACGAAAGTCTTTATTGCGTCATAGGGGATGTAGAGCGGTTCAGGAGAGTCGCCGAAATTGAGCGTCACCGAAAACCCTTCATCACCAACCTCAAGCCCCTCATACCAATGCTGCATGACCACAGTCATCTCGCCGGGGTAACGATCCATCAGCCAGTCAGCTATTTTGACGTCCGGATGGTGGGTATCAAAAGTGATGAAGAAATGATGCTCGCCCGGCAGGCCATGTGCCTCGATATCCTTGAGCACCTCTTGAATGAGGCTGCGCATGGCGCGGTGCATCAGGTTTCCGTAGTCAATCGTGCGGGTCATTGGAGTGCCTCGGCTTGTCTGTGTTCACCATAAGAGATTCGGCGGGAAACAAAAGATGTCGGATCAAAAAACCAAAGAAGCGGCAAGAGCAAGCCCGGTTGCGACGCTGGCGAGTGTGAAAAGTGTCGCCAAAAGCGGCAGACGGAATTTCAACAACAAGAGGGCGGCCAGACCGATCAGGGCCAATGGCGAGAGGCGCAGCGATGTCAGGTCGGGCAGGAGGCCAGCGGGCGTTTCATGCAGGGTGTTAAAAAGAAGATGCAAAGCAAACCAAAGACTTAGATTGGCAATGACGCCGAGAACGGCGGCAGAAATCCCCTGAAGCGCGGCGGTCAGGCGTGGTTGCGCGAGAAGCGTTTCGATATAAGGCGCAGCGGCGAAAATCCATAAAAAACAAGGGATAAACGTGACCCATAGCGTCAAGAGACTCGCGGCGAGCGCCATTGGCCAGCCACCGGCATAATAGCCTGCAAGCTGACCAGTGAATTGCGTCACGAGGATGAGCGGGCCGGGCGTGGTTTCGGCAAGGCCAAGCGCGTCCATCATCTGGCCGGTGGTGAGCCAGCCATGATCCTGTGACACGGCTTGAACCATATAGGCGAGAACGGCATAGGCACCGCCAAAGGTCACGATCGCAAGTTTGGAAAAGAACAGCGCGATATCGGTCAGGAAGGTGAAGCCAAGGGCATATGTAAGCAGGATCGGCGCGGCCCAAAGGCTTGTCCAGATGAGGACGGTGCGCAGGAGTTTGCGCCAGGATGTTGGCGGCGGCGGCGCGGCGTTTTCAGTGCTGGCGGAACGGGTCAAGGCACCAAGCACAGCGGCAAGGATGATGACCGCCGGAAACGGAAGAAGGCCCGTGTAGAGCGCCAGAAATGCGCCGACGGAAATGGTGATATTTAGTCGAGATGTCAGAACCTTAGGGCCAAGACGAGCAAGTGCCTGAAGGACGATGGCGACCACTGTGGCCTGCACGCCAAGGAAGGCGGCGGCGACAAGGGGCTGGGTTCCATAGTTGATGTAGAGCGCACCGAGCAAGGCGATCGTCACGGCCCCCGGAAGCACAAAAAGGCCGCCACCAATCAACCCGCCCATGACACCGCGCAGGCGCCAGCCGGAATAGGTTGCAAGTTGCATAGCTTCGGGTCCGGGGAGCAACATGCAAAAGGACAGGGCGCCCATGAATTGTGTTTCCGAGAGCCAGCGCCGTGAGGCGACCAATTCCCTATGCATCAGGCTAATTTGAGCGGCGGGGCCGCCGAAGGATAAAAGGCCGATGCGCCCGAAAACGCGCAAAAGCTCGGCAAAGGGAATGGGCGCGGGCATATAAGACAGCGACCATACCGCAGCGATTCCCGCAAGTGTTAATGAGCGGTTAAGCGGGCGCTCTTATCCGATCCGTTGGCCGGTGAGGCATAGGGCTAGGGAGTGTTCGGGCAGGAGGCCGATTTGTTCGAAAAAGCTCATGAAATCGAAGCTGTTGTAGGTCTCGACCATTTTATTTTCGCTAAACCGCACAAAAAGTTGTCCAGAGCCGCTTACGGGCTTTCCGGTGGCGCTATCTTTGACGTGCATTGAGTAGAGCGCGGCGGCCCAATCCCCTTCTTCCATGACCTTATCGAGCGAGACATGGACGTCTTCCACCATATCGAGAAACATTGGCACCAACTCACGAAATTCCTCTGGGCCCATCTGCATCTCGGGCAGGAGACCGGCAACATGGGTTTGCGGGCAAAATAGTTCGTCAATGGCGTCAAGATCGCCCTCGACCCAGACTCGACGATACCAATCTTCAAGAATTTGCCGTTTTTCCATAGGGTTGATCGCCTTTTTGCAAGTCAATTTGCATCAAGGGTAAAATCCAGGCCTGAGGATTCGGTTAACAAAAAACGGGAAATGAAAGTGCAGGCTTCTGTTGCCAGGTGCCTGCGAACCCCGCCTGATCTGGCTAGAGATCAGGGCTTAAGTTTCGGTATTTCCAACAGCTTACGCTGCGAGAGCAACCGGAGCACGATTGTCATTTGCAATTGTACAAGTTTCGCCGGTAACGGTGGCAGACAGCCGAGACAAAGCTAACCCCTTTAGACGTTCGTCGATCCTATTTCGTCCCCATCTATCCCCAAATGAAGGATGTGTTGGTGGAGACGCCGGGTACCGCCCCCGGGTCCGATCCGCTTATTACGAGCGCGTTTATGTCCATAGTCCCCGAGGGAACGAGATAAATATAAGTGGTTTAGAGGGTGATTTAAAGGGCGAAACGTCCGGTACTGCCAAAATGTAAAAAGTTATTAGTAGCAGATATTTGCAATCTCTAGCTAATGTGGTTTGTACTGAAGCGAGTGGTAAGTGCCCTCGCGAACACCATATCGCAAGGCCGCGCGCGCCGCTTTGCATCGCCATCTCGGAGCCTTTTGGCGTTGGGGCGGTAAAAATGCCAACCCGGCCAAGGCCCAGATCAAACTCTGGACAGGCGCCGCGAAGTGCGAGGTTTTGTCATCACGGTCTATGCGAAAGCTGCGTTGTTCTTCGTAGATCGAGAAAAACCGGGTTTTGCAGGTGTCACAACGTCCGCGCTGGATGGTTTTTTCGTCCCAATGGGGCAGGTTGCGCTCAAGTTCAATGCTGTCGACAATGTTGTAAGTGCCGGTTTCACATTTTGGGCAGGCGAGTGATTTGGACACGGGCGTCTCCTGACCGTTCTAGGGATAAGATTTAATCGTGAAGCCCTCGGACGGATCCGGCGCAAGGAAATGCGCAGTGATCCAGTCGAATTGTTCATCCGTCACGGCAAAGGGATGATCGCCAGTGGCATTGCGGGCCTTTAGGCGGGCACGGCAGACCTCGTCCGGCACGTCGAGATAATGCAAGAGGTGCGGGCAGTTCGCATCTTTGGCGATCTCCATCATCCACGCGCGTTGATCGGGGGTGTTGGCGGCAAAATCCAGCACCACGGTCGTGCCAGCCCGCAACAGGCTGACCACATGGTCCGCCAGCCCCACCCGCAACCGTGCAGAGTTGCGCACGTAGTCGCTGACATCTTTCATCTCGCCTTCATAGAGCGTTGCTAAAAGTGTGTCTTCGCTCAGACCCACCGTATGAGGTGCCGCAGCCAGTTGAGA
>JAPHRE010000031.1 GCA_026195905.1 Pseudopelagicola sp. | reverse complement strand
GCCCGCCCGCTGACCCGGATGATGGCGCGCGCGCTCGATGCCTACGACATGGATCAGGCAGGGCATAGCTCGGCTATCTGATCGTCATGCGCGTCGTATCGTTCAACGTGCAGAACATGCGATTGCGCGGGTCTCGTCTTGACGGAGCCCGCGACCGCGACATGCCCGAAGACCTCGGCCCCGCCGCGCCTCTGCTCGATGACTACGACCGCCGCCTGACCGCCAAGGTGCTCGCTGAGGCCGAGGCCGATATGGTCGCACTCCAAGAGGTCTTTGACCAACAAACCCTCGATCATTTCCACGACGCCTACCTCCTGCCGACCGGCACCGCGCCCTACCCGTTTCGCGCCTGCCTGCCCGGCAATGATGGCCGTGGCCTTGATGTGGCGCTCCTGTCGCGCATCGCGCCGCGCGCAATCACGGGCCACGCCGCCCTGACCCCGGATGACCTCGCCCTGACCGTGCCTGCCGGGATCAACCCGCACGCACCGCTCTTTCGCCGTGATTGTCTCGAAATCGGCTTTGACGCACTTACGCTCTTCATCTGCCATTTCAAAGCGCCCTACCCGGATGTCGCCGCCACATGGCCGATCCGCAACCTCGAAGCCCAAGCCGTGCGCCGCCTGATCGAACGCCGTTTCGCCACGCCGGAAACCGAAAACTGGCTCATCCTTGGCGATCTCAACCGCCCCCGCGCGGAAGATCCCGACGCCCTTGCGCCGCTGACCGATGGCTTTGGCCTCGACCTCCTCAATCGCCTGCCCAAAGGCACCCGCTGGAGCTATCACAACGCCCATGAAGGGTTTACCGCCCGCCCCGACGCGCTCATCGCGTCGCCTGCGCTGGCGGCCCACAATCCCGATGCTGTGCCGCGCCTGATCCGCTCTGGTCTTGGCTATGAGGCCGCCGCCTATACCGGCGACCGCCTCGCCACCGTGGGCACGCATCGCCCCCACGCCTCGGACCATGCCGCCTTGGTGATTGATCTGGACGTGTCCTAAAGGTCCGGCGCCGCCGCAAGCAGGTTGCGCGTATAGTCCGTCTGCGGATTGGCAAACAACGCCTGCGCCTCTCCCGCCTCGACGATATCGCCCTGTTTCATCACGATGATTTTATGGCTCATCGCCCGCACCACGTGCAGATCATGGCTGATGAAAAGATAGGCCAGCCCATATTTACGCTGCAAATTGCGCAACAAATCCACGATCTGAACCTGCACCGTCATATCAAGCGCCGAGGTCGGCTCATCAAGCACCAATAGCTTTGGCCGTAGGATCATCGCCCGCGCAATGGCGATCCTCTGACGTTGGCCGCCGGAAAACTCATGCGGGTAGCGATCCATCGCCGCCGGATCAAGCCCGACCTCTTCCATGACCTCGGCCACCAACTCGCGTTCGCTGCGCCCGGCCTCGTGGCCATGCACCCCAAGCCCCTCTGCGATGATCTGTTCACAGGTCATCCTCGGGCTAAGACTGCCAAACGGGTCTTGAAAGACGATCTGCATATCCTTGCGCAGATCGCGCAAGGCCTTGGTGTTCCACTGGCGGATATCCTGCCCGTTGAACCGCATATCGCCTTCCGACCCAATCAACCGCATCAACGCAAGCGCCAGCGTCGTCTTGCCCGACCCGCTCTCGCCCACAATGCCAAGCGTCTCGCCCGCACGCACGGAAATGCTCGCGTCGTTCACGGCCTTCACATAACCCACCGTTTTGCGGAAAAATCCCTTCTGGATCGGGAACCAAACCTTAAGGCGCTCCGTCTCGGCCATCACCGGTGCCGCGTCCTCGACCGGCTCCGGCACCCCGACGGCCCGCGCCGACAAGAGCTTTTTGGTATAGGGATGCTGCGGATTGGCGAAAACCTCCGAAACCGGCCCCGCCTCGACGATCTCGCCATCCTTCATCACACAAACCTTATCCGCGATCCGCCGCACGATCCCAAGGTCATGGGTGATAAACAAAAGCCCCATATCCTCGGTTGCTTTTAGCTCTGCCAATAGTTCAAGAATCTGCGCCTGAATGGTCACATCAAGCGCCGTGGTCGGCTCGTCCGCGATCAACACATCGGGCTTGTTCGCCAAGGCCATCGCAATCATGACCCGCTGCCGCTGCCCGCCCGACAACTGATGCGGATAGGCGCCAAGGCGGCTCTCGGCGTCGCGAATCCCGACCCGCTGCAAAAGCTCCAGGATCCGCCCGCGCGCCTTATCCCCCGCAAGCCCCTGATGCAGCGCAAGGCTCTCGGCCAATTGCTTCTCCAGCGTATGAAGCGGATTGAGCGAGGTCATAGGCTCTTGGAAAATGAACGAAATATCGTTGCCGCGCACCTTGCGCAGGCGCTTTTCCGATGCGCCAATCATCTCTTGGCCATCATAGGTGACCGATCCCGCGACCTCTGCGCTCGGCGGCAAAAGCGATACCGTCGACAAGGCCGTGACCGATTTGCCCGACCCGCTCTCGCCGACCAAGGCCACCGTCTCGCCGCGATCGACGCGAAACGAAACGCCCTTGACCGCTTCGACGCTCTGCCCGTCTTGCGAAAACGCAACCCGCAGGTCTTTGACCTCAAGAAGGCTCATAGGACCAGCCCCCCGTTGACCACGAAGATGCCCCAGACCATGCCCCCCGCCACAATGGCAAGGCCGCGCCAATCCAACATGCGATGCCGCCACCGCGCCACGCCCGCATAGACCGCCGAAACCCATGTCGGCGCAAGCAGCGCCACAAGCCATAGCGCCGCGCCCATCGCCATATCCGACGCCAACGCCTCTGCCCCGGCCCAAACCAATAGCAGGACCGACAAGGCCATCGCCGTCCCGGCAAGCCCGTTGATCTGGCATTGCGCTCTTGAGTCACACGCTGGCGCAGTCATGAAAATGTCTTCCTCGGATCGAACGCATCCCGCACGCCTTCAAAGATAAAGACCAGAAGCGAGAGCATGATGGCAAAGGTGAAAAACGCGGTAAACGCAAGCCACGGCGCCTGAAGGTTCTGCTTGGCCTGAAGCGTCAATTCCCCAAGGCTCGGCGCCGTCGATGGCAGGCCAAAGCCAAGGAAATCGAGGCCCGCCAGCGTCGAAATCGTCCCCGTCACGATAAATGGCAACATCGTCACCGTCGCCACCATCGCATTGGGCAGCATGTGGCGGAACATGATGACCCGGTTCGAAACCCCCAACGCCTTGGCCGCGCGCACATATTCAAGGTTGCGCGCCCGCAGGAACTCGGCCCGCACCACACCTACCAAAGCGGTCCAGCCAAACAGCACCGTCAGGAAGACAAGAAGCCAGAAACTTCGCCCCAAAATGGCGAATAGAATAATGATGATATAAAGGCTCGGCGTGGACGACCATATCTCGATCACGCGCTGAAAAATAAGGTCGATCCAACCGCCGAAATAGCCCTGAATGGCGCCCGCGATAATCCCAATCACACTCGCCAGCGTGGTGACAATCAACGTAAACAGGATCGAAAGCCGGAACCCGTAAATCACCCGCGCCACGACATCGCGCTTGCGATCATCCGTCCCAAGCCAGTTATGGCTGCTCGGCGGCAAGGGGGCCGCGCCGGGCTGGTTCACGGGCGTATCAAAGGAATAGGGAATGAGCGGCCAAAGCGCCCAGCCCTTCTCGAATCCGTCCTCGGCATATGTCCCCGCCGCGACCGCGTCGATGATCTCTTCAGGCTCATCAAAACACCCCTCAACGCCCCCCGTCGCGATCAGGCATTGCACAACCGGGTCTTTGTAATCCGCCTCGGTCTTGAAATCGCCGCCAAACGCTGTCTCCGGGTAGAATTTGGCCACGGGCGCAAAAATCTCGCCCCGGTAGGAAACGAGGATTGGCTTGTCATTGGCGATCACCTCGGCAAAGAGCGAGATGAAAAACGCGACCGAGAAAATGATAAGCGACCAATAGGCCCGCCGGTTGCGCTTGAAATTGCGCCAACGCCGCTGATTGAGAGGAGACAACGCCATCAGCCTTCCCTCTTCTCAAAATCAATCCGCGGATCGACAAGCACATACATCATGTCCGACAAGATCCCGACCACAAGGCCAATCAGGCCAAAGATGAACAACGTGCCAAAGATGACCGGATAATCCCGCGCCACCGCCGCCTCAAACCCAAGCCGCCCCAACCCATCAAGCGAGAAAATCGTCTCGATGATAAGCGAGCCGCCAAAGAACACCCCGATAAACACCGCCGGAAACCCTGCGATCACGATAAGCATCGCATTGCGGAACACATGCCCATAAAGCACCTGCCCCTCGCTCAACCCCTTGGCCCGCGCTGTCATCACGTAATGTTTCTTGATCTCATCGAGAAAGGAATTCTTCGTCAAAAGCGTCAGCGTGGCAAAGGCCGAAATTGTCGACGCCGCCACCGGAAGCGCGATATGCCATGCATAATCGGCCATCTTCCCAAACAGGCTGAGGCTCTCGAAATCATCCGACGTCAGGCCGCGCAGCGGGAATATCTTCCAATATGACCCCCCCGCAAACAACACCAATAGAAGGATCGCAAACAGGAAACCGGGGATCGCATAAGCGACGATAATCGCCCCCGAGGTCCATGTATCGAACGGCGATCCATCCTTGACCGCCTTGCGAATCCCAAGCGGGATCGACACCAGATAGGCGATCAACGTCGACCAAAGCCCAAGCGTGATCGACACCGGCATTTTCTCCAATACAAGGTCCGTCACGCTGATCTTGCGGAAATAGCTCTCACCGAAATCAAGCCGCATATAGTTGCCGAGCATGGTGAAGAACCGCTCCACCGGCGGCTTGTCAAAGCCAAATTCCTTCTCAAGCTGCTCGATGAATTCCGGCGGCAAACCCTGCGCCCCGGCGTATTTACTGCTCGCCCCGCCGCCGCCCGCGAACTCCTCGGTCTCAAGCGTGCTGGCATCCTGCCCGCCGCCCGCAAAGCCTTCGAACACGTCGCCCTGCCCCTGGATCTGGGCAATGACCTGTTCAACCGGCCCGCCGGGGACAAATTGCACAAGGGTAAAGTTGATAATCATGATCCCGAGAAGCGTCGGAATGATGAGCAACAAACGTCGGAGAATATAGGCGCCCATTCGGCAATTACCTCAGCGCGCCCGCGGCCTTGAGCCGGACCGCTTTGTCCGCGTTGAACCACCAGAAATCCAGAACCCCAAGCGCGTAACGCGGCAATGGCTCTGGATATTCATATTGATCGAAATAAGCGACCCAGTTGGAATCATTATACCAAAGCGGGATCATGAACCGCTCCCAGCGCAGCACCCGGTCCAGCGCCATAAGCGCCGTATCGCGGTCCTCGCGGGTCTCTGTCTCAAGCGAGATATTGATAATCTTGTCGACAAGCGGACTGGCAAGCCCCGCCGGGTTGAACAGGCTGAACGCCGCCTCGTCCGATCCATAGCGTTGCAAAAGCCCGGTGCCGGTATCAAGGAAAGACACATAGCTGTCATAGATAAGGTCATAATCCCGGTCCCGCTCGCGCAGGGTATATTGCGCCGGATCGACCTTTTCCATCTCCGCCGAGATGCCCATCTTTTGCAGGTTCGCCACAAAGACCTCTACAAACGCCCCAAGCGTTGCCGAGGTCGACGATGGGATCGGGAAGTTGATCGTCAATAGCTCGCCCTGCGCGTTGCGCCGCATCCCGTCGTCGCCCACGGCCCATCCCGCCGCATCCAAAAGCTGCATCGCCTTGCGAAGGTTGCGCCGGTCAACCTCGCGTTTGGGGCTTGATTCATGCGCCATCACCACCGGCTCGTTGAGGATTTCCTGCGGCACCAGATCACCAAGGCTCTCAAGAAGCGCCCGCTCCTTGCCCTCGGGAAGGCCCATCGCCTCTGTCGGCGCGCCCTGCACAAAGGAATGGCGCTGTTTGAAAAGCCCGTATTGAAGCGATTCATTGGTCCACTCAAAGTTATAAGCGAGCGAAATCGCCTCGCGCACCCGACGGTCCTGAAGCACCTCGCGCCCGAGGTTGAAAATAATCCCCGTTGGCGTCGGCGGTGTGCCATCGGGCAATTCCGCCTTCACGACCCATCCCTTCTCGATGCCCGGAAACTCATACCCCGTCGCCCATTGCTTGGAATTGCCCTCGCTGCGAAAGGTATATTCCCCGGCCTTGAACGCCTCGAACGCCGCCGAGTCATCGGAAAAATACTCGATACGGATACGGTCGAAATTATGCCGCCCCCTGTTGATCGGAAGGTCCGCGCCCCAATAGTCGGGATTGCGTTTGTAAACGATGCGGCGGTTCACGTCGTAGCTCTCGATCATATAAGGGCCAGAGCCGGGCGAAACCTCCATGCGCGGCTCATCCAATCGCGCGCCCGTTTCCTCATACCACGCCTTTGACCAGACCGGCACGCCGCCGACCTGATCTATAAGGCTGCGCCGTGAAATCCCCTCGGCAAAGGTGAATTTCACCGTGTGATCGTCCAACGCCTCGGCGCTCAAGACCCGCTTCTTCACCGCCTGCGCATAGGACGGCAAACCCTGCTCAAGCAACAGATTATGGCTAAACACCACATCATGCGCCGTCACCGGCCTGCCATCGGCAAACCGCGCCTCGGGCCGCATGTGAAAAATAACCCATGTCTTGGCGGCGTCATACTCAAGGCTCTCGGCCAAAAGCCCATAAGATTCGCCGTAAACATCCGCTGGCGCCCCGCCGCCCGAGGCCGGCATCTCGCCCAAAAGGCTCTCATACATCATCCAGCTATAGCGCCCCGCACGCCCCTTGCGGCTGTAGGGGTTGAGCGAATCAAACGTCCCCGGCGCCCAAAGCGCGATCTCGCCGCCCTTGGGCGCGTCCGGGTTGACGTAATCGAAATGCGCGTAATCCGCCGGATAGGTCAGATCGCCAAAATAGGAATAGCCGTGGCTGCGAATGATCTCGTCACCCGCTTCGCCGCGCACCGTCCCGGCGGCAATCATCACGCCCAGCGCCGCAACCCCGGCGACAAGCCACCGACTGCCCCACCGACTGAAAAGCGCGCGCTGCGGTTGCTCTGCGGCGATGGCTCGGGATCGGGGCATGGCTCTTCCTCTGACTATCGGATGCTCTGGCGGATGATCTGGATCATTCTCGTTGCGGATCAAGCTAATGCTCAGCCCCCCCTCTGTTCAAGACAGGAATGACTCAACACCCCGTGAAATGCCCGCTCTTCTTCTCTGTAGCCAATACTCCGGGGTGAATTGCCCCGTGCAGGCCGCATCTCCAAGAGGGGCCGCCGCCCCACCCGCCAAAGAAAAAGGGCCGCTGCATCCCTGCACCGGCCCTCAAATCCATACGCGGCTCAATCAGTCGTCGAGACTGTCGAGATAGGCAATAAGGTTGGCACGGTCGGCGGGTTTTTTCAGACCGGCAAAGGACATCGAGGTGCCCGGTGCAAAGCTCTTGGGCTTTTCAAGGAACTGATCAAGGTTCTCCGGGGTCCAGACATCGGCCACGGCCACAAGGCTACCGGAATAGCCAAAGCCCTCGGCAGTGCCCACATCGCGGTTCACAACACCATAAAGATACGGACCAGTGGCGTTTTCGCCCTGCTCAAGTTTGTGACAGGCGCGGCACTTGCCAAACACTTTCGCACCTTTACCAATATCGGCGCTGGCAAGAAGCTCTTCGATGGTCGGCTCCGCTTCGGCAACCTCTTCGGCACCGTCATCATCGCCTTCAACCTCGATCACATAGGCTTGCTCGGCGTGGTCGCCATGACCCCCGGCACCCGTCTGATAGAGAACGTCCGCCCCCCATTTCCCGAGAAGAAGGATAAGGAGCGTGCCGCAAAGCGCGCCCAGCGTCTTAGTCATTGTCATCGTGTCAAACATGCTACGGTTCCGTTTCGTGGCGTTTGCGGGGTATCTATCCGCTTCCCTGCCTCTAACGCAAGGTGTAGTTAACGTGTCCATAGCCTCAAATCATCACAAAGTCTGGAAAATTCTCCCATGACGCACCGCATCGCTTTCCAGGGGGAACCCGGCGCCTACTCGCACCAAGCCTGCCACGAGGCCCGCCCCGACATGGAGGCGCTGCCCTGTCATACCTTCGAAGAGGTGATCGCCGCCGTGCGCACGGGCGAGGCGGATCTCGCGATGCTGCCCATCGAGAATACAACCTATGGCCGCGTCGCCGACATTCACCGCCTGCTCCCCGAAAGCGGTCTGCATATCGTCGATGAAGCCTTTGTGCGGGTGCGCATCGCGCTCATGGGCCTGCCCGGCGTGTCGCTGGATGAGATCGAAACCGTGCGCGCGCATCTCGTGCTGCTGCCGCAATCTTCGGGCTTTCTCAAAACCCACGGCATCACCGGCCTCGCCGCCGCCGATAGCGCCGGGGCCGCGCGCGAACTCGTCGAGAGCGGCCAACGCAGCCAAGGCGTGCTCGCCTCCGACCTCGCCGCCGAGATTTATGGGCTCGACGTGCTTGCCAATGACATCGAGGACCACGGCCACAACACGACACGCTTTGTCGTCATGTCGCGCGACCCCGACCATACCCGCCGCGGCGAAATCGTCATGATGACAACCTTTGTCTTTGAGGTGCGCAACATCCCCGCCGCGCTTTACAAGGCGATGGGCGGCTTTGCCACCAACGGCGTCAACATGACCAAACTCGAAAGCTACATGGTCGACGGCAATTTCACCGCCACCCGCTTTTACGCCGATATCGAAGGCCACCCCGATGATCCGCCGGTGCAGCGCGCGCTCGAAGAGTTAGAGTATTTTACCAATTCCCTCAATATCTTAGGCGTCTATCCGGCAGCAAAACCCCGTCACCTAGACTGACATCGCGACTAAGCCAAAGTACGCGCCGCGCCGCTGGTCGCGTAATAGCCTGCGCCGGTGCGCGCAAGGCCGGTTGCCGTCACCGCCAATAGCGCGACCGCGATCATCTCGCCGCCCTCTTCAAGAATGGTTACAACGCCGCGGACGAACTCATACCGACCGGGCACCGCAAAAAGCCCGATATCAAGCACAATGCCCGCAAACGCCAAGAGCGCAAAAGGCAGGAACGCAGCCCAGAAAACGCCGCTATCGCCCTTATTACGCTGCCGCGAACTCCAGCCGATCAAGACCGCAAACACCGCTCCGGCCATGCCCCACGCAAGCAATTCGCCCGTGTCCTGAGGCCGGGTGCCGGGCAACGCGCCAAGCGCGAACCGCTCGACCAAATAGCCGCCGAAAACCTCGTGGTATTGCAACGCATCATCGGCCAGGATGAACACCATCAACAGGCCGAGCACACAAAGTATCGGCGCGCGGCAGCGCATATACGCCCAAAAGAACATCACCGCCGCCAAAAACGCCACCGCGTAGTTGACCCATTCGGCAAAGCTCCGATCACGCGTCAGACCGATAAAATCGCGAAACCGCCGCACGTCGACCAATGTCTCCGGCCCATCCGAAAACAGGTAGAGCAATAGCTCTGCACCGGAGAACCCAAGGAAAACAACGCCCACCATAATCCAAATCACAAGGGCAATACGGCGCGTAACCGGGTCTTTCTGCCTTAGGGCGCGCAACCGTGCCCTATCAGCGAACCCGCTCAAGCGATCTTGGTCGCGCGCGCTTCGATGTCGCGGGCCCAACTGGCCATACGGGAATCAAACCGCTTGGTGATATTGCCACGGGCAAGCTTGAACGACTGCACCAAAAGCCGCGCAGAAAGCGTCTGTGGCGTCAGCGTCGTCGCAACGCTCAACCGCGTGCGGGTCTTGGACAGTGCGACCAACAAGAACTCGACCTGCGCGTCCATTCCATGCATATGCGCGACCACCGAAATCTCGGCCGGGTGCTCAAATTTGACAACTTCGATCTCTGCCTTGCGGGGCTTGCCGCGAAACCGAAACTGCGCATCCCAACGCGCGCCAACGCCGGGAGCCTTAAGGCTGTCGACACGCGACACTTCGATGCCCCGGCGCAAGGCAGATCGTTCATGCCGTTCGAAATCCGCCAATAGCTCGAACACTTTCTCGATGGGTGCGTCGAGATCTTCTTTGGATTTGAACTTCATGACATGGCCTCACGTCGTCTTATGGTCTCGCTACAATCTCATAGTCCATACGCATCATACAAGCCTATCCGCAAGCCAGTTGCGCAAAAGGAAATGCGCAATGGCCCCCTTGCGCGCCGGTTTGAGCAGCGGATGATCGCCCGCAAACGCCGCCATGATCTCTTCTCGACTGACCCAGAGCGCATCTTCGATTTCCTTGGGATCAATCGTGATCTCGCGCCCAAGCGCCGCGCCCCGACACCCGAACATAAGCGACGCCGGAAAGGCCCAGGGCTGGCTGGCAAGATAGCTGACCTCGCCAACCCGCACCCCCGCCTCCTCGAAAACCTCGCGCCGCACCGCCGCCTCAAGCGTCTCGCCCGGCTCCACAAAACCGGCCAAAAGCGAATACATCCCCTCCGGCCATCCCGGACTGCGCCCCATCAAAACGCTATTGCCATGCGTGATCAACATGATGACGACCGGGTCCGTGCGCGGGAAATGCGCCGCGGCGCAAGACGGGCAATTCCTCTGCCACCCGGCCATCGCCAGAGTGCTTTCGCTCCCGCAGCGCGCACAGAACCGATGCGAGCGATGCCACAACATCAGCGCCCGCGCCGTCGCCGCCAATTCCGCATCCCGCGCATCAAGCCGCGTCATCACGCCGCGCAGTTCGCAAAACACCTGACCAGCCAAAAGCTCGGGATGCTGTTGCTCGCTCGGATCGAAAAACCCCTCAAGCGCCGCCTTGTCAAACGCCCCCGGCTCCCATGCCGAAAGGTCGGTCGCAAAACACGCGCCCGCCTCTTCCAGCCCAAGAAAGAACGGCGCGCCCCGCGCCTCGGCCAACGCCGGATGGTCAAGCGGCAGCCGCACAAGCCGATCCCGCGCGGCGCCATCCACCAACGGCTTGCCCCGCCATAAAACGATGGTGCGGCTTGTGGCCGCGCCCATAAGAGGTGCCACATCGGCGCGCAAATGCGCCGCCCTGTCCAACGCGGACCCCCCGAAGGTAACGCTTTCGGCATGTTTCATCGGCCCTGTCCTTCCCATCTCGCCCCATCTCGCATGCCGCCAGCCATGCCACGCGCGCGCGATTTTCTCAATGCCGGGTGTTTGCGCCCAAAACCTGCCCTGCCTTGAAAAATCCTGACAAACGCCCCTTTTCGGTCCGATCATTTCTGCTAGACACCACACGTATAGATTGAAAACACACCCCGAGCCTACAGACCTATAGTGATAGCAACGCCCCCGCCCGACACAGACGCGTCCGAAATCCCGCTCACGCTCTTTGCAACAAGCGACGTGCACGGCCATCTTCTCTCATATGACTATTTTGCCGACCGCCCCGCTGCGCTGCCTTCTCTGGCGCGTCTGGCCTGCGCGCTCGAACGCGCACGCGCCACAACGCCCAATAGCCTCCTGTTCGACAATGGCGATATCATGCAAGGCACCGCCATAGCCGATCTTTTCGCCGACATGCCGGACCGGAGCGACCGGCCCCATCCCTCGATCGACGCCCTCAACCTGCTCGGCCCCGATGCCGCCGCTATCGGCAATCATGAATTCAACCTCGACCTCGGTGATCTGGCCGCAACCTTTCGCGCCGCCCGCTTCCCGCTGCTCTGCGCCAATCTACACCCCGGCCCGACCCCCTCTGCCGCGCTGCGCGACCTGTGGCAACAGAGCACGATCCTGACCCGTGACCTGACCGATACCGCTGGCACATCGCACCGCCTGCGCATCGGTGTCTTTGGCGTCTTGCCGCCGCAAACCGTCCTCTGGGATCATTCGCGCATCGGCGACGCCCTGATCGCCGAGGATATGCTGACCGCCGCCGCCCGAAGCATCGAAACCCTGCACCGACAAGGCGCCGACCTTGTCATTGCCCTCGCCCATACCGGCATCGACACCGCGCCTGCGCGCCCCAACATGGAAAACACCGGCTTCCATATCGCTGCCCTGCCCGGCCTTGACGCAATCATCCTTGGCCATTCCCACCTGCCCTTCCCCGGTCCCGACGCGCCCCCACACCCCGCCATCGACCCCACCAACGGAACCTTGCACGGCATCCCCGCCGTGCTGCCCCCCGCCGCTGCCGCCGCGCTTGGGCGGATTGACCTGCGCCTGACCCGCGCCGTGACCGGCTGGCAGGTGGCAGACGCCAAATCCAGCATGATCGACGCGAAAACCGCCCCCGAGAACCCCGCCCTCGCCGCGCGACTCGCCCCGGCACACGCCCAAACCCTCGCCGCGATCCGCCGCCCCATCGGCACCCTCATCCAGCCTTTGCATAGCTTCTTTGCCCCGCTTCCCGACTGCAACGCCCTGCGCCTTGTAACCGAGGCGCAAGCCGCCCACCTCGCAACCGCTTTGCACGGCACCGCCCTTGCCGACCTGCCCCTTGTCTCGGCCTGCGCGCCGCAAAAAGCGGGCGGACGCGCCGGGCCGCAGCACTATACCAACGTCCCCGCCGGTCCCATCGCCCTAAGCCACGTGACCGACCTGCAATTCTTTCCCAATGACATCGCTGTCCTGCGCCTGACCGGGGCGCAGATCGCGGATTTCCTCGAAAGGTCCGCGGGCTTTTATCACCAGATCACCCCGCATGGCGGCGGCCAACCCCTGATCGACCCCGCCTTTCCGGCCTATAATTTCGATACAATCTACGGTCTCACCTACGAGATCGACCTGACCTGCCCGGCCCGCTACGCGCCCAACGGCACCCTTGCCGCCCCCGCAAGCCGCCGTATCCGCGCGCTCTGTCATGACGGTGCGCCGCTGGCCCCGAACGCCGAGATCCTCCTCGCGGTCAATACCTATCGCGCGGGCGGCGGCGGCTATTTCCCCCATGCCACCCCCGCCAATACCGTGCACGAAGAAACCACGAAAATTCGCGATATTGTCGCTGACCACATCGCGAGGACCAGCGGCAAGCCGGGGCCGTGGCCCACGCCGTGGCGCTTTGCCCCGATCCCCGGTGCCGCCGGTATCTTTGAAACTGCCCCCGCCGCTGCCGCGCATCTCGGTGCCGTGCCGGGCCTCTCGTCCCTCGGCCCAACCAAGAGCGGTTTCCTGCGCCTGCGCTATGAATTTCCCGGCTAAGGCTCTCGCGAAAATCCGCCCCCCGTTCGCCTCGAGGGACATCTTGCACTCGCCGCCGACTCCCCCTATATCGGCGGTCGAGGGGTTGGCGCGGGCAAGCGCCTCGCCAACCTGGTCAGGACCGGAAGGTAGCAGCCACAACGAGCCCCGCTTGGGTCGATGTCCAACCTCTCACCCGAAGCGCAGTCCCGAAGGGAGTGCGCGAAGGCCGTTAGGCGGGTTTGCCTCGCAAACCCTGCCGAAAGGGCAGGCTGCAACAGCCTAAAACCTCCCCAAAAACCCGCACCACCAATCGGCCGCTCGGGCGATTTCACGCCCGCACGGGTGCACGCTGCGTTAACTGCGGCCCGGCCCGAAATCCGCACCGACGCAATACCGACGTGATACCGACGCGTTACAGACCCCCGTTTTCGCAGTGATCCAAGGCCGTTAACCCTGATTCGCCGCCCATGTGGCCTGCGCCTCGGTTTCGACCGCACAGGGCCGCACCGCCCGCAGCCTTGCAAGCGCCGCCTCCGGCCCTTCGCCCATCTCGACCAAAAGCCGCATCACCGCCATGCCGGATCGCCCACAGCCGCCAAAACAATGCACCAATACTCGCCCACCTTGACCCAGAACCGCCCTCGCCCGTCCCGCACTTTCCGGCCAGAGACAGGCCGTCGCGCCACTTGGTTCGCCAAAGTCGCGGATCGGCAGGGCAATACGCCCGATCCCAGCGGCCTTGAGGTCATCGCCAAACCCCGCCGCGCCGACGCGCCCAAGCTCTGGCTCTTCGGTCATGCTCAGGACAAGCCGTGGCGCCCATGCCGCGATCCTTTTGAAATCGCCTACATAATCGCCAAACCGCCCCGGCGCAGGACAGATTCCCAACACGCCATTTCCCGCCTCAAGGGATGCAATCTCAAAGCTCACAACCGCCGCGCTCCGAACGTATCACAGGCATTCGGATCACCGCTGTCATAGCCGGTTTTGAACCACCGCGACCGCTGCGCCGAGGTGCCGTGGGTAAAGGTATGCGGCTGCGGCACCCGGCCCGCACGGTGCTGAAGATGGTCATCCCCGATCATCCGCGCCGCCGTAAGCGCCTCATCAATGTCGCCCGGCTCCAAAAGCCCATCAACCGCCCGCGCCCAGACCCCCGACAGGCAGTCCGCCTGCAACTCAAGCCGCACCGTAAGCGCATTGGCCTCCGCTTCCGACGCCGCGCGCCGTGCCTGATGCACCTGCCCAAGGATGCCCAATTCGTTCTGAACATGATGCGCAACCTCATGCGCAATCACATAGGCCGCCGCGAAATCTCCCTTTGCTTTCAACTGCTTGGACATGGTGGCAAAAAAGGCCGTATCAAGATAAGCCTTCTTGTCCGCCGGACAGTAGAACGGCCCCGTGGCCCCGCTCGCCCCGCCGCAGGGGCTTTGCGTCACCCCCGAAAACAGCACGAGCACAGGCGGTTCATAGCGCCTGCCAAGCTGCTCTTGAAACACTGTCGACCAGACCTCTTCCGTGGTCGCAAGAACCGCCCCCGCAAACGCGCCCGCGCGCTGTTCTTCCTGCGTCAGTTCCTGCGGCGCGGCCCCTTGCGGTGCCTGCACCTCATCCAGCAATGGCGTGACATCAACGCCCGCGAAATACCCAATCGCCAGCACCACCAAAAGGCCAACGCCGCCAATCCCCGCACGCCCCGCGCCCTTGCCGCGCCGGTCCTCAACATTGCGGCTCTGCCGCACACCTCTTAACCGCATCCCTGCCTCCCTGTGGCTTGCACTTGCATAGCGCAAAAGCCGCCACCAAACCAAGAACCCTGCGGCGTTTCCCCGCGTGACAGCCCCCGCTGCGCCCGTTAGGGTCGCGCAAAACCCGGAGGATTTCATGACCCGCATCTTGCTCGCCCTGACAAGCGTTCTCGCCTTCGCCCTCCCCGCCCACGCCGAAACCCTAAGCGTGACCGAGGTCGCGCCCGACACCTATGCCATCGTCGGCCCCAAGGAACAGCGCAGCCCGCAAAACCTTGGAAACAATGCGACTTTCGGCTTGGTCGTAACGTCCGAAGGGGCCGTTCTGATCGACGCCGGCGGCAGTCACAAGGGCGCTGCGGCACTGCATGACGCGATCAAATCCGTGACCGACGCGGATGTCGTCTATGTCATCAATACCGGCGGCCAAGATCACCGCTGGATCGCCAATCGCTATTGGCAGGAGCGTGGCGCGACCGTGATCGCCTCCGCCGACGCCGTGGCCGATCAAAAGGCCCGCGCCTCGATGCAGCAAACCATGCTTGCAACGCTGCTCGGCGACGCGCTGGAGGGCACCGACCCCGCCCATGCAAACGTGACCTTTGACGCGGAATACGACCTGACCCTCGGCGGGCGCACACTTGAAATCCGCCACCCCGGCGCGGCCCATACACCGGGCGAAAGCTATGTCTGGCTTCCGGCGTCCGAGGTTATGTTTACCGGCGATCTGGTCTATGTCGAACGTATCCTCGGCGTGATGGAATTTTCCTCGCCCCGCGAATGGATCGAGAGCTTTGAGGTCATGGCCGCCCATGACCCCAAGGTGATCGTCCCCGGCCACGGCCCGGCCACCGACCTCGCCACCGCCACCCGCGACACCTATGATTACCTCGTCAATCTGCGCGCCCGCATGGCCGACCATATCGACGCTGGCGGGGACATCATCGGCGCAGTCGAGATTGACCAATCCGCCTTTTCCTACCTCGACCAATTCGACCAACTCGCCCGCCGCAACGCACAAGAGGCTTTTTCCCAGATGGAATGGGAATAATTATAGGCTATCATCCCTCGCATGACCGATAAAAACGACAACACCGCCGAGGCCCGGACCCGCTGGGCCGAAGACCGCACGATCATGGCCAATGAGCGCACCTTCTCGGCCTGGATGGGAACAGGGCTGGGCGCGGTGGGCGTCGCGGTCGGTCTCAAGGCGGTGTTCGGCGATTTCGATCCCACATGGGCCGCCAAAGCCGTCGCCTCGTTTTTTCTCCTGACCGCCATCGTGATTTTCTGGGCCGCACGGCATCAGGCCTGCCAGACCCTGCAGCGTTTGCACGACAAAGACGCCGAGCCCATGCCCACCCGCGCCTTCACACGCCTCGCTTTATTGATGAGCGCCGCAACCCTTGGCACAGGCGCGATATTATGGGCGCTCTAAGGTGGACCTCGCCCCCTTGGAACCGTAACCTCTGGCTGTTCTGCCGAATCCCGCGCAAAGGCTCTCTATGACCGACACCCCCGACAAAGGCTATCAGGTTCTCGCCCGCAAATACCGCCCCGAGACCTTTGCCGACCTCGTCGGTCAGAGCGCTATGGTGCGCACCCTCAAGAACGCGTTTGAGGCCGACCGTATCGCGCAGGCCTTTATCATGACCGGCATTCGCGGCACCGGCAAAACCACGACGGCCCGCATTATCGCCAAAGGCATGAACTGTATCGGCCCCGATGGCACCGGTGGCCCAACGACCGACCCCTGCGGGACATGCGAACATTGCCTCGCCATCATGGAAGGCCGTCATGTCGACGTGATGGAGATGGACGCCGCCTCGCGCACCGGCGTCGGCGACATCCGCGAAATCATCGACTCGGTGCATTACCGCGCCGCCTCGGCCCGCTATAAGATCTATATCATCGACGAGGTGCATATGCTCTCGACCTCGGCCTTCAACGCCCTGTTGAAGACGCTTGAGGAACCGCCCGCGCATGTGAAATTCATCTTCGCCACAACCGAAATCCGCAAGGTGCCGGTAACCGTGCTGTCACGCTGCCAACGGTTCGATCTGCGCCGCATTGAACCCGAGGATCAGATCGCCCTTCTGCGCAAGATCGCCACCGCCGAAACGGCCGAGATTACCGACGACGCCCTCGCCCTCATCACCCGCGCCGCCGAAGGTTCGGCCCGCGACGCCACCTCTCTCTTGGATCAGGCGATCTCTCACGGCGCTGGCGAAACCACCGCCGATCAGGTCCGCGCCATGCTCGGTCTGGCCGATCGGGGCCGCGTGCTCGATCTTTTCGACATGATCCTGCGCGGCGATACCGCTGCCGCCCTGTCCGAACTGTCGGCGCAATATGCTGACGGGGCCGATCCTATGGCTGTCTTGCGCGACCTTGCCGAGATCACCCATTGGATCAGCGTCGTCAAAGTCACCCCCGACGCCGCCAACGACCCCACCATAAGCCCCGATGAACGCGCCCGCGGGTCGGATATGGCCGAGAAACTGCCGATGCGCGTGCTGACCCGCATGTGGCAAATGCTCTTGAAAGCGCTTGAAGAGGTCGCCGCCGCGCCCAACGCCATGATGGCCGCAGAAATGGTCGTCATTCGCCTGACCCACGTGGCCGACCTGCCAAGCCCCGAAGACCTTCTGCGCAAGCTGCAAAATACCCCCGTGCCGCCCGCCTCTCCGCCCTCCGGCAGCGGTCCCGGTGGTGGCGCGGTGCCCTCTGGCGGCGGCACCGCCTCGGCCTATGGCACATCTCAAACCTCCGGTGGCCCCGGCGGCACAGTCACCGCGCTGGCGCAAGAGGCCGAACATGCGCTGGCCCGCTACGCCACGTTCGACCATGTGATCGACCTGATCCGCGACAATCGCGACGCCAAGCTGTTGATGGATATCGAGGCCGACCTGCGCCTTGTGTCCTATCGCCCTGGTCGAATCGAATTTGTGCCAACCGACAAGGCACCGCCCGACCTTGCCCAACGCCTCGGCGCACGGCTGCAAACATGGACGGGCAACCGTTGGGCCGTAATCATCGCCAATACCGGCGGCGGCGAAACCATCGTCGAGAAACGCAACGCCGCCCAGACCGCCCTCGAAAAAGAGGCCCGCGCGCACCCGATGGTGCAGGCCGTGCTCGACGCCTTCCCCAAGGCCCACATCACCGATATCAAGACCCGACAGGACATCACCGCCCAAGCCGAGGCCGAAGCCCTCCCCGAGGTCGAAGACGAATGGGACCCGTTTGAAGAGGACTGACCTTGCCCTCTCCCGCTCCAACCCCGATATAAGCGCAATCCCGATCCAAAGCGGCCCCGCCGCCCCGACACATAACGACAGGAGACCCCACATGCTCAAAGGACTCGGCCAACTTGGCGATATGGCCAAGATGATGAAACAGGCGCAGGAGATGCAGGCCAAGGTGACAGAGCTTCAGCAAGAGCTTGAAACCATGACCGTGACCGGCGAATCCGGTGCGGGCCTCGTCAAGGCCACGGCAACCGCCAAGGGCGAACTCAAAGGGCTGGACATCGACCCCACAATCTTCAATGGCGACGACAAAGAAGTGGTCGAAGACCTCATCCTCGCCGCGATCAAGGACGCTCAGGCCAAGGCCGCCGAGAAATCACAATCCGAGATGAAGGCGCTCACCGACGGCTTCGGCCTTCCGGCTGATTTCAAGATGCCCTTCTAGAGCTTCTTCTCGGTTAAACTACTCAAAATCCCGGCGGTGCCGCCCGGCACCGCCGCCTTCATAAGGCAGCACATGAGCGGAAACGAGATCGACAACCTGATCGACCTGATGGCGAAATTACCGGGCCTCGGCCCGCGTTCTGCCCGCCGCGCCGTGCTGCATCTGATCCGCAAACGCGCCCTCCTGCTGACGCCGCTGGCCGATGCCATGCAAGAGGTCGCCGTGACGGCCCGCGAATGCCTCAACTGCGGCAATGTCGGCACCTCTGACATCTGCGACATTTGCGCCTCCGAGAAACGCGCGACCGGCGAAATCTGTGTTGTCGAAGACGTGGCCGACCTCTGGGCGATGGAGCGCGCAAGCGTGTTCAAGGGCCGCTATCACGTGCTTGGCGGTACGCTCTCGGCGCTGGACGGGATCGGCCCCGAAGACCTCGCCATTCCCCGCCTTGTCGATCGGATCGAAACCGAAAACATCTCCGAGGTTATCCTCGCCCTCAATGCAACGGTGGATGGGCAAACCACGGCCCACTATCTCGCCGACCAGCTTGAGGATCGCGTCCGCCTGACCTCCCTGGCCCAAGGCGTGCCCATTGGCGGCGAGTTGGATTACCTCGACGAGGGCACGATCTCCGCCGCCCTTGCCGCGCGCAAGGCGCTTTGAGCCTGCCCCCCGGCCTCACTCGTCCGGCACCAAATCCCATCCCCTTGGCCCTTGTGACAAAGAGAAGGCTTTCTCTGGGGCGCAATTTTGTTTAAACTTTCGATAACATTTGGATCAAAGGGGGAACTTCTTCCATGACAACTTATTCTTTCGACGGCCTCATCGTGTATGAAGAAGGCGATATCGTTCCCGATGGCGGTGGCGGCTTTGAGCAGTCGGTGACATTTGGCGAAACGGCACAGACCCCATTCGAATTCGTCTCCAGCACCCACACCGAGAGCTTTAGCTATACCGTCAACGAAACGCTCCCGGAAGAGCTTGACGTGACACTAAACGGTTTTGGCGATCCTTATGCGATCCTGATCCCGGCCATATCTGAATATGTGACACTGCTTGATGCCGACTATGATTACGCAAGCATCATTTCCTTCTCTTGGGATGGCGGCACGAAATCCAACACGGTGCTCGCCGTCGGTTGGGAATGGGAAGACTTCGACGCCAAGGAATACGAATCCATCACAATGGTCATTACCCTGACCGGCGATGACTTCCCTCCAATCGCTGATTATGCCGCTCTCGAAACCTTCCTCGGCACGTCTACGATGACCAACACCCCCCCCTCGGGGTATGAGGCTGGCGACAACATCGCGCTCACAAGCGTTCTGGACTATACCTCCACGGGCCAAGATGATCTCGTCCGCGGCGGTTGGCGCGGTGACGAGATCATTGGCGGACGCGGCGAAGATACGATCAACGGCAACGACGACAACGATACCATCTATGGCAACAAAGGACACGATGTCCTGCGTGGCAATGATGGCAATGATGAGCTCTACGGCGGCTTCGGCGGCGACGTGCTCGCGGGCGGGTCCGGCAATGATACCCTCTACGGTCATGCTGGCATGGATACGGTCTTTGGTGGCACAGGACAGGATACCGTGTATCTCGGCGCGCACCGCGATATCTTTAACGACGATGACGAAACCGGGTTCAACGGCAGCGACATCGTCTATGGCGGCGGCGGCAATGACCTGATCCGCGGCGGCGGCGGCGATGATTGGTTCTACGGTCAAAACGGCAACGACAAAATCCGTGGCGGCGAAGGCCATGACATTATCAAAGGTGGCCGCGGCGATGACCGCCTCTTTGGCGGTAACGGCGCTGATGATATCTATGCCGGGTCCGGCAACGATACCCTGACCGGCGGGGCCGATGACGACGGGTTCATCTTCAAGAACATCGGGGAAACCGATGCCAATGTCATTCGCGACCACGAACTCGGCGTCGATTTCATCGAGATC
>JAPHRE010000047.1 GCA_026195905.1 Pseudopelagicola sp. | reverse complement strand
TACGAAGAAGACAAGAAACGCCGCTTGGGGGCAGATGCGTTGGAGCCGAAGCGTTTGAAGCACAAGAAGTTTTCGCGGTAATCAAATGGGGCGGCCTTCGGGCCGCCCTTTCCGTAGGCCGGGCTAAAGCCCGGCAATACGAGGTATCGGTCACGGAATGCCCCCTACTCCCCAAACATCCCCTCCGGCACCGCCCCCGACCATTCCGCCTCAACCATCCCCGCGCGAATGTAGCGGTGGATCGACGAATAGGACCACTCCACGGCGCGCGCGACAAACCCGTGTTTCACCGGGTTGATCCAACAATACCGCACATGCGCCGTGTAATCGGCTTCATCGCGAATATGGTGCTCCCAAAACCGCCGTTGCCAAATCCCCGCCTCGCGTTTGTCCTCCCGTAGGCCGGGCTTCAGCCCGGCATATCTCCCCGATTGCACCACGGGCAAATCCGTTGGCGGGCTGAAGCCCGCCCTACTCACCTTCCGCCGCACATCCCGCGAAAACCGCGCCTTGATCGTTCCCCACCGCTCCGAATAATTCGCGCCCCCCTCGGGCAAACTCCAAACGCAATGCATGTGGTCGGGCATGACCACCCACGCATCAATCCCGAACGGACGCCGCGCACGGGTCACACGCACCGCCTCGCGCAATACCTCAATCTCATCAACCAACAGCGACGCACCCCGCCGCGCCAAGGCCACGGTAAAGAACACCCGCGCGCCGGGGATATTTGGTCTCCGATAGCTGGACATACGCCACATATGACGGCTCAGCGTCAAGAAGCCCTGAAGGACGCTTACCCCTCCCCCCGCAACACCGCCTCATTCCGTGCCACCCGCGCCTCAAGCGCCGCATCGAGCCGCACTTCCTCGGCGATCTTCATCTGCGCCCATGTCCTCAGAAGCCGATTGATCCGCGCCTGATAGCCCTTGCCCATCGCCTTGTAGAACCGCGCCACTGACCGGTCGAGGTAGAGCGTCACCTTCTCCTTGGTCTCTTCGGCCGGGATATCCGCCTCAAGCGTGTGCCACGCCTCGGGCACCTCGTCGCGGATATCGGCTCCGATCAGGCGGTCGCGGCGCAGATAGGTCAAATCCCAGATAAGCTGCGCACGGGCATTTTGCGCCGCCTTGGTCTGGGGGCGTTTTGCGGGGTCGGTCATTGGCAAATCTCCTTTTGCCATGACCCTCTCACGCCCGCCTTAACCGCGCCTTGCCCCGCCGCACGGCGCACCACCGTGTTACAGACGCAATACCGACGTGATACCGACGTGCGATTTTGCTCCCCTCAAACGCAAAAGACCCCGCCAAACGGCAGGGTCTTTTCGTGAGTGGTCTGGGTTGAAAACCGTCGATGCTTCTGCGCTTTAGAACGCTTTGCCTTCCTTGGCCCCAAGCATCTTGAAGACAAGTGCCGCCGGGCAAAATCCGGTGATCGACGACTGAAAGAGGTTCGCGCCGACAAACACCGTCAGCCAAACAAAATACGGCGATACGAAGGCCGTAAGAACAACACTCAGCAGGACCATCGCGCCTGCAAACATGAACATGATGCGATCCAAGCACATTGTTTTCATTCCTTTTTTTCGGTTTCCACAGCATAGGAATAGCCGTGGTATCAGATCTGTTCTAACCGACTTCAAGGTAATATTCAATAGTTGGCATATAATTATTCCGGCGGCACAGGGCGCGGCTTGCCGGCCTCGTCAATCGCGACATAGGTGAACACCGCCTCGGTGACCTTCTCCATATTGAGCGCCCCGTGCCGCACAGCCCAGGCCTCGATCCTGATCGCCATCGACGACCGTCCGATGCGCTCAACCCAGGCCCAGACGCACAGGATATCCCCCACCCCCACAGGCCGGATAAACTTCATCGTATCCACCGCCACAGTCGTCACCCGCCCCTTCGCCCGCGCCGCCGCAACGATGCCGCTGGCGACGTCCATTTGGGCCAGAACCCAGCCCCCGAAAATGTCGCCGTTGACGTTGACATCCGCTGGCGTTGCGACGGTGCGCAGGGTGGCTTCACCTGCGGGTTTGATTTCTTCGTTCATGACTGATCCCTCTTGCTTTGGCATAGACTAACCCCATGCGGCGGCACAAGAAAGCGTCTCAGACACTGGCGCGCACCCATTTGACAATCGCCGCCGCAGGCATCGCGCCAGACTCGCGCCCTCGCTCTCGCCCACCAGCAAAGGCGGCCATTGTTGGAATGCCCCGGATTCGATATTTCATCCCCGCGTTGGGATGATCTTCGGTGTTGAGTTTGACCAGACGCGCCTGCCCCGCAAGGGTCTGCGCCGCCTGCTGGAACTGCGGTGCCATCTGACGACACGGGCCACACCACGGCGCCCAGAAATCGACCACCAAAGGCACATCATCATTGCGCGCCGCCTTCTCCAGGGTTGCGAGGTCGACTTCCGTGACCTTTGCCGCCATCAACGGCGCGCCACATGTGCCGCATTTCGGGTTTGCCCCAAGCCGATCAACCGGCACGCGGTTGACCTGACCACAGTCAAGACAGGTAATTTTCTTGCCGTTCATGATCGTTCTTCCCCTATCACATTCTGCTTTCACTATATAATGCCACATCCTGATTTGTGAAGGCGGCGCCCAAAAAGCAAAAAGGCCGGAGGTTTCCCCCCGGCCCCTTTCCCGCTCCCCGCGGGTCAGGCTCAGTTCAGAGCCTTGTCCGTGATCGCATGGGTCCATGCGCCTTCCGGCTGTTTGGTGATGACCGGATCCGAACCACCTGCCAAAAGGCTATCAACGGTGCGCTGATAATCTTCCGGGTCAAGCGCGCCATTCGAGCCAGCGGTCAGTTTCGCCACTTCTCTCATCATGCGCTTTTGGTGCTTCTCGGTCTGGGCGCCGGATGCATCATTGTCGAGAACGATCATCGCCGCCTCGTCCGAGTTCTCCTCGGCCCATTTCCAACCCTTCATCGACGCACGCACAAAGCGCACCATCTTGTCGACAAATGCCGGATCGTTGAGGTTCTCTTCAAGCACATACATGCCGTCTTCAAGTGTCGCGACGCCCTGCTCTTCGTATTTGAACACAACAAGGTCATCCGGCGTCAGGCCCGCGTCGATCACCTGCCAGTATTCGTTATAGGTCATAGTCGACACACAGGCCGCCTGCCCCTGAAGAAGTGGATCAACGTTAAAGCCCTGCTTGAGAACCGTGACACCATCCTCGCCGCCATCGGTCGACAGACCAAGTTTGCTCATCCAGCTCAGGAACGGATACTCGTTGCCAAAGAACCAGACGCCAAGCGTCTTGCCCTTAAAGTCTTCCGGGCTGGTAATGCCCGCATCCTTGCGGCAGGTGAGCATCATGCCCGACGATTTGTAAGGCTGGGCGATATTGACCAGCGGCAGCCCCTTTTCACGGCTGGCAAGCGCCGACGGCATCCAGTCGAGAACGACATCCGCGCCGCCCCCGGCGATAACCTGCGCGGGCGCAATATCCGGGCCGCCGGGCTTGATCGTAACGTCAAGGCCTTCTTCCTCGTAGAACCCTTTGTCGAGCGCCACGTAATAGCCCGCGAACTGGCTCTGCGTCACCCATTTGAGCTGTAGCGTGACATCATCGGCCGCATGCGCCATCGAGGCCGCAAGGCCGAGTGCCGCGGCACTCAGTGTTTTCATCATGGTTTTCATTTTCTTACTCTCCTTGTTGGACTTGGCTTATTTTGACTTTGTCTTTATTGCTCAGCCTCTTTGCGACGGGTGCCAGAACGTCACTGCCTTTTCGAGCAGCGCGACCCCGCCATAGAACGCAGACCCCACCACGGCAGCCACGACAATCTCGGCCCAGACGAGATCGAGCGCAAGTTGCCCCACAGAGGTGGAAATCCGGAACCCCATGCCCTTGATGGGCGAGCCGAAGAACTCTGCCACAATAGCGCCGATCAGCGCGAGCGTGGTGGCGATCTTCAGGCCATTAAAAATAAACGGCATCGCCGCAGGCAAACGCAGCTTGAGAAGCGTCTGCATATAGTTCGCCGCATAGGTGCGCATCAGGTCGCGCTGCATGTGGTCGGTCGCCTGAAGCCCCTGCACCGTGTTGACGAGCATCGGGAAGAACACCATCACAACCACAACCGCCGCCTTGGATTGCCAATCAAACCCGAACCACATCACAAGGATCGGGGCCATGCCGATAATCGGCAGGGCGGCAACGAAATTGCCCACCGGCAAAAGACCACGCTGAAGAAACGGGAACCGGTCGATCAGAACCGCGATCAAGAACGCCGCACCACATCCAAGGATATACCCCGAGAGCGCCCCCTTGATGACGGTCTGCACGAAATCCTGCCATAGGATACCCGTAGAGCCTGCGAACCGGGCCGCGATCATCGACGGTGGCGGCAAAAGCACCGGCGAAATCTCAAGCCCATGCACCATGCATTCCCAGATCACGATGATCGTGATCCCGAAGATTGCTGGCACGGCAAGCCCCGTGGCCCGCGTCTTTGGCCGCTTTGAAAGCTGAACATTGACCCACCAGCCAATGGCCCAGGCCGCGAATCCTGCAACTATCCAGATCATCGCACCATCCCCATCCGCTTGAGAACCATTGTCTGGATCAGACCAATCAACCCGACCAATGCCGCCGCAAGGGCCGCTGCGGTGATAAGCGCGCTCCAGATCTGGATCGTTTGTCCGTAATAGCTCCCGGCAAGAAGACGCGCCCCAAGGCCCGCAACCGCGCCCGTCGGCAATTCGCCCACAATGGCCCCGACAAGCGATGCGGCCATAGCGATCTTCAGCGAGGTAAAGAGATACGGCATCGACGATGGAAGGCGCAGTTTCCAGAATTCCTGCCCGCGTGTCGCGAACCATGTCTTCATCTGGTCAAGCTGCATGTGATCAGGACTGCGCAGCCCCTTCACCATACCCACGACGACCGGGAAGAACGAAAGATACATCGAAATCACCGCCTTGGGCAAAAGCCCCGAAATCCCAATCGCATTGAGAACCACGATAATCATCGGCGCAATCGCAAGGATCGGGATGGTCTGACTCGCAATGACCCAAGGCATCACGCTCATATCCATCGTGCGATTGTAGACAATCCCAACCGCAAGCGCGATCCCGAGCGCCGTGCCAAGCGCAAACCCCAAAAGCGTCGACGAGAGCGTCACCATACTATGGTAGAGCAGCGACCGCTTGGAAAAGGCCCGCCCCTTGGCGACCATTGCCCCCGTGGTCTTCCAGATTTCCTGCCCAACCTGATGCGGCGCGGGCAGTTTCGGTTTTTGCTGGCTCATCGTATCGCTGACAAGTTCCGAGAATGACAACTCGACACCGGCCCGCTTGGCCTTGTCGTGGGCCCACGGCGCGTTCAACGCGACCGTCCCGGCATACCACAGGACGAAAATCGCGATCACCACCGTGAGGATGGGGCCAAGCCTATACCATACCCTCGCCATCACGCGTCATCCTCATGGCCTGCGCGTAGCCCGTCACGGACCCGATGCGCGATCTCTATAAATTCCGGCGAGTCGCGAATATCAAGCGGGCGTTCCTTGGGAAGCGGGCTTTCGATCACGTCGGTGATCCGTCCGGGGCGCGGGCTCATCACCACGATCTTGGTCGAGAGGTAAACCGCCTCGGGGATCGAGTGGGTGACAAACCCAATCGTCTTATTGGTGCGCGCCCAAAGTTCGAGAACCTGTTCGTTGAGGTGGTCGCGCACGATCTCGTCAAGCGCGCCGAACGGTTCATCCATCAATAGGATATCGGCATGAAACGCCAAGGCCCGCGCAATCGAGGCGCGCTGCTGCATCCCGCCCGAAAGCTGCCACGGGAATTTCCGCTCAAACCCGTCAAGATGCACAAGCTCAAGCACTTCCTGTACCGCCGCATCCTGATCGGCCTTGCTGATCCCCATGATTTCAAGCGGCAGGCGAATATTGCCGCCAATCGTGCGCCAAGGATAAAGGCCGGCGTGTTGAAACACATAGCCATAGGCCCGCGCCTTGCGCGCTTCTTCGGGGCTGACGCCGTTGACCGTGATCTCGCCCGCCGTGGGCTTTTCAAGGTCGGCCATCACCCGCAAAAGGGTGGTCTTGCCACAGCCCGACGGGCCAATAAAGCTCACAAAATCGCCCTTCTCGATATCGAGGGTGACGTCTTTCAGGGCATGTACCGGACCATCATTGGTCTGAAAGGTCAGCGACAGGTTTTTCGCGCTGATTACGGGTTCGCTTGTCAAAGTCTTTGCTCCGCTGGCCGTTCTGGCTTGCTTGTTGGCCGCCCCGCCGGGATCGACGGGGCCGCAGGATGTTGGCTCAAATCCCCGCCGGGATGTTCATCGGGTCCCGGTGAATCTGTTTCGGGGCCGTAAGCTCCTTCCACTTCGAAAGCGCCACATTGGCACTCGGAAAGGCCGGACGCGGCACAAACCGGCCCCGGCCAGGCTGCGGCTGGCTGTTCTGCCCCCAGGCCCAGATGACTTCGCCCCGGCTCAGGGTGTAGCGCGACTGGGCCTGAACCTCAAAGCCCTCAAACACGTTATAATCAAGAATCGAATGGTGGTTCGAGGCGCTGATCGTTTTGGTGATCTTGGGATCCCATACCACGATATCCGCATCCGCCCCCTCAACAATCGCCCCCTTCTTGGGATAGATGTTGAGGATTTTCGCCACATTGGTCGAGGTCGCCGCGACGAATTCATTCGGCGTCAACCGGCCTGTCTCCACGCCCTCGGTCCAAAGCACCGCGAGACGCTCTTCAAGGCCGTTCGACCCGTTGGGGATCTTGGTAAAGTCGTTCACCCCCATACGTTTCTGCGCGGTCGAGAACGCCGCATGGTCCGTCGCCACAACCTGAAGGCTACCGGATTGAAGCCCGGCCCAAAGGCTGTCTTGGTGTTCTTTGTTGCGGAACGGCGGGCTCATGACGCGACGCGCAGCATGGTCCCAATCTTTGTTGAAATACTCGCTCTCGTCGAGCGTCAGGAACTGGATCAAAGGCTCGCCATAGACGCGCATCCCCTTCTGGCGCGCGCGCCGGATGGCTTCGTGGGTCTGCTCACAGGACACATGCACAATATAAAGCGGCACACCGGCGGCATCGGCAATCGTGATCGCGCGGTTCGCCGCCTCGCCCTCAAATTCCGGCGGGCGCGAATAGGCGTGACCCTCCGGCCCGGTGATTCCCTTCTCAAGCATCTGCGCCTGCATATCGGCCACAAGGTCGCCGTTTTCCGCATGCACCATCGGCAGCGCCCCAAGCTCTTTACAGCGTTTGAACGAGGCGAACATCTCATCATCCTCGATCATCAACGCGCCCTTATAGGCCATGAAGTGCTTGAACGAATTGACGCCCATATCAACGGCGTCCTTCATCTCGTTGAACACCTGCTCGTTCCAGCCGGTGATCGCCATGTGATAGCCCACGTCCGAACAAATCTGTGGCGCGCTCTTGCGGTGCCATTCGTTGATCGCGTTCTTGATCGACCCGTCCTCGCCCGGAAGGCAGAAATCGACAACCATCGTCGTGCCACCCACGGCCGCCGCCCATGTGCCGGTCTCAAACGTCTCGGCGGCGGTGGTGCCCATAAAGGGCATCTCGAGATGGGTATGCGGGTCAATCCCGCCGGGGATCACATACGCCCCCTCGGCATCAATATATTCGTCGCCCTTGAGGTCTTCGCCAATCTGCTTGATCGTCTCTCCCTCGATCAGCACATCCGCTTTCCATGTCCGGTCGGCGGTGCAAACCATACCGCCCTTGATAACCTTGGTTCCCATTTTTCTCTCCCTGTCGGCTCGGGGGCCACACCCCCTGCTTCATCTTGGTTGAAATACTCCGGGGGGTCGCCGTTGTTGCGCCATTGGTTCGAGTAACAATGGCGACGGGCTGGCCCCCGGTCCTCTCTGATCCATTTACTCGACGATCTCTGCCGTCTCCAACACCGCATGCATAAGCACATCTGCGCCCGCCGCAGCCCAATCCTTGGAAATCTCTTCCGCCTCATTATGCGAAAGACCATCCACACAAGGGCACATAACCATCGCCGTCGGCGCCACTTGGTTGATCCAACACGCATCATGCCCAGCGCCGGAAATGATATCGCGATGACTATAGCCCAACCGCTCCGCCGCGCCCCGGATCGCCGTCACACATCCTTCATCAAACGCCACCGGGTCAAACCCGCCGACCTTCTCAAAGGAAATGCTCAAGCCCATCTCGTCGGCAATCTTCTGCCCTTCGACCTTAAGACGGTTCTCCATATCGGTAATCACGTCAAGATCGGGGCTGCGGAAATCGACGGTAAAGACGACCTTGCCGGGGATCACATTGCGCGAATTGGGGTAGACATCAATATGCCCCGCCGCGCCAACCGCATGCGGCGCGTGGCTCCAAGCGATCTCGTCCACTTTCTCCAATACCCGCGCCATACCAAGGCCCGCATTCTTGCGCATCGGCATCGGGGTCGATCCGGTATGGGCGTCCTTGCCCTCGATCGTCACCTGCGTCCACGACAGACCCTGCCCATGCGTGACAACGCCAATATCCTTGCCTTCGGCTTCAAGGATCGGCCCCTGTTCAATATGCAGCTCAAAGAACGCGTGCATCTTGCGGGTGCCAACCTCTTCCTCACCGCGCCAGCCGATCCGGCTGAGCTCATCCCCGAAGGTTTTGCCCTCCGCATCCTCGCGCTCATAGGCCCAATCCTGCGTGTGGATACCGGCAAAGACCCCCGACGAGAGCATCGCCGGTGCAAACCGCGTGCCTTCTTCGTTGGTCCAGTTGGTCACAACAATGGGATGTTTCGTCTTGATACCAAGATCCTTCATTGTCCGCAGAATTTCCAGCCCACCAAGCACGCCGAGAACCCCGTCATACTTACCGCCCGTGGGCTGTGTGTCGAGATGCGAGCCGACATAAACCGGCAAAGCCTGTGGATCAGTGCCCGGATATTCAGCAAACATATTGCCCATCTGATCAAGGCCCATCGTGCAGCCGACCGCCTCACACCATGACTGGAACAAGGCCCGGCCCTCACCATCCTCATCCGTAAGCGTCTGACGGTTGTTGCCGCCCGCAACGCCGGGGCCGATCTTGGCCATCTCCATGAGACTATCCCAAAGCCGGTCGGCATTGATCTTGAGGTTTTCACCGGGTGCCGCCATCTCGTATCTCCCTTGCTCGCCGGGTCCGGGGGCCGCATTTTTCGGCACATGCCCGCCCGTTGCTTGGTTTTTATGTCCTCCCGGCGTCTGGTCCAACGGGACTCTTGCGCTCGGGTAAATCCTGACCATATGGTCAATGTGAGGCGACCACAGTCTGACCAACCGGTCAAGATTTTTCTCGACAAGGATTTTCCGATGCCGCAGATGCAAAAGCCAAACAGCAAAAAAGAACGCCGCCTCGAAAGCGAAAAGCTTATTTTGGATGCAGCAGAAAAAGTCTTTGCCGAAGCGGGGTTTGGCGGGGCCACGATGCAGCTTATCGCCGATATGGCGGGCCTGCCCAAGGCGAACCTGCATTACTATTTTCCAACCAAAGAATCGCTCTACCGGCAAGTGGTGCAAAATATCTTTCAGGTCTGGCTCGAAGCGGCCGATGTGTTCGACAAGGCCGAAACCCCCGCCGAGGGAATCGGTGCCTACATCGACGCCAAGATGGAAATCTCGCGCCACCACCCGGCTGGCTCCAAGGTTTGGGCCTCCGAAGTCATGCACCGCGCGCCGGTCATTCAGGACTATCTCGAAACAACCCTGACCGACTGGACCGAAGGCCGCGCCACGATCATCGAACGCTGGATCGCCGAAGGCCGCATGGCTCCGGTTGACCCGCATCATCTGCTCTACATGCTATGGGCCACGACCCAGCATTACGCCGATTTCGGCCACCAGATCGAAACGCTCAATGGCGGCGAGCCGCTCTCGGACGCGCAATGGGACGCCGCCAAGCAAAGCGTCAAAGAGATCATCCTGCGCGGCATCGGCGTGACCGTATAACCGCCTGCTGGACGCCCCGTCCGCTCTGACGTATCCTCGCGCTCCGACCCATCTATCAGGACAGGCGTCATGGCAGACCCCGCCACCAAGAGCGAGAAAAAACCAAGCCGCATTCAGCTGCGCAATCGCAAACGTATTCTCGACGCCGCGCTTGAGGTTTTCGCCCAGCATGGCTTTCGTGGTGCGACCCTAGACCAGATCGCCGCCGAGGCGGGCCTCTCCAAGCCCAACATCCTCTATTACTTCTCCGGCAAGGAAGAGATCCACGTCACCCTCCTCAATCAATTGATGGACACGTGGCTTGATCCCCTTGCCCATCTTGACCCAACCGGCAACCCGGTCGAAGAGCTTCTTGCCTATGTCTCGCGCAAGCTCGACATGGCCCGTGAATACCCGCGTGAAAGCCGCCTCTTTGCCAATGAAATTCTGCAAGGCGCGCCGCGTATGCGCCCGCATCTTGAAACCGCGCTCAAGCCGTTGTTCGATGATGAATGTTCGCTGATCCAATCCTGGATCGACGCCGGGAAACTCGCGCCCGTGGACCCGCGACACCTCATCGTGTCGATCTGGGCCACAACACAGCATTACGCCGATTTCGACGCCCAGCTTCAGGTGCTGATGCCCGACGAGGAGGACATCATCGACGGTGCGCAGGCCTATCTTGATACGCTCTTTCGCAAGATGCTCGCCCCCTGAAAAACCAAAAGCCCGGCGAGAGGAAAGACAATCTCGCCGGGCTTCGGCGTTTCGGCCAAGGCCCAATGCCCCCGGCCGGAACGAATTTCGAAAGGCGTTACTCCGCCGCCTGCGCCGACGGGTTATTGGGATGCGCAAGCCAGTTGCCATACTCCCCCGAAACCGGCTGCCCGGTGCGCTCATCCATCTCGCCCGGCTCAAGCGTGCGCATGGTGATACAGCCTTCGACCGGACAAACATTGACGCATAGGTTACACGCCACGCATTCATCATCCTTGACCTTGAAAACCCGGTCCTCGGTCATCTCGATGGCCTGATGGCTCGTATCCTCACAGGCCGCATAACAGCGCCCGCACTTGATACAATCATCCTCGTTGATGACCGCCTTGGTGACATGGTTGAGGTTGAGATACTGCCAATCCGTGACGTTCGGCGTCGCCATGCCGACAAAATCGGCGGTGCTGGTGTGGCCCTTCTCGTCCATCCACTGGCTGAGGCCGGAAATCATCTCTTCGACGATCTTGAACCCATAGGTCATCGCGGCGGTGCAGACCTGCACATTCCCCGCGCCAAGCGCCATGAACTCTGCCGCATCGCGCCATGTCGTGACCCCGCCAATGCCGCTGATCGGCAGGGTCGCCGTCTCCGCATTGCGCGCAATCTCGGCCACCATGTTCATGGCGATCGGCTTGACCGCCGGACCGCAATACCCGCCATGCGTGCCCTTGCCATCAATCGTCGGCATCGGTGCCATGACATCAAGGTCCACGCCAGTGATCGAATTGATGGTATTGATAAGGCTGACCGCATCCGCGCCGCCATTCATCGCCGCCATCGCCGGGTTGAGCACATTGGTGATATTCGGCGTCAACTTGACGATCACCGGCATCCGCGTATTGGCCTTGCACCAGCGCGTGACCATCTCGACATATTCCGGCACCTGCCCCACGGCTGCGCCCATGCCGCGCTCGGCCATGCCATGTGGACAGCCAAAGTTAAGCTCGATCCCATCCGCGCCCGTCTCTTCCACAAGCGGCAGAATGGCTTTCCAGGCCTCTTCCTCGCACGGCACCATAAGCGAAACCACCACGGCGCGATCCGGGTAATCGCGCTTGACCGCTTTGATCTCCTGTAGGTTGATCTCAAGCGGGCGATCCGTAATAAGCTCGATATTGTTAAGACCAAGAAGACGGCGATCCGCCCCGTAAATAGCCCCATAGCGCGGGCCATTGACGTTGACGACCGGCGGGCCTTGCTCGCCAAGGGTCTTCCAGACGACCCCACCCCACCCCGCCTCAAAGGCGCGGCGCACGTTATATTCCTTGTCCGTTGGCGGCGCCGAGGCGAGCCAGAACGGGTTCGGGGATTTGATCCCCACGAAATTGCTTTGAAGATTGGCCATGTCGCTGATCTCCCTCCTCTTACGCCGACAACGCGGCGTGAATGTCTTCGGCGGCATCGCGCCCTTCGGCAACGGCGGTCACGGTGAGGTCATCGCCCCCGCTCGCACAGTCGCCCCCGGCCCAAACGCCCGCGACGCTGGTGCGCCCCGCGTCCCCGACCTGGATCTTGCCGCGCTCAATCTCCGGCAGGTCCGCGCCCTCAAGCGTCTGGCCAATGGCCTTGAACACCTGATCCGCCGCAAGCCGCACCGTCTGCCCCGTCGGCTTGAGATCATCGTCGGTATACTCAAACTCGATCTCGCGCACCGTGCCATTGCCAATGACCGCCTTGGGCGACGCATTGGTGATGATCCGCACCCCCTTGGAGGCCGCCAGATCCTGTTCAAAGGCGCTGGCATTCATCCGCTCGCGCCCCCGACGATACACAAGGCTCACGTTGAGCGCGCCCAAGAGCTTGGCCTGCACCGCGGCATCGACCGCCGTCATGCCGCCGCCAATGACCACAACATCGCGCCCGATAGGCACATCGGCCATATCCGACGCCTGCCGCAGGTCTTCGATGAAATCGACCGCGTCCAAAACGCCCGCCTTATCCTCGCCCTCAACGCCCAGCGCGTTGACGCCGCCAAGCCCGATCCCAAGGAACACCGCATCATAATCGGCCTTGAGCGCCTCCAGCGTTAGATCATCGCCCAGCGCCTTGCCAGTCTCAATCGCGATCCCGCCGATCTTCAATAGCCAATCGACTTCCTGCGCCGCGAAATCATCGACCGATTTATAGGTCGCGATCCCGAACTCGTTAAGCCCGCCGGCCTTGGCCCGCGCATCAAACACCGTGACCTCGTGGCCGTGCATCGCAAGACGATGCGCCGCCGCAAGCCCGGCTGGCCCCGCGCCAACAACCGCCACGCGCTTGCCGGTCGCTGCGGCGCGCTCAAACGGATGCACTCCGGCCTGCATAAGCGTGTCCGTCGCATAGCGCTGAAGCCGCCCGATCTCGACCGGCTTGCCCTCCGCGACCTCGCGCACACAGACCTCCTCACAGAGCGTCTCTGTAGGACAGACCCGCGCGCACATGCCGCCAAGGATATTCTGGTTCAAAATCGTCCGCGCCGCCGCCTCGGGCGTGCCGGTCGCGATCTGACGAATGAAAAGCGGAATATCAATGTCCGTCGGACAGGCCGTCATACAGGGCGCGTCGTGACAGAAATAACAACGATCTGCGGCGACAAGCGCCTCGTGATCCCCAAGCCGGGGGTGCAAATCCCCGAAATTTTCGGCAAGCTGGTCAGGGCCGAGACGCCCCCCCACAATACCTTCGCTCAACGGTGAATTGGCCATAGCTCTCCCCATGTCATCGTTTGGCTAGTAGGGTTGAGGCTGTCACGGGTTCTGTTTTTTATCAACTGGTAAAATTTAATCACCCGAACAAAACCGGCAATTGCCCAAGATTTCAGCAAAATCCGCGCCTATTCTCTGCCCAATCGCCCACATGATACTTGCGAAAAAGCCGGACCTCTCCGATAATTCTGGGGCAACGTCACCACGATCGACCTTCTGTTGCCTGCGGCTCAGTGACTCGATTTGCACTGACCGCGCCACGCTGCCGCACGGTCGCGGGCAGCTACGACAAGACAGGAGAGACGACGATGGCAACTGGCACCGTCAAATGGTTCAACACCACCAAAGGCTACGGCTTTATCGCGCCCGATGGGGGCGGCAATGACGTATTCGTTCATATTTCAGCCGTGGAACGCTCGGGCCTGACCGGGCTGGCCGACAACCAAAAGGTCACATACGAGCTTCAAGCAGGCCGGGATGGCCGCGAAAGCGCGGTGGATATCGCACTGGCCTAAGCCGCGCCTATCCAAGACTTTCGAAAAGGGGCGGGGAACAATCCCACCGCCCCTTTTTTGCGCCCCGGCTCCCGGCTTCTCCTTTGCGGAAATACTCCCGCCGGAGGCATCCGTGCTTAGGAAAAAGCGCGCCGCCCGCAAGCGACGCGCCAAGTCTCAACAGGCTGCGCGCCCCCGCCTTATTCGACGTAATCATCCATCGGCGGACAGATACAGACAAGATTGCGGTCGCCATAGGCATTGTCGACCCGGTTGACCGGCGGCCAATACTTGTCGACCCGGAAGGCACCGGGCGGGAAACATCCCTGCTCGCGGCTATAGGGTCGGTCCCAATCGCCCACAAGATCCTGCGTCGTGTGCGGCGCATGTTTGAGCGGGTTGTTCTCTGCGTCCATCCGCCCCTCTTCGATCTCCCGAATCTCCGCGCGGATCGCCAACATCGCATCACAGAACCGATCAAGCTCGGCCTTGGTCTCGCTTTCTGTCGGCTCAATCATAAGCGTTCCGGCCACGGGCCAACTCATCGTCGGCGCATGGAACCCGCAATCCATCAGGCGCTTGGCGATATCATCAACCGTGACGCCCGCACTCTCGGCAAAGGGGCGCGTGTCGATGATACATTCATGCGCAACCCGCCCTGTCGGCCCTTTGTAAAGAACGTCATACGCCCCCTCGAGCCGCTTGGCGATATAGTTGGCATTGAGGATCGCCGCCCGTGTCGCCTGCGTAAGACCCTCGCCCCCCATCAATAGGATATAGGCCCAGGAGATCGGCAGGATCGACCCCGACCCAACCGGCGCCGCGCTCACCGCGCCCGCCTTTTCCGGAAGATGCGGCACAAGATGCGCCTTGACCCCGATCGGTCCCATGCCAGGGCCGCCGCCGCCATGCGGAATGGCAAAGGTCTTGTGCAGGTTAAGGTGGCTCACATCGCCGCCAAGGTCGCCGGGCCGCGATAGCCCCACCATCGCGTTGAGGTTCGCCCCGTCGATATAGACCTGCCCCCCATGTTCATGGGTGATCGCACAAACCTCGCGCACCGTTTCCTCGAAAACCCCGTGTGTTGATGGATAGGTAATCATGCACCCCGCCAACTCATGCGCGTGTTTCTGCGCCTTGGCGAGGAAATCATTGAGATCAATATCGCCGTTCTCGTTCGATACGACCGGCACGACCTTCCAGCCCACCATCTGCGCGCTGGCCGGATTGGTGCCATGCGCGCTCATCGGGATAAGACAGACATTGCGATGCCCCTCGCTGCGCGCCGCATGGTAATCGGCAATCGTGAGAAGCCCCGCATATTCCCCCTGCGCGCCCGAGTTGGGCTGCATCGAGAAATCATCATACCCCGTGATCTGACAGAGCTTGGCCGTGAGGTCCTCAAGCATCTCGCGATAGCCCTCGGCCTGATCCTGCGGACAGAACGGATGCAATTGCGAAAACGCGCGCCAACTCACCGGCATCATCTCGACCGCCGCATTAAGCTTCATCGTGCACGACCCAAGCGGGATCATCGCCCGGTCAAGCGCAAGGTCACGATCCGCCAGCCGCCGCATATAGCGCATCATCTCGGTTTCCGCCCGGTTCATATGAAAAACCGGATGGGTGAGGAAATCGCTCTTGCGGTGCATCTTGTCGGGAACGCGGTATTGCGCCTCAAACTGGTCATCCTTGCGCGCGATCCCAAAGGCGCGCCACACTGCCTCAATCACATCGCGTCGCGTCGCTTCGTCAAGAGTGATGCCGACACGGGTCTCGCCGACCTTGCGCAAATTGACGCCCTCATCCACCGCCGACTTGATGACCGCCGCCTGAAGCGGGCCGACATCGACGGTGATCGTGTCAAAGAATACCTTGGGATCAACCTTGAACCCCGCCTCTTCAAGACCATTGGCAAGGCGCACCGTCTTGCGGTGAATACGCTGGGCAATCGCCTTAAGACCCTTTGGCCCGTGGAACACCGCATACATCGACGCCATCACCGCCAAAAGCGCCTGCGCCGTGCAGACATTCGAGGTCGCCTTCTCGCGCCGGATATGTTGCTCGCGGGTCTGAAGCGACAGGCGATAGGCCTTGTTGCCGCGCGCATCGACCGACACGCCGACAATCCGCCCCGGCATCTGCCGCTTATAGGCATCCCTGGTCGCCATATAGGCCGCGTGCGGCCCGCCATAGCCCATCGGCACGCCAAAGCGTTGCGTCGTGCCCACGGCAATATCCGCGCCCATTTCGCCCGGCTCTTTCAACAGGGTCAGCGAGAGCGGGTCCGCGCTGATGATCCCAATCGCCTTCGCCTCATGCAGCGCCGCAATATGGTCGGTAAAATCCCGTACGTGACCGTATGTCCCCGGATACTGAAACAGCGCGCCAAAAACCTTGTCGGCCTCCATCTTGTCTGGATTGCCGACAATGACCTCAATGCCAAGCGGCTTGGCCCGCGTCTGGATCACCGCGATATTCTGCGGATGGCAATCGCGATCAACGAAAAACGCCATCGCCTTACTCTTGGACACCCGCTGCGCCATAGTCATCGCCTCGGCACAGGCCGTCGCCTCATCCAAAAGCGACGCATTGGCAACCGCAAGCCCCGTGAGGTCCGAAATCATCGTCTGAAAGTTCAATAGCGCCTCAAGACGCCCCTGCGAAATCTCCGGCTGATAGGGCGTATAGGCCGTATACCACGCCGGGTTTTCAAGGATATTGCGCTGGATCGCGGGCGGCGTCACCGTGCCGTGATAGCCCTGCCCGATGAGGCTCGTGAGAACCTTGTTCTTCTCCGCCGTGACCCGCATCTTGTAGAGCAACTCACTCTCCGACAAGGCCTTGCCAAAGGCCAGCGATGCCTTTTGGCGAATGCTTTCCGGCACCGTATCGTCAATCAACGCCCCAAGCGTATCCGCCTGCACCACCGCAAGCATCTCGGTCATCTCTTCAGGCGATGGCCCGATATGGCGACGGTTGGCAAAATCATACGGCAGGTAATCGGTTGGCGTGAATGCCATAGTGTCCTCCACAACGTATCCCTTGGCGCCCCGGCATCTGCCGCGCCCTGCCCTCGCGGGCGTTCCACTTATCACAATCCCGACGCACCCCGCACCGGATGGCCCGCGTTAGCCAACAAATGTCTTGTAGGCCGCTTCGTCCATGTAATCGTCCATCTGGCTTGCATCCGCAGGCTTGATCTTAAAGAACCAGGCATCGCCCATCGGATCTTCGTTGACCTTGCCCGGATCTTCGACCAACGCCTCGTTGACCTCGGTAATCTCGCCATCAATCGGCGCAAGAATATCGCTCGCCGCCTTGACCGACTCGATCACACAGACCTCATCATCCTTAGATACCTCGACGCCGGTCTCCGGCAGTTCGATGAACACAACATCGCCAAGCTGCTCGCTGGCATGTTCCGTAATGCCAACCACAACCACATCGTCCTCGACGCGCAGCCATTCATGCTCTTCGGTAAATTTCATCTCCGGTTTCTCCCTGTTCGTTCACCGTTTGAAATTGGCTGGCACAAAAGGCAACGCAACAACCTTCACAGGCATCCGCTTCCCCCGCACTTCGCCAAATAGCTCTGTATCCTTGCCCGCATACTCCGCCGAGACATAGCCTATGGCAACCGGTCCATTGACGCTCGGGCCAAATCCCCCGCTGGTCACGGCCCCAATCGGCGCGCCGCCCTCGGCGCTTGCATAAATTTCGGTCCCGCCGCGCATCGGTGCCCGCCCTTGCGGCAATAGCCCAACCCGCTTGCGCGCCACACCTTCCGCCATCTGGTCAAAAATCACCTCCGCGCCGGGAAACCCGCCCTCACGCGCGCCGCCCCTGCGCCGCACCTTCTGGATCGCCCAGGTCAGCGCCGCCTCAACCGGGCTGGTCGCGGCATCAATATCATTGCCATAAAGACATAGCCCCGCCTCAAGCCGCAAGCTGTCGCGCGCCCCAAGGCCAATCGCCTCAACCTCATCCATGTCCAAAAGGGACCGGCAAAACGCTTCGGCCTGCGCCGCCGGCAGCGATATCTCAAACCCGTCTTCGCCGGTATATCCCGACCGCGACACCCAGGTCTCAATCCCCATGATCTCAACCGTGGCCACATCCATGAAACGCATCGCCGCAATACCCGGCGCGAGGCGTTCAAGCACCGCCTCCGCCTTCGGCCCCTGAAGCGCGACAAGGGCGCGATCCGTCACGACCTCGACCGTGACCTCTGGCTCCAGCACCGTTCTCATCCGCGCAATATCGGCCTCTTTACAGGCCGCATTGACCACCACGAAAATATGGTCGCCCCGGTTGGCAAACATGAGGTCATCCTCAATGCCCCCCTCGGCATTGGTAAAAAACCCATAGCGTTGTCGGCCAACCTCAAGCCCGACAACATCCATCGGCACGAGCCGCTCAAAGGCCTTGGCAACCGCCTCGACTGTCTCGCCGCGCAGGATCACCTGCCCCATATGGCTGACATCAAATAGCCCCGCTTCGGCGCGGGTATGCAGATGCTCTTTCATCACGCCGGGCTTATACTGCACCGGCATGTCATAGCCCGCAAAAGGCACCATCTTGGCACCAAGCGCCAGATGTAGATCGAATAACGGCGTGCGTTGCAACGCGTTCATGCTCTCGCTCCCTGTCGACCGGAGCGGCTTCTTCAAAAGGAAGGCATCCGGCATCACTCTCTCGCGCGGATTGTCTCCCGCGCGGGCGATGCCCCCTCTGTCCTTTCGCCTGAGATCGCTATCCCTTCGGCGGCCCGATCCTATCAGGCTCTCTCCAGAGTGTTATCGGTGCGCGTCGGTCCCTTGGGCCTGAGAGTTTCCGGGGCGGTTGCTCCTTCGGCACCGGAT
>JAPHRE010000035.1 GCA_026195905.1 Pseudopelagicola sp. | reverse complement strand
TCCTGGCCTTGGGGCTGGATCGTGATCGGCGCGGTAAGCTTTGCCTTCCTGCCCCTTGGCCTCTGGTCGGCGTTCCATCTGCGCGTGCCAAGCCAAACCACCACCACCGCCCAACGCCTGCCTATCGCGAAAATGCTGCCTGAAATCATCGGCTATGCCTCTTTCGGGCTTGGCTATATCGTCTACCTGACCTTCCTTTCGGCATGGCTGACCGCACAATCGGCAAGCCCCGGCTTCATCGCCTTGGTCTGGGTCACGCTGGGGTCGAGCATTTTTCTGTCGCCCTTTGTCTGGCGTCCTGTTCTGGCAAAATTCGCCTCCGGCGTGCCCTTGGCGATGATCCTCGCGGGCATTGCGGTTGGCTCGGCCACCCCGGTTATTCTGTCTGATGCCTATGCGCCGCTGATCTCGGCGGTGGTGTTCGGACTGTCCGTTTTCATGGCCCCCGGTGCCGTGACCAGCTTTGCCCGCAAGAACCTGCCCCCCGAAAGCTGGGGCCGGGCGATCGGGCTGTTCACGGTGATATTCGCCATTGCCCAGACAATCAGCCCCTACGGCGCAGGACTGGTCGGGGATGCCTTCGGCGATATCGGAATAAGCCTTCTGATCGCCTCCGGCGTCTTGCTGACAGGGGCTGCGATTGCGTTATTACAGCGCCCGCTCGATACGGCATGAGCCACGAAAAACGCCGCCAACCTTTCGGTCAGCGGCGTTTCACAAATCCCTTATCGGGAAAACTTACGCGGCAAGCGCGCCTTTCGCCTGATCGACGATGGCGTTGAACGCCTCCGGCTCGTGCACGGCGAGATCGGCAAGCACCTTACGGTCAACTTCGATCCCTGCGAGGGACAGACCGTTGATGAAGCGCGAATACGTCAGCTCGGCATCATGTGCGCGCACAGCCGCATTGATCCGCTGAATCCACAGCGCGCGGAAATTGCGCTTACGGTTCTTACGGTCGCGGGTTGCGTATTGGTTGGCCTTATCAACGGCCTGTGACGCCACCTTGAAGGTGTTCTTGCGACGGCCATAATAGCCTTTTGCCGCCTTAACGATCTTCTTGTGACGGGCGTGAGTGACGGTTCCACCTTTAACTCGGGACATCTCTCAATACTCCTCTTATCGGTCGTAGGGCATGAAGCCCTTGACGATCTTTGCGTCGGGGGCCGACAGGGTGGTTGTTCCGCGGGCGTCGCGGATGAACTTGCGTGTGCGTTTGATCATGCCGTGGCGCTTGCCAGCTTGACCAGCCAGGACTTTGCCTGTCGCCGTCACCTTAAAGCGCTTCTTGGCGCTTGATTTTGTCTTCATCTTGGGCATTTCCGTCTCCTTCGATGGTCGGTTATAAGCGCGACTCGGCATGCCTCTCGGGCCGGACGCGCGGATAGAGGCGCCGTATACGGGTCAAAGCCCCAAGCTGCAAGGGGATTCTTGGGCCTTACTTGATGATTTCCGCGATCACAGACACCACCACATTCGGCACATCCGAAAGCACATAGCCACCGGGGTGGCGCACATAGGCAAACACCATGATCGCCACCGCCAAAATGAACGACGCCATAGAGGCGCGCGGGGTCCGCATATCCGCATAAGCCGCAAGCATTGCCGGGATCGAAAACAACCCAAGCACAAGCCCGCTTGTCAGCAAATAGTCACTTAGCATTCGCCCGCCCATATTATCATTGGGGCGAGTTTACTCTGTTTCCATGTTGAAGATCAAACGCTCATCACAGGGCGCAACCCGAAGAATATTGGTCGTCCCCGGAACATTGAACGGCAGCCCCGCCATGACAACGATCTGGTCATCTGGCCCGGCAAAGCCCTGCGCGGTCGCCGCACGCGCCGCCGACACGACGGCCTCCTTGAACCGCTTGACCTCGCCCGTCATCACGCAATTGATCCCCCAGCTCAGCGCCAACCGCCGCGCCGTGCCGCGCAGGCTCGTCATCGCGATGATCGGCACCTGTGGCCGCTCGCGCGCGGCCTTGAGCGCGGTGGTCCCGCTTTCCGTGAAACAGCAGATCGCCTCGATATCCGTGGTCTCGGCAACCTCGCGCGCCGCCGACACGATCGCATCCGCAACGCTTGAACGCGGCGCAGACCGCGAGGCTTCAATGATGGTGCGATAGGTCTCGTCGCCCTCGACCTCGACCGCCACGTCATTCATCGTTGTGACCGCCTCAATCGGGAACTGTCCCGCCGCCGACTCTGCCGACAACATGACGGCATCCGTGCCCTCGTAGATCGCTGTCGCCACGTCCGAAACCTCGGCGCGGGTCGGCATCGGGCTGTCGATCATGCTCTCAAGCATCTGCGTCGCGACAATAACCGGCTTGGCCGCGACCCGGCATTTGCGCACAAGCCGTTTCTGGATCGGCGGCACATGGCTTACCGGCAACTCGACCCCAAGATCGCCCCGCGCAACCATGATCCCATCGGACGCGGCAAGGATGGCGTCAAAATGGTCAACCGCCGAGGGCTTTTCGATCTTTGACAGGATCGCCGCGCGTCCCTGCGCAAGATCGCGCGCCTCTTGCACGTCCTCGGGCCGCTGCACGAACGAAAGCGCAAGCCAATCAATCCCAAGCCCACAGACGAACTCAAGGTCGTCGCGATCCTTCTCCGAAAGCGCCGCCAACGGCAGGACCACATCCGGCACATTGACCCCTTTGCGATTGGAAATCGTGCCGCCATTAATCACGACACAATCGGCGAAATCCGCGCCACAGGCCTCAACCCGAAGCGAAATCTTGCCATCATTGACCAATAGCGTCTTGCCAACGTCTAGCGCGGCGAAAATCTCGGGATGCGGAAGACATACCCGCGTGGCATCGCCTTCGGCCTCATCAAGGTCCATGCGGAACTGCGCCCCGTCCTCAAGCTCTTCCTCGCCCTTGGCAAAGACCCCAACCCGAAGTTTCGGCCCCTGAAGATCGGCAAGGATCGAAATCGGGCTGCCAAGCTCCTTTTCGACCTGCCGGATGATCCGGTGTTTTTCGCGAATCTCCTCATGCGAGCCGTGGCTCATATTAAGCCGGAATACATCGGCCCCCGCCTCATGCAGGGCGCGGATCATCTCATAGGTGTCGCTGGCTGGCCCGAGGGTCGCCACGATCTTTGTATTACGCAGTCTTCTCATATCTTTTTGCTTTCTCGCGGAGGAATGTTACCGCTAACGTTCTTTTCAGGCGTTATCGCCCAATTCCCTTTCGGGAGCAACTGACATAAGTCTGTTGCGCAAGGAAATGACAGGCTCATGACATATCAACCATTCCACATTCACGGCGCAACGCGCAAATCCCGGTTTCTGATAACCGTCGACCACGCCTCGAACCATGTCCCCGAGGAAATCAATGGCGGCGACCTTGGCCTCGACCCGGCCGACATGCAACGCCATATCGCCTTTGACATCGGTGCCCTTGAGACCTCGCTCCATCTTGGCGCATTGCTTGACGCGCCGGTGATCGCGTCAAACTTCTCTCGCCTCGTGATTGACCCCAACCGCGGCGAGGACGATCCGACCCTCGTGATGCGGCTATACGATGGCACGATCATCCCCGCCAATCGCCACATCGGCACGGACGAGATTGAACGCCGCAAACGCGCCTATTACCGCCCCTACCACGAGGCGCTGTCCGAGCTTGCCGCCGCGCGCCATGATCCCGTCATCATCGCCATGCATAGCTTCTCGCCCAAGCTGAACGGTCGCGCGCCGCGCCCGTGGGAAATCGGCATCCTCCACGCCCCACAAGAGGACCGCTTTGGCCTCGCCCTCATCGACCGCCTCAAACGCGAGGGCGATCTGACCATAGGCGACAACGAACCCTACCCCGGCCATTTGCCCGGCGATTCCGTGGACAAACATTGTTTCTCGCATGGCCGCCTCAACGCGCTGATCGAACTGCGCCATGATGAAATCGACGATGACGCCAAACAGGTCGCATGGGCCGCCCGCCTTGCGCCGATCCTGACTGAAACGCTCCAAATCACAGGTCTTTGAACCATGCCGCATCTCGTGCTCGAACATTCCGCCGACCTCGCCAAAACCCACGACCTCAATGCGCTCTCCAAGGCGCTTTTCGATGCGGCGGCGGCAAGCCCGGTGTTTCACAACACGGCCGCCATCAAGACGCGCACCATCGCCTGCGACAATGTCCATATGGGAACCGCCCCCGCGACCTTCGCCCACCTGACGGTCTGGATGTTCGCGGGGCGCCCCGTCGAGACCAAACAAACCCTTGCCGCTGCGCTGCTTGAGGTCATGAACACGCATTTGCCGGATGTCGGCGCGCTCTCTGTCGATATACAGGACATGCAGACCAAGACCTACGTCAAACGCACCATCCAAGAGACCTGACAGAGCCTTTTTCGCCCCGAAAAATGGTCCGAAGCCCGGTTAGGGTTTCGTTAACCGTGTTGCGCCCCGCGCGCCCGGTTAACCATGCGATTTTCGAGGTCGATACCGACGCAATACCGACGTCATACCGACGCGATACAACCACGGTTTCAGACCCTTAACCATTACCTGCGACTCACGGCGATACTTGCCGTTTGCGGGCCTCACGCCTACATAGGCACAAACCAAACCGGAGGCATTTATGGACGACCAGACCCGCATCGAAATCGAGGCCGCCGCCTTCCGAACCCTGCGCGAACACCTCATGGAAAAACGCACCGATGTGCAGAATATCGACCTGATGAACCTCGCCGGTTTTTGCCGCAACTGCCTGGCCCGCTGGTATCAGGAAGCCGCCAATGAACGCGGCATCGAGATGACCAAGGCGCAGGCCCGCGAGATCTATTACGGCATGCCCTATGACGACTGGAAGGCCCAGAACCAGACCGAGGCCAGCCCCGAACAACAGGCCGCTTTCAAGGTCGCCTTTGCGGAAAATGTCGGAGAAAACAAAGGCTAAGCCCTAACAACACCGGCGTGGCCCAAGCCCGGCATCACCCACAAGGTCGAGCGGCATCGCCCGCTCGTCCACATGCACAAGATCGCTCAGAAGCGGGTCGCCATAAAGGCTCTGCTGCACGAAATCAAAGATGTCGACATCGCTCCTGTGCCCCCGCTGCCCCGGCGGTGTGAGCGTGCCGAGCACCCCCTTGCCCTGCCGATCAAGAACCGCGATATGATCCGCCAGCCGCGCCGCTTCGGCAAGGTCATGGGTGATGAACATCCCCCCAAAAGCCCGGTCTTGCCCGAGGCTTAGAACCAAATCCTGCAACCGCCGCCGCAACGCCGGGTCCAACGCCGCAAACGGCTCATCAAATATAAGAAAATCCGGCGCCACCCCCAACGCCCGCGCAATCGCCACCCGAGCCCGCATCCCCCCCGAAAGCTCGCCCGGCATCTTGTCGAAATCCTCCGGCAAAAGCGCCACTTTTTCGGCCACGGACTCCGCTTTTTCAAGCGCCTCTCGTTTCCTCAAGCCATTGAGCATCAAGGGAAAAGCGATATTCTCGCGGGCATTGGCCCAAGGCAAAAGGCGGGCCTGTTGGAACACCATCGCATGTTGGCGATACTGGCGCAGGATGCGGCCCTTGGTCGGCTTTACGATACCTGCCGCGATGCTCGCCAGCGTCGATTTCCCGCTGCCTGACGGCCCGACGAGCGCCACCATTTCACCCGGCCGGATCACAAGCGATACCGTGTCGAGAACCTTGCGTCCCGCATACACATGGCTGATCGTGGCAAGGGTCATCCCGCTCATCCCGATACCCTCTTCCAAGCCCCGACACGCCGCTGCATCGGGCGGATCAATCCATGCTCGATCACGAGCAACCCCATCACCGCAAGCACCACGTAGGCCAGCGCCATATCAATATCCATATGCGCCCGCGACCGCGCCAACGCCGCGCCAATCCCGGCGACGTTGCTCACAAGCTCGGACATAATCGCGACCTTGAACCCAAGCGCCAAGGCGATCCCAAACACCGGCGCCAACGTCGCAATAATCTGGCGCAGCGCCACACGAGAAAACTGTGCCCACCGCGACGCCCCGAAAGCGGCTGCCATCTCCTCAAGCCGTCGATCCCGCGTGAGGACCGCATCCACCATACCGATATAAAGCATGGGTCCGGTGACGACCGAAATCGTGAAGAGGATCGCCCCGTGCGACGGCCCAAACCAGATCATCGTCAGGATAACCCAAGCCGTCGCCGGTATGCCCAGCAGGATCGTCGCGACCGGCGCAAACATCGCGCGGCCGAAATTGGAATAGCCAGCCAAAAGTCCAAAAAAACCACCAATTAACAAGGAGATGGCGAGCGCAGCCACAACCCGCGCCACAGTCGCACCAAGAACGATCCAGCCTTCGCTGGTGGTTAAAACGCCAAATGCCGCCTGTAGCGTCTGCACCGGCGAGGGCAGAATGAACGCCCCATAGGCGACATGCCCCGCCTGCCAGGTCGCAAGGAACAAGCCGAGGCCAAGCATCGGCGGACCGAACCGCTTGACCCCATCTAGGGCGAGGATGGGGGCCATCTCTCGCCACTCCACAAGGCGCTCTCGCACAGGCCCGCGCCGCAAGGCGTTTATGCGACCCTCAAAGCCCATATAGCCCGGCATCGGGCATCCGCCCGCCAATGATTTTTGCATCAGCCTCAAGTAACGCCGTGTAGAGCGCCTCAAGTTTCGGGCGCGCCTCTATCGCGGCTTGGGCATTCAGGTTGGCATAGGGGATCGCCATCTCAAGCAGCGCCGCCTTACGCTCAAGGAAGGGGGCCGCATCCGCCGCCGCCGCGGCAGGATCAGCGTTGAGAGAGATTGTCGCCTCGGCCAATGCCGCCTGAAGCGCGGAGAGGACATCGGGGTAGGCCGCAGCAAAGCCCTTGCGCGCCACAAGCGATGCCTGCGGCAAGGACGGCTCTGTTCCAGTGATCTTGCCCATCACATCGCGCATCTGCTCGCCGCGATAGAGGTCTTGCCCCTGCGCCTTGCCCTTCATAAGCGCCGCTGACGCCACCGGCTCCGGCACAAGCGCAACCTCGGCCCGCCCCGCCAAAAGAAGCTGCGCGCCCTCCATTTTGGTTGCCGCTGCCAGAATCTCCAGCTCATCCTCGGCAATGCCATAATAGCGCAACGCAAGACGGAACATATGCCCGGTAAAGCCGTTGATCGAAGGCACCGCGATTTTCTTACCGCGCAGATCGGCCACCGAACAGCCCTTGATCCCGCGCGCGATCAGACCGCAATGCCCATCGGTCAGGACAGAGACTATTTCAAGATCAAGCCCCTTATTATAAAGGCTTGCCGCACCTTGCGACGACATGACCGTAAGCGGCACTTTGCCCGAAACAAACCCCGCGCGCATATCGTCCGGCGTTGTCCAAACGGAAAGATCAACCTCGTCGGCAAGCGGTTCAAGAAGACCGCGCGCCTCGGCATGGGCCAGCAAGATACCGGGGCCGGATCGAGGCGCTTGCAGAACCAAGCGCTCAAGCCCCTTATTTGACGCACGGATTACGGAAGGCACCGCGATGAGGGCTGCTGCACCCGCAAGTGCAGTCCGACGCGTGAGGTTGACGGTTGAATACGACATAACATGACTCCTGAACTAACCTTTGTGGAGTCGTTTACATCACTTCCCTCAGCGCCGTTTTGATTAGGATCAACACCCCAAAATAAGAAACCCCCGCCACGAATGAACGGGGCGGGGGTATGAATTGGAATACTTGGGATCAGGCCGCGACGTTAAGCACCGGCTTGGAAGGCTCTTCGATGAGAACCTCATGCAGCGCCTTGATCGCGCGATCCGCATCCGCACGGTCAATCGCAAATTGGATATCGACATTGCGCGGTGTCTGATGTGCTGCGATGACGTCAATCTCGGCCTCTTCGAGCGCACAAAGACCCCGGCTAAAGGCCCGCGCGCCCGAAAGATCGCGCCCGATTGCCGACACAAGCGCGAGGCTACGTGCGCTGATATCGGCAGACGGATAAGCCTTTTCCAACTCGGCAATGACGCGACGCACAGACTTGAGCGTGGCCTCGACATAGTGGGTAATCGTGTTGGCATTCGATGTCTTGGACACGATGCGCACATTGTGACGCGTCAACGCCTCAAGCGCGGTCGCATCATAGCCTTTCACGCCGACCATATCCTGCTCGAAGAGTTCAAGCGCGAACACATCCAGCCCAGTGATAATCTCGACCCCCGCCGCTTCGCCGGGTTCATCGTCGATAAGCGTGCCCGGATCTTCCGGGTCAAAGGCGTTTGTCACGCGCAGCGCGACATTGGCCTGACGCAACGTCTTGGCGGCATTGGGGTGAATGGCCTCCATGCCCATGTTCGAAAGCTGATCGGCCACGTCATAATTCGTATGGCCCAGCTTCCGAACAGCCGCCTCACCAACAAGGTTCGGGTCTGCCGAGGACAGGTGAAATTCTTTGTGGATGATCGCTTCGCGCGCGCTGGTATAGGCGGCGATGCTGGAGAAAGTGACCTCGGAATACCCGCGATCATATTCCTTCATCAGGCCTTCACGACATTGCGCATAGCCGGTCACAATCGGCATCTCGCGCGTAAGGTCGACATCGGCAAACCCGCCCGCGATCCGTTCTGTCAACGAACATTCGGTTTCATCCCGCCAACCGGAGAGATCAACAAACCGCGCATTGACGCCCGCACGTTGCAGCATCAGACTCGTGACAAAGGCCGAGTGGGCCTCGCCCAAGCCGGACAACAATTCACGCACGATCAGCATATGGCTCGACAGGCGAAAATGCCCGTAAGAACAAAGCCGGCGCAGATCAAAAAGCACACTGCGTGCGCCCTCGATACGTTCGCGCACAAAGTCCTCTGCGAGCGACTGATCCGCTGCATCGGTCAGGACCGCGTTATGCGCCTCACTCATCGCGGCTGACACCTTGGTCAGCGCATCAAGCCAGCTATGGTCGTTATCATCGTTGGAAAACAGAGCGTAAACGCCCGGCGCGCCCGTCTTCTTATGCTCAAGAAGAAGGTTCGTGATTCCACCAAAAGCAGATACCACGAAAATCCGGTGATACAGGTCTTCGGGGGATCGTCCCCCGATAAAGAGCCCGTCTACAAGCTCGTCTATGCGGCTCATCGAAGTGCCGCCGATTTTTTCGACGGTATGGTCTGGAAAGGTCAATGGGGTCTCCCCGGCCGTTTTCGAACCGGAGCCTCCGTGTGAACTGGGTTAACTGGCTTCAAGCGCGTAAGAACCGTCAGCCTGGTGCACCTCATTCCCGGTTACGGGCGGGTTAAACACACAAGCCATCACAAGCTCTTCTTCGGCGCGCAGAACGTGGCGGTCATGCTCATTCAGAGCATACATGACGCCGGGCTTGATCTCATGGGTCTCGCCCGTGGCAAGATCGGTGATCGAGCCTTTGCCCTGCATACAATAGACGCTCTCGAAATGGTTCTTATACTCGAACGTATGTTCGGAACCGGCTTCGAGGAAGGTGATGTGGAACGAGAACCCCATCCCATCATCGGCCAATAGCATCCGCACCGAAGACCACTGCGCATCCGATACGACACGTTCTTTTTCGCTCTCGATGATCTTGTTGAAATCTCTGACGATCATGTCTTACTCCGCTGCGATCTTGCTGTTGTCTGTAACCTCGCGCGTGGCGTCGAGGAGGATGGAAAGGCCGTTGCGGAACGTCGCATCTGGGGTTGTCAGCGGCGCGAGCACTTTGACAACCTGATCTTCGTTGCCGGACGTCTCGATGATGAGACCCTTCTGGAAGGCACGGGCACAGATTTCCGACGCAAGCGCGCCCGACTTCACATCAACACCCTTCATCATACCACGACCTTTGATAAAGGACCCCGGCACAAGCTCGACCATCTCGCCAAGCACGACATCAAGAAGGCGCGACTTGGCGGCGATTTCGTCCTGAAACGTCTTATCGGACCAGAATTTCTCGATCGCGACACGGGCGGTGACAAAGGCGTGGGTATTGCCGCGGAATGTGCCGTTATGTTCGGCCGGGCCAAAGATGTCATGCTCCGGGCGCACCAGCATAAGCGCCATCGGGAGGCCAAAGCCCGAAACCGATTTCGCCATTGTCACGATATCCGGCATCACATCCATCTCCTCGAACGAGAAGAAGGTTCCCGAACGGCCACAGCCGGCCTGCACATCGTCGATGATGAGCAGCGCGCCGTGGTCCTTGGCAAGTTTCGCCACACGCTCAATCCATTCCGGGCTTGCAGCGTTGAGGCCGCCTTCGCCCTGAACCGTCTCAAACATGATCGCCGCCGGGGCGTCCATGCCGCTTGAGCGGTCATTGAGCATCGCTTCAAGGAAATCTGCTGTATTGCAGTCCTTGCCCATGTAGCCGTCAAACGGCATCCGGGTCACATCGCCAAGCGTCGTTCCAGCACCGCCACGGTGATAGCTATTGCCGGTCGCAGCCAGCGCACCGAGTGTCACACCATGAAACCCGTTGGTGAACGAGATGATGTTGGTGCGCCCCGTAACCTTGCGGGCGAGCTTCATCGCCGCTTCAACGGCGTTGGCACCCGTCGGGCCAGTGAACATAACCTTATGGTCCATGTTGCGCGGCTTGAGAATATGGCTCTCGAACGCTTCGAGGAACGCCCCCTTGGTATCGGTATGCAGGTCGAGACCATGCGCGATACCATCAGCGGTGATGTGCTCGACAAGCGCCTCTTTCATGTCCGGGTCATTGTGCCCGTAGTTGAGCGAGGAACACCCGGCGAGAAAATCAATGTAGGTCCGGCCGCGCTCATCCGTGAGTTCCGAGCCCTGGGCCTTTTTGAAGACCGTGTCGAAGCCACGGCAATAGCTGCGGGCCTCAGATTCACGGCGTTTGAATACGGAAATTTCGGCTGACTTATCAGTCGACATATTGGATCCTTTTGGGATTGTGGACGTTAGGACAGGCGGGCGCAACATCGGCTTAGGCCGCTTTGCGCATCCGCTCCGCGAGGTCGATCGTCACCATGTTTTCGGTGTCATGCTTACCGCGGAAGTGGTCCTTTTTGGTGAAATGGGGCTCTGCATCGAGATCGCCCCCATGCGTATCGGCAAATTTACGGAACAACCCCCAGGACGCAGCATTATCGCCGGTGATCGTCGTCTGAAGCTGCGTAACCTTTGCGCAGGCACGACGGCGCAGAAGCCCATTGAGCATCTTGGAGCCAAGCCCCATGCCGCGCGCCTTGCTAGACACAGCCACCTGCCAAATAAAGAGAGTGTCCGGGTTAGACGGCGGGATATAGGCCGAAATCCAGCCCACAATTTCGCCATCCAGCTCGGCCACGATACAGGTATCGCTGAAGTGGTCGCACTGAATCAGATTGCAATACATGGAATTTTCGTCGAGCGGCTTGCAGTCCCGCACGAGCGCCCAGATATCCGCACCATCCTCAGCCTCAGGTTCACGAAGCACGGGCGCGGTCTTGCGAGAAAATTCCAATGTATTCTGCATCTTTTTCAAGGCCTCCAGATTTGCTTTGATTGACTAAGTATATTCAGCCACCTCAAAAGTCAACCTTTCCGCCCTATTATGCCTATAATGCGCTATGAGCGTTGCAAAATAGGGGGATTCACGTTGGAAAATTGCTTTGCCTGTCAAAGTGTAGGAAAATGAGGTGTTCTTGCCTTCCCGCGCGAAACCTGCCAGCGTCTTGGAATGACACGCGTAGATACAAGCCTCATTGCCATTCGCCGTATTTTGCGGGCGACAGAATTGTTTTCGCGCAAGCTGGCGCAGTCGGTGGGTCTCACCGCGCCCCAGTTTCGCGTCCTGCAAATCGTTGCGGAAAACGGGCACTGCACCGCGACGAAAATCGCCCAGCAGATGCGGATTTCCCAAGCCACAGTCACATCCCTTGTTGATAAGCTCGTTCGGCAAGACATGGTCGAACGACAACGCTCCGAGACCGACCGGCGGCAAACCAACATTGTCGCAACCAAGAAGGGCCGACAGGCGATTGACGATGCGCCTGACCCGCTTCAACAGCGCTTCGTGCGTAAATTCGACGCAATGGAAGATTGGGAACAGGCCGCTCTTATTGCCGCGCTAGAGCGGGTAGCCTCGATGCTTGACGCCGAAGACCTTGATGTTGCGCCGGTCCTTGATACCGGCGAAATCCGGTCCTCGAACTAAATCAAAGTGGAAAACTACGTAGCGCCCTCAAGCGCATCCAACCCTGCTTTGAGCGCCGACCCCATACCGTTTGCCTCCATATGCAAGCGCAGGCGCTGATTATACCCGCCCGGCGTATTCAACGCCTCGACAAGATCGGCACAGTCGGTTCCCGCAAGGCTTGAGGCAACAAGCATCCGCAAGAACGCCTCGCCCTGCCCCGGATCGCGGACCCGTTCCCCAAGCCAGTCCCCCGTCTGCCCAATCAGCGCCGCAACCGGAGACAAGACCGCCTGCGCACAGAGATAGGCCTGCATGTCCGCGTGACTGTCGAGGGCGAAGACCTTATTTCGTCTACCAAAGATTTCCCGCACCAGAGCGTCCTCGCCGTGCATCATGATGGGCGAACCGCCCTCGGCAATACCGGGAAACGGCATCAAGACAGCCACAGCGCGCGCCGGGCGCACCATCGCATCAACATCGTCAAGCGTCGCCCCCGCCATAAAGGAAATGATCCTCTGCCCAGCGCGAAAGGTCAGCGGTTTGAGAATGTCTTTGGCGCTATCCGCCATCAAGCCAAGAAAGATCACGTCGCTATTTTCAACAACGGTTTGGTTCTCGCCGACATGAACCGCGTCAAAGCAGTCCGCCAATGCAAGCGCCCGCGCCCTGCTGCGCTTGGACACTGTGATCTCATGCCCGTCCTGTGCGATGCCCTGCACGACGGCGCTGGCAATTGTGCCTGTCCCCAAAACACCGATCCGCATGCGTCATACCCCCTTGACCGCCCGCGCCCCTGCGGCACTGGCGTGTCAATGGACCATGTCGCCCTGAAGCGTATCAATCAAGCAGGCGCGAGCCTTTGGGGTCGGCTATGCGCGCCGCATTGTGCCAAAATGTACCGATGACCGCGCCAGAATGACCGCAAGGCAGAGCAACCCAAGCACAATCGAGATCGCAAAAGCTGAGCTGACCTGATGCTGGGCGAAGGTGCCTGCCTGATAGGCAATGACCGCCCCGCCATACGCCAAAAGCGTGGACCATGCCGCCGAGACACCGGCCCAAAGCCCGCCAATCTCGCGCCAAACCGTCGAAAGCGCCGCCACGCAGGGCACATAAAGCAGGATCAGAACCATATAGGCAAAAGCGCCCGCCGCCCCATCAAACCGGGCGCGCAGCTCGATAAAGAGCACCGCCTCGACCTCTTGCGCCTGCGCCGCTTCGGCAAAGCTCTGGATAGGACCGACATCAAGCCCGAATGGATCCGCCAGCGTCGTGATAAGGCCCGCCCCCGCCCCGGCCAGGTCGTGCAAAGCCGCGCCAGCAGTGCCCAACGGATCAGGCGCTTCATCGCCCTCGCCCTCGGACACATAGAGCGCCTGCAAGGTCCCTACGACCGTTTCCTTGGCAAAGATGCCCGTCACAAGGCCCACGGCGGCGGGCCAATTGTCTTCTTCAAGACCCATTGGTCCAAGCACCGGCGTGACCATCCGTGCGCTCTGCGCGAGGATCGACTGGCCATTGCCTTCGTTCCCGATGGACCCATCCGGGGCAAATGAATTGAGAAGCGACAAGAGCGTGACCACAACGGCAATCGTTTTACCCGCCTCGCTGATAAACTGCTTGAGCCGCACCCAACAAAGACGCAAGCCCTGCCCCAGCGCCGGTCGCTGATAGACGGGTAGTTCAATGGCAAGCGGGCGAGGCGTCGCAGGCATCAGGCGCGGCGCAAGTATCCACCCGGTAAAGAGCGCCACAGCCACCCCCAGAAGATAAAGGGCAAACACGATATTCTGTCCCGATGATGGAAAGAAAGCCGCCGCAAAAAGAGCGTAAACCGGCAACCGCGCCCCACAAGACATAAACGGCGCCATGAGCGCCGTCATGATCCGCTCAGACCGCGTATCAAGGGTCCGCGTGGCAAGGATTGCCGGGATCGTGCAGCCAAACCCAAGGATCAGCGGCAGGAAGGCCCGCCCCGAAAGCCCAAGCCGCCGCATCATACGATCTGCAACGACCGCCGCGCGGGTCATGTATCCGCTCTCTTCCAAGAGGATCTGACATAGGAAAAGGAACCCGACCACAGGCGCAAACGTCGCCACCGTCTGTAGGCCGGTGCCAACCGCCCCAAGTGTAACCGAAAGGAGTCCGCCCTCCACGCCAAGCCGATAGAGCAGCAACGCTGGCGCATCGACAAAGGCCGCCTGTGCAAGCCCATCGAATAGGTCGATAAAGACGGCTGCGAGGTTAATCGAGACGAAGAACACAAGATACATCACCACCAGAAACACAACCATGCCCCAGCGATGCGAAAGCGCGATTCGATCAATTCGGTCTGACCAGTATCTCTTGCCAAGCGGCGCAGGCATATCAAGTGCGCCGACCAAAGCGCCCGCCCGCCGAATCGGAGCCTCGACAAGCCGTGCATCACACGCCACACCGTCCCGAGCCTGCGCCTGAGCACAAAGGTCATCACGCAGTGCAAGTATCTCTGCCGGTGCATGTTCCGACGCGAGCTTATCGCCCTCAAGCAAGCGGCGCGCCGAGGCAATCGGATGGATCGCGAGCGGGGTCTGCGCTCCTTCCAAGGCCTCAGACAAGGCCGCGATTTCCAAATCGGCCCCCGCCGGGCAGGCCGACATCTTTGGCGGAAACGACAAGAGCACCTCAAGCTCACGGCGGATGGCATCAAGCCCCTCATTGGTGCGTGACGACACCGGGAAAACACCGATCCCAAGCGCATCACCAAGCCGCTTGGCGGCCGCGTCCATGACGTCACTGTCCCAATAGTCCGCTTTGGTCAAAACCGCAGCTACAGGGATCGCGCAATCCATCGCCTGCAGCAACATCGAAAGCCCGCGATGCGGCGCCGTTAGGTCAACCGCGACCAATAGAACATCACACCGCGTCGTTAGAATGGCTTCGCGCGCAACCCGTTCATCAATACGTTCTGCCGAAGGCGACGACAGGCTTGAAACGCCCGGAAGGTCGACAATCTCGGCATCAATGCCCCCAAGACGAACGCACCCCGCCTTGCGGTCCACGGTCACACCCGGCCAGTTTCCGACCGTCTGGTTGGCAAAGGTCAATCGGTTGAAAAGCGTTGATTTCCCAGAGTTCGGTGGCCCAAGCAAATAGACGCGCGCCGTCGTGGCGCTGATCGGGCCGATCCCGCATGCCCCAGCCTCTTTCAGGGCGCATGATCCGCAACTCATGATGACGTGCCTTGGCAAGCCTCACAGGCTTTGAGCGTAATACACTGTGCCAAGTCGGCCCCAATCGCCGCACGAATTTGCCCACAGGCCACAACACAATGACGCTTTTGAGAAACGGAAAGGACATCAATCTCCTGATCCGGCGCAAGCCCTGCCGCCAGAAGCTCAAGCCGATGTTCAAGCGTATCACCAAGCGAATGGATCAAACAGCGCATCCCAACCTGTGCCGCGCAAAGCGAGAAAAGCTCGGGCAGGTCTGCGCGAAGCGGTGCGGCGGGGGAATCAATATGGACCATGAGCTCTCCTATTCTTCCAACCCTTAATGCCGATTGTTTCTGTCGGAATTGATCGAAGTCAAATTGACATCAAAACATATTGCCAACCCGCAACCGCGCTGGATGGATATCGGCCAAAAAGGGAAGCGGAACGCCAAAAAGTGAAACCCGCACGGGACGCATGGCGGGTTTCACTCTTTGTGAGCTCGAATGTTGTCGGCGTCTCTGGAAAGCTCCATGACCCCCACAAGAGGCACACTATACAACTCAAACCCTGCTTCATTTGACTTTTGTCAATTGAACCGGTCAAGCGGCTTGTTAGTGATTACTCACTTACTGGAGATTCGCATGTCAAGACAGCGTATGCCCGCCGAAGATCGCAAATGTGAGATCGTGGAAACGGTCCTGCTGTTGTTGGCTTCGCTTCCTATCGAAGACCTGACAACCGAACGCATTGCCTCAGAGGTTGGGATTTCGCAGGCGGCCATTTTCCGCCATTTTCCAACCAAGAATGCCCTGTGGCTTGCGGTGATAACCTCAATCGAAGCCCGCGCCGAGGCTGCATGGGCCAATGCGCTTTCGGCTGATGATGCCCCATTGGACAGGATCAGGAACCTCATCCATGCTCAACTGGCCCTGATTGCGGCGACGCCCGCCATTCCTAAGCTCATCTTCACGGTTGGACGCTTGACCCGCGAGAGCGATATTCACGAAGTGCATGTACGCATCATGACCCGCCTGCGCACCATGCTTCTTCAGGAAGCGATAAGGCTTTCTATTGCCGCCGCACCCAATACTCCGATCCGGCGCCAAGACATCGCTGACCTCTTCCTCGGCCTCGTGCAGGGCCTTGTGCTGCGCTGGCAAATGACGGGCCGGGGCTTTGACCTCTGCAAAGAAGGCACACGGCTTGTTGAAACCCAGATCACCCTCCTGACCAATCAAGGACACATCACGCCATGAAGACACTCGGACGCCTCTTGCGCATACTTCCTCCGATCCTGCTTGCCGTGGCCGCCACGGTTTGGCTCGTGTCCAATGCCAAACCCCCGGCACGCATTGAACAGGCCGAAATGCAGACCACCGCACGCACCATGATCGCAACGCCAAAACCGATCCGGCTTTTCGCCCAAGGATATGGCACAATCCGCCCGGCATGGAGCTGGCAAGCGGTGGCCGAGGTTGCGGGGTCCATCACATTCCGCCACCCGGATCTTGAGACGGGCAACATCCTACCCGCAGGCACGAAAGTTCTTGAGATTGACCCCACCCCCTACGACATCGCCGCGCGTCAGGCCGAGGCCGATCTTACCGCCCTCATGGCAGAGCGTGATCAAATCGCTGCCGACCACACCAACACCACAGGCATTCTCGAGATTGAACGTGAGAGATTGACGCTGGCCCGCACCGATCTTGACCGCGTCCGCGCCCTCGTCGAACGCGGTGCCGCTCCCCAGAGCCGCCTTGACGATCTTGAACGCGCCACGCTTCAACTAAAGCGCGCAGTGCGTGAACTCGAAAACGCCCTTAGCCTCACCCCGATCAAAACTGCGCGCCTTGATGCCCAAATTGCCCGAAGCCAAGCCGGGCTTGAGCGGAGCAAGCGCGATCTCGACCTGACGCAGATCGTAACGCCACAGGCCATGCGCATCGGCAAGGTGCATGTGGAACGCTACCAGTTTACCCAACCGGGCACGCCCCTTGTGAGCGGTGATAGCATCGACCGCGTCGAAGTCACCGCACAAATCCCGGTCGACGCCTTTTCCCGCCTCATCGGCACGGTTGCAGACAGCATTGACCTTGCCCAAGGCGGCCAAGAGGCGCTCTTGGCACAGCTCAGCGCCGAACTCCGTCTTGTGACGGCACCGAACCAAACATGGACCGGCCGCGTGCTACGCATCGAGAATGCGTTGGATGCTGAGGCCCGATCCGTGCCAGTCGTCATCGCCGTGGACCATCCATACGAGGGGGCCGCCCCACCCCGCCATTTACCGCTGGTCCCCAATATGTATGTTCAGGCAACCCTTTCCGCCCCCTCCAAACAAGCCCGCATCGCCATCCCCGCCAAGGCGATCCACAACGGCCTTGTCTATCTCCGCAATAGCGAAGGGCGGCTTGCTCTGCGCGACGTGACCCCGGCTTGGCAACAAGATGACATGGTTGTCATTGAAACCGGCCTTGCTGCGGGCGACGAAGTGATCCTTGACGACATCCTGCCCGCCATCCCCGGCATGCGCATCCATTCGGTGGAGTCTTCACAATGATCTCATGGTTTGCCCGGCACCCGACCTCATCCAACCTGCTTTTGGTTCTTTTTGCAGCAATCGGAATCGCCGCCGCCCCCGCCCTAAAACGCGAGACATTCCCCGATTTCCGCCCCACCGAGGCCGAAATTCTTGTCGTCTATCGCGGTGCCTCGGCCGCTGAGGTCGAAGATAGCATTTGTCGCCGCATCTGGGACGCGGTCGAAGCCGTAGATCACCTTGAAGAGATGACCTGTCGCGCACAAGACAACAGCGCCCGTGCCGTAGCCACGATGAACGAATCCGGCGATCCCGCCCGCTTTGTCAACGACCTGCGAACCGAAGCCTCTGCCGTTGATGATTTTCCAGACGAAAGCGACCCGCCAATCGTGCGCCAACTGCACCGCAGCGACGTCATTGCCTCGGTTGCCATCGCCGGCAATCTGCCCTTGCCCCAACTCGACCGCTACGCAAACCTCATTGAAACCCGCCTCTCCGAACTTCCCGGCGTCGCGAACGTCATCAAGTCTGGCATCGGCGAACGCCAGTTTCAGATCACAGTGCCGCGCGCAGAACTTGAACAAATCGGCATGTCGCTTGCTACTCTGCGCGCCCGCATCGAGGCGCAAAACCTCGACCTTCCCCTCGGCACCCTCGAAACACCCGGTCTCGACATTGCCTTGCGCCTGACCGACGAACGCCGAACCGTGGCGGATCTCTCCGAAATCGTGATCCTCTCCAAACCGAATGGTGCCCAAATTCGGCTGGGCGATATCGCCCAAATCACCGAAGGCTATAGCCCGGAAGAGGAACAGGCTTTTTTCGATGGCCAACCGGCCCTGTTTCTTCAGATCAACAAAAGCCTTGGCACGGATGCGTTGCGTGTTTTCGACAGCGTGCAAGACCTCGTGACAGCCGAGCAATCCACCCTGCCCGCCTCACTGACGATCACGCTCGTTCAGGACATGACATCCATCGTGCGTGATCGCCTTGCGATGCTGGTCAAGAATGGTGTGATCGGCCTTGTCCTCGTCATCGCCGTCATGAGCCTGTTTTTCCGCCCCGGCTATGCCATTTGGGCTGCTTTTGGGCTGCCTGTGGCCTTTCTCGGCGCATTTGCGATGATGGCACTTACAGGGTTGTCTCTCAACATGATCACGCTTGTTGCTCTCTTGATGGCAATCGGGATCGTCATGGACGACTCCATCGTCATCACAGACGCCATCGCCGAAGAGCCCACCACCTCTGGCACCCCGCCCGAACGCGCCATTGCCGGAACCAAAAAAGTGATGTCCGGCGTGCTTTCATCTTTTATTACGACAGTCGCCGTTTTCGCGCCCCTGTCTTTTTTGTCCGGCGACCTTGGCGCGGTGCTTGAAGTTCTCCCGGTGGTTCTCATTGCCGCGCTGGCTGCAAGCCTGGTCGAGGCGTTTTTTGTCCTACCCCACCACCTTGGCCATAGCCTTAAAGCGGCCAAGACCACGCCTTCGCGCTTTCGGGCGGCGTTCGAACGGGGCTTTGCGATCGTGCGCGACCGTGGTCTGGGGCGTCTGGTAGATGGCGCGATCTCAAAAAGATACCTCGTCACCGGGCTAACCATCGCGGCCTTGGTTCTCACGGTCGGCCTTTTGCGCGGCGGATATGTGCAACGTGAGGCGCTGCCGGACATCGAAGGCGATACACTTGAAGCACGCATTCTTATGCCTCAAGGCACCCCCTTGAGCGAAACCAAAAGCGTCGTCGCCAGAGTCACACGTGCCCTTGAACAGGTCGATCAGGCCTTCAGCCCCACACAACCAGAGGCACAGCCTCTCATTCAATCCACCCAGATTTTCTACAACCGCAACACCACAGCCGGAGAAACCGGCCCCCACGTCGCAACCATCGCGGCTGATTTGCTTGGGGCCGAACTCCGCAACACAACGATTGATGAGCTCATTTCCGCGTGGCGGCGCGAAATCGGCCCTGTGCCCGGCGCGCTGGCGATTACGCTGGCCGAACCCGGCATTGGCCCCCAAGGACGCGCCGTTGAGATACGCCTCATGTCCGACGACCTCGCGCAGCTTGAAGCCGCTGGCAACCGCCTTTTAGGCGAATTGGCCTCCTATGCCGGGGTCTACAACGCAATGCATGATCTGCGCGCAGGACGCCCGGAACGTCAGATTACACTGGCCGATGGAGCTTCCAACCTCGGACTGACCTCTCGGGATCTCGCCTCACAGCTCTCCACGGCCTTCCTCGGCAGCATTATCAGCACCGTGCAACAAGGCGATATCTCCCATGAAATCGAAATCCGCCAAAGCGACGCCGATCGGGACTCGCTCGAAGACCTTTTGGCCTTCGATATACGCCTCCCCGACGGAAGCTATGCCGCGCTTGCCACACTGGCCCATTTCGAGGAAACCCGCGGCTGGGCAAGTATCACCCATATCAATGGCCGCCGCACGCTAACGCTCGCGGCGGATGTCGATGGACGGATCGGCAACGCAGATGCCATTGTCGCGGACCTAAGCGCGACAAGCCTGCCTGCTTTGGCCGCCGCCATGCCGGGCCTCTCGTTCGAGATCGGCGGGCAAAACGCGAATTCGGCCGAAACCGTTGGCTCTATCCTGCGCGGCTTTGCAATCGGGCTTGTCGCCATCTATGTCGTGCTGTCCTTCCAATTTCGAAGCTATGTCGAGCCGGTGATCGTTATGCTGACAATCCCTCTCGCCTTGATCGGGGTTGTCGCGGGACATCTTGTGATGGGCTACAACATCTCCATGCCGTCGATCATGGGGGCCGCATCTCTGGCCGGGATCGTGGTCAACAATGCCATCCTCCTAATCCAGATCATCAAGGATCATTCCGGCAAGGGCATGAACGTCACCGAAGCCGCTGGTCGCGCCAGCCGGGAACGCTTCCGTCCAATTGTCGTATCTGTGTCGACAACCATGATGGGCATGGTGCCGCTCCTTCTTGAAACAAGCACCCAAGCCCAAACCGTCAAACCCCTTGTGATTTCCGTGGTCTTTGGCCTCTTGTCGGCAACCATCCTCGTGCTGTTCGTGCTTCCGGCCTTTTACGCCATTCTCGATGATTTGGGCCTCTCACAAACACCCAAGGCCGATTAACGCCACAAAGGATGCGCGCGGCGGCTTTCCCTTCACGCCATATTTTCGAAACCACCCCCATGATTTAACAAGATAAGAGCAAAGATGGATCAACCCTTTGCCTGACATTAGGCAGCCATATAATTGACATTAGTCAACCTCGATGAATACTGAGACCAAAAGGGGATCCAATGCCGCTCAAGAACCGGCCCGAAAAATCCGCCGAACTGCGCGAACTCGCTCTATTTTCAAATATGGACGACGCCCATTTTGATATGCTCACACGCGGAGCCTACGTGCAGAATTTTCCACCAGCCATCGAACTGATTGCAGAAGGCGAGCCGAGCGACTTCCTCTTCGTCGTGATCGAGGGCAGCGTCGAACTTTTCGCAAACTGGAATGAGCGCGAAACCACAATGGCAACGATCCGCCCGGTCTCGACATTTATTCTGGCCGCCACGGTCAAGAATGCCCCCTACCTGATGTCGGCGCGCACGCTTGAAAAGTCCCGGCTTATCCTGTTGCCATCCGAAGGCGTCCGCGAGGTCTTTGATTTGGATGCCGCCTTTGCCCGCAGCGTCGTGACCGAGTTGGCGCAATGCTACCGACAAACCGTCAAGCAGTCGAAGAACCTGAAGCTGCGCACGTCTCTGGAGAGGCTGGCCAACTATCTGATCCGCTACAATGATACCAATGGCGACAACAACGCCTTCACGCTGCCGACGGAAAAACGCCGCTTGGCCTCATATCTCGGGATGACCCCGGAAAACCTTAGTCGCGCGATCAAGTCCCTTCAGCAATACGGCGTCATGTTTGACGGCCAGCATGTCTCGATCACCGATGACAAAGAGCTGCGCCAATTGGCCAAACCCACACCACTCATTGATGATCCCAACCTCTAACGCCTGACGCCCAAACCTCGGCCCAAGTCACATCAGGAGACCTGCCCAGCGCGCGCAGCTTGTCCTTACCCTGAAGTCATTCCTTGAAGCGCCATATTTTGAGCCTCTGGGCCTCCAAAAGCGGCACATCATCAAGGTCAGAGGACTTGAAAGTTAAACCAGCACTCGGGCGGCACAAAACCGCGACAGGTCCAAACAGTTCAATTCGAAAATCAGACTGAAACGTCCGCCTTCTTCAGGCAACACACAGAAAGTCGTCAATCCATCAGACAGTGTTCGCGATGTGAGCACGGGCAAGTCCCAATGCGACGCCGAAGGGCAAGGCGAGTCCAACCACTCAAACAGGGCCGATTAACGCATTTACAAGATCAGGTGCAGAAAGTTTAATGGGCAGGCGATCGTTCAAAAAAATTCACAAATTCCGGCCCGCAACAACAATCGAGCACAACATGAAAAATACCAGATACCTTCTCTTCACAGCGATTGTCGTGACCGCGGCGGTATTGGGATTCCTGTTCTGGCAGGGCAACGGCAACGGTAACGACGTGGTTCCCGAGGGTTTCGCGCGCGGAAACGGGCGCGTCGAAGCGGTCGAGATTGATGTAGCCTCGAAGCTTCCCGGACGGATTGAAACGATTCTGGTACGGGAGGGCGAGTTCGTCAAGGCTGGGCAGCCGCTGGCCGCGCTTGACATTCGTCAACTGAAAGCCAACCGCCATCAGGCAGAAGCGGAACTGCGCCGTGCCAAGATCGCGGTCGAGAACGCCCGGCTGATGATCCAGCAGCGTGAGGCCGAAGTGCGCGCGGCCCAAGCGGTTCTGGCGCAGCAGAAATCGGCACTTGATGCCGCGCAGCGCCAGTTCGCCCGCTCGGAGGCGCTGGCGGGAAGCAGTATCGCGTCAGAGCGGCAACTCGATATCGACCGGTCGAACGCGCTTGGTGCCGAGGCTGCGGTCGCCTCGGCCGAGGCGCGGCTGGCGGCGGCGCGGATCGGAGTGTCCGCAGCCGAAGCGGCAGTGGTCGGGGCCGAAGCGGCGGTGGCGGCGGCGACGGCGACGGTTGAAGCGATCGACGTTCAGATTGAGGACAGCACGCTGAAAGCGCCCCGGCCAGGGCGGGTGCAGTACATCGTTGCACGGGCGGGCGAAGTCATAGGCGCCGGGGGGCGCGTGATCAACCTGATCGACCTCAACGACGTGTATATGACATTCTTCCTGCAGACCGCCGCAGCGGGGCGGGCCGGGCTGGGAACCGAGGTTCGCCTGATCCTGGATGCCGCACCGGACCTCGTCATTCCCGCCGAGGTCTCCTTCGTGTCGGACGTGGCACAATTCACCCCGAAAACGGTCGAGACCGAAATCGAGCGCGAGAAGTTGATGTTCCGGGTTCGCGCACGCATCGCGCCAGAGCTGCTGGAGAAGTACCTTGATTACATCAAGACCGGTCTGCCCGGCGTTGCCTGGGTGCGGCTGGATCCCGCTCAGCCCTGGCCGGAGACCGCTGACGGCAGGGTGCTGGAATGACGGCTTCCCAACCTGTGGTGCGAACGGAGAGGCTCACGCTTCTCTATGGCAAGGTCCGGGCCCTCGACGATGTGTCGATCACGTTGCCGGCGGGCTGCATCGTCGGCCTGATCGGACCCGACGGGGTGGGCAAATCCAGCCTTCTGGCACTGATCGCCGGGGCGCGGAAGATGCAGGAAGGTCGGCTTGATGTCCTGGAGGGCGACATGCGCCGCGCGAGCCACCGTGGCCGGATCTGTCCACGGATCGCCTATATGCCGCAGGGGCTGGGGCGCAATCTCTATCCCACGCTGTCGGTGCGGGAGAATGTGGACTTCTTCGGCCGGCTTTTCGGCGAGAGCCAGAGCGAGCGCGACAGGCGGATCGCCGATCTGCTGGAGGCGACCGGCCTCGCGCCCTATGCCGACCGCCCAGCAGCCAAGCTCTCTGGCGGCATGAAACAGAAGCTTGGCCTGTGCTGCGCGCTGATCCACGACCCCGATCTGCTGATCCTGGACGAGCCGACAACGGGCGTCGATCCGCTGTCGCGACGCGAGTTCTGGGCTCTGATCGCGCGTATCCGCGCGACGCGTCCGGGCATGAGCCTGATCGTCGCCAGTGCCTATCTGGAAGAGGCCGCCGAGTTCGATCACCTGGTCGCGATGGACGACGGCAAGGTGCTTGCCACCGGCAGTCCTGCCGAGATCCTGAGCCGCACGGGTGCCACCAACCTTGACGAGGCTTTCATAGCACTCCTTCCCGCAGAAATGCGCGCCCAGCACCACGATCTGACCGTCCCGCCGCATGACCCCGCAGGTCGCGATGGCTACGTCGTCGAGGCCGAAAATCTGACCGTCCGGTTCGGTGACTTCGAAGCGGTCAAGAACGTGAGCTTTCGCATCGGGAAAGGCGAGATTTTCGGCTTTCTCGGGTCAAACGGCTGCGGCAAGACGACGACGATGAAGGCACTGACCGGACTTGTGGAACCAGCCGAAGGAACCACGCGGATCAACGGTCGAACGGTCGATGCACGCGACATGGCCACGCGCAAGCGCATCGGCTACATGACTCAATCCTTCTCGCTCTATTCCGAGCTTACGGTCCGTCAGAACCTCGATCTTCACGCGCGGCTATTCGACATGGCATCCGCCGAGATCGCGCCGCGGATCACCGAACTTGCGGACCGGTTCGATCTTGAGGAGGTTCTCGACAGCCTGCCGCTGCGACTGCCGCTTGGAGTCCGTCAGAGGCTGTCGCTGGCCGTGGCGCTGATCCACCGTCCGGAGGTTCTGATCCTCGACGAGCCGACCTCGGGCGTCGATCCGGTGGCGCGCGACATCTTCTGGCAGGCGTTGGTGGACCTGTCCCGAAATGACGGTGTGACGATATTCATCTCCACCCACTACATGTCCGAGGCCACGCGCTGCGACAGGATTTCGCTGATGCACGAAGGCCACGTGCTTGTCAGCGACACGCCCGAAGCCATCCGCGAAGGTGCCGGCGCGGCGACGCTGAACGATGCCTTCATCCATCACCTTGAACGGGCGCAAGGCGAGAGCGGCGCGCCTGAGGCCACGGATCGGGTGGAGCTCGGTGCCGAGGGTTCATCCGCGCCACAGCGGCGACGCGGTCGGTTCAGCCTTGCCCGGCTGCTGAGTTTTTCCTGGCGCGAGTCGCTGGAACTGCGCCGCGATCCAATTCGCCTGACACTGGCAAGCGTCGGTAGCGTGATTCTGATGATCGTGCTGGGATACGGCATTTCGATGGACGTCGAGGATCTCAAGTTCGCGGTGCTCGACTTTGATCAGACCATTGCCAGCCAGTCCTATGTCAACGATCTGGCCGGGTCGCGCTATTTCGACGAACAGCCGCCGCTTATCGACCATGCCGACATCGACCAAAGGATGCGGGCGGGCGAAATCAGCCTGGCGCTGGAAATCCCGCCGGGTTTCGCGGCAGACGTCGAACGCGGACGCCCTGTTGAAATCGGGGCCTGGTTCGATGGCGCCATGCCGATGCGTGCGGACACGGTGCGCGGCTATGTCCAGGGAATGCACATTCACTGGTTGACCGATCAGTTGCGCCAGGTCTATGGCGATGAGGCGGTCGCCGGCAGCTACAGCCTGGAAATGCGCTATCGCTATAACCCCGATGTCGAAAGCCTGGCGGCAATGGTGCCCGCAGTGATCCCGCTCCTGCTGATGCTGATCCCGGCGATGCTCGCCGTCCTGTCCGTCGCGCGCGAGAAAGAGACCGGCTCTATCGTGAACCTCTATGTCACCCCGGCCCTGCGGCTGGAATTCCTGTTGGGCAAGCAGGTGCCCTACATCGTCCTGGGCTTTGTCAACTTTCTGCTGCTGCTGGCGCTGGCGGTGTTTGTCTTCGGAGTGCCGGTCAAGGGCAGCCTTCTGGCGCTTTCGGCTGGGGCGCTGGT
>JAPHRE010000049.1 GCA_026195905.1 Pseudopelagicola sp. | reverse complement strand
TGCCGCCTCCTTCATCTCGATGGCGGGCCTCATCGCCTTCACCGGCTATGACAACTCCACCTATCTCATGGGCTGGACGGGCGGCTACGTTCTGCTCGCCCTGCTGCTCGCGCCCTACCTGCGCAAGTTCGGCAAGTTCACCGTGTCGGAATTCATCGGGGACCGCTTCTACAGCAAGACCGCCCGCATGGTTGCGGTGATCTGCCTGATCGTCGCCTCGACCACCTACGTGATCGGCCAGATGACCGGCGTTGGCGTGGCCTTTGGCCGCTTCCTTGAAGTGGACAACACCACCGGCCTGCTTATCGGCGCTTGTGTTGTGTTTGCTTACGCGGTGTTCGGCGGCATGAAGGGCGTAACCTATACGCAGGTCGCCCAGTATGTCGTGCTTATCATGGCCTACACCATCCCGGCGATCTTCATCTCGCTGCAACTGACCGGCAACCCGATCCCGGCGCTTGGCCTGTTCGGCGACCATGTTGCTTCGGGTGAGCCGCTTCTGGCGAAACTCGACGCAATCGTGACCGAGCTTGGCTTTAACGAGTATACCGCGCATCACGCCGATACGCTCAACATGGTGCTCTTCACGCTGTCGCTGATGATTGGTACGGCGGGTCTGCCGCATGTCATCATGCGCTTCTTCACCGTGCCGAAAGTGGCCGACGCACGTTGGTCGGCGGGTTGGGCGCTGGTGTTCATCGCTCTGCTCTACCTCACCGCCCCGGCGGTTGGTGCAATGGCGCGTCTCAACATCTCCGAAATGATGTGGCCCAATGGCGGTATCGAAGGCGGTGCCGTGACGACCCAACAGATCGAAGACGAAGCGCGTTACGACTGGATGGCTACGTGGCAGAAAACCGGCCTGCTTGGCTGGGAAGACAAGAACGGCGACGGCAAGATCCAGTATTACAACGACAAGAATGCTGACATGCAGACCCTTGCCGCTGAAAAAGGCTGGACCGGCAACGAGCTGACCAACTTCAACCGCGACATCCTTGTTCTGGCCAACCCCGAAATCGCCAACCTGCCATCGTGGGTGATCGGTCTCGTGGCTGCCGGTGGTCTCGCCGCCGCGCTCTCGACCGCTGCGGGCCTCCTGCTGGCGATCTCCTCGGCCGTGTCGCATGACCTCATCAAGGGCGCCATCAATCCGAGCATCTCGGAAAAAGGCGAGCTGTTGTCGGCACGTGTGGCTATGGCTGTGGCCATCGCGGTTGCGACCTACCTCGGCCTGAACCCTCCGGGCTTCGCCGCGCAAACCGTGGCGCTTGCCTTCGGTCTGGCCGCTGCGTCGATCTTCCCGGCACTGATGATGGGTATCTTCTCGACCAAGATCAACAACGTTGGGGCTGTCGCTGGCATGCTCGCCGGTCTGACTGTGACCCTCGTCTACATCTTCCTGCATAAAGGCTGGTTCTTCGTGCCGGGCACCAATTCCTTCTCGGATGCGGACCCGCTCTTGGGCACCGTCAAGTCGACCTCGTTCGGCGCCATCGGGGCTATGGTGAACTTCACCGTTGCATACCTCGTGGCCAACGCAACGAAAGAGACCCCGCAGGAGATCAAAGACCTCGTCGAAAGCGTCCGCGTGCCCAAAGGCGCAGGCGCCGCTCAGGATCACTAAGACGATCTCGATGGGCCGTCCCCGCGACGGCCCGTCATCTTCTAAAATGGTCCTGTCCGGTGCATAATCGGACAGGACTTTTTCTTTACCTCTTGCAAGGCCCATACCCATGCCTCTGACCCAAGATCAGATCATTCGTTTCCTGAAATCCGTGCACCCCTATGATGCGCTTGAAGCTGGTGTCGTTGAGACCCTCGCGCCGCTTTTCGAGGCCTGGGAAGTCGCTCAGGGGTTCTCGGTCTACGATCTTGGCGAAAAGCTCCCCGGCCTGTTTCTGATCTACGAAGGCCAGATCGAAGTGCGCGACGAAAATGACGTGGTGGTCTCGCATCTGGGTATCCGCAATTCCTTTGGCGAACGCGGCCTTTTGCGCGATGGCACCGCCGCCACAAGCGCGCGCGCCGAAGCGCATTCCATCGTCCTCGTTCTCCCCCCGATCCCGTTTTACAAACTGATCGAAGAGCAAGGCATCGCGCGCCGCTTCTTTGACCGCACCCGGATTGAGAAACCACGCGGCAACGACCTCGCCACAAGCCGCGTCGAAACGCTTATGGCCCATAGCCCCGTCTCCTGCCGCGCCGACACAACCGCACAGGACGCCGCAACGCTCATGCGCGACAAACGCATTTCCTCGGTCTGTATCTGCGACGAGAACGACGCCCTGACCGGCATCCTGACAACCCGTGACCTGTCGGGCAAGGTGCTCGCCAACGCCCTGCCCGTCGCAACCCCGATTGGCGATGTCATGACCGCCGACCCCGTGACCCTTGCGCCCTCGGCCATTGGCTCGGACGTGTTGCACGTGATGATGGAGCGCGGCATCTCGCATATTCCCATCGTCGAGACCGGCAAGCTCGTCGGCATGGTGACCCAGACCGACCTGACCCGCTTTCAAGCCGTGTCCTCTGCCGAACTGGTCTCGGAGATCGCCCAGGCCAAGACACCGCAACAGATGGCCAAAGTCACCGCCCGTATCCCGAAACTGCTGGTGCAGCTTGTGGCGGGCGGCAATCGCCATGAGGTCGTCACCCGCCTCATCACCGACATCGCCGATACCGCGACCCGCCGCCTGCTGGCACTGGCCGAAGCCAAACTCGGCCCTGCCCCCGCCCCCTATCTATGGCTGGCCTGCGGCTCGCAGGGGCGTCAGGAACAAACCGGCGTTTCGGATCAGGACAACTGCCTTGTGTTGCATGACTCCGTGACCGAGGCCGACATGGCCTATTTCCGCGACCTCGCCACCTTCGTCTGCGACGGGCTGAACACCTGCGGCTATGTCTATTGCCCCGGCGATATGATGGCCACCAACCCGCGCTGGTGCCAGCCGGTCAAAGTCTGGCAGAGCTATTTTGACGGTTGGATCAACAAACCCGACCCCGAGGCCCAGATGCTCGCCAGCGTCATGTTCGACCTGCGCCCCATCGGGGGGCATACCCACCTTTTTGACGATCTTCAGGAAAATACCCTGCGCAAGGCCTCGAAAAACTCGATCTTCGTGGCTCATATGGTCTCCAACTCGCTCAAACATACGCCGCCGCTGGGCCTGTTGCGCGGCTTTGCCACCATCCGTTCGGGCGAGCACAAGAACCAACTCGACATGAAACACAACGGCGTTGTGCCGATCGTCGATCTCGCCCGCATCTATGCGCTCCAAGGTGAACTGACCGAGGTCAACACCCGCGCCCGGCTTGAGGCCGCCGAACATGCCGGTGTCCTGAGCACCTCTGGCGCGCGCGACCTGCTCGACGCCTATGACCTGATCGCCGAAACCCGGCTTTCGCATCAGGCCGATCTGGTCAAACAAGGCCAAGCCCCAGACAACTACCTGCTACCGTCCGAACTGTCGGATTTTGAGCGCAGCCACCTGCGCGACGCCTTTGTCGTGGTCAAAACGCTTCAATCCGCCATCGGCCACGGTCGGGGCATGTTGAGCTAATACATTGTAATTCCTATGCACCCCGGAACGGAGGCCGGGATGCATGGGCGGGGCAAAGCCCCAGGGAGGACAACATATGTTTCTTGAACTGATTGCGACGATTGTGGCCGGAATTGCCGCCGCTGGCCTGATGATGGTCATCACCCGCGCAAGCGGTGGACGCCTGCCCAAATGGCTCACGCCCGTGGCTGCCGGGGTGGCCATGATCGCCGCGACGATTGCCAATGAATACGGCTGGTATGGTCGCACAGCAGACAACCTGCCCGAAGATTTCGTCATCGTCGAAACCGTTGAAAGCAAGGCGCTCTACCGGCCCTGGACCTACCTGCATCCTTTCATCGACCGTTTCGCCGCCGTTGATACGCAATCGGTTCAACGCCACGAAGACGCCCCCGCCATGCGACTGGCCGATATCTACTATTTCGGGCGCTGGTCTCCGGTGAACAAACTCAGCATGCTGGCCGACTGCGCTGCGAACCGCCGCGCGGCCCTCACCGAAGGCGTGACGCTGAATACCGACGGCACGGCAAGCGGCGCAGCATGGCTCACGGTGCCGCTGGATGATCCGCTTGTCTCGACGCTGTGCGGAGCAAGCTGATGCTGACGACCCTGAGCCTGCGTCTGCGCATCTTCCTGTTCTTCGTCTTTTTGGCGCTTGCAGGCCTGCTTGTAACATCAGGGGCTCTATTCATCGGCTACCGGCGCAGCATGGGCGGCGAGACCGATACCGCCTCTGCGTTCCTGTTTGCTGGCATACTCTCGGGCTTTGGCCTTACGGCGATTGCCGCTGGTGTTTGGCTGTTGTTTGACGAGAACGTCGCCAAACCGATTGAACGCCTTGCTGCAACCATGCGCACCCGCGCCCATGCGGGCGTGTCCTTGGAACTCGACACTCATCAGGCGCGCTACTTGGGCGATCTTGCGCCCGCCGCTGCGGCCGTCTCGACCCAACTGAGCCAATCCACCCTCGACACCGCCGAGGCGGTGGCCTCCGAGACCGCGCGCCTCGCCTCGGAAAAAGAGCGCCTGACCGCTCTCCTGACCCAGATTCCCGTGGCGATGGTCCTCATAAGCCCGACCCACCAGATCGTGCTCTACGATGGTCAGGCCGCCGCTGTGCTCGGTCAAATTCACCCGCCCCGCCTCAATGCGTCGATCTTCGAATACCTGCGCGAGGACGAACTGCGCGCCGCCCACACAAGCCTCATCGACCGCGATGAAGAGATTGCCTTTACCGCCCACGGCACCGAAGGCCAACTGTCCTTCGACGCCCGCCTCAAACCCCTCGGCCATGCACCCGGCTATATGCTCTTGATCGACGACGCCCATGCCGAAATCTCGCCCGACGCCGCGCGCCCGCTGATCTATGATTTCGATCTGATGGAACACGATAGCGAACACGCCATCGAAGACCGTCCGATCCAATCGCTGACCTATGTCGTGTTCGACACCGAAACCACCGGCCTCCTGCCGCATAAGGACGAGATCGTGCAGATCGGTGCGGTGCGCGTCGTCAATGGCCGGATCGTGCCCGGCGAAGAGGTGAACCAACTGGTCAACCCCGGCATGCCCATCCCCCCCGCCTCGACCAAGGTGCATCACGTCACCAACGAAATGGTGGCCGATGCCCCCCTGATCGACACCGCCGCGCGGGATTTCCATAAATTCTCTGGCGGCGCGGTGATCGTCGCCCATAACGCACCCTTCGACATGGCCTTTCTCAAACGTCATGGCAAACGGCTCAACCTCGACTGGGATCACCCGATCATCGACACAGTGCTCCTGTCCGCCGTGCTCTTTGGTGCCTCCGAGACCCATACGCTGGATGCGCTCTGTGATCGGCTCGGCGTGACCATCCCGCCGCACCTGCGCCATACCGCGCTTGGCGATGCCCAGGCCACCGCCGAGGTGCTCTGCAAGATGCTCCCGATGCTGCGGTCGCGTGGCTATACAACCTTTGGCGAGGTCATTCGCCAAACCCGCAAACATGGCCGCCTTCTCGAAGACTTGAACTGATCCGCTGGACACTTTCGCCCCCCACCGCTACATGCGGACCCGCGCGAACAGGAAAGCACAGACATATGGCAACGACGTTCAAACCCGAGGGCGAGCATCAGCGCGACTATCGCAATGCGCTGTCACAATTCGCCACCGGCATCACCGTAATCACCGCCCCCACCCCCGAGGGCGGCATTGGCATGACGGCAAATTCCTTTGCCTCGGTGTCGCTCGACCCGGCGCTGGTGCTGTGGTCCGCGGCCAAAGACTCGCTGCGCTACCCGATTTTTGCCAATGCCACGCATTTCGCCATCCATGTGCTGCGCGAGGACCAGATCGGCATCGCCAAAGCCTTCGCCCGCGATACCGACGCGCTCTCGCTCGTATCGCCCGCCTTCAATGCCGCCGGTGTGCCGATCTTCGACGCCTGCCTGGCACGGTTTGAATGCAAAACCCAAGCCCGCCATGACGCCGGGGATCATACGATCCTTGTGGGCCATGTCGAAACCGTCCGCCTCGATGCCATCGACAAAGACGCCACCGACAAACCGCTGATCTTTAGCCAACGCAGCTACGGCACTTTTCACAGCGATCCAAACGCCTAGTCCGTTTTCGCGCCCAACCCTGCCGCTTTCAGCCCCTTGCCACGGCCCGCTGATCGCCTACCCTGCCCACGACTCAGTGGGAAAGAGCGACATATATGGACGATCTCTGGCAAGGCATGATCGCCGCCCTGCGCCTCATCGGAGCGCTGGATGCGGACCTGTTCGAGATCATTGGCCGGTCGCTCTATGTGACGCTGAGCGCCACGCTGATCGCGTCGGCCATCGGCCTGCCGCTCGGGGCATGGCTCGCCGTCAGCCGCTTTCGCCAGCGCCGCACCGTGATCTCGCTGCTCAATGCGCTCATGGGGCTGCCGCCTGTGGTCGTGGGCTTGATCGTCTACCTCCTGTTCTCGCGCGCCGGACCGCTTGGCGTTCTGGGGCTGCTGTTTACCCCGACCGCGATGATCATCGCCCAATGTATCATCATCACACCGCTCATCGCCTCCATCGCCCATCAGGCGCTGCGCGATCTCTGGGCGGAATACCATGACCTGCTGATCTCGATCTCGACATCGCGCTCAACCCGCATCCGCACCTTGCTCTGGGATGGACGCCGCGCCCTGTTGACCGCCTCGCTCGCAGGGTTTGGCCGCGCCATTGGCGAAGTCGGCGCAATCCTCATCGTGGGCGGCAACATTGACCATGTGACCCGTGTGCTGACCACGGCCATCGCGCTCGAAACCTCCAAGGGCAACCTCGCTATGGCGCTGGCGCTTGGGCTGATCCTGATTGCGTTGGCCATCGGCGTAAACCTCGCCGTGCACGGCCTGTCGCGCACCGAAAGGACGGCGCGTTGGTAGATCTCCTGCCCCTATCCCTGACCAACGCCTCTGTGCGTAAAACCGGCAAGACGATCCTCGGCCCCGTCTCCCTGACCCTGTCGGGCACAGGCACCACGATCCTCCTCGGCCCGAATGGGGCCGGGAAATCCTCGCTCTTGCGTCTCATGCATGGGCTGGACCGCCCCGCCTCCGGCACCGTCCATTGGGCCGTCCCGCACGATATCGCCCACCTGCATCAAGCCTTCGTCTTTCAACATGCGATCCTGCTGCGCCGCTCGGTGCTCGACAATATCGCCTATCCGCTGGTCGCGCATGGCATGGCCCGCAAACCCGCCCGCGCCGTCGCCGCCGACTGGCTGGACCGTATCGGCCTCACCCCCCATGCCAACCGCCCCGCCAATACGCTCTCTGGCGGCGAGCGTCAGAAACTCGCTATGGCCCGCGCCCTGATCCGCGCCCCGTCGGTGCTTTTCCTTGATGAGCCATGCTCGAACCTTGATGGCCAGGCCACCGCCGAAATCGAATCCCTCCTCCAAGAGGCCCATACCCAAGGCACCCGCCTCATCATGGCGACCCACGACCTTGGACAGGCCCGCCGCCTCGCCACCGATGTGCTCTTTATCCATAAAGGGGCGCTCCTCGAACACGGCCCCGCCGATCGCTTTTTCGCAACCCCTCAGACCCCAGAGGCCATAGCCTTCCTCAAAGGAGATATCGTCCTATGATCCGCAAAACCCTACTATCCCTTACCGTCACCGCCCTGATGGCCGGTCAGGCCTTGGCCGATGACATCCGCATGGCCGTCACCACGTCGTTTCATAATTCCGGTCTTGCCGAAATCCTCCTCCCCGAGATCAAGGCCGATCTCGACCTTGATGTGCATCTCGTTGTGGTCGGCACAGGTCAGGCACTTCGCCTTGGGCGTGCGGGCGATGTCGATGCCATCCTTGTCCACGCCAAAGCCGCCGAGGAGAAATTCGTCGCCCAAGGTCACGGCGTCGCCCGTGTCCCCTTCATGTATAATGATTTCGTGCTGATCGGTCCCTCGGACGACCCGGCGGGCATCGCCGCTGTCGATACCGCCGCCACCGCCCTGACCGCGATCCGCGATGCCCAATCCCCCTTCGTCAGCCGCGGCGACGATAGCGGCACCCACAAGAAAGAAATCGCGCTCTGGTCCGGTGCCGGGCTCGACGCGGACAGTTTTGAGACCGCATGGTATCGCGCTGTTGGCGCGGGCATGGGCGCGGCCCTGAACACAGCGTCAGGCATGAACGCCTACATCATGAGCGATCGGGCAAGCTGGCTCAAATTCGCCAACAAGGGCGATCTGGCGCTGCTGTTCTCCGGCGACCCGGTGCTCTTCAATCAATATAGCTACATCATGGTCAACCCCGAGACCCACGCCCATGTCAAAGCCGACCTTGCCGCCAAGCTTCAAGATTGGCTTCTCACCGACCGCGCCAAGGCTCTGATCGACGGCTATATGCTCAACGGCGAAAAGCTCTTTACCTACAACGCCGAGTAAGTCTTGCCCCGCCCCGCCCAAGCCCGGTGCCCGCTCCGGGGCTTGGGTGCTCCCGAAAACCGCACTGTCGCAATACAGTTGCAATACCGACGCAATACCGACGTGGGTTTTTGCCCCCATTGCCGCTACGGCACCGGTAAAAATCCGACAGGATTTGCCCTATGTCATGCCCAATTGCTACAAGTGCATTAGAACCGCGCCAAAGCCCCTCCAATCGGCACAGGCACAAGGATGGGCACAGGACAATTTGCAGGAGTTAACCCTTTGATTCTTCCATTAAATCCCACCGAACACGCCACCAAGGAAGTGCACGCAAAGGGGGCATGTTTCGACCGGATGCTCGCTGCGACCCGCGATCTCGACCCGATCCCGACCGCCGTTGTGCACCCCTGTGATGCCGCCTCTCTCGAAGGCGCGCTCTACGCCTATCAAAATGGCCTGATAATCCCCATCCTCGTCGGCCCCAAAAGCAAGATCGAAGCCGCCGCAGAGGAGGCGAAAATCGACATTCAAGGCTTTGAAATTGTTGATTCTTTGCATAGCCACGACTCGGCAAGAAAATCTGTCTGTCTGGTGCATGAGGCCAAGGCCAAAGCCTTGATGAAAGGCGCGTTGCACACCGACGAATTGATGGGCGAAATCGTCCATAAAGAACGCGGATTGCGCACCGAACGCCGCATGAGCCATATTTTTGTGCTTGATGTGCCAGCTTACCCCAAACCGCTCCTGATCTCCGACGCCGCCATCAACATCTTCCCCGACCTCGAAACCAAAGCCGACATCGTTCAAAACGCCATCGAACTGGCACAGGCCATCGGCGTTGAGACCCCCAAGGTCGCCATCCTTTCGGCGCTCGAAACCGTCAACCCGCGCATTCCCTCAACCGTTGAGGCCGCCGCGCTCTGCAAAATGGCTGACCGGCATCAGATCACCGGCGGCATCCTGGATGGCCCGCTTGCGTTTGATAACGCCGTTTCCCGCGAAGCCGCTGAAACAAAAGGGATTATTTCTGATGTGGCGGGCGATCCCGACATTCTGATCGCGCCCGACCTTGAGGCCGGCAACATGATCGCAAAGCAGCTCATGTATCTCGCAGGCGCAGATTCCGCCGGGCTTGTTCTCGGTGGCCGGGTGCCGGTCATGCTCACAAGCCGCGCCGACGGCACCCTCTCGCGGGTGGTCTCCGCCGCCCTCGCCCAACTCCTCGTGCATCATCGGCTTGGAAAGGGTGTTCTGTGAAACACCACGCGATCCTGACCCTCAACGCCGGAAGCTCGTCGCTCAAATATGCCCTCTACGACACAGGGGCCGAGCGTGCCTTGATTGCCAAAGGTCTGATCGACCGCATCGGCCAAGCCCCCGAGCATCACGACGAGAATGGCACCACCGCCCTGCCCCGCGACGGCGGGATCGACCACCAAGCCGCGCTGGCATGGTTGACCGCCTCGATACGCCGCCGCTTTCCCGCGCTTGACGTCATCGCGGCGGGACATCGGGTTGTGCATGGCGGCCAGGATTTCACCAAGGCAACCCGGATCACACCGCAGGTTCTTAAGAAAATTCAGGCTCTTACGCCCCTCGCCCTCGGGCACCAACCGCATAACCTTGCTGGGATTGACGCCATCTCTGCGGTCTGGCCCGACCTGCCACAGGTCGCCTGTTTTGATACCGCTTTTCACCGCACCCAACCCCGCCTCGCCGAGCTTTTCGCCATTCCCCGCGCCCTCAGCGACGAAGGTGTTCTGCGCTATGGCTTTCACGGGCTAAGCTATGATTACATCGCGTCCCGCCTGCCCGATTTTCTTTCCAAACAAGAGCGCCGCCGGGTGATCGTCCTGCATCTTGGCCACGGCGCCAGCCTTTGCGCCATGCACAATGGACAGAGCGTCGCAACCTCAATGGGGTTCACGGCGCTTGATGGGTTGATGATGGGTAAACGCTGTGGTGCAATTGACCCCGGCGTGATCCTTTATCTTTTGCGCGACAAGGGGTTAAGCCTGACCGAAACCGAAGCCCTTCTGTCGTCGCAATCGGGGCTTCTCGGGGTGTCCGGGGGCATCAGCAGCGATATGCGCGACCTCACCGAAAGCAATAACCCACATGCGCAAGAAGCCATTGATCTGTTCGTCTATCGCTGCATAAGCGAGATCGGTGCCAAAGCGGCGGTCTTGGGCGGGCTGGATGCGATCGTCTTTACCGCAGGTATCGGCGAACATGCCGCACAGGTGCGCCAAAGCATCCTTGAGGGCTGTGCCTGGCTTGGTCTTACCATTGATCGGCCTGCAAATGCGGCCAATGAAACACTTCTTTCCACCAAGGAAAGCAAGGTCAAAGCACTCGTGATCCCAACGGACGAAGAAAAGACCATCGCCGAACAAAGCCTCGCTCTTCTAGGCGTTTAAGGGACAGGGCACATGATTTTGCGGGCGATCTGTCGCCGCGCGGCTCTAGCCCTGAAGATCGCATTTGAACAGCCGCCCCATCCCCGACAATGGCGCATGCACACCCGCCAGACGCAACATATGCCAACCAAGGGCTTGATTGCTCGAAAGCATTGTAATCCCGGTCTTTTTCTCCACCCGTTCAATCACATTAAGGCACCGGAGATTGGTGCAGGTCGCCACAATGGCATCACAGGACGCGTGCTCTGCCATGCAAAGTGCGGCCTCTTCGATTGAGGCTTCGGTGATCCGTGCCACAACGCGATCATCGGCTTCTTCGAACGATCCAAAACCGGCAATCTCAAATCCCGCCGCCTCAAGGCGTTCCCGCATCCGCGCCGAAACCGCAGCGACATAAGGCGATATAAAGCCGATTTTCTTAATCCCCAAGCGATGCCCTGCCGCAATAATCGCGGCCAGCGGGTCGGTCACTTGGGCTTTGGGGAAAACCCCTTGAATGGTGCGCGCCACGGTTTCGGAACCGATCACCGAAGCCGCCGACGTGCAGCCATATCCGATAACGTCGAAATCTCGCGCCCTCGGCAACAACGCCGCTGCCAAGGGCAAATCCGCCTCCATCTGACCCAGTGTGTCGGCCCGTATCTCATTCACCATTCGAATACGGCTATGATAAAGCGCAACTTCGTCCAGCGGCGCGACCATACGCGCGAACTCGGGCTCAAGCGTTTCATCCGCCGACAAGAGAATAACCCCAAGCGTGGCGCGTGTGCCGATACCGCCATCCACCTCAAACCCAAGTTTCATCTGGTCCCTCCGATAAGCGGCAACCACTCAGGCGCACGCACGGACAGTGCCTCCGCGCCCGAGGCACGCACCACGATATTCTCTTCATGAACCATGAGACGATGCTCCCCGTATGCAAGCGATGGCTCAAGCGTAAGCACCATGTTTTCCTGAAGGACCGTCTCGTCAAACGCTGCGATGGACGGCACCTCGGTCAATTGCATACCAAGCCCATGACCAAACCGCCCAACCGCTGCGCCCTGTTCTTTGCCACGCGCAAGCACCGCCTGCATCGCGCTATAGACATCGCGGCAGCTTGCGCCGGGACGGATCGCCGCAAGGCCGGCTTCGGTCGCGTGCCACAGGGTTTCATAGGCGCGCTGCGTCGCGTCATCCACCCTGCCAACCCCATAGTTGCGATCAAAATCACAGAAATATCCATCCCACGTCATGCCCGTATCAAGCATGAAAACATCGCCAATCTGCATCGGACGTCGCGATGGCGGCGAGATCACATCACGATAGCCGCCCTGCTCTGCACCTCCGACAAGATATGGCACGTCGTCCGCCCCCTGCGCCAAGGCCTCGCGGCGAAAAGCCCGAAACACCTCCTCGAAGGGCTGACCCGCACTGACCAACTCCGGGACACGGTCAAAGCAACGCGACGCAATGCAACAGATATGGCGTATCTTGTCGATCTCAGCCTCGGATTTGACCATCCGCGCGCCCTGCACAAGCGCGGTTGCGTCTTTCACCCGCAACCCCGGCAAGGCCGCACGCAAACGGTCATACTCCGCCAGAGGCATCCGAAGGCTTGTTTCATGCCCCATCATCATTGCGATGCTGCCCTTTTGCGCCGCTATAGGCGCAAGAAGATCACGCAAAAGGCTGATCCCGTCATCGGCTGGGTTGGGCGCATTCCAAGTGCGGATGTCCTCGATCCAGGTCGTGCGCATCAAGACCGCGCCAATTTCGGGGATAACGGCAACGGGCTTGCCAGACACCGGCACAAAGAGAAACCACGGGCGCGTTGGGCTTTGCCAAAACGGCGTTTGAAAGCCGGAAAAATACCGCACATCCGGCTCTGTCATCAACAAAAGCCCTGCGATCCCCTGCGCCGCCATCTTGCTCTGCGCTCGCGCAGTTCTGGCGCGATATTCACCTTCGCCAAACCCTCGGATGGGCGTCTCAGCCATGACGCACACCCTCCATGATTTCGCGAAAGATCACAGGGTCCGTAACCCCTTCCGAGCCAATCAGAAACACACGCGATTGCGCATCAAGGCCCAGCGTGCGCCACAGTGCAGGATCTTCATGCGCTGCAATCAACGCGGCAAGCCCTGCCACGGCACTTTCGCCCGCCTCCACCTGCGGATCACCGCAGTCGCCCCGCGCCAGGAGCCGCACCGTCGGCGCGACAATGAGATCGGGAATCGTCAGATAGTCAGAGGCCTCTTGCGCAAGGATTTCCCATGCCATTTGCGACGGCTCACCACAGGACAACCCTGCCATGATGGTTTCATCCGCAATCGAAACCGACGTTGCCGTCCCGCGCCGCGCACTTTCGATCAGGCAGGCAGCCCATTCCGGCTCAACCACGACAACACGCGGGCGGGCCTCTCCCCAATGTTGATGCAAGGTCGCGGCCACCGCTGCGGCAAGCCCCCCAACCCCGCCTTGCAGGAAGACATGCGTCGGCGGCTGAGAGAGCGCCTCACAGGCTTCGCGCACCATCACACCATACCCCGCCATAACGTCCCGTGGCGGCGCGCTATAGCCGGGCCAAGACGTATCGGAAACCACGAACCAGCCATTAACCTCGGCCTCGGCCTTGGCGCGGGCAACGGATTCGTCATAATCCCCCTCAATCCGCACCACGTCGGCCCCGAGGTCTCGCATGGCCTGCGCCCGTCCCGCGCTGACCTCCGCGTGAATATATATCCGACAAGGGGCGCCAAACCTCTGACAGCCCCACGCAAGCGACCGCCCATGATTGCCGTCCGTCGCCGACACCAGCGTAATATCCTTGCATTGCGCGGCGTATTCTCCGTTACGGATTGGCGCGAGGGCGACATCATGACCCGTCCGTTTGGCAATCTCTCGCTGAAGCACGCGTAGAGCCGCATAAGCGCCCCCCAGCGCCTTGAAACTCCCAAGGCCAAAACGTGGCCCTTCGTCTTTGTAGGCAATCTGCGCCAACCCCAACTCATCCGCCAAACCCGACAACGAGACAAGCGGCGTCGGCGCGTAACCCTCCCATTGGGCAATCTCATCATAGGCTTGTGTGAAATCATCACGCGTCAAAACTGTGCGCGCGGCCTCGCCTTTTCGCGGGGAGACCGCAACATGCGTCAGCTTGGCTTGGGCAAATGCCTCATCCATAGGTCAGTCCTTTCGTTTCGGCATCCGGTCGCGCACAAGGGCGGTCCAAAATGCAGCCCCCTTCGCGAGCAGCGCATCATTGAAATCATAGCTGTCCGAGTGGAGCGGCTGCCCGTATGGACCATCCTCGCCGTTCCCCATCAGAAGAAAACAGCCCGGCACGGCATTGGCAAAATGCGCGAAATCCTCGGAGAAACTCATCGAAGGGCGCTCACGCACCAGATCAAGGCCGGTCGCTTTGGCCGCCCGGTAGACTGCCTCAACCGGCTCTGGCGCATTGATCGTCTCAACGAATTCGGTATCAAATTGCATCTCGACATCGACGCCATGCGCGGCGGCAATCCCCGCAACAAGGCGACGCATATGCGCCTCTAGCGCCGCACGATCTGCCGGGGCTTGTGCGCGGGCATCACCCTTGAGCACCGCCTCGCCGGGTAGGACATTGCGCTGCCCATCGGTCAGGAATTCCGTCACAGACAGAACCGCCCCCGCCCCCGGTGCCATTTTCCGCGCGACAACCGTCTGAAGGGCAAGCACTATCTCCGCCCCAACGGTCAGAGTCTCTGCGCCAACATGAGGCATTGAAGCGTGGCCGCCCTGCCCTTTGATGCGGACTTCAAACAGGCTCTCGCTATTGCAAATCAGCCCCTTGCGCGTTGACACTTGCCCAAGCGGCGCACCCGGCAGGTTATGAATCGCATAGACCTCGTCGATGGAGAACCGCTCCAACACGCCTTCAGCGATCATCGCCTGCGCGCCAAGGCCATGCTCCTCATTGGGTTGAAACAGGAAAACCACCGTTCCATCAAAATCGCGGTGCTCGGCAAGTATCTCGGCGGCCCCCAATAGCATCGCCATATGCCCATCATGGCCGCATGCATGCATCGCGCCGGGGGTTTGCGAGATATAGTCGTGGCTTGCGCGTTCATGGATCGCAAGCGCGTCCATATCCGCGCGAAGCCCAATGGCGCGATTGCCGTTTCCAGCACGCAGCACAGCAACAACACCCGCACCCTCATGCACCTCCAGCCCGCGTTCACGCAGAAAATCCGCCACGCGGGCTTTGGTCTCATCGAGGTCGAACCCGATCTCAGGGCTTTTGTGAAAACCGCGCCGAAGCGCAATCAGTCTTTTTTCAAAGCCGTCCATCACCCAAGCATCTCTTCCCATGCGATTTAGGGGCTAGATTAACTCAAACCCGCGCGGCGCAATGTCGAAAACGCCTTTCATGCGACGAATTTCATTTTCAAATGCCACTTTGGCGATCAAAATCAGCGCATGGATGACAAAGACCTCGAGATACTACGACTCGTTCAAAACGATGCCCGCCTGACAGCCGACGCAATCAGCCACGAGGTTGGCCTCTCGGCTCCAGCCGTGCAGAAGCGTCTCAAACGGTTGCGCGAAAGCGGCGTGATAGAACGCGACATTGCCGTGCTTTCGCCGTCAAAACTTGGCCGCGAGATGACGATCATCGTCGAGGTGATCCTTGAGCGCGAAAGCCGCGCCCAGCTTGATGCCTTCAAGCGCCGTATGCGCAGCGCGCCTTGCGTTCAGCAATGCTACTATACCACCGGCGAGGCTGATTTCGTGCTGATCCTCACGGTCGAGGATATTCAGGAATACGAGACGTTTACCCAAACCTACTTTTTTGACGAATCCAATATAAGCCGTTTCAAAACCGCCGTCGTCATGGATCGGGTCAAGGTTTCTCTCGATGTGCTGTGAAACGAGAAAGGCCGGCACAATGGTCGGCCCTTCCCTTGAGATTCAAGCTCTTTAGCCAAGAACCGTCTTGACCGCGCGCGCGGTTGCGGCGACCACGCGATCGGCCTCCTCGCGGCTGAGGCAGAACGGCGGTGCAAACCCAAGGATGTCGCCCTGCGGCATCGCCCGCGCGATGACCTTGTCCTGTTCAAGCAATTTCTCCGACACCTGCGGACCGATCTTGTCCGCCGCATCAAAGAAGGTGCGGCTGTCCTTGTCCTTGACGAACTCAACCGCGCAGAGCATCCCTTCACCACGCACATCTCCGACATTGGTATGGTCGCCCAGCGCCTCGGTCATGGCCTTGTTGAGATATGCCCCGACCTCGCCCGCGTTCGACACAAGGTTCATCTCGTCCAGCAGCTTGAGGTTGGCAACACCGGCCGCCGCCCCAATCGGATGCGCCGAATAGGTCCAGCCGTGACCAATCGGGCCGTTCTCATCCGTGCCTTGTTCAAGCACTTTCCACATCTTATCGCCCACAATCGAACCCGACAGCGGCGCATAAGCCGAAGTCAACCCTTTGGCGATGGTGATGATATCCGGCTCAATTCCATAGTGCTCGGACCCGAACATAGACCCAAGACGACCGAACCCTGTGACAACCTCATCCGCGACAAGCAGGATGTCGTGTTTCTTGAGCACGCCCTGAATCGCATCCCAGTAGCCCGCAGGCGGCGGCACGATCCCGCCCGTGCCAAGCACCGGCTCGCCAATAAAGGCCGCAATGGTATCCGCGCCCTCGCGCGCGATCAGTTCTTCGAGCGAGGCCACACATTCGGCCACGAATTCTGCCTCGGTCTGATCTAGGTTCTCGCGACGGAAATAATACGGTGCGTCGGTATGGATTACCTGCTCCACCGGAAGGTCGAATTTCTTATGGAACAGCTCCAGCCCGGTCAGCGACCCCGTCACAAGGCCCGACCCATGATAACCGCGCCAACGCGAGATGATCTTTTTCTTCTCGGGGCGGCCAAGGATGTTGTTGTAATACCAGATCAGTTTGACGTTGGTTTCATTCGCGTCCGAGCCACCAAGGCCGAAATAGACCTTCGACATGTTCTTGGGCGCGCGGTCGAGGATCATCTTGGAAAGCGTAATCGACGCTTCGGTGCCGTGACCGACATAGGCATGATAATAGGCCAGCTCCCGCGCCTGCTCGGCGATGGCTTCGGCGATTTCCTGGCGGCCATAGCCGACATTGACACAGTAGAGACCGGCAAACGCATCCAGAAGTTTGTTGCCGTCACGATCCTCGATAAAGACCCCCTCAGCGGTGCGGATGACACGGGTCGGACTTTCGCCGCGCGCGTGCTGGGCAAGGTGGGTCGAGGGATGGAAAAAATTCTCGCGGTCCCATTGTTCCAGTTGGTCGTTGCGTAGCATTGGATATCCTTTCTTATGCCCAGTCGCGGCAGACGTATTTGATTTCTGTAAACTCTTCCATGCCAAGACGCGATCCCTCACGCCCCAGCCCCGATTGCTTGGTCCCACCAAAGGGGATCGGCGCGCCCGTCACCTTGGTGCGGTTGACCGCCACCATCCCGAATTGCAATGACCGGCTCATCCGATAGATACGGCGCGGATCGTGACAATGAAGATACGCCACAAGGCCGTATTCCGTATCATTGGCCCACGCCACAACCTCATCCTCAGTTTCAAACGGCGTAATCGCAGCGACGGGGCCAAAGGTCTCTTCATGCATGATTTTGGCCGTCATCGGCACATCAACAAGCACCGTGGGCGCGTAAAAGAGCGGCCCCAGCGCCAGACGCTCGCCCCCACAGACCAGCTTGGCCCCTTTGGCCAGCGCATCCCCCACATGCTCTTCCTGCTTTTGAACGGCTTTTTCGTTCATCAACGGCCCGATATCAGGGTCATCCATGCCGGTCCCGACCTCAAGAGCCTGGGTGGCCGCCACAAAGCGCGCGCAGAATGCGTCATAGATGTCTTTCTCAACAAATATCCGGTTCGCCCCAAGACAATCCTGCCCGCTGGTGGCGAACTTCGCCTTGATCGTTTCTTCGACGGCCACATCAAGATCACAGCCCTTGAACACAATCACCGGCGCATGACCGCCAAGCTCCATCACCAGCCGTTTGACCGTATCGGCTGACTGGCGATAAAGCAGCTTGCCAATCGGCGTCGAGCCGGTGAAGGACAAGGCCCGCACACGGGTGTCCTCGGTCCACGGCTTGACGACCGTCGCCGCATCTCCCGTGACAACATTGAATACACCTGCGGGAATACCCGCACGCTCGGCTAATTCGGCCAGCGCCAGCGCGCTGAACGGTGTTTCCGCCGAGGGGTGCGCCACGACCGTGCAGCCTGCCGCCAGCGCGGCCGCTGCCTTGCGGGTCAACATCGCAGACGGGAAATTCCAAGGTGTGATAAGCGCCGCAACCCCCACCGGCTCACGCCACAATTCAACCTCCGCATCCGGCAGGTGACTTGTCACGCCCTCGATATTGGGGCGCTTGGTCTCCTCGGCATAAAACTCAACAAAGGCCGCGCCATAGTCGATCTCGCCACACGCCTCTGAAAGTGGCTTGCCTTGTTCAAGCACCATGATCCGCGCAAGATCTTCCTTATGGGCAATCTGCAACTCGAACCACCGACGCAAAATTGCGGACCGGTCCTGAGGCAAAAGGTTTGCCCAATCTTCAAAAGCGGCCTGCGCAGCATCCACCGCAGCAGAGGATTCTTCTGCCGAAAGGCTTGCGACGTCCCCGATCAATTCACCATTGGCCGGGTTGGTCACTTTGAACGCGGCCCCGCTTTGGGCGGCGCACCATTTGCCGTTTATATAAGAAAAAGACCGCACAAGCGCCTTGTCTTCAATATCCGCGCGTGCCGAAAGAGCTGTCTCACACATCGCTTTCTCCCCTGTTTGCACAAAAGAGAATGCCACCCCACCACAGAAAAGGTGTCTGAACTTGCCTCACGACGCAGAATAATCAACTGCGCACAGCGCCCCTCACAGACCGGAACGCCTCAGCTTTCAGACAAAAGGATATCAAACGGTGCCCCACCACCGCCCTTGACCGGCTTGGTCACAACATAGGTAAAATAGCGCGACAGCCCGATCCGGGCATCCAGCATGGCATCAATCAGGCGTTGGTAGGCATCAATATCCCGCGTCACGATCTGTAGGATATAGTCGAACCCACCGCCAAGCGCCCAACAGGATACGACCTCATCATAGCGTTCCATCGCATCCTCAAAGGCACGAAAGCTGGCCGCCGTATGATCCGCTATTTCTACGGCGACAAAAACCGTCACATGCGGGGCCAATTTGCGAAGATTGATCCGCGCACCATATCCTTCAATCAAACCCGCCTTTTCTAGCTTGCGCAAACGATCCCAACATGGCGTCGGCGAAAGCCCGATCCGTTCCGCCAGCGCGGCTTTGGTAATCCGGCCTTCCCGCGTCAAGACGCGCAGTATTTCTATGTCACGATCATCTAAACGCATGGATTTCAGGCCTCAATCACAGTGCCAATACTGGCGAATTTTTGACGCACGAAACTGGCGATGGCCGTATCCTGTGCTCCGGTCCCGGTCAGGTCACAAATCGTCACGTCCGTTTCCCGCCTCCGTCCCGGCTTTTGCCCGGCAATGACCTGCCCAAGCTCTGCTGGCCGCTCTTTGCTCCAGACCCCCGCCGCCATAGCCGCCTCAAGTTCACCACTGATTTCGCATTGGCTGACGCGATCGCACACATAGGCATCCGCCGCAACAAGCGCCTCTGGCTCGACCTCGTTCTTGCCGGCTTGATCCGATCCCATTGCCGTCACATGCAGCCCCGGATGAAGCCACTCTGCGCGCAAAACCGGCGCGCGTGCTGGGGTTGTCGTCACAACAAGCTGAGACTCCGATACAAGACGGGCCGGATCGCGCACAACCTCCGCTTCCACGCCAAGCGCCTCGTGTAAATCCATCGCGCAAGCAGCGGCTTTTTCAAGGTCGCGTCCCGTGACCAGAACCCTCTTGAAGGGCCGCACAAGATGTGCGGCCTGCATCTGAAGCCGCGCCTGAACACCGGTTCCGATCACACCGGCGGTATGGATGATCTCAGGGGCCAAATGGCGCGCCGCGACAGCGCCCGCCGCCGCCGTTCGGATATCCGTCAGATAGCCGTTATCAAGATAAAGCGCCTCAACAAGGCCGGTCTTGGCCGAAAACAGGATCATCAGCCCATTGAGGCTGGCAAGGCCAAGTTTTGGGTTGTCGAAAAAACCGGGGCTGACCTTGATGGCAAATCCGTCAAATCCGGGAATAAAGGCGGTTTTAACGTCTACTTCGCCATTGGCCTGTGGCAAATCCATCGACAGGATCGGCGGCATCACAACACCCTCTTTTGCCAAGGCCAAAAACGCTTGCTCGACGACATCCACAACACAGCGGTCAAGCGCCACAACCCCGCGAAGCTGTGCTTCGGTGACGATCTGAATATCATGCGCCATAGCTTTGGCCTTTCACCAAGAGATCGCCGATGTGCACATCCTCGCCGATCATGATTTTCGTGAATGTCGCCATATCTAGGTTGCGGCCTGTCACAATCGTTCCAACCGGGCCGCGCACCTTTGGCAACTTACCCGCCAACACCGCTGCCTGCCCGACAACGGATGCGCCCTCTGCCGCAATACGATCCTCAAAGAACATCACTTGCATCGCGTGACGGATTTCCTCTTCGGTGACAAGCACCGTGTCATCAAGGAGATCACGGCACAACGGAAAGCTTAGGCGATTGTGAAGACCAATGCCCCCACCAAGACTATCGGCAAGCGAGGCAAATTCAGGCACCTCAACAGGATGGCCCGCACGGATGCTCTGCGCCATTGCCGCCCCACGATCCATAGAAATACCAATGACTGAAATCGCCGGTTTGATAGCCTTTGCCGCAACCGCAACCCCTGCCGCTAATCCGCCCCCCGAAAGCGGCACAAGCAGCGTCTCAAGATCGGGGCGTGCCTCCAGCATTTCAAGCCCAATCGTCCCCTGCCCCGAGATCACATGCGGATCGTCAAAAGGCGACACTTCCACAAGCCCCTCAACCTCGCACAAACGCTTGCTTTCGGTCATGGCCTCGTCCTGTGTTTGACCGACGATACGAACGTCGGCCCCGAACGCGCGGATACCATCCACCTTCGCCTTCGGCACAAGGGCAGACATGCAAATCACCGCGTTCAACCCACGCCGATGTGCCGCATACGCAACAGCGCGTCCATGATTGCCCGTCGAACAGCATGTCACACCCCGGACATCCTCCGGCAATGCCATGATCGCCGACAAGGCTCCACGCAATTTGAACGCCCCAATGGGTTGCATCACCTCCATTTTCATGAGGAACTCATGCCCGACACGCTCTGACATAAAGGGCGATGGGATAAACGGCGTTGCATCTGCAAGACCGCGAATACGGCGACGCGCGGCGAAAATATCGGCAAGTGTCAGGGGCATCGCGTCGCTCCGGCCTAGAAAGGGGAAAACGCCGCGCAGAACATCATCCACGACCTGTCCTGTCAATATCATCCCCGGATCATCTGAGTGCGCTTGCCGCTCCGTTTTCATACCCAACACCCCCGCGCCCCAGAACCCAGTTCTTGACAGTGGCACATAGGGATTGGATGAACCCCTATAAGACGCGTTGTCACACACGGCTCAAGGAGACGAAAATGGTTCGGGAGATCGTGTTCCACCTTGGAGATTGCAAAACCGGCACCACGGCGATTCAGTCGGTGCTGGCATCCGGCATGGTCGAGAGCAGCCATAGCATCTGCTACCCGGCGCGGTTCAACCACATACCGTTGGCCAAAACGCTCTCCGTCGATAGCGAACGCCCGTTTCAGAAAAAAAGGTTCTCCGCTCTACGCAAAGCCTTTGACCAAAGCAGCGCGGATGTCGGCATTGTCTCGGCCGAACATTTTGAATTCGTCGACCCAGAGGAAATCCGACGCGCAATTGATCTCTATCTGCCCGCCTATGCTGATCGTGTTCGCCTGCTGGCCTATGTGCGCCCGCATGCAGAACGGCTTGTGTCAACATTCGCGGAACGCTCCAAAAAGGGCCAGTTTCACAAACCAATAGAGGCCATGCATGCGCGCCTTATTGAAGAAAAGCGCCTTTTTTATACGCCACGCTTCACACGGCTGAGAGAGCTGTTCGGGGACCAGTTTACGCTGCGCCCCTTCATCCGCGACCATTTGCGCGATGGCGATGTTGTGCAGGACTTCCTGCATACCGCCTTGAGCCAAACCCCCTACACTCTTGTTGGGCAACGCCAGCCCAATGAATCCCTGTCGGTTCAGGACATCGCGATGATGCGGCACATGCATCGCCAAATTGCACAGTTGACCCAAAACCACATGAAAAATCGCAAAGCACAAAGGGCTTTGGGGTGGTATCTGTCGGACCTCCTCACCACCTTGCCGCAACACGACGCCCAAAAGCCAAGACTGCATCAAGAGCTCGCAGACGAGGTTGTGCGCGTCTATCGCGACGACGCCGCCGCCCTTGACGCGGCATTCTTTGAGGGAACGCCGATGAGTGATGCGCTGGCCAACGCGCCAAGCAAAGCCACCGCGACCCCCCAGAGTTTTCGCGCCCAAGACCATCTGAGCGCGGATGAGCTACGTCTGGTAGAGGCGTGGGCAACCCTCACGGCCCGCATGATCGAAGCGGACCCCCTGCATTTCGCATGGGCCGTGCGCCCCCAAAGTCAACGCGATCCCAAGCCTCCCTGCACACTCTAAAGCCGAAACGCACCCCGTCTCTCGATGTACCGATCGCCATCCGCTCTGGGCGATACACGAAACAGGTGCTTTCCGCAGTCCCCATCATGTTCTAAACCTCTGCATGATACTCTTTGCCTGATCGCGAAAGCCGCCAGATGCGTCTCATACTCTACATTGGCCACCACAAGGTCGGCTCGACCGCGCTACAAGCCTTCCTGGCGCAGAATACCGTGGCGCTATTGCAGCGCGGCATTCTCTATCCTCCCGTCGAGTCACTCGGGTTTTCGCATTTCCTCGCCAAATGCGCGCGTGGACGGGACGAGGTTGAATTTGACCATGTGAATATTCGCGAGCCCCATAGCGCATTGGCCTACCGGATGATGGCGGATGCGACACAACGGCAGGTGCCAAAACAGTTTACCAAATTGCCCGGCACCCCCCAGATGCTCAACGCCCTGCGAAATCAGGTTGAGCAAATACAGCCTGAGACGGTTGTTCTTGCCTCCGAGGCCTTTTCGAACTTTGGTGAGGCCGCCCCGTCCCAAATCGACCGCCTTCTTAAAGCGTTCCCCAGCGCCGATATTCAGATTTATTGCGCCCTACGCCGCCCCGATGAATATATGATCTCGTGGCACGGGCAGCGCATCAAGGTCGGCGAACCCGTCTTCCCCCTGCGCGATGTCGGCATGGCCCCTTACACAAATAACATCCATTTCAACTATGATCGGGCTCTGTGGCCTTGGATCACGCGCGCACCCGACGCCAAGATATCCGTGCGCTCATATGACGACATTCTTGCAACCGGGGGATCCATTGAGGATTTCGCCCATGAAACCGGTCTCGACCTGCTACGCGAGACACTCCCAGCCGGTCGCCACAACAAAAGCCTTGCCATAGCGACCTTTGAAATTGTCCGCCGGGCTAATCACGAACTGTCGGCCCCGGACGCCCGGCACCTGCGCGATTACCTGCTTTGGCACACAGGCGATCTAGACCTGATCCCCAATCGAGACATCGAACTGTTCGGCCCCACACATCGGGCCGAAATCGTCGAACGATTTGTCCCTATCCATCGCCAGCTCTCGGAATTTGTCGGCAAAGAGGAATTTTTCCCCGGAATTGAGAAAATTCGCGACGTGAAGCCTATCCCCGAGGTTGACGCGGTTGCGGATACACTGCGAAAGCTCGACCCACAGGCCATCGGCAATCCAAATGCAGCGCAATTCCTTGAAAACCTCAAAGATGAATATCTCACCTGACATGCCAAGCACCACGGATATCCCGACGATCACCGATCCTGATGGCTACACAACGCTTCAGAACCAGATTTGGCCGGATCCGGATCTATGCTCCGAAGCTGATCTATACATGCACCTCGACGGGGCCGCAGGCTACTCATACGGCGTCTCGCGTGTTGAATTTGGCATTGGCGGTCGGGCCCGTTTTTGCACCTATTTCAACCTCTTCAACGTCGGGAAATGGGTCAAGCACTGCAACCTTACGGATTTATCCCTGCTTCTAGAGGGCGAAGGCCGGTTGGAAATCAGCGTCTTTTTCGCCATCCCAAACCGCTCTTGGGAACGTATTCATCGCCATATTTACGACCTGCACGATGCGGACCCAATCCGAATTGACCTGTCGCATTTCTCTGACATCGGGGCGCGCGGCATCCTCTATTTTGAGGTCACCGCGTTGACAAACGGTCACCTTTGCAAAGCCCAATGGCAAACGCGGCAAACGCCCCTGCGCCTTCCCGATCTCACGCTTTCAGTCACCACATTCAAGAGAGAGCAGGCCGTTCAGCACACAGCGCTACGGTTTTCCAGTTATATGAAAACATCGCCCTTACGCGATCATTTGCATATGCTCGTCGTCGACAATGGCCAAAGCGCAGACCTCAGCCCAACACAAGACGTTACGCCAATACCCAACGAAAATCTGGGCGGCGCGGGCGGGTTTGCTCGGGGGCTTTTGGAGGCGCGCAAACGCGGTGCCAGCCACTGCCTGTTCATGGATGATGATGCCGCAATCCATATGGAGAGCCTGCATCGCACTTGGGCTTTTCTCGCCTATGCGTCCAATTCGGCGACCGCCGTTTCCGGCGCGCTTGCCAATGCCGCGCATCGTTGGTCGCTTTGGGAAAACGGGGCCATCTTCAATGGGCGCTGTAAACCACTTCACAACGGCACAGACCTGCGCAATCTCGGCCAAGTGTTCCAGATGGAACTCGCCTCGACCAAGACCCCGCCACCGGGATTCTATGGCGGCTGGTGGTTTTTCGCCTTCCCCCTGGATCATGCCGATCACATGCCATTCCCGTTTTTCGTGCGCGGGGATGATATTTCCTTTTCGCTGGTGCATGATTTCAACATCGTGACCCTGCCGGGCGTGATGTCATTTCAAGATGCGGATTTTGCCGACAAACAATCGGCTCAAACCCTCTATCTCGATCTGCGCAACCATCTGGCGCATCATCTCGCATTGCCAAAAATGGAAATTGGGCGCATCAAAACCCTGAAAATCGCGCTTTCCTTTTTTGCCAGGGCCCTCGCGACACACCACTACGGCACGGCAGAGGCACTTAATCTTGCTTTCGAAGATGTCATGGCTGGCCCGGACTTTTTTGCACAAAACGCAGACATGAGCCAGCGCCGTGCACAAATCAAGGATATCATGAAGGGTGAGGCTTGGGCCGACTACCCAGAGGAGCCGCCAGCCTCTCACATCGTCCTGAACCCAAGCAACACAATCGTGCGCCGCATCATGCAGCTTACGCTCAACGGCTTTTTCCTGCCCTTCTTCAGACGTTTCGGCAACCGCATGGTGTTGGATACCGCGGGGCGTGACAATATTGCGAACTCATGGGGGGCCGCCGAAATTCTCGTTGTCGATGCTGCAAATAAAAAGGCCTACAAAGTCCAACATTCCAAACGCGCATTCCTGCGCCAAGGGCTGCGTATCGCGAAAAACTCCCTCCGTTTTCTTCTCCGATACCCCCAGATTCGCGACAAATGGCGCGCTGGCTATGACGACCTGACACAGGACTCATTCTGGACCCGCATCTTGGGCATCGCCGCTCGATAAAGACTGACACCGCCCGATGAATAGAGCCCTGTTGGAACGCAAATCCAACACCGCCCGCCTCATGCGCAGCTGGAAAAGCAATCTACACAAAGCAATTTAGATTTTCTGGATGGTGAAGTGGTGCCCCCACACGGACTCGAACCGCGGACCTACTGATTACAAATCAGTTGCTCTACCAGCTGAGCTATAGGGGCACTGCAGAGGGATTTATGACGAATGGCGCAGCCCTGCAAGACCAAATATTGCTATCTGTTGGCGCGCGCCAAAAGGGCCACCGCGCAGAGACCCACGAGCATAATAAGAACCGCGCCCGGGCTGGCGTCGCCAAGGTTTTCGAGACTGGCTTGGTCATGAACCTGCGTCGCGAGCGTATCAAAATTGAACGGGCGGAGTAGCATCGTCGCCGGCAATTCCTTGACGCAATCAACAAACACAAGCAGCAGCGCAGACCCAATGGTAGTGCGTATAAGCGGATAATACACTTCGCCCAGAACCTGCCCCTTGGTGCGTCCAAGCGAGCGCGCCGCCATAGCAAGGCTTGGTGTGACCCGCCCCATCGCCCCATCCGCCGCGCCTTGGGCGATTGCAAAGAACCTGACCGAATAGGCCAACACGATCGCAAAGGCCGACCCGGTCAACCAAAGACCAACCGTCTGTCCCGTTGCAGCCTCGACAAAATCAGCCAATTTATGGTCCAGAGCGGCAAGCGGAATGAGAATGCCAACCGCAAGAACCGCGCCTGGTGCCGCATAACCAATCGTGGTCAGCGGCAAAAGCAACCGGGGCAACCGCCGCCCCGAAAGCCGCACCCCATAGACAAGGAAAACCCCCGCAACCACAGTCACAAGCGCCGCGATTCCGCCAACCATAAGCGTGTTGCCAAGCGCCCGAAGCAGCATCGGATCGCTCCAACGCTCTATATTCCCAAGTGCGTGGGACGTGATCACACTGATCGGTAGGACGAACCCGACAAGGAACGGCACAACACAGGCCAGTGTCGCGAGCCATTTCACGCTCCCCCGAAGAACCGTCGGCTCAGGACTGCGCTGACGGGTGTTCATGCTAAAATAGCGCAGCTTGCGGCGACTGATCTTTTCCATAGTGACCAGAAACACCACCAGCACCAGAACCACACACGCAAGCTGCGCTGCTCCGCCCGCGTTGTTGCTTTCGAGCCAAACACTGAAAATGCCAGTGGTCAGCGTCTGCACCGCAAAATAGTCGACAGTGCCAAAGTCATTGACCGTTTCCATCATCACGATGGCCGTTCCCGCCGCAATCGCAGGGCGCGCCATAGGAAGCCCAATACGCCAGAACCGCTTGACCGCCCCTGCCCCAAGGGAGCGCGCGACCTCTTCGGCTGCCCCGGATTGCTCGCGAAACGCGGCCCGCGCCAGAATATACACATAAGGAAAGAGCGACGCCGAAAGAACGATGATCGCCGCCCCAAGAGACCGGATTTCCGGGAACCAATAGGCCCGCGCATTCTCCCACCCAAACAGCGCGCGCAATCCGGTTTGCACCGGCCCGGCATATTCGAGAAAATCCACCAGCGCATAGGCTCCGACATAAGCCGGGATCGCCAAGGGCAAAAGCAAGGCCCACTCAAGCCACGCCACCCCCGGAAACCGGTATCGCGATACAAGCCACGCCGCCACTGTGCCAATGCTGGCCGCCACAAGCCCCACGCTCAACATAAGGACGACCGTGTTGCGCATGTAGCGCGGCAGTGTGGTCGAAATCAAATGGCCCCAAATGTTTTCCGTCGGGCTAAACGCCATGAAAACAACCGCCAGGATCGGCAAAAGAACGATCGCGGCAATGGCAACGGCGCCTATTGACCAAATACTGGGGGCCTGAATTCGGATCGGACGCACCCCGGAAAGAGACTGTGACGGTTTCATGCGCCTCTGTTGCCTGAATCTGGTTTCACTGTCCAGAAACGAAGATATAATGACCCCCTAACAAAATTGGCATCCTGGAACGTTATGCAGATAGTCCTCCACGCTGGCGCACATTTTACCGACGACGACAGGCTCTTGAAATCCCTCGGCAAAAACCGAGAGCTTCTAGCCTCTCAAGGGGTGTCACTCCCCAAGCCGCGCAGCTATCGCACAAAGATACGCACCCTCCTTCACGACAGCTTGATCGACGCCAACGCCCGAGCCGAAGTCCTCAGCGACCTCAAAGACCCGAGCGTGGACGAGCCTGATCGTATCGTGTTTTCCAATAGCAATTTTTTCTGCGTGCCGCGCCTCGCGATCCGCAACAATACCTACTACCCGCGCGGCGAAGAGCGCCTACAGGATTTTTGCAGCATCTTTTATAGCGATGAGGTCGAGATTTTCTTTGCCATCCGCAACCCCGCGACGCTCTTGCCCGCGCTGGTCGACGGCTCACCAGATGATCGCATTGAGGATATCACGGGCGGCTCTGACCCCGCTGCATTGCGCTGGTCGGAGATGATCCAGCGTGTGCGCACCGCACTGCCAAATGCCTCTCTGACGGTTTGGTGCAACGAAGACACGCCGCTCATCTGGGAGCAATTGCTGCGTGAGATATCGGGCATAGAACCCACACAACCACTCGAAGGCGGCAATGATCTGTTGCATGAGATCATGAGCGTCGAAGGGCTAAAGCGTTTTGATGCCTATGTTGAAAAGCACCCCGGCTTGACCGAGATGCAAAAGCGCCGCGTGATCGCAGCTTTCCTCGACAAATTCGCCATCGAGGAAGAGCTTGAAGAAGAACTCGACATTCCCGGCTGGTCCGAGGAAGTCGTCGACACCTTGACGGAAATCTATGACGAGGACGTCTTTGAGATTTCGCGTATTCCGGGCGTGACGTTCATCTCCCCCTGACCCAAAGGGCGCTTACATGCCAAGCGCCTCTTTATACATCTCAAGAACGGCCTCTTCTTCGGCAATATCGTCCTTGTCACGCTTGCGAAGCGCCACAAGTTTGCGCATGACCTTGGTGTCGTAGCCGCGCCCCTTTGCCTCGGCCATGACCTCTTTTTGCTGGTCCGCCAAGTCTTTCTTTTCGATCTCGAGCCGCTCAAACCGTTCAATGAACTGGCGCAATTCGCCAGCCGTCACGCGATAGCTGTCATCGCTTGAATTTTCGCTCATTGAGCACTCCTGTAAGGTAGGCCGATGCGGATCGGCGATTGGAACGAAACCGCAACTTATCGCTCTGTCCAAGAGGCCGCAAGCGGCCATACCGCGCCGACGCGCGAAAATTTGCCCGCTTGCCCAATCGCGCCGCTTGGGCTACGTCCTGCGCAATTGATGGCAGAAGGAAAACCCAATGGAATGGCTGGTCTGGGGCGGCGCGATCGTCTCTCTCTTGGGGCTTTTTGGCCTTGTTCTGTCAATCGCGCGCGTGGCCCGCGCCCGTAAGGCGGGTCTTTCAGACGAGGACCTGCGCGCGGCTGTTCAAAAGGTGATGCCGCTTAATCTTGGCGCGCTTTTTCTATCGGTAATCGGCCTGATGATGGTGATCCTTGGCATCTTCCTCGCCTGACGGCGGGCCGCTTACCCATTCAAACTATCAAACCCGACCCCGGCCTTGAACAACGTATCAAACACCGGCTCGGCCGACCAAAAAACACCATCCTGAGGCGCAAACCGTTCAATGTCGCGCTGAACTGTGCGAATCCCGGCAATATCTGCCGCCTTCATCGGCCCACCGCGCCAGCGCGGAAATCCGTAGTTATGAACCATCACAACATCAATATCCGACGGGCAACGCGCATGACCGATCCGCAAAAGGCGCGCGCCTTCGTTTACCATCGCCGCGAGGCAATGGCGCTGAATATCCTCAGGCGTAAACCGCCGCGCTGAAATCCCTTTTGCCTCCCGCTCTTGCCGGATCAAGGCAACGACCTGCGGGTCCGGGCGGCCTTTGGGGCTTTGCGCATCATAAAGGTAATAGCCCCGCCCTGCGGCTTTGCCAAAGCGCCCCGCCTCGCAAAGACGATCCACAATCGTGACCTGCCGCCCCGCATGTGGCCCCTGCGCGCCCAAAGCACGGCGCAGCGCCCATTCCTCTTGCAGTCCCTCCCAATCGCGCTGCTCATATGGCCCCTGCGCCATCCCAAAAGCCCGCATCGCCTCATCCACAAGATATGGCGTCGCGCCATCTTCGACCAATAGGTCGGCAGCCTGACGATACGCAGCCACTATGGCGCGCCCGATATGGGCCGTGTTGCCCTTTGCACGTATTGGAATTTTGCCAATATGGCGCAAAAATCCAACCATCGTTGCAATCGCCGCCTTGGACGCACCGTCTGGCACCATGACTTCACCACCTTGACGCAGATGCACTGGATTCGGAATATCGAGGCCCAAAACCCAACCGGGATCGCCCGTTTTGCTCGCGATTTTCTGCACATCATGCCGCACCGTGGTCGACACAAGAACCGCCTCCTCGCGCACGACCGCATCAAGCTGAAAGAGGACTTGCTGCTTTTCCTTGAGATCATCCGCCACCGTCTCAATCACGATATCCGCCTCGGAGAGCGCGACGAAATCCGTTTTCCCATGTAGCCGCATCAAATAGCCATCCCGCGCCGCCCCCCGCAGGCGTCCTTGCGCAACCTGTCGGTCAAGGTAGGTGTTCATCTTGCCAAGGCTATCTCGCAGCGCCGCTTTGTTGCGCTCGATAAGGACCACATCAAGATCGGCCTCAAGACACGCAAGCGCCAATCCCCGCCCCGCCGCACCGCCACCCACAATCCCGACCTGCGTCACGGGCGTGGCGCGCGTGGTTTCGATCTCGGGGAATTTCGGGGCGCGGCGTTCTGCAAAAAAGACATGCCTCAGACTCGCGGCCTGATCCGATTGCACACACTCCTCAAACGCCGCACGCTCGAACGTGAGTCCCACATCAAAAGGCAACAACTCTGCCGCCTCCACGCAATTTACGATCTCGCGCGGCGCCATTTCCGGGCGATCTGCGACACCATCCCGTCGCAAGGCCACCGCCTGCTGATACGCCATAGGATCGCCAAATCCCTTGCGAATATCTCGGGTTGGTCGTGCCCCCTTGTCCTGCGCCAACAAGGCGCGCGCATACGCCAATGCCGCATCGCGCAGGTCGCCTTGAACAATCTTGTCAATATAAGGCCTCGCCGCCGGGCTTGTGACGGCAATCGGACGCCCCGAAAGCATTAGATCAAGCGCATCGCCCGCACCGGCAAGGCGCGGCGCGCGTTGTGTCCCGCCCGCACCGGGCAATATCCCCAACGTCACCTCTGGAAATCCGATCCGGGCCGCCGCGTCGGCCACACGGTGATGCGCCGCAAGCGCCAGTTCAAACCCGCCCCCGAGGGCCGTGCCGTGAATCGCCGCGACAACCAATTTGGGCGCGGTTTCGATGTCGTTGCAAACCCCCGGCAGCCCCGGGTCCGCAGGCGGTCTGCCAAACTCCCGGATATCCGATCCGGCTGGAAAGGTGCGACCGCTGCCAAGGATCACAATCGCCTTGACGGTCTCATCCTCCAACGCCCGGCGCAGACCTGCCTCAAGCCCTTTGCGCACCGCAGCACCGACCGCATTGACCGGCGGATTGCGTATCTCAAGGATCGCAATCGCGTCATCTACCTCATAGCCAACGGCCTTATCCATGATCCGCGCCTCCCCCGGATCTGCCTCTTCAATGTGTTCACTATGAACTTTAGACCTCAGGCCAAACGGTGCAAGCCTGCAATGAAAAGGCGCGCCCGGATAACCGCGCGCACCGCTCAATACACAACCTGCAATCCGCCTTAGACAGGCATGTTGTCAAAGCTCTCCTCGACCTCTTCATCGACAAGTTCAAGATCAAGATCGCGCAGGTGCGCCGGAACGGAACCGCCTTTACTGCGAATATCCTCCAACACGCTGTGCAATTCCCGATGCAGCTCATGGCGCGCATCATCGCTTGCATTTGCAATCTCCGCTTCGAGAGCGGTCGCCTTTTCTACGAGTTCAACAATGGTCATGTCGCAATCCTCCTCAAATCTGGTTCAGCGTCACCGCGCGACGGTTGCCGCGCAGATTTTGCACAATGGCGTATCGGGCAACACGTCCAAACGCTCGGGGGCGATATCGTCGCCGCAACGCACGCAAATGCCATATTCTCCATCGCGTATCCGCTTCAATGCTGCCCGAATACGCAGTATTTCATCCTGTCCGCTCTGCCCAAGCTGCTCAAGAACCTCGTCGTCCTCGCGCTCAACAGCCGCCTCTTCCCAATCTTTGGAAGGCGGGTTATCCAATTCATCCTCAATCTCGTGAAGACGGGTATCAAGCTCGGCAAGACGCGCCATCAGCGCCTTTTTGCGGGCTTTGGTATCAATCATCGCGTGTTCCTTCCATTGTCGTATAACACTGGCACGCCCCCGTCTCAAAGGCATTGATATAGGTCAACCGCTACACCGCCCTTGCGACACATGCGCAAATATCTATATGTGTAACGAAATGGAGGGAAACACATGAAACCTGAAGTAACTGCCTTTTTCGACGACGCCACAAATACGATTTCCTACGTCGTAAAAGACCCGCAAGGCACATCCTGCGCCATTATCGACAGTGTGCTGGATTTTGACTATGCGTCCGGGCGCACCGATACCAAATCGGCCGACGCGGTCATCGCCCATGTCGAAAAAGAGGGTTTGACCGTGGAATGGCTCCTTGAAAGCCATGTGCACGCCGATCACCTCTCAGCCGCGCCCTATATTCAAGAGCGGGTCGGCGGCAAAATCGGCATCGGCGACCGCATCAAGATCGTGCAGGACACTTTCGGCAAAGTCTTCAACGAAGGCACCGAATTTCAACGCGACGGATCGCAGTTCGATCAACTCTTCAAAGAAGGCGATAGTTTTCACATCGGTCAATTGCGCGGCGACGTGCTGCATACGCCCGGCCACACCCCGGCCTGTCTGACCTATGTGATCGGCGATGCGGCTTTTGTCGGCGATACCCTCTTCATGCCCGATTTTGGCACGGCACGCTGCGACTTTCCCGGCGGGTCTTCTGAAACGCTGTATAATTCGATTCAGAAAATCCTTGCCCTGCCCGACGAAACCCGCATCTTCGTCGGCCACGACTACAAAGCTCCGGGACGCGATGAATACGCCTGGGAAACAACCGTGGGCGAACAAAAAGCCGCAAATATCCATGTCGGCGCGGGCAAAGACAAAGACGCCTTCGTCGAAATGCGCGATAGCCGGGATGCCACGCTGGACATGCCCAAGCTCATCATCCCCTCTCTGCAGGTGAACATGCGCGCCGGTCAAATGCCTGAAGCTGATGAACAGGGAGATGTCTTCCTCAAGGTGCCGGTCAACAAACTCTAAGCGCAAAGACCGCCAAACCCCAAAGTCCGACGCATCCACCGCGAACATGGAGACGTCGGCCTTGTCTTGCCCTCCTGGCAGGGCGAACAAGACTGACAGGACAAAAAGGAAACGCAATGTTAGAAACCATACCAAGCGATTGGATCTGGGGGCTCATTGGCGGCCTTGTGATCGGCAGCGGCGGGGCGCTTTACCTCCTCGCGAATGGCCGGATCATGGGTGCCAGTGGCATTCTCGGAGGCCTCATCGACGGCTCCGGACGCAAGAACAGCGGCGAACGCATCGCCTTTCTGGCCGGGGTCTTTCTCCTGCCCATCTTGATCAATCCGTTCTATAAACCCTTCTCCACCCACGCCAGCGAAAGCCTTGTGGTGTTGATTTCCGCCGGTCTTCTTGTCGGGATCGGAACACGAATTGCCAATGGCTGCACCTCGGGCCACGGCGTCTGCGGTATCTCGCGCTTTTCTCCACGCGGCATCGCCGCCACGGCCTTTTACATCCTTGCAGGTGGCGCAACCGTTCTGCTTTTCCGTCACATCCTGGGGGTGATCTGATGCAACGCATGATCTACGCATTTCTCGCGGGCGGCCTGTTCGGGTCCGGGCTTTTCATCTCCGGCATGACCGATACAACCAAGGTTCAGGGCTGGCTTGATGTCTTTGGCGACTGGGATCCGACATTGGCCTTCGTCATGGGCGGGGCCATCGTGCCAATGATGATTGCATGGCGATTGACAGAACGGCGCAAGCCGCTGGTCGGCGGCACGTTCCCAAAACCGGCAGCGACAAAAATAAGCGGTTCGCTCGCCCTCGGCTCTGTCATGTTCGGCGCAGGGTGGGGGCTGGCCGGTCTGTGCCCCGGCCCGGCCATCGCCTCGCTCAGCTACGGCGGCTGGCCACATTGGGTCTTTTTCGCGGCTATGGCTGCGGGTATGGCCCTGACGCCGCCCCTGCTTCGCGGATTTGGCAAGGCAGCGCCAAGCTCCTGACATTTTGGCGCGCCGTCCCCAAGGCGCGCCCTTTTGCCCAAAGCGACATTGCACCAAAAAACGACAAAGGATAGAAACCTGACATGGACGTGCGCAAACTTACCGAAACCTACGCCGTCGCGCCGCAAATCACGGTAGACGACATCCCCGCCCTTGCCAAAGCCGGTTTCACCCATGTGATCTGCAATCGCCCGGACGATGAAGTGACCCCAGATTTTCAGGCCGACGCGCTTCGTGCCGCGACCGAGGCTGCCGGGCTGACCTTTGTCTATAACCCTGTGTCGGGCACCGGTATGACACCGGAAAATGTCGCGGCCCAAGCCGAGACCTTGGCCATAGAAAACGCCACGGTGCTGGCCTATTGCCGCTCCGGGACGCGGTCGGCCTTCGTCTGGGGCTTGGCCAACGCCACAACCCTCTCGCCCGATACAATCTTATCCGCAGCGGCAGCCGCAGGCTATGATCTGTCGTCTTTGCGCCCCTACCTTGAGGCACAGACCTAACACGGATCAGGCCGGGAGCGGCTCTTGTGCCGCGTCCCCCGCCTCGATCTCACCAAGAAGATCATCAAGGTCATCCAACCCCTCTTCGACGTCTGACACGCTGCCTTCGTGGGGCTCGGCAATCGCCGGGTCTTGCGCAACCTCGACCGAGTCGAGCGGCAATGCCACCATCTCCGATGCGGCCCCCACCGGCTCTTCGCCCAAGGCATCGCGCAATGTTGGAGAACTGGCGGCCTCTTGCGGCGAGGGGCTGCGCGTTTGTTCTTGCCCAAGCTTCAGGCGCACCGCCCGGAACCCGTGCAACTGGCCCAGCGTGACAGGCAAACCGGCATTGTCTTCCCCCATCACAAGCCGCGCCGTTTTAAGCGCATCCGGTGGCAGCGGGATCGTTTCCCCGACCTCAAGCGACTGGAGCCGCGCCAACGGCATGGACACTTGCGCCAATACGGCATCAAGCGTCGCCTGCGCCATCATCACCCCGGCGCGCAGGCTCTCTCCCTCAGGAACAGCCTCCGCCCCCTCCTCGTCCTCGGGCAAAACGGCATCAACCTTGTCGGGAAAGGCAAAAACCATACGCCCTTCCCGCGCCCCTCCCATGAGGGACAGATCAAGTTCAAATACATGGTATAGCCCTTCGTTGAGCGCCAGAATCAGCGCCCGCGCTGTCGCGACCATCGCGCCAAACCCATAGCCGCGCCCCCATGCATCCCCGCCATCCGCCTCAATCGCCGCCCCGAACCGGCGCAGACACTCATCCAGAAGTGGCGCAAGAAGGGCGGCATCAACCCGTGTCGGCGCGCGCGACACCTCTGACCGCGACAGGATACTGCCAATCGTCTGATGCTCTACCAGCCCCCCCAGCACAGACATATCAAGACCAAACCCGCCCCCCGGACGCCCCTCCAAAAGGGCCAGAAAGCCACTTTCCTCAAGAAGACCGCGCACCTCATCGACCGGGCGTAGCGATTG
>JAPHRE010000003.1 GCA_026195905.1 Pseudopelagicola sp. | reverse complement strand
TGCGTCAAGACTACTCTGTGGTGATCGTGACGCATTCCATGCAGCAGGCCGCGCGTGTGAGCCAGAAAACGGCGTTCTTCCATCTTGGGCATCTTGTCGAATTTAATGACACGGGTGAGATATTCACCAACCCCAGCGACCCACGCACCGAAAGCTACATCACTGGCCGGATCGGATAAGACCATGATTGAAAAGCATATTGTGTCCTCGTTCGACCGGGACTTGGAGAGCATCCAGGCCGCCGTTGTAAAAATGGGTGGCCTTGTGGAAACCGCGCTTCGGGATGCGACCAAGGCGCTCAAGTCGCAGGATGTCGCATTGGCCGAGACGGTGCGCAAAGGCGATAAGGTTGTGGATGAGCTGGACCTGACGGTCAAGACGGACGCGGCCCGGCTTTTGGCGCTGCGCTCTCCTACGGCGGGCGATTTGCGGACGGTTTTGTCGGTGATGGAAATCGCATCCCATCTTGAGCGCTGTGGCGATTACGCAAAGAATATGGCCAAGCGCACAATAGCAATGGCGGGGAGTGGTGAGATTAGCGGATCCTCTGTCGCGCTTGGCCGCATGTCTGGTTTCGTCGAGGCGATGGTCAAGGATGCACTGGATGCCTTCATTCAACGAGACACGGCCAAAGCGGCAGAGGTTATCGAGAGAGACCTTGAGGCCGATCAAATCTACAACACACTGTTCCGGTCGCTTTTGACGCATATGATGGAAGACCCGCGAAATATTGCGGTTGGCATGCATCTGCATTTTATCGCCAAGAACATCGAGCGGGTCGGGGATCATGCCACGGGCATTGCGGAACAAACGATTTACCTTGTGACCGGCGACCTTCCCGATGAGGACCGCCCCAAAAAGGACCGCACGTCCCTGGCATTTCAAGACAGCGCTGGCTGATAGCTCGGCTAGGTCCGCGATCGCGCGGGCGGTCGCGGCTAACCTACATCAAAAATGCACCTTCCCGCGATGGAATTTTTCGTTGTTGTGCGGGGCGAGGTGGTGCACATAGTCAGCTATGAAGCTGAAGCGAGACTGGATCATGCCCTTGCGGCAGGTGTGCGGGGTATTCCTCGCCGGTCTCCTATTCCTTCAGAGCACTATGGCTTTTGGCGGCGCTTCGGTGGTGTCCGGCGATGCCGGCATCCAGATCGTCATCTGTGGAGCCAATGGTGTTCAGACGATTACGGTCGATGCGGACGGCAACCTGATCAGCGAAGCCGGTGGGGAGGGGGCGCCCTCCACGACCGGTCATTGTCCCTTCTGTATCGTTGGTCCCGCGCTGGAACTTGCGTCCCCCGGCGTGGCGCTGCGTTCGATCGTATTCCATCATGTGCCTTATGAGGCCAGCCGCGACATCATCGCTCCGCAGGAGCGGCGGATTTTCCGGCATGGCATCCGCGCCCCACCTGTCTGCATCTAAGGGGGCGTCCCCCGATATCTCTTGAACGACTCCCTGTGCCCTTTTCACGGTGCGCGGAGTGTTGTGCTATGCAGACTCGAATGTGGTGATAAAATGAATAATCCCAAATATTTACGCCTGAGTGCGTATGCGATCCTTATGTCGTCCCTATCCTCTGTGGCGATGGCGCAGGTGACTGAAGACACCGATGCGCAGACGGCAATCGACCTTCCCCAGATCGTCCTAGAGCAGGGCGTTGAAACGGTCGGTGCAACCACGGTCATTCTGGGCGATCAGCCCTTGATGTCGACCCCGCCCGCCGATGGCGGCGAATTCCTGCGCGGTGTGCCCGGCGTGGCGTCAGGCCGGATGGGGGGGCATGGTCTTGAGGTCGTCATTCGCGGCCAATCCCAGAACCAGCTCAACATCATTGATTCCGGGTCGTTTACCTATGGCGGCTGTCCCAACCGCATGGACCCGCCCGCCGCGACAGCAGGTATTTCGCGCGCCGATAAGATCATTGTCGAACGCGGTTATCAAAGTGTGACCAACGGCCCCGGCGGATCGGGCGGGTCGGTAATCCTTGAGCGGGAAACCCCCGAGTTTGAGGACAGTGGACCGCTTACGTTCGGCCTGAGCACCGGGGTTTCGAGCAACTCCGGCAAGATCAACGTCAATGGTGATTTCGCGCTCGACCTTGGGCGGGGGGTCTATCTCGAAGGCTATGCAGGATCGAAGACGGCGGACAATTATGAAGATGGCGACGGCAACGCGGTGCGCAGTTCGTATGACCAGAAGAGCGCAGGCCTGACGCTTGGCTATGAGGGCAATGGCGTGGATCTTGCCCTTGATATCGAGCGTGACCGTGTTGAGGACGCGCTTTTCCCCGGCGCAGGTATGGACAGCCCGCTTTCGGATACGTCGATCTATCGCTTGCGCGGCGGTGTTGATCTTGATGCCGGTATTTTGCGACGGATCGAGGGCAACCTGTTCCTGAGCGAAGTCGATCATGTGATGGACAACTTTACCCTGCGTCCCGCCGGGGCGATGTTTGCCCGCACACCAACCACGTCGGATACGCATGGCGGCAAGATCGAGGCGCATCTGGAGTTCGGGGCCACCAAGGCCAAGGTCGGGCTTGACCTCGTGTCGAACAATCGGTTTGCGACGCTTTATACCGGGATGATGGCGGCGCCGGTGCTTGCCGAAAATCCGGCGTTGGCGCGGTTCCTGATGTGGCCGGATGTGACCATCCGCCAAACCGGGCTTTATGGCGAAACAGTCACCGAGCTTTCGGAGCATATGACGCTCACGCTTGGGGCGCGCTATGATTATGTCAAAGCCTCGGCAGGGGCGGCGAACACGGTGCCCGGCGGATCGGCGGCGTCGCCAAACACGTTCTATACCGCGCAATATGGCACGACGTTCAACGATGCCCGGACCGAGCATAATATCGGTGGTCTGGCGCGGCTTGATTATGCGCTTGATGCCAATACCAACGTCTATATCGGCCTGTCGCGGTCAGTGCGCACGGCGGACGCGACAGAGCGGGCTATGGGGCGTAGCAACTGGGTCGGCAATCCAAATATCGCCCCGGAAAAGCACCATCAGCTTGATATCGGCTATGAACGTGATGGCGGCGATTGGATGTTCAACGCCTCTGTTTATGCGGATCGCGTCAACGACTATATCCTGCGCGATCAGTTCTCGGTCGCGGGCGTCACCACCTACCGCAATATTGATGCGCTCCTCACCGGGGTAGAGGTCAACGGGAGCTGGACGCGGGGCGGGTTTACCGTTCTGGCGGACGCGACCTATACGCGGGGTAAGAACAAGACCGACAATCGCGATCTTGCCCAGATCCCGCCTCTCAGCGGCAGCGTGACCATGAGCTACGGTCAGGATGCATGGCAGGCCGGGGGCCGTGTCAATTGGGCGATGTCACAAGACAAGATCGACCCGGCGCGCGATGCGGGTGCAACGCCCGGCTGGGCGACGCTCGACCTTTTTGGCAGCTATGAAATGAGCGACAAGACGATGCTTATTGCAGGGGTCGATAACGTCTTGGACAAGACCTATGCCAACCACCTCAGCCGCACCAATGTCTTTGATCCGGGGATGTTCCAGGTCAACGAGCCGGGGCGGACGTTCTACATCACCGTTGAAATGCGGTTCTAAGCAGGTTGGGCCGCGCAAGGGTTTTGCGCGGCCCGGCTTTTTTCGTTCTAGATAATCTCGAACTTTGAGACATCGACCATGCCCCGGTCGGTGATCTTGAGGGCCGGGATAACCGGCAGGGCGAGGAAGGCGAGTTGCAGGAAGGGCTCTTCCAGAGTCACACCAAGCGCACGCGCGGCGCGGCGCAGATCTGTGAGGCGGTCGCGGACGGTCTCAAACGGCTCCAGGCTCATCAATCCGGCAACGGGCAGGGGCAGTTCCGCGAGGATTTCCCCATCGCAGGCGACGACAAAGCCGCCTTCGATGTCGCCCATGCGGTTCGCGGCGAGGGTCATGTCGTCGTAATTGGTTCCGACGACCGCGATATTGTGATGGTCATGACAAACGGTCGAGGCGATGGCCCCCGATTTGAGGCCGAACCCTTTGACAAAGCCGTTGGCGATATTGCCGTTCTTGCCGTGGCGTTCGATGACGGAGATACGGATCAGATCACGGGCTGGGTCGGGGCGTTTGTCGCCCTCCTCGACGGGGACATTTTCGTGTAGATGCTCGGTAATGATTTTGCCCTCAAGGATGCCGATGACGTCGGTTTCGGCACGGTTGGCGCGGGCGCGGAAATCGTCTGGGGTCACGGTTGGCGCAAGGACAGAGCGCCGCCCGACCGGCGGCAGAATCTTGCGGGCCGCAAAGGCGGCGTCGGTCAGGCGTTGCCCCGCACAAAAGACCATCTGCGCGTGGCAGGCCTCAAGGCTATCGAGGGCGACGATATCGGCGCGTTTGCCCGGTGCGATCTGGCCGCGATCCTTGAGACCAAAGGCCTCGGCCGCCGACAAAGACGCCGCGCGATAGACCGCCAAGGGCGAGGCACCAAGGGCAATCAGGCGGCGGATCATGTAATCAAGATGGCCGTGTTCTCCGATGTCGAGCGGGTTGCGATCGTCGGTGCACAGGCAGAGATAGGACGAGGTTGCCTCGGTCAGGATCGGGGCGAGGGCGTCAAGATCCTTGGAGACAGAGCCTTCGCGGATCAGGACGCGCATCCCTTTGCGGAGTTTTTCAAGCGCCTCTTCGGCGGTGGTGGCTTCGTGTTCGGTTCGGATGCCAGCGGCGATATAGGCGTTGAGGTCCATCCCCGAAAGCTGAGGACAATGGCCGTCAATGTGGCCGCCCTCAAAAAGCGAGAGCTTGGCAAGACAGCCGGGATCGCGATGGATCAAGCCGGGATAATTCATGAACTCCGCCAATCCGATGCCGGAGGGGTGCGCCATGACCCGTGTCAGATCGCTGGCCCGTAGGGTCGCGCCCGCGGTCTCCATATGGGTTGATGGCACGCAGGAGGAAAGCTGCACCCGGATGTCCATCAACGTATGTTCCGAGGCCTCCTGAAAATAGCGGATACCAGGCAGGCCGATCACATTGGCGATTTCATGCGGGTCACAGATCGCCGTGGTGATGCCACGCGGCGCAACGCAGCGGTCAAATTCAAACGGTGTGACGAGGGAGCTTTCGATATGCAGGTGGGTGTCGATAAAGCCGGGCACAAGGATCAGGCCGTTCACGTCGATGATAGTGTCGCCGTCGTAATCTGCGCCAATGCCGACGATGGTATCGGCGCAGATGGCGACGTCGCCCGCGATCATCGCGCCGGTAACAACGTCAAAAACGGTCCCGCCGCGCAGCACGAGGTCGGCTGGCATATCGCCGCGCCCCTGCGCTATTTTGCGTTCCAAATTGGTCATCCTGCCCTCGCTGCGTCGCTATCCAGTCGAGTATTATCGACAAGGGCGGGCAGGTCCAGAGCCTCTGAGGGCTGTGCGTTCCGAGGAGACGGGCTAGAAAATCTCGATCAGCCCCGCCGCGCCTTGACCGCCGCCGACACACATCGACACCACGCCCCAACGCGCCTTGCGGCGTTGACCTTCCAAAAGGAGATGGCCGGCCATACGGGCGCCGGACATGCCGTAAGGGTGGCCGATAGAGATCGCGCCGCCATTGACGTTCAGCCTATCGGGATCAATGCCGAGCTTGTCGCGACAGGGCAAAAGCTGGGCGGCAAAGGCCTCGTTGATCTCCCACAGGTCGATATCATCGACCCCGAGGCCCGCCCGATCAAGCAGACGGGGAATGGCGACAATCGGGCCAATCCCCATTTCTTCGGGGGCCACCCCGGCGACGGCAAAGCCGCGCAGTGCGCCGAGCGGAGACAGGCCGCGTTTGGACGCCTCGCGCGCCTCCATCACAACAAGCGCCGCTGCGCCATCCGAAAGCTGGCTGGCATTGCCAGCGGTCACGGTCTTGCCTGCGCCAAGCACAGGTTTGAGGCTGGCAAGGCCTTCGGCGGTTGTGCCGGGGCGACCGCATTCATCGGCGTCGATCTGCACGGTCTCCTGACGGGTTTCGCCTGTCGCCTTGTCGGTTATGGTTTTCACGGCCTCAACGGCAATGATCTCCTCGGCAAATACGCCTGCGTCCTGCGCGCGGGCGGTGCGGATCTGGCTCTCAAGCGCGTAGGCGTCCTGTTCTGCGCGGCCAATGTCATAGCGGTCCGCAACGATCTCGGCGGTTTCGATCATCGAGAGGTAATAGCCATCGCGCACTGATGGATCGCGGTAGCGGTGCCCGTTCCAGTGTTTTTCCTGCACGAGGGAAATGCTCTCAAGCCCACCGGCGAGAGCGACATCTGCACCACCAGCGACCATGTGGCCCGCGATGGCAAGCGCATTGAGGCCCGAGGCGCATTGGCGGTCAACGGTCTGTCCGGCAACGCTATCGGGGAGGCCCGCCGCCAGCGCAATATGGCGCGCCACGTTGACGCCGGTTGAGCCTTGCGTCAGGGCCGAGCCGAACACGGTGTCTTCGATCTCGCCGCCCTCAAGGCCTGCGCGAGAGACAGCAGCCCGCACGGCATGGGCTGCGAGGCTTGGCCCTTCGAGGTTGTTGAAAGCGCCGCGATAGGCTTTGCCGATGGGGGTGCGGGCGGTGGATACGATCATAGGATCGCGCATGGGGTTTCTCCGTCTCAGAGGTCTTCGACGCCGCACCAGTCGGCGATGAAAAGGGCGGTGGCCTTGGTCACGCGGCGCATACTCTCAAGCTCGACACGTTCGTTGAAGCCGTGGATGGCTTCGGCGCGGGGGCCATAGACAAGGGCCGGGGTATCGGCATAAAGGCCAAAGAACCGCGCGTCGGTTGTTGCGGTGATTGCGGCGCGGTCGAGCAGGTCGCCGGTCACGGCCTCATGCGCCGTGTCCAGCGTGCCGATGGCCTTGGCGGCGGTGTCGCTTTTGTCATCCGAGAGCGCGTAACCTTCGGCGTGAAACCCATGATAAACGATCTCGGGTAGCGCGTTTTTGAGGAAGGTATTGCCGCGTGCGGCCTCCATCAGGACGGCTTCGATCTCGGTCTTGGCGGCGTCGATGCTCTGGCCGGGGAAGATCGCCATACGCACGTCGAACACGCACCAAGCGGGCACGGAACTTGTCCAGTCGCCGCCTTCGATCTTGCCGATATTGAGGTTCAGGGCATGGTCCATATGGCCGTAGTCATCATGGCGATGCTCGGCCCCGTTCCAACGCGCTTCCATCTCGTGCAGCGCCGCGATCAGCGGGATCGCCGCCTCGATGGCATTTGCGCCTTGGCCAGCATAGGCGACATGGGTTGGCAGCCCTTTAAGATGCACCTGAAACCAGAGAACCCCGAGTTGTGCGGTGACAAGCTGTTCGCCAAAGGGTTCGGGGATCAGCGCGGCATCGGCCTTGTAGCCGCGCGCAAGACAGGCCAGTGCGCCATTGCCGGTGCATTCTTCCTCGACCACGGATTGATAGAAGACATCCGCCGCAGGGGCGAGGCCAAGACGGCGCAAGGCATCCAGCGCAAAGAGGTTCGAGACAAGCCCCGCCTTCATATCGCCCGCGCCCCGGCCATACATCCAGCCATCGGCGACGCGCGGCTCGTATGGGGGGCTATCCCACATATCGAGCGGTCCTTCGGGCACCACGTCGATATGCCCATTGAGGATCAGCGAGCGGCCCGTGTTTGTGCGCGACCGATGGGTGCCGACGACGTTCACGGCATCCTCATAAGGGCCAAGCACCGGCGAGAATCCCGGCAGGTGGCGGATATCGTCCACGTCGATCTGCCAGCGGTCGACCGTATAGCCGCGTTCGGCCAGCGCGTCGGCCATGAAATCCTGCGCGCTTTGCTCGTTGCCGCGAGTCGAGGGGTGCGCGGTCAGGGCGGCCAGAAAGTCCACCTGTGTGTCGAAATAGGCATCCACCGCGTCAAGAATGCGGGGGGTCAGATCGGTATCCATGTCACAGACCTCAGAACGTTGGGATGTCACCCTTGGGAAGGGCGAGGGGGGCGCCGGTCGCCTCGGTGATCTCGGCAGGCGTGATGCCTTGCGCGATTTCGACAAGGGCAAAGCCGGTGTCGGTCACGTCGATGACGCCCATATCGGTAAAGACCCGCGCAACGCAGCCACGCGCGGTGATCGGCAGGCTACAGGCTTCTTTCAGCTTGGGATTGCCTGCGCGATCGGTATGGGTTGTGAGGACAATCACGCGCCGGGCTTTCTGGGCAAGCTCAATGCCGCCGCCCGCGCCGGGCGAGAATTTGCCGGGGATTTTCCAATTGGCAAGATCGCCGTGTTGCGAGACTTCGAATGCGCCGAGCATCGTCAGGTCAAGCCGCCCCGAGCGCACGAGGGCAAAGGACACGGCGCTATCGAAAAACGCACTACCGGGGATGGTCGAGACATACGCCCCGCCTGCGTCGATCAGGTTGCGATCCGCAGTTTCGGGGGGATGGGTCGGGCCGATCCCGGCAAGGCCGTTTTCCGTATGCAGGCAGACCGGAAAATCGGGACCAAGATGATCCACGACCTTGGTCGGCAAACCGATCCCAAGGTTGACCACCATGCCGGGCGCGATTTCATCTGCGGCGCGGGCGACCATTCTGTTCCTAGCGTTGGACAACGGCGTATTCCTCGCTGAGTTCGTTCAGGACAACCAGTTCATCCACGAAGGGGCCGGGGGTATGCACGTCGTCGGCGTTCAGGTCGCCAAGCGGCACAAGCTGTTCGGCCTCTGCGATGACACGGGCTGCGGCCATCGCCATGAGCGGGTTGAAATTTCGGGCAGTCGCGGCAAAGGCGAGATTGCCGAACGGGTCGGCGCGATCAGCATGCACAAGCGCCACATCGGCACGCAGCGCAGACTCGACGATGAAGGCCTTGCCATCGACGTTGATGCGCTGCTTATCATTGGCAAGCTCGGTATCAATGCCGATATCGGTCAGGATGCCGCCAAGCCCCGCGCCACCGGCCCGGATACGCTCGGCAAGGATGCCTTGGGCGTTGAATTCGACCTCGATCTCGCCGGCGTTCATCATCGCGATGGCGCGTGGGTTGAGGCCGATATGGGTCGTGACAAGGCGCGCCACCTGTCCCGAAACGAGCAGATGATCGACCCCCATGTCGGCCTCGTTGGCATCGTTCTTGATAATCGTGAGGTCGCGCGGGCCTTGCCGCACCAATTCGCGGATCAGGGTAAACGGTGTGCCCGGCACCCCAAAGCCGCCAATCATCACGCTTGCCCCGTCGCCAATGCACGAGACCGCCTCTTCAAGGGTGCCGATCTTGTCGGGAAGTTTCATGCCGCGCTCTCCACATCAAGACCAGCCTCAGCAGCAAACACATCAAGAGAGTCGATCAGGATGGCCATGATTTCGTCGATCTGTGCCTCGGTGATGATGAGCGGCGGGGCGATCAGGAAATGGTCGCCGGTCGTGCCGCCACGGGTGCGGCGCGCATAGGTGATAAGGCCACGCTCATAGGCGATCTCAACTAGGCGCGAATGGGCGTTCAGCGCGGTAGGCAGCGGCTCCATAGTGTCGCGGTCCGAGACGAATTCGAACGCTGTCAAAAGCCCCTTGCCGCGCACATGACCAATAAAGGGATAGCGATCCATAAGCCCCTGTAGGCGGGCCAAAAGCACATCGCCCATGCGCGCTGCGTTGGCGACGAGGTTTTGCTCTTCAAGTTCTTCGAGAACCGCAAGCCCCGCCGAACAGGCCAGCGGATTGCCCGCATAGGTAAAGCCATGCAGAAAGCCGCCTGCGTCAAGGATCGGCTCGACGATCCGCGCGCCTGCGACGGTTGCGCCAAGGGGGGCATAGCCCGCACCAAAGCCCTTGGACAGCGCGACAATATCCGGGGTGATGCCCCAATGTTCGGCGGCGATGAACGCGCCGGTGCGGCCCGCGCCGGTCATGACCTCGTCGTAGATCAGAAGAATGCCGAACTCGTCGCATATCTCACGGATGCGGCCATAATAGCTATCGGGCGCGACCAATGCGCCGGTCGATGCGCCGCCAACGGGTTCCATAATGAAGGCAAGAACGCTTTCTGGGCCTTCGGCCAGGATCTGATCGCGCAGCATTTCGGCGTATTTCAGGCCACGCGCGTGTTCGGACAGGTTATCACGATCAAGGTAGGTCACGGGGGCGGGCACTTTGGGCATGCCGCGCATCATGGGATCGAAAGGGCGGGCCAGCGGATCATAGCCCGTCAGATCAAGCGCCCCGAGCGTGCAGCCATGATACGAAGGAAAGCGCGAGATGACCTTCCAACGGCTTGCCTCGCCCCGTACGACGGCGTATTGCCGCGCGAGCTTGATCGCGCTCTCAACCGCTTCGGAGCCGCCTGAGACAAAGAACACCCGGTCAAGCCCGTCCGGCATCATCTGGGCAGTCTTGGTTGCCAGAGCTTCGGAGGGTTCGGTGCGAAAATGCAGCCGATAACCAAAGGTGGCCTTGTCCATCTGCGCCTTCATCTTGGCAAGGACGTTGGGATTGGAATGTCCGATATTGGACACCATCGCCCCGGATGTGCCGTCGATATAGCGTTTGCCGGACGTGTCGTAGAGATAAATCCCTTCGCCGTGATCGAGGAACGGACGGGGCGTGCGGGATTGGTAAAAGAGATGAGAAGACGGTGTCGTCACTTTGAGCCTGCGAGATGTTTGCGAAGAAATTCTTTGGTGCGGTCCATGTCGGGGTTTTTGAAGATTTTGCCGGGTGGGCCTTCTTCGACCACAACGCCCTGATCCATGAACAACACACGGTCACAGACCGAAGCGGCGAAATCCATCTCGTGGGTCACGATGATCATCGTCATGTGCTCTTCGGCGAGCTTTTTCATCACGAGGTTGACCTCTTCGACAAGCTCGGGGTCAAGCGCCGAGGTTGCCTCGTCAAACAGCATCAGTTTAGGCTCCATCGCCAGCGCGCGTGCAATGGCGACGCGCTGTTTCTGGCCGCCTGAAAGCTGTGAGGGGTAATAGTCGATCCGCTCCAGCATGCCGACGTGAGTGAGTTGTTCCTCGGCAAGTTTGTCCGCCTCTTTCCCCGAGATCCCCTTGAGCAGTTTCGGCGCCATAGTGACGTTGTCGCGCACGCTCAGATGCGGGAACAGGTTGAAGTGCTGGAACACCATGCCGATCTGTTGGCGCATCCCGTTGATATGCTTTTCATATTGGCGATGCGGCAGGGTCTTGTTGACCTGCACACCGTCGAGGATAATCTCGCCGCCGGTGAGGGGATCAAGGTCGTTGATGGCCCGTAGCAAGGTCGATTTGCCCGACCCTGAAGGGCCGATGATGGCGACAATCTCGCCCCGCTGCACGGTGAGGCTGATGTCTTTGAGCACCTCCAGAGAGCCATAGGATTTCTGGGCGTGGCGAATTTCGACGAAAGGTTTTGGGTCGGTCATGTCAGATCCTCTTTCGGTCAGCGGGAAAGCTGCGTGCGGCGTTCGATCCGGCGTAGGACCGCCTCCATACCGAGGTTGATGATGTAATAAAGCACGGCGGCAGCGGCGTAGAATTCAAATGGGCGGTAGGTCCGCCCAATGGCAAGCTGGGCCGAGAGGGTGAGTTCGGTCACACCGATCACAGAGACCAGCGCGGAGTCTTTCAAAAGCGCGATCATGTTATTGCCGATGGGCGGAATAACATCGCGCACCGCCTGTGGAATGACCACTTTGATCAAGGCCTGTGGACGCGACAGGCCAAGCGTGCGGGCGGCTTCCATCTGGCCCTTATCGACGGCAACGATTGCGGTCTGGATCAGTTCGGAATTGTAGACCGCAAAATGCAGCCCCAACCCGATCACCCCGGCAACAAAGGCGGGAAGGTCAATGCCGAGTTCGACAAGGCCAAAGTAGATCAGGAAGAGTTGCAACAAGAGCGGCGTGCCCATGAAAAGCCAGGCGAAAAACCGAAATGGCAAGCGAATGACCAGCGGCGCATAGAGCGCGATCACCGCGAACATGATGCCGCCAAAAAAACTTAGGACGGCAGAGGAAACGGTAATCGCGATGGTCCACAACACGCCAAGCAAAAGTGCGTCGGCGTATGAAGGGATGACCGTGAAATCAAGACCCATGAAATGCACCTTTCGGTTGGAGACGGGAGGGGGTCAGACGGATCATTGCAGGCGCACCCGACGGTCGAGATAAGAGATGACCTTGCCCGAGGCCGTGATGATGATCAGGTAGAGAATGCCCGCGATGAGGAACATCTCGAAGGGCTTGTAGGTCGACCCGATATAGCGTTGTGCCGTGTAGGTCAGTTCCACAACCGAGATCGCGGCGACAAGAGCGGTGCCTTTGATCTGGGCATTGATGTTGACGCCAAGGGGGCGGATCATCAGGCGTAGCGCCTGTGGCAGCGTCACTTTGCGGAAGGTTTCAAACCTGGAGAGGCCAAGCGTGCGGGCGGCTTCGATCTGTCCTTTGTCGATAGAGATAATGGCGCCGCGCATGGTTTCGGTCATGTAGGCACCGATATTGACGCCAAGCCCGATCACACCGGCCTCAAACGCATCAAGCTGAATGCCGACCTGTGGCCCGCCAAAGTAGAGCAGGAAAATCTGGATCAGGGCCGGTGTGCCGCGAAAGAAACTCACATAGGCGGCGGCAAGAAAGCGCAAGAGCGCAAAGCGCGATAGACGCCCCGCCGCGCCAAGCATACCGCAGATCAGCCCAAGAATGATCGTCAGAACAGAAAGCTGTATCGTGACCCAGGCGGCCTCTAGAAAATACGGGTATACCCGCAACATCAGGTCAATATCCATCTATCCGCCTTCCTAGTGGTGGTCGGTGCGCTTAAGGATCGGCAAGGCGCGCATTTCGCGCACCAAGGCCGTTGTTTCCTCGATCGCTGCTTGCAGGAATTTTCCGCCGGTTTCGGCATCGGCCACGGTCGGGTCGCCCATCGTGCCGTCCGGCGATACCTCGGACCACCAGCGCATGAGCATGGCTTTGCCGCCGCCGCGGGCGAGGTCGAGGTTGAAGAATTTGCTATTGGGGTCGTGTAGATTCTGCGGTGACGATTTCTCGATATGCACATGCTCGGGGTGAAGATGGGCATACATCGCCGCTTCGAATTCTCCGGCATGGGCAATGCCGCCGATATCGGAGCTGCGGTGTTCGTTGATCCGGTCGGCGCACAGGTTCCAATAGGAGGCCGACACACAGATAATCCCGGTCTCGATCACGGTCTTGCGCGCTGAGAGGTCAAGCACGGGATGGTTGGAGCCATGCGAATTGAGCAAGAGGATACGGCGAAACCCATGATGTGCGAGCGATTTGGTGATGTCGGTTACGAACGCGATGAGCGTTTCCGGCTGAATCCAAATTACACCGGGGAAATCCTTGTGATGCTCGTTGAACCCGTAGGCCACAGGCGGCATCACGAAAACCTCGTCCGGGGCGGCCGCCGCCACACCATTGGCAACCGCCATACCGAGCACGGTGTCCGTGTCGAGCGGCATATGCGGGCCGTGGTCTTCGGTGGCGGAGACGTTGAGGATCACCACGCGATCCTTGTCCGCATCGCGCACGTCTTCCCAGGTCAGTTTGCCATACTCAGGTGTCATAAGAATGCCTTGAGAGTGGGGGAATGGTGGGGTCGCCATGTGTTCTGGCGACCCCGAATGGGATTAGCGGATGTCCGCGCCGATCCACTTTTCCGCGATCTTGGTGTAGGTGCCATCGGCCATCATGGCGTCGAGGGCGTCCTGCATGGCGGCCGCAAGCTCGGGGTTGCCTTCGCGAATCGCGATACCGGCACCGAAGGCTTCCGTTTCGAGGTCTTCGATCATCACGAATTCCTGACCCTTCTCGGTCATCGCGAGAATGGCGGCAATCGAGTCGTTCACGATCACATCCACACGGCCATTATCAAGTTCAAGCAGCAGCTCGGGCAGGCCTTTGTATGTCTTGACCTTATAGCCTTGGTCCTTGGCCCATTCTTCATGGGTTTCGCCAAGGGTCACGCCGACTTTGACGTCGCCAAGCTGGCTCACCGAGGTAATCCCGGAATCCGGCTTGGTAAAGATGGCGCGCTTGGTGGTGTAATATGGACCGACGAAATCAACGACCTCGTCGCGCTCTTCCGTGATGGTCATCGAGCCGACAATGGCATCGTATTTATTGGCCAGAAGGCCGCCGATGATCCCGTCCCATGCGGTGGTGACGATTTCGGTTTCTAGACCCATGCGGCGGATGATTTCGGCGCCGATGGCCGGGTCAAACCCCACCACTTCGTTCTTGTCGTTGACAAAGTTGAACGGCGGATAAGCGCCCGACATCGCAATACGCACAACGCCTTTTTCCTTGAGCGTGGCCAGTTCATCAGCCGCAACCGGGGCTGCCGTCACAAGGCCGGCAAGGGCAAGGCCACCTGCGGCAATGGCGGCTTTCATCAAAGTTCTACGCTTGGTCATTTCTGTCTCCTGTTGAATATATCAGAGCGTTTTCTGGGTCGAATCCTGATTTTGTTGTGGCTTCGCCCCGGTTATGAAATGGCGATTTCGACCGCCTTGGCGAAAACGCTTGCACGACGATATGTATTGGGCAAATAAATAATAACAATTTTCAAGATTGAGGAAATCTATGCTCCGCCCCTATGAGCAACGCTTCCCCTGGCAGTTGGATTGGAACCTTCTGCGCACATTCATGGTCGTGGTCGAACAGCGCGGGCTGTCGCGGGCGGCGGATTTTCTTGGGCTGAAACAGCCGACGATTTCCTCCGCACTGAAGCGGCTTGAAGATACGGTCGGCCAAAAACTTATCGTAAGAAAACCCAATGAATTCAAAGTGACGCGCGCTGGGCAGGTGCTATATTCCGAGTGTTCCTCGATTTTCGGCACGATTTCGCAATTGCCTTCTCTGATCGAGGCGGGGGGCGAAGAGCTGCGGGGGCATCTGTCTGTGGCCATTGCCAGCCATGTGATTTCGCCGCATTTCGATGATGTGCTGCACGATTTTTCGAAATGCCATCCCAAGGTGACATTTTCCTTCAGCGTCGCCGAAAGCGAAGAGATTCTTGCGCGGGTGGCCCAGGGTCGGATCAGTTTTGGCGTATGTCTTTTGAACAAAATTCCGGCAGGGTTAAAGGCCTCGATCCTCTACCGCGAGTATTTCGGCCTGTTTTGCGGGCCACAGAATCGGCTCTTTGATAACAAGACCATCGCCCTTTCCGATCTTGAAGGCGAGCCGTCGGTCTCCTTTCAGACAGAGGCCGAAGACGGACCGCTTGAGCCGGTTGCGAAATTGCGGGCGCGGGCCAAGATTGCGAGCGGGTGGCGCGGTGTGTCGTCGAACCTGCACGAGTTGCGGCGCATGATTATGGCCGATATCGGTATCGGTGCCTTGCCGCTCCATGTTGCGCAGCGAGACGTTGATCTTGGCCGCCTGCGTCAGTTGCCGCCCTATGATGACCTGCCGTTGGTGAATATCTACCTTGTGAGTAACCCATCGCGCCGGTTTTCCGAAGCCGAAACGGCCTTTCTTTCGGCCTGCCAAGAGGCGATTGCCACTATCGACCTAGAGTCCCGAACCTATTGGGAATAATGTCCCGGATCATGCCGCAGCAAAGGGCAGGATGCGGCAGGGATGCTGAAAAATTGTTGAATTTTGCAGTAGGGCGACTTTCTTAGAACCGCAGGTATGAACTGACTTGGCACATGTGAATGTTTGCCGTATCCGCAGAAATGACTCCTCTCCTCTTGGGATGGGGCGCGGGCGCACATATCACCCGTCGAAGATAGCAAATATTCACCGGGGATCGTGGCCGATTCCGTTCTATTTCCGGTGCCGCCCCTTGGCGACACCTGCGTGTCAGACTGGAGACCAACATGACGAAACATTGCCTGACCGTTGCCTGCGAAAGCCGCCGTGGGATCGTCGCCGCGATTGCGACTTTCCTTGCCGAGCATGGCTGCAACATCACCGACTCGTCGCAATATGATGACATGGAGAGCGGCAATTTCTTCATGCGGATCAGCTTTTCCTCCGAAACCGGCGCCGCGCAGGAAGACATTGCCAAGGCCTTTGGCGAGATCGCCGAAGAGTTTGGCATGCGCTTTGCGTTCCATGACCTCGCGACCAAAATGAAGGTCGTTATCATGGTCTCGCGCTTTGGGCATTGCTTGAACGATTTGCTCTACCGGGTGCGGATTGGTGCATTGCCGATCGACGTTGTGGCTGTGATTTCCAACCATATGGACTACCAAAAAGCGGTGGTGAACAACGATATCCCGTTCCACTGCATTAAGGTGACGAAAGAAAACAAACCGCAGGCCGAGGCGGCGATTATGCAGGTCGTGGAGGACTCCGGCGCAGAACTGATCGTGCTGGCGCGCTATATGCAGATTTTGTCAGACGAGATGTGCCAGAAAATGTCGGGCCGGATCATCAATATTCACCACTCGTTCCTGCCGTCATTCAAGGGCGCGAATCCCTACAAACAAGCCTATGCGCGGGGCGTCAAACTTATCGGGGCGACGTCGCATTATGTGACGGCGGACCTTGATGAGGGGCCGATCATTGAACAGGATATCGTGCGCGTGACCCATGCCCAAAGCCCGGAGGATTACGTCTCTCTTGGGCGCGATGTCGAGAGTCAGGTGCTCGCGCGGGCCATCCATGCACATGCAAACCATCGTGTGTTTATTGATGGAAATAAGACGGTCGTGTTCCAAGCATCGCCGGGAAGCTATTCGAGTGAGCGGATGGGCTAAGGCACGGCTGGCGGTTTGTGAGGGATGTCTGTTGTTGGGGCAGGGCGGCTATGGGCCGTCCCGCATTAACAGGCGTTGCGGTAGATTGTCCTGACCTGATCCGCGAGGCTCATCGGGTCGAAGGGTTTGATCAATACATCCACCGCGCCCAACTCGCGCAGTGACGCAAGGTCCGTCGTCGATGCTTTGGCCGTCATGAACACAATGGGCGTATTCTCAAGACCTGGAATCTCTCGGATGCGCCGATAGGTTTCTTCCCCGTCCATATTCGGCATCATCACATCAAGAAGAATGAGATCGGGCTTGGCGTCTGCGATAACGGGCAGGGCGTCTTCGCCGGACGGATATTGTTCGACGTCAAGACCGCCGACAAGGGAAAGCGACATGCGCACGATCTCGCGAATGTCGGGTTCATCGTCAATGTGAACGATACGTTTCAGATCGGGCATTAGGTTTCATTCCATTGCGAAAACATATGAGACCATACTCCTTATAAGACAGTGCGTCCATACGTCACAACCGAAGCGTGTTCAATTATGCGCTTGCCTGCAAGGCGTTGCCCATTGGCTGCGCGCCTTGAAGACGGGGCAGGGCGATCCGAAAACAGGTTCCAACATTTTCGGCCGTCTCATAATCAATCGAGCCATTGAGCCGTTCCACTTGTGATTTCACAATGGATAGACCAAGGCCCGAGCCATGCACGTTGCCGCGCACCTCTTGATTGGCTTTGACAAAGCGACTGAAAAGATGCGGCTGAATCGCGCTGGGAATCCCCTTGCCTTGATCGCGCACATGCAGAACGATCTTGTCTTTTTGGCGCTCGGCCCAGATGTCGACGGTGCTCCCTGAGGGGGAGAACTTTGCGGCGTTCGACATCAGGTTGGCAAGCACCTGTTGAAAAACCCGCTCGTTGCCATTGACCCAAAGGTCTGGCGTATCGCAGGGATCGCGGAAGGTAATGCCAAGCTCGGTGCCATAACCTTGGTTGGCCGAGATGGCCGACCGGATGACCTCCGCAAGATTGACCGGCTCTAGGGGGATATTGCCCGCGTCATGTTCCGCCTTTTCTGCCTCAAGGATTTGCGCGATGAGATCAAGCATACGGTCGCTATTGCGCAGGGCGATGCCGACGAGGTTCTTGGCCTCTGCGGGCATTGGACCCATTGCACATGAATCCAAGAGCCCCAACGCTCCCTTGATGCTCGTCAGCGGCGTGCGCAGTTCATGCGTGATGATGGAAATCAGGCGATTGCGCTCGCGCTCAAGCTCGACGCTTTGTGTCACTTCGCGAAACATCGTCAGGATACGGTGCGTATCGCTTGAGACGGTCACGCGATAGGAATGGGCGTCGTAGACCTTGCCGTTTGTTTCGCTTTCGATGCGGGCGGTGCATTTGCCGTTTTCGTTGATGCTTTTGCACTTTTCGTTCATATCCGTCGGCTTCGAGACATAGCGGGTCTTCCAAAGGGACGTGCCATAGGCTTCGTCCGCGGACCATCCATGCTCGGCAAGGGCGAAGGCATTCATGTAAATGATCGTAAAATTATTTGGATCAAAAAGCACAACCGCATCCGTCATCTTGTCAAACGCAGAGGTGACGAGCTTTTGGTTGTCTCGGATTTTCTGTTTTGAGATATCCGTCCGTATCGCCAGGTTCTTGATGTGCCTGTTGTTGCCATCCAAGAACGGCACCACCGTGTTATGGGTCAGGGCCGTGCTGCCATCCGCGCGCAGGAGATGTGTTTCGCCGGACCAAATGCGCCCGTCTCTTGTCTTCGCGCGAATTTCTCGCGACAGGGTTTGTTCGTTTTCTGGGTAAAACTCGGAGATATGCCTGCCGATGAGGGCATCGCGCTGATATCCGAATGTGTCCAGGAACTTGGAATTCACATCAACGATCTTGCCTTCTTCGTCGGTGACGCTGACGGCACCGGATTCAAACAGCGCCTTGCGTTGGAACGCGACCTCAAGCTCCGTTTCGTGAAGCTGTTGCTTTGCAAGGTCGGTGATCTTGTCTTTTCGTCGGATTGCGGCACCACTCAGGATAACGATCACGACAACCAAAAGTGTGGTTGCTGCTGTGGATATGTTGAGTAATTCAACCATGTAATACCTTCCTAACTCTCCCTGACGATGCGCAAAAATAATAGGCAGCGTCACGCGTTTGCCCCCGGTGCGGCTTAGGCCGTCTTGGTTTGAGGCGATCATCGCGATGGTCAAGAATGTCGCAGGTAAATTGGGCTGAAATATGGACAGGCCAAGGCAACTCAGGGGAGGGGCTCTGGCCGCATCTGGACCAATAGCGGTCGGACAGCCCTTAATACATGGGGGTATCGGCCCGCCGCCCATAGAAGCCGTCACATGGAAAATGCGCCTCTTGCGTGGTCTCGCAGGGCAAAGGCGGGACTTTAGGCGACGGCTTCTTCCTGCCAGAGCGGAATGGTGAAATAGATCGTCGTGCCCTTCTCCGAGGTCTCATCAACCGCAATATCGCCGCCGTGCAGCGATATGATGTCCTTGGTGATCGCAAGACCAAGGCCCGCGCCGCCCTCGTTGCGTGTGCTGGAGGCGTCGCCTTGGGTAAATTTTTCGAAAAGGGTCTCCAGAGCGGCTTGCGGAATGCCAACGCCAGTATCGGAAACCTCGACCCGCATCATGCCGTCGACAACATGAGAGCGCACGGTAATGTTGCCTTTGTCGGTAAACTTGATCGCATTGCTGATAAGGTTGATGAGAACCTGCCGTAGGCGCGTCTCGTCGCATTTCAGGGTCGCGTCTTCGAGATCCGTCTTGAGCTCGATTTTCTTGCCCTGTGCGAGAGACTTCATCTGTGTGATCGTCGAGTCGACAACCGGCGCAAAGTCGACAGGGGCGAATTCGATATGAAGAGTATTTGCTTCGATGCGTGATAGGTCAAGAACGTCGCCAATCAGCGCCTGAAGCTGTTTGCCTGCGGATTCAATCTTGTCGGCCAAGCCACGGATTTCTCCGATCATGGCCGTATAGCCCTCCTCAAGTGCCGTGTCGCCCCTCTGCGAGAGGGTGTCATGAAAGCTGCGCGTCTTAGGCAGGGCTTCGGGGTTGCGCAGGAAGGCGTTGAAGCCAAGCACAACAGTCATCGGGGTCCGCAATTCATGGCTCACCATATTGAGGAACTGGGTCTTGGCCTCATCGGCGCGCTTGGCTTCCTGTAGGGCACCATAAAGTTTGGTGACGTCCGCTGCGGTGCCGATATAGCCCTTGAACTCGCCGTTATCGTCGAACACCGGCTTGCCGCTTGTGCGTAGCCAGATCTTTGAATCATCACGGAGCTGCGATTGATAGATAAAATTCTCAAACGGTTCGTGGGCCGCCATCTTTTTGAGGTGGCCTTCAAGAGTTGGATCGGAGGCCCGATTCATCAGCTCAACGCTCGAATGTCCAAGCGCCTTTTCGATGGGCAGGCCGGTCGATTTCTCGAACCCCGGTGAGAGATACGTAAGGCGCATCTCCGCGTCCTGCTCCCAGAACCATTCGGTTGAAATATCGGCGACATCGGCAAACCGGGCCTCGGCCGCGTCGCGCTCTTTGATCGCAGCACGGAGGCGCTTATTGGCGCTCTCAAGCCAGTGTTCCTGTGCAATGAGGTCGGAAATATCGACCCCGAAGCACACCACACCGCCTTCTTGGGTGCGTTGGCTGACGATTTTGTAATAGCGGTTGTTGCCGATATGAAGATCGAATTGCGAGGTCTTTTGGCGCAGGGTCTCAAGCAATTCTTCAACCCGTGCTTCGCGATGCTCCCGTCCGGCGTTGGGGAACTCAAGATAGACAAGCCGCTCGACGAGTTTTCGTATGGGGGCACCGGGTACAATGCGGGTTTGTGCGTCAGGAAAGAGTTGAAGCGCCTTGGCGTTGACGATCTCCAGGACACCGTCTGAATCAAAAAACAAGAAAGCCGCGGGCACCGCATCAATCGCATCTCGCAGGCGAAGTTCGGCCGTTTCGATCCTTTGGCGGCTTTCAACCTGATCCGTAATGTCTACGTGGATTCCCACGCGCCCACCATCGGGCGTTTCCATTTCGCGTACCCGAAGCCAGCGCCCATCGCTCAATTGTTGTTCAATCGTAGAATCAAGCTTGCGATGCGCCGCCAGGCGCTCCTCAAGCCATTCGGCCTCGCGGCCTATCGCGGCTTTGTACTGGCCGTGTTCAAGCCCGGATTGGAGTATCTTTTGGAATGCCACGCCGCGTTTTACGATTGGCGCGCTCTTCTCATAGATGTCTAGGTAGCGTTCGTTATAGATCACAAGCCGGTCGGACGCATCATAAAGGGTAAACCCGTCGCCAAGAACGTCAACTGCGGCTTTAAGCTGTTCGGTCTTGGTGGTCGCTTCACGACGAAGCCAGATGACAAGGTTTGCCGTGGCAAGCGCCGCCGCGGCGATCAGGATAAAGGCAAGCACTGTGCCCGGGGAAAGCACTATCGTGCTCCAGCCGCCCTCGGGCAGGATGACGATCGTCCATGCCCCCTCCGGGACCTCTACCGTTTTGAAAATCCCGTCTGTCTCAAACAGGCTCTGATCGCCAAGGATCGGCGTGCCGTCATCCGCCCGCCGCATGGCAATTTTGAAAGGCTCCGGAATGCTATTCCGCTCGACGCTTTCAAGAAGCGCCTTGGCGGAGAACACAATTGAAATCAAACCCCAGGCCTGTTTCTCGCCGTCTTGATCAAGGAGGATGGGGTTGCGCAGTATGAAGCCGGGAAACCCCTGTAAAAGGGGCACTGGTCCTTGAAAAATTGTCTTATTTTGACGCAAGGCCCTTTCGGCAATGTTCGCTTGCGCCGGTATATCGTCGAGCCTGCGTCCAACCACATGTGCGTTGGCCTCATACGGATGCACCAACTCAAGCGTGAAATCTCGGATTGTGGCGACATTGACGATCGCATTATGCCCTTTAACAATTTCCCCGGCAAAATGCGTAAAGCTCTGCTGTGTCATTTCAGGCTCTAGGGTGATCGCCCCTTCAAATGCGCTTCCTACAAGGAGGGCGTTGGTGATTACGTTGGACACATTCGTGGAGTAATCCGTAATCGCGCCAAGGGCCATGACCCGTTCTTTTTCACGCTGAGCTCCCGTGTCGACAAGCACTTTCATCACAAGAAATGCCGCAACCAGACATAGGGTAACGAGATTCGTTGCCGCGACAGTAAACCGCCCGGCCGAGCGTGAGGTCTTCTTGTCCGTCATAGTCCGACAACCATAGGGTGAGCCTTTTTTCCTGCGCTCCCATCGTAATCGTAAAATCAGAAGGCTGTGAAGGGGCGGTGGCAAAAAACACTCCGGCGGATGATACAATTTCTTAACGAAACCGTAGTTCAATCAACGGGTGGTCCATGAAGTATGAGATAAAACAGGGGTTTATGTCGGATTCTGCAAAAAGACCTTGCCGTTAATGTTTTTTTAATCCGCCCGAATTTCGCCCTATTTCTCCCCTAGGGTGTATTTCAAGTGAGGAAAAACCGGATGCGGTTGACGACGTGAAACGCGAATGCGGAGAAAGAATATGAAGATCCTGGCTGTTGATGATGAGCCGCTGATCTTGCGGTTGTTGGACACGACCCTTTCGGGGATCGGCTACACTGAGACTACATTTGCGCAATCCGGCGCCGAGGCTCTGCAATGTCTGGACGCGGCGGAAGAGCCCTTTGATTGCATCCTTCTTGATATTCGCATGCCGGAGATGGACGGCATCGAATTGCTCAAGCAAATCCGTCAGGTGCCGACCTACCGGGCGACGCCGATCATGATGCTTACGGCGCTTTCAGAGAAGTCCTATGTGGATGACTCCTTTGCGCATGGCGCGACGGATTACCTCACCAAACCGATTGATTCAACTGAACTGCGGGCGCGTTTGCGCGTTGCGGAGATGCTTGTCGCCGCCAATGCGGCGCGTCGGACGGCGTTCGGGGCGGGGCAGCAAACGTCTGCGGCAGAGCCGGAGCTTTTTGATTTCATGGATGCGATCCAGGTCGAAGATGTGCCGCGTGTGGTCGGATCGCTTGCGATGGAAAACTACCTGCTGCAACTGGGCCGCCTTGGCATGTTCAAGCTCGGCGCCATTGGTTTTCAGATCCGCAACGCAGGTAGCCTCTATTCCCGCGTCGGCCCTGACGAGTTTCGCGATATCCTGACCGATGCGGCGGACTGCATCTTCGAAGGAACTCGGTCCGTCAATCCGCTTATTTCCTACCTCGGCAGCGGGTGTTTCGTTGCCATCGTGCCGCGCACGCCGCGTTTTGATAGCGAAGACCTTGAGGATATCATCACGACCTACCTCAATCAGTATCACCCACAAGAATGCCTCGACAGCGAAAAGGAAATCCGCGTTCTGGTCGGGGATCAGATCAACGGAAGCCTGTTTGGCGCAAGCCCGCTCAAGATCATTGACCAAGCGATGGAGGTGGTGCAAAAACGTGATGCATTTGTCCCCACCCGCGTGGCGTCTCGCATGATGTCTATGTGAGGGTGATCCAAACCAAAGAGAGATCGCATGTCTGTACCCATGAGCGAGGAACTCTATGAGGCGCTAAAGGGTATTCGGGAAAGTTTTCTAGATGATCTCGTGACGCATATTAACGAGATGGAAAACTACTGTCGCTATCTGGACGATCCAAACAATGCCATGACGGCGGTCGCCGGACTGCGCGGGGTCGTTCACAAAATCAGCGGCATCGCGGGAAGCGTCGGATTTCCACAATTGGGCGATGAGGCTGGGCGACTTGACCTTGCCTTTGGGCAGATTCTCAAAGCGCCCTATGATCCGGCGAAAATCAACGAAATCCGCGCGCCGCTTGAAGCGTTCCTTGACCATCTCGAAGATGCTTTTGACGAAAAGCTTTTGCCGTCGGGCGGGGGGCAACCCCAAACCTGATACAGGATTGGCGCGGGCCAAACGGGTCCGGCGAGCGATACAGTTTATTGCGTCGCCATCTGTTCGGAAATCTGGCGCTTGCGCTTGCACTGAAGTTTGTCGCGCAGCGGGCTATCGGGGTCGATATCCTTTTGGCAGACAACGCATTTATCCGCGCCTTCAATCGCATTGAGGCCGCCGCAGCTTCCCTTGATCGTGCGCCCCTTGACCATCACGCCAACGCTCATGCCGACAACAACGATCAGCAATAGAAAGAAAGCGAGGACGAACGTGATGAGGGACATGGGAATGCCTTTAGTCTGATGTGAAGAGTGCCGAGAAAGCACTGCTTTCATGCTGTATATAGGTCGGACTTGCCGTTTGTCTATCGCGCGAAATAAAGAAGACTGCAACCCCGTGCCGTTCTGCAACGGCAAGCCCCCGCTCGGCTCCAAGCACAAGCATCGCTGTGGCCCAAGCGTCTGCCAGCATAGCGTTTTGCGCCAAAACGGTGGCAGAGGTTGTGCTATGCGTTACCGGGCGGCCGGTCGTCGGGTCAAGCAAATGTGAATAGCGCCGCCCATCCCGCTCAAAGAAATTCCGATAGTCGCCCGATGTCGCCATACCCATCCCGCTAAGTGGGATCACCCGTTGCAGGCTACCGTGGGCACCTGTGTGCGGGGTTTCGATCCCAATCCGCCAAGGCTCTCCCGCGTCATTGGTGCCACGCGCCATAAGGTCGCCGCCAATTTCTACAAGGAAATCTTCGATCCCCTGTTCAACAAGCATTTGGGCCAGCGCATCAATGCCATAGCCTTTGGCGATGGCGGCAACATTGACCTCAACCTCGGGGATGGTTTTCTCAAGGCTTGGGGTGGCGGGGTCCAGCGTGAGCAGGCGGGCCTGTCCCACGTGCGCTAACGCCTCACGGATCTCTGTGTCGCTTGGAAGCTCGTCGCCCGGACGGGGCGTGTCCGGCCCACGCGCACCAAACCCCCAAAGGTCGATCAAGGGGCCGAGTGTGACATCAAACATACCCCCGCTCTGTGTATGAACGCGCTCTGCGGCTTCCATGACCTTTGCAAAGTCGCGTGAGATCGCCTGCGCGCCGGTCTGACGCGAGGCCGAAAACCGCGACACTTCCGATGTAGGGGTCCAGTTTGAAAGGCGCACATTCATGGCCTCAAGCACATCGTCGACACCTGCGCGAAGGGCCGAGGCATCAAGGTCGTCACCAATGGCAACGATATTGTATTGTGTGCCCATCGCGGACCCTGAAAGACGTAGAACCTCGCGCGTCTCGCCCGGCAGGCAGGCCGCCAGAGACACCAACGCAATCAAGGCTGCAATACGCCACATGGCTCAGACCTTGAGCGGCACAAAGGCCAGCACGAGCAATCCGAAAAACGCCACGCTGCCATAGATCCAGGCCCGGACCTTCCAACGCGGATCGCTCTCGCGGTCTTTCCAGGCTTTGCGAAACCGATGCCCAGCCAGCACCACAACCACAATAAGAACGGTTCCGGTCAGCGAGGTGAGATGTAGATGTTCAAGGAAAGCGGGCAAGGGTAGAGGCCTGTGTTGTTGAAAGTCAAGACTAGCACCATGACAGGGCCGGGCTACAATGGGGGCTCAGCCGAGGAAAGGAACGAGTCTCATGGCACCAAGCTCATATCAGCCCCCCATGCGCGGCGACAAGGCCGATACCACGACCTATAGCCAGACAAGCGCATCAAACCTTGCCCATTCCCAAACCACGGTTGCCAAGGTGATCGCGGGCAAAGGCGACGATGTTGTCTCGGTGCGGCCCACCGATACAATCGCGACCGTGGTCGAGGTGCTGCGTGACAAACGCATCGGGGCGGTGCTTGTCACCGATCAAGATGGCGCGCTCGTCGGCATTCTCTCGGAACGCGATATCGTGCGCCGCATGGCGGACACGCCGGGCCAGACCTTGCCGCAATCGGTAGGTGATCTGATGACGGGCACGGTTCAGACCTGCGGCCCCGATGAGGTGCTGACCGATGTGCTCAAACGCATGAGCGAAGGCCGCTTTCGCCACTTGCCGGTTGTGGATGAGGCCGGGCTTTGCGGCATGATCACTATTGGCGATGTGGTGAATTATCGCCTGAAAGAACTCGAATACGAAGCTCTTCAGATGAAACAGATGATCGTTGGCTGATCTTTCGGGCCCGGCAGGCAAAAAGGGCGGGGATTTCCCCGCCCTTCCTGTATCTCTCAGCCGCCGAAATCGTCGAGCATGATGTCGTCGCGATCCACGCCCAGATCAAGGAGCATGTTGATCACCGACTGGTTCATGATCGGCGGGCCACACATATAGTATTCGCAATCTTCCGGCGCCGGGTGGTTCTTGAGGTATTCCTCATAAAGAACGTTGTGAATAAAGCCAGTATAGCCTTTCCAATCATCCTCGGGCAGCGCATCCGAGAGCGCCACGTGCCATTCGAAATTATCGAACTCCTCGGCCAGCTTGTCAAAATCCTCGACAAAGAACATCTCGCGCTTGGAGCGTGCGCCATACCAGAAGGTGATCTTGCGGTCGCGGTTCTCAAGCCGCTTGAGCTGATCGAAGATATGGCTGCGCATCGGCGCCATACCCGCCCCGCCGCCGATGAACACCATCTCCTTATCGGTGTCGCGGGCAAAGAACTCTCCGAACGGGCCGGAAATCGTGACCTTGTCGCCTGGCTTGAGGTTGAAAATATAGGACGACATCTGGCCCGGCGGGATACCCTCGCTGCCCGGTGGCGGCGACGCCACGCGGACATTGAGCATGATGATGCCCTTTTCCTCGGGGTAGTTGGCCATCGAGTAGGCCCGCTCTACCGGTTCATCGACCACCGATTCATACTGCCAGAGATTGAACTTGTCCCAATCCGGTCGATACTCTTCCTCGATGTCGAAGTCTTTGTACGAGAGTTTATGCGCCGGCGCTTCGATCTGGATATAGCCACCGGCGCGGAAATTGACGTCCTCGCCTTCGGGCAACTCAAGTACGAGGTTCTTGATGAAGGTCGCGACATTCTCATTGGAGCGCACGGTGCACTCCCATTTCTTGACGCCAAAGACCTCTTCGGGAACCTCGATATCCATGTCTTGCTTGACCGCCACCTGACAGGACAGACGGTCGCCGCAGGCCGCTTCGCGTTTGGTGATGTGGCTTTCCTCGGTCGGCAGGATCGACCCGCCGCCCGAATGCACCTTGACCCGGCATTGGGCACAGGTGCCACCGCCGCCACAGGCCGACGGTACGAACATCTTTTCCGCCGCCAGCGTCTGCAAAAGCTTGCCGCCAGCAGGCACCGAGATGGTCTTTTCGCCGTTAATGGTAATGTTGACGTTGCCGGACGAGACCAGCCGCGACCGCGCCGCCAGAATAATCGCCACCAGCGCCAGAACGATCAGCGTGAACAGGACGACGCCGAGAGTGAAGGTTTCCATCGCTCAATGTCTCCTTAAAGTTTCACGCCCGAGAAGGACATGAAGGCCATCGCCATCAGACCCGCGGTGATGAAGGTAATACCAAGACCCTGAAGCCCGTCCGGCACGTCCGAATACTTGAGCTTTTCGCGCACGCCCGCCATCGCCACGATCGCCAGCGCCCAGCCAAAGCCCGACGAAACGCCATAGGTCGCCGCTTCGGCAAAGTTGTAGTCGCGCTCCACCATGAACAACGACCCGCCAAGGATCGCACAGTTCACCGTGATGAGCGGCAGGAAAATCCCCAACGCGTTGTAGAGCGGCGGGAAGTACTTATCGAGCGCCATCTCAAGGATCTGCACCATCGCCGCGATCACCCCGATATAAGAGATGAGGCCGAGGAAGGTCAGGTCCACATCCGGGAACCCGGCCCACGCCAAGGCACCGGGCTTGAGCAGGTAGGTCAGCAGCAGGTTGTTGGTTGGCACGGTGATGGCCTGCACGACCATGACCGAAATCCCAAGGCCGATCGCGGTCGAGATTTTCTTGGAGACGGCGATAAACGTGCACATCCCAAGGAAAAAGCTAAGCGCGAGGTTTTCAACGAAGATGGCCTTGACGGCCAGTGAAATGAGCCCTTCCATCAGTGACCCTCCACCGTCTGAATTTTGAATTCACGGTCTTCAACCTGGGCCGGTTTCCACGTGCGGAAGCCCCAGATAAGAAGCCCGATCACGAAGAAGGCCGACGGCGGTAGCAAAAGCATCCCGTTGGGCACATACCAACCGCCGTTGTTCACGGTCTCAAGGATGGTGACGCCAAACAGGCTACCGGAGCCAAACAATTCGCGGATGAAACCGACCAGCATGAGGATAAGCCCATAGCCCAGACCGTTGCCGATCCCGTCAAGGAATGCCGCCCCCGGCGGGTTCGACATGGCAAAGGCTTCGGCGCGCCCCATCACGATACAGTTGGTGATGATGAGGCCAACAAAGACCGAAAGTGTCTTGGAAATTTCAAAGGCATAGGCCTTGAGAACCTGATCCACGAGGATCACCAGCGAGGCGATGATGACCATTTGCACAATGATACGGATCGAGTTCGGGATCTGGCTGCGCAGGATCGAGATGAACAGCGACGAGAACGCGGTCACAAAGGTCACCGCAAGGGCCATCACAAACGCGACCTTGAGCGAGGATGTCACGGCGAGCGCCGAACAAATCCCGAGAACCTGAAGCGTGATCGGGTTGTTGTCGACCAGCGGGTCGAGCAAAAGCTCTCTTCTTTTCTGGGCCATCAGATTTCTCCTGCCTTGAGTTTCGCAAGGAACGGGGCGTATCCCTGATCGCCCATCCAGAATTTGACGAGGTTATCGACACCCACCGAAGTCAGCGTCGCACCGGCCAGCGCGTCGATATGATGTTCTGGACCGGCTGGTCCCTGTGCCTTGGAGACGGAAATCTGAAGATCACCGTTGGCATCAAATAGCTTTTTGCCGTTCCAGAGCGCCTTCCATTTCGGGTTGTCGACTTCGGCCCCAAGGCCCGGCGTCTCGCCGTGTTGGTAGAACTGAAGGCCAAAGATATCGTTGCCGTTTTCCTCGATGGCGATAAAGCCGTAGAGCGTGGACCAAAGACCATAGCCACGGATCGGCAGGATCACCTTGTCGATCGCGCCATTGGCGTCCTTGAGAAGGTAAATCGTGCGATATTTCGACTGGCGGCCAATGCCCGCCGGGTCCGTATCGAGCGCGACACTGATCTCTGGATCATCCGCCGCACCTGCGTCGTCGAACGTGGCCGGATCAAAAGCCTCTGTGAAATCGCCCGTGGCCAGTTCAAGCACGTGCGGTTCAAAATCGGCAAAGGCTTTGGCGACATCCATCCCCGGCTCATAGACGCCGGCGACCTGCAACACGTTGAGCTGCTTGTCGCGCAGTTTGTTGGCCTCTTGCACCGGGCGCAGGCTTACGGCGGCGACCGAGACGATCATCGACGCGACAAGGCAGATCGCCACCGCAACAAAGATCGTCTTGCCAACCGAATCCGGCGATGCGGCAAGGAAGCGGGCAATCGCGCCCTTTTGGGCTTCAGGCGTTTGCGTATCAGACATGGCGACGCGCCCTCCGTTTGATATTGGCCTGCACGACGAAATAGTCGATCAGCGGTGCAAAGACGTTGCCGAACAGGATCGCGAGCATCATGCCTTCGGGGAAGGCCGGGTTGATGACCCGGATCAGCACAACCATGACCCCGATCAGCGCGCCATAGATCAAGCGGCCGGTGTTGGTGTGGCTGGCCGAAACCGGCTCTGTGACCATAAAGACAAGGCCAAAGGCATAGCCGCCAAGCACGAGGTGCCAATGCCACGGCATGGCAAACATCGGGTTGCTGTCCGACCCGATCATGTTGAGCAAGACCGAAAACCCGACCATCCCGGCAAGACAGCCGACGATCAGACGCCAGTTGGCAATCTTGGTGATGAGAAGGAAGACAAGGCCAATGGCACAGGCCAGCGTCGAGGTCTCCCCAAACGAGCCTTGGATCGTGCCAAGGAAGGCATCCATCCATGTGATTCCCTCAGCGGCCAGCGCCTCAACGCCATTCGCAGCACTCACGCCAAGCGCGGTCGCGCCCGAAAACCCGTCCACCGGGGTCCAGACCGAGTCGCCCGACATGTTGGCGGGATAGGCGAAATAGAGGAATGCCCGCCCCACAAGCGCCGGGTTGAGAAAGTTCTTGCCGGTGCCGCCAAAGACTTCCTTGCCGATCACCACGCCAAAGGAAATCCCAAGCGCCACCTGCCAGAGCGGTGCCGTGGCGGGCATGATGAGGGTGTAGAGCATCGAGGTCACAAGGAAACCCTCATTGACCTCATGGCCGCGCACCGTCGCGAACAACACTTCCCAGATACCACCAACAATCAGCGTCGTGAGGTAAATCGGCAGGAAGTAGAGCATCCCATGCGCGAAATTCGCCAGCGGGTTCGCCGCATCAAGCGAGATACCGAGCGTTTGCAGGATCGCAATCCGCCAACCCGTCGCCGACCCTTCACCAAGGGTCGCGATGGCGCTATTGGCTTGATAGCCGGTATTGAACATGCCCCAGAGGATACAGGGGATGGTCGCGATCACGACATAGGTCATGATCCGTTTCATATCCACGTAAGACCGCGCATGCGGGGCCGCTGTGGTGACGGTTTTGGGCGTATAGACCAGCGATTCCACCATTTCGTAAATGGGGAAATACTTTTCGTATTTGCCGCCCTTTTCGAAATGCGGTTCGATCCGCTCAAAGAAGCTGCGCAATCCCATGCCTCAGCCCTCCTTTTCGATCTTGGTCAGGCTGTCGCGAAGCGCGAGCCCGTATTCATACTTGGCCGGGCAGGCAAAGCCCACAAGCCCGAGATCTTCCTCGTCAAGCTCCATCGCGCCAAGCGCCTGCGCGGTGTCGGTATCCATCACAAGAAGCGCCCGCAAAAGCTGTGTCGGCAGGAAATCCTGCGGCATCAACGTCTCGAAGATTCCCGTCGGCACCATCGCCCGGCGCCCCCCGTTGAGGTTCGACGTCAGCGGGAAAAGGCGCTTGGAAAACGCCGAGGCGAGAACCGGCTGCACGGCGTATTTTGTGCCCATCGGGCGAATCCAGCCCAAGGCGTGCTTGTCCCTGTCTTCGCGGATAAGCGTGACCTGACGCGCGAACCGGCCAAGATAGGCGAACGGCCCGTCTGCCTGGTCGCCCGACAGAATCGACCCGGAAATGATGCGCGGCGTCTCGGTGCCGATCTCGCCACGGGTCAACTCTTCGGTCGACGCGCCCATCACCGTGCGCACAAGGCGGGGGTTTTTCGCTTCCGGCCCGCAAAGCGCAACAACGCGCGACGGATCAAGATGCCCCGTCAGCATCAGGCGGCCAATGGCGATCACATCCTGATAGCCGATGGTCCAAACCATATCCTCAGCGGTGACAGGATGCAGGACATGAATATGCGTGCCCGCAAGCCCCGCCGGATGCGGCCCCTCAAACGTGGCCAGTTCGACCCCTGGCACAGACGCCAGCTCCGCGCCCGGTGCCTGACAGAGGTAAGTCGCGCCATCGGTCAGTTTGGTCACTGCCGCAAGCCCCGCCTCAAACGCGTCCTTGGCGTCGTTGATGATGACCGTCGCATCTGCGGCAAGCGGCTCGCTGTCCATCGCGGTGATGAAAATCGCCGCTGGCTTGGTGCCGGGAACCGGCATCTTGGAGTAAGGGCGGGTGCGCAAGCTGGCCCATAGACCGGCCGCACAGAGCTTTTGCGTCACGCCCTCGGCGCTATCGTGATCGCCGACGTCGCTAAAGTCGACGCCGGTATCCTTGGCGTCGGAAACTTCAATCACCACGCTTTGAAGCACCCGCCGCGCGCCGCGATTGATCGCAACCACCTTGCCGCTCATCGGGGCAACGATTTGCGCCTCTTCGGCATCCTTATGCACGAAAAGCGGATCGCCCCGGCGCACATCGTCGCCTTCCTGAACGATCATGCGCGGTTTGAGCGCAATAATATCCCTGCCAAGAACCGCGACCTGCGTGATCGCCGGCCCAGTGTGAATGGTCTGGTCGGGAGCGCCCGTTACGGGCAGGTCCAGACCCCGTTTGAATTTGAAATGCCGCATATCCTGAGTTTTCTCTACTAGCCTTTCGACCTTTAGCTGACGCCAATGCATCGCATGTAAAGACATCCAAACCCTGGCGCGGCTGTGGGCGCGGCGTCCTGACTGTCGTAGAAAGGGCCGCGAAAGCGCAAGCGGGATGCCGTTGCGAGTCGACGCTGACATAGACAAGTTGTCCTGTGTTGACCACCGTCAAAGACCGAAAAAACGTCTGTTAAGGTGAGTTTTGGCGCTAACACCCCCTCATGTGCAAGGTTTTGAATTTATTGGGGCAATTTTCGTGCATCCGGTCAATGGTCGGGTAATTTTGTTGCGCGCGGGAAGATTGAAAACATGACCCGAAAATGCGACAATCCCCTGTGACATGCGACGTAGTGGCCCGTTCTGGTAATTGCGGGCCTGATGGCCTTCCACTGCCGATAGATATGAATTACTGAATATATTCATTTCCGCTCGGATGCGCCTGTGCTGCGGACACCGGGCAGGGCCGTTCCGACCCGGGCGGCGACGAAGGCATGGTGCGCCTCTGACATGGCATCGCCTACCGAAACTGAGTGACTCTTGGGAACCGACACTGGAGACTTACATGACCAAGCAAACGCAATTTTCACCAAGCCGCCGGGGCTTTCTCGGGCTGGCTGCGGGGGCGGGGGTGTTTGCCGCCGCTGGTGCGGGACGAAAAGCACAGGCACAGGTTGCGACCTCTGCCCATATCGTGATCCTCGGTGCAGGTGCGGCGGGTGCCGCGCTGGCCAACCGGCTTTCGGCCCGCCTTGATGGCGCAAAGATAACCATCGTCGATGGCTCTAAACAACATTGGTATCAACCGGGGTTCTCGCTGATTGGCGCGGGCCTTGCCAAGGCGGATTACTCGGTCAGCCAAACGACAGACTGGCTTCCTTCCGACGTTGACTACAAGAACGAATACGCGGCCTCGATTGACCCGGAGGCGCGCAAGGTCGCGCTCGTGAATGGTGAAACGCTGAGCTATGATTATCTCATCGTGGCGACCGGGATCGAGCTGAACTACGAGGGCATCGAAGGCATGTCCAAGGATCTCATCGGCACCAACGGGATCGGGTCGATCTACGCTGGCCCGGACTATGCTGCGAAAACGTGGCAAGCGGCGGACAAGTTTACCGATGAGGGCGGCGTTGGCCTTTTCACCCGCCCCAACACCGCGCTGAAATGTGCCGGGGCGCCAATCAAACATACGTTCCTGATTGATGACGTCGCCCGCCGCAAAGGCAATGCCTCCAAGATGGACATTACCTACTTTGGCCACAACAAGGCGCTTTTTGGGGTGCCGATTGTGTCCGAGAAGATTCGCATGATCTTTGGCGATCGCGGTATCACGCCGGAGTACGAACATTACGTCTCGGCCATTGATCCCGGTGCCAAAAAGGCAACCTTCACGACCCCGGATGGCGACTATGATCGCGATTTCGACTATATCCATATCGTGCCACCACAGCGCGCGCCCAAGGTCATTCGCGAGTCTGGCCTGAGCTGGCAAACCAAACAGCTTGATCAGGGCTGGGTCGAGGTCAATAAATACTCCCTGCGTCATGAACGCTATGACAATGTCTTTGCCGTGGGGGACGTCGCTGGCGTGCCCAAAGGCAAGACCGCAGCCTCGGTCAAATGGCAGGTGCCGGTCGTCGAAGAGCATTTGATCGCGGCGATCGAAGGCAAGACCTCGGATGCCTCCTATAACGGCTACACGTCCTGTCCGATGATTACCCGTATCGGGCGCGCAATGCTGATCGAGTTTGACTACAACAACAACCTGACCCCCTCCTTTCCGGGCATCATAGCGCCGCTTGAAGAGTTGTGGATCAGTTGGTTGATGAAAGAAGTGGCGCTCAAGGCAACCTATAATGCCATGCTGCGTGGCAAGGCCTAAGAGGAGACAAGACGATGAAAGAACTCACACTTGGCACCTTGATTGCCGTTTTCGAAGAAATTTTTGGCCGGGGTCTTTTCTGGTTTATGGTGATCGCCGCCATCGTGGTTACACTGGCCTATATCTACGTGCTGGTGCGCGACCGAACGGTGAGTTGGCATAAATTCCTCTGGGCACAGCTTTCGATGCCCTTTGGGGCTGTTGCGGCGGTATTGTTCGTGCAGGCCATGACCAATTCGGGCTTTGCCGATATTGGGGGGCCGGTCGATGTGATCGTGCTTCTCGGTGTCGCGGCGGCAGGGGCGATCGGGGCCGCAATCCTTGTCTATACGCTGGGATCCCTCATCAAGCCGCCCAAGAACCGCGAGACATGACATAGGCGCTGCCCCTCCGATACGGGGGGCGGCGTTTGGCCTTGCGCGGCCTATTCCGTGACGGAACCATATCCGGTCTTGGACAAGTCCCGCCCCGCGTGATTGGATGGATGTCGTGAAATTCTTTTCGCGGAAGGATAAGGCATGGAGGTCGATTACATCATCGTCGGAGGCGGGTCTGCCGGTTGTGTACTTGCATCGCGGCTTAGCGAAGATGAGGATGTGACGGTCTGCCTTCTTGAGGCGGGGACAGAGGGGCGCTCCTGGCTCATCCGAACCCCGATTGCGGCGGTCGCGATGGTGCCGGGGTTTGGCAAGATCCACAATTGGGCGTTTCGCACCGTGCCCCAGCCGGGCCTGAACGGGCGGCGCGGGCATCAACCCAGAGGCCGCGCCCTTGGTGGCTCATCGGCGATCAACGCCATGCTCTATACCCGTGGTCAGCGCGAGGATTACGACGGTTGGGCGGCTGAGGGCTGTCCCGGCTGGGGCTGGGAGGATGTCCTGCCCTATTTCCGCAAATCTGAACGCAACCAACATGGCGCGGACGCCTTTCACGGTGGCTCCGGCCCTCTGCATGTGTCGGACCAAAAAGCCCCCCGGCCCGTGTCCCATGCCTTTCTCAAAGCCAATACCGAGGCGCAAATCCCCCTGACGCAGGATTTTAATACCGGGGACAATACCGGCGCGGCGCTCTATCAATGCACCCAGTTCTACGAGGGCGCAAAAACCGGCCAGAGATGCTCTGCCGCCGCAGCCTATCTGCATCCGATCATGGGGCGGCGCGAGAACCTCACCGTTTTGACCAAGGCCCGCGCCACGCGGATTTTGCTTGAGGGCAAGCGCGCCAGCGGCGTGGCCTATCGTCAGGGCGGCCAAGACAAGATCGTCACCGCCCGGCGCGAAATCATCCTCGCGTCAGGGGCGTTTCAATCGCCACAGCTTTTGCAGCTTTCGGGCATCGGCGCGCCAGACGATCTGCGCCCACACGGGATCAATCTGGCCCATGCCTTGCCCGGTGTCGGGCAGAATCTCCAGGATCACCTCGACTTTACGCTTTGTTACCGAAGCCAGTCCCGCGATATGTTCGGCGTCGGGCCGCGCGCCGCGCTGCGCCTCCTGCGCGAACTTTGGCAATGGCGGCGCACCGGACACTCGATGGCCGCCTCGACCTTTGCCGAGGCTGGCAGTTTCTTCAAAACCGATCCGGCACTGGATCGCCCCGACGTGCAGACCCATTTCGTGACCGCCCTTGTCGAGAACCACGCCCGCAAACTCTTTTGGGGTTATGGCTATTCCTGCCATGTCTGCGTCCTGCGCCCCCACACACGTGGAACAGTGACCCTTGCAAGCGGCGATCCGGGCGATGAGCCCCGGATCGACCCGCGTTTTCTCTCGGATGAGCGCGACCTTGCGACGCTCCTTAAGGGCGTGCGCAAGGTGCTTGCCGTGCTCGAAGCCCCCGCTTTCGCGCCGTTCCGCAAATCTGAACTGCACCACATTACAAGCGCCATAAGCGACGCCGATCTGACCGCTCATATCCGCGCCCGTGCCGATACGATCTATCACCCGGTCGGCACCTGCCGCATGGGCACCGGCCCCGACGCCGTGGTCGACCCAACGCTCTGCGTGCATGGGCTGACGGGTCTTCGGGTCGCCGATGCCTCTATCATGCCGACCCTCATTAGCGGCAATACCAATGCCCCCACGATCATGATCGCCGAAAAATGCGCCGACATGATCAAAGCCGCTCGCGCGGCCTAAACCCAAGGAGATTTTCATGGACGGCCACCCCCCCGCCTCGACACTCCCCGACACCACGCGCGCCGCGCTGGACGCGGCCCTTACTGATCTTGATGGTGCGAAAACGGACTGGGCGCAAAGCTCGGTTGAGACCCGTATCCGCCTTCTCGAAGCCCTTAAAGACGATGTTATGGCCGTGGCCCAGGAGTGGGCGGAAACCTCGGCCCGCGCCAAAGATGTGGCGCTTGAGACGCCCGCTGCGGGCGAGGATTGGATCACCGGCCCTTACGCAACCCTGGAAGGCATAAACGCCTACCTGCGCGTCTTGGGGGATATGGCGGATCGGAGCTTTCTCAATACCTTGAAAATGCGCCGTCTGCCCACCGGACAGACCGCCGTGCGTGTCATGCCGACGTCGCTTCTGGAACGCCTCGTGTTGCCCGGCGTCTCGGCCGAAGTTTGGATGGCTCCGGGCGAAACCCCCGATAGCATCCGCACCAAAGCCGCATCCCTTTACCAGACCCCGGTGAGCGACCGTCCCGAGGCTGTGTCTCTGGTGCTTGGGGCCGGGAATATCTCGTCCATTGCGCCGCTCGACGTGCTCTATAAGCTGCTCGTCGAAAATCAGGTGGTCTTGCTCAAGATGAACCCGGTCAACGCCTACCTGACGCCGGTTTTCGAACGCGCCATGCAACCCCTTATCGACGCAAACGCGCTTCGCATCGTGGATGGCGGGGCGGATGTCGGGGCATATCTTTGCGATCATCCGCTTGTCGAAGAGCTGCATATTACCGGCTCGGACAAGACCCATGACGCCATTGTCTGGGGGGTGGGCGAAGAGGGCGAGAAGAACCGCGCCGCTGGCACACCGAAGAACACCCGCCGCTTTTCGTCCGAACTTGGTTCGGTCAGCCCGACAATCGTCGTGCCAGGATCATGGTCCGAGGCCGACATTGCCTTTCAGGCCGAAAACATCGCCACGATGAAACTTTATAATTCCGGCCATAACTGCATCGCTTGCCAGACCCTCGTCATGCCGGACGGATGGGATAAGGGCGCGGCGCTTCTTGCGGCGGTGAAATCTGTGATGGCGACGTCGCAGCGCCCCGCGTGGTATCCCGGCACCGAAGAGCGCCTTGAGGAATACGCCGCCCATCTTGACGACGTGGAAAAGATCGACCGTGGCCCCGATGCCCCGGCGGCTGTGATCGGTCAGATCGGCGCGGATGCGCATGCTCGAAATGCCGAGGTTTTTGGCCCTGCGCTCGGCGTTAAAACCCTGCCCGCTGCGGATGCCGAGAGCTATCTGCGTGCCGCGATTGCCTATGCCAATGATGATCTCTGGGGGACGCTTGGGGCGAATATCCTGATCCATCCGGCGACGATGCGCCAAATTGGTGCCGAGCGGTTTGAAGAAATCCTTGCCGAGTTGCGCTACGGCACGATTGGCATCAACGGCTGGTGCGCCTTCGGCTTCCTGATCGCGACTGCGCCGTGGGGGGCATTCCCCGGCCACACGCCCGAGGACATCCAATCCGGCACCGGCGTCGTGCACAACGCGTTCATGCTGGAGAATACGGAACGCACCATCGTGCGCGCGCCTTGGGCACCGTTCCCGCGCGGGTTCTTTAGCCGCGAGATGAGCCTTATGCCGCACCCGCCGTTCTTCATCAACAACCGCAATCAGACACGTATCGGAAAGGCTCTGACCCGGTTCCAGTATCGCCCAAGCTGGCGAAAACTGCCGGGGCTTTTGCGCGAAGTGCTGCGCGGCTAGGAGGGCAGGGGGCGGGGCCGTGTGGCTCAGGATGGCCCCAAAACCACGCTGACTCGTGCACCGACGCAATACCGACGTAATACCGACGCGATACAGACCCCTGTTTTTCGACAAAATGAAGGGTCGGATTTCCCCACAAAACCCGGCCCTCCCGGCCCTCATACGTTGCGAGAATGGAACCGGTTGAGGGGTAGTTTCAGATAGGAGCGCCCATTGTTTTCAGGTTCCGGCAGACGCCCGCCCCGGATGTTGACCTGAAGCGCAGCAAGCATCAGCTTGGGCAGCGGCAGCGTGGCATCGCGGTCATCCCGCACCTTGCGATAGGCGGTCTCAGACGGGGTATCGCGAAGGTGAATATTGCTGGCCTTGTGCTCTGCAATGGTTGCCTCACAGGCGGCCAGTCATGCCCGACAAAAACGCGGGTGGTGTCAGGAAGCGACAGGAGTGCCTGAAGGCTCTCATAAAGAGCCTTGGAACTGCCGCCTGGAAAGTCCGCCCGGCTCGTCCCGCTATCAGGCATCATAAGCGTGTCATGCACAAAAGCCGCATCGCCCGCGACATAGGTGATCGACGCCAGCGTATGCCCCGGCGAGAACATGATCTTGACCGGAATCTCGCCCACCATGACACATTCCCCATGTTTGAAAAGACGGTCCCACTGGGTTCCGTCGGTGGCGAAGTCTTTGGGAAGGTTGTAGATTTCCTGCCAAAGGCTCTGAACCTCGGTCACATGCTCGCCAATGCCGATCGGAGCGCCAAGACGTTTCTTGAGCCATGCAGCTGCAGAAAAATGATCCGCATGTGGATGCGTGTCGAGGATCCAGATAACGTCAATGCCGGTGTTTTTGACATAGGTCAGAAGGCGCTCGGCATTCGTTGTGGCGGTTGTCCCGGCCAGTGGATCGAAGTCGAGAACGGGATCGACAATGGCGCCTTTCATGGTCGCCGGATCGTGGAAAACATATTGCCAGCTTCCGGTCGTCTGGTCCCAGAACGGTTTGACGATGGGGATATTCATGACTGCTCCTATTGGGTATGTCGTGGGCCTTGGGGCGGACGGCCAAAAGGCCGTCCGATTGCGCGGCTTAGCGCGTGCTGGCTTTCATCATCCAGAGCTCTTTTTCGTGCCATTCAAGACGGTCCGTCAAAAGCCCGGCCGACACCTCGTCACCAACCTCGCCTGCGATCTCAATCCCGGCGCGGATGGTACCGGCGATGGCTTCGTGGGCAAGGATCAGCTTTTCGACCATATCCCCCGCCGACTGCGCCGGCTCCGCCTCCGCCCCAGCCAAAGCCATCAACTCTGTCACCGACCCCGGCGCATACGCCCCTTGAACCCGGATACGTTCCGCGATCTCGTCAAGCGCCGCCCAGAGGTTGCTGTAATGGTCTTCAAATAGGGTATGAAGCTGGCGGAATTCCGGGCCTTCGACGTTCCAGTGATAGCCGTGCGTCTGCACGTAGAGGCGGAATGTTTCGCCAAGGATTGTCTTCAGGCTATTGATATTGCTTTGTGTTTTAGTCGTCATGGGGAGTCTCCTAACGGTATGGGAATTGGGGTGGGTGGCCAGAAGGCCACCCGATGTCGTTAGAGTGCGCGGGTCGAAAAATACCAGTCGACCGTGTTGTAGCCTTCCTCGGCGCGGGCCAATGCTGCCTCGGGGGTCGCTGGAGTTGGCACAATCACCTCATCGCCGGGGTTCCAGTTTTCAGGCATCGCGCATTTGTTCTCATCCGCTGTCTGCATTGCGACGAGCAGGCGGTAAATCTCATCAACCGATCGGCCTGCATTCATCGGATAGTAAACCATAGCCCGCAGAACCCCTTCAGGGTCTATGAGGAAGGTTGCCCGCACGGCGGCGGTGTCGGAGGCCCCGGGCTGGATCATGCCATAGGCTTGTGCCACGGCCATGTTCAGGTCGGCGATAATCGGAAAGGTGATCTCGACGCCAAACTTTTCCTTGATGTTGAGCATCCAGGCAATGTGGCTGTAATGGCTATCTATAGACAGGCCAAGAAGCTCGGTATTTCGGGCGTTGAAGTCATCTTGTTTTTTCGCAAACGCAATGAACTCGGTCGTGCAAACGGGCGTAAAGTCAGCCGGGTGCGAAAACAGGACCAACCATTTGCCCTTGTAATCTTCTAGGGACTTCTGGCCGTCAGTGGTCGGTGCGTTAAAGGCGGGGGCCGCTTCGTTCAGCCGCGGACCTTGGGCTTGGATTGCATCGGTCATTGGGGTGTCTCCATCTGTGTTTGTTTCGATGAATGAGAGATAGAGGCTTGCCAAAAATATGTGAAATCAATTAAAAAGATAAGAAAGATAGAGAAAATCTATAAATGATTACGCTTAGACAACTCCGTTTCCTTGTTGCTGTCGCAGATACCCTCAGTTTCTCGCGTGCAGCAGAGATTTGTTTTGTGACCCAGCCAACGCTAAGCGCCGGGGTCAAAGAACTTGAAGACCGTCTGGGCGTTGTTCTGGTCGAGCGCACCCGGCGTAGTGTGCTGATGACGCCGGTGGGCGCCGAGATTGCGGAACGGGGACGAGAGCTTTTGCTCGGAGCCGAGGATATTGAGCGTATCGCAGAGGCGCATCTTAATATTGATGAGGGGGATTTGCGTATGGGCGCGATTCCAACCATTGGCCCCTATCTGATCCCATCGGCCCTTCCCGCGTTGCGGGCGCGGTTTCCTAAACTCAATATATATCTGCGCGAGGAAATGACCGAAAACCTCATAGAGGGTGTGGTGTCGGGGCGTCTTGACCTTGCCTTGATCGCCTTGCCGTTTGACGTTGGGGCGCTCGAAATTTCACCGCTCTTTGAAGACGGGTATCAGTTGGCCATGCCAAAACTATGGTCCGAAGCACAGCCAACATCAGCGCGGGAGGAACTTGAAGGCGGCACCTTGATGCTTTTGGAGAAGGGGCACTGTCTTCAGCGTCACGCTCTTGCGGCTTTTCCTGATAGGAACCTACGGCAGGACGAGAGCTTTGCCGCGACCAGTTTAACGACCCTGATTGCAATGGTGTCCGAGGGGTTGGGAATTACCCTTCTGCCTGATCTAGCGGTGGATGGCGGGGTCGCGAATACGTCGGATGTGGCCCTCTTGGCGCTGCCTGATGCCTGCCCGCGCACTGTGGTGCTTGCTTGGCGTCGAACCACAGCTCGCAAAGCCTTGTTCGAGGAAATCGGCGCGATTTTGCGCGCAGTCCGGAGCGACATAGCAAAGGCATGATGCGGGTGTCAGATCGCACTCTGCCGCAGGGTTTCCACCATTTGAACCAATCGTGGGCCATATGTTCCAAGCATCTCATCCTTGGGAAGGTAGCTCGCAGGACCACCTAGATTGAACGCCATGAGCGGCGTGTTGCCTTGCTTGCTTTGGAACGGCACAGCCACGGCGTTCACACCGGGCTGCCATTCGCCAATATTGCCATAGAAGCCGCGGGTGGCGATTTCTTCCTCGGCGCGTGCAAACCCGGCATGGATCGAAGGCCATAGAGAGGGATCGGTGCGCCGCTCAATCCCTTCGAGAAGGGCGGCTTTCTCGTCGGGGGGCGATGCGGCGATATACGCGCGTCCCATCGCCGACCGTGCGAGGGAAATGCGGGAACCCACATCTAGTTGCAGAGAAATGACCGATTTCGACCGCGCGGCGGCGAGATAGATCATCGTGAAATCGACGCGCCCTCCAAGGGCCACTTGAACCCCCTCACCGCATTCATCCGCAAGATCCTGCATATAGCCTTGGGCCGTATCGCGTATCGGTAAAGCGCTCAGACAGGCATACCCAAGGCTCAGCACCGGAACCCCCATACGGTAGCGTCCTGTTTCCTTGTCATAAAGAAGATAGCCGGTTTTCAGAAGCGTATAGGTCAGCCGGGAAATGGTCGAATTCGGAAGCCCGGTGCGCGCGGCGATGTCGCCATTGCTAAGGCCGACCCGATCTTCGGGGCGAAATGCGCGCAAGACGTCAAGCCCCCTTTGCAGTGAGGTGATGAACTGGCGATCGCCCGTGACGGCGTTCGACTCGCCGCTATCCCCGGTTCTTTTTCTCATGCTCTTCTCCGTGCCTTCGATATTGGCGCTTGGGCGGTAAGGCCTATATCGTGCATATACGCAAAGCGCCCTGTTATCGCTAGGCATTTTCCGCTCTGCGAAAAAGACGTCGCGTTCATATTCCGCTTTGCGAAAAAATATTCTGCAAAAGTTGACTGAACTGATCCAGGCTGTATCACAAGATATGAGGGAGATGCCGTCCCACTATGGGTAGCCCCCTGCCTTGGGGTGTGCACGCGATATGCGGTCGGCTTCGTAGCGAAGACACGAGGACACCATGTTTGATCTAAAAAATAAGGTTGCAATCATTACAGGGTCGAGCCGCGGGATCGGGCGCGCGATTGCTGAAATATATGCGCAGGCTGGTGCCAAGGTTGTCGTATCCAGCCGCTCCGAGGAGGCCTGCGCGCCAGTCGCAGAGGCGATCCGTGACGCGGGCGGCGAAGTGCTTGTTGTGCCGTGTCACATCGGGAAGAAAGATGCGCTGGAAACGCTCGTCAGCGAAACGGTCAAAGCATGGGGGAGGGTCGATATTCTTGTCTGTAATGCGGCCATTAACCCGGTTTATGGGCCGATGTCGTCGCTGACCGATGACGCCTTTGACAAGATTATGGCGACGAATGTGCGGTCTACCTTTCAGCTTTGCAATCTCGTCCAGCCGCATATGGTTGCGCAGGGTGGCGGTGCTATTGTTATTTTGTCCTCTATCGCGGGGCTGCGCGGCAATGCAGTGATTGGCGCTTATGGTATGTCCAAGGCGGCCGAGGCGGCGCTGGCACGCAATCTTGCGGTCGAATGGGGTCCGAAGAATATTCGCGTCAATGCACTTGCCCCCGGACTGATCAAGACCGACTTTGCCCGTGCGCTATGGGAAGACCCCGAGCGCCTCGCGCAGGCGGAAGGGCAAACGCCGTTGCGTCGCATTGGCACGCCCGAGGATATCGCGGGAACAGCCTTGTTCCTTGCGAGTGATGCTTCGGCGTATGTTACGGGCCAGACCATTGTAGCCGACGGTGGCGAGACAATTCGCTAGAGTGGTATAGATAGGAACTTCAAGAAGAGGAACTCCACAGGGATGCAGGATCAAGACATCAAATCGGTCAAGACGGAAATCGTTGGCGACATCGCACTTGTTTGTATCGACAATCCGCCGGTCAATGCGCTGAGTGTGCATGTGCGGCGTGGGATTCAACAGGCGATCGCCGAGCTCAACGCCGCGCAATCGGCGAAGGTCATCGTGCTATATGCGGCGGGCCGAACCTTTATCGCGGGGGCGGATATTACTGAATTTGGCAAGCCGCCTATGCCGCCCGCCTTGCCCGACTTGCTTAACGAGATGGAGCAAAGCGAAATCCCTGTGGTCTGTGTTCTGCATGGCACTGCGCTTGGAGGGGGGCTTGAGGTCGCATTGGCAAGCCATGCCCGCGTCGGGGTCAAAGGTCTGCGCGTCGGCTTGCCCGAAGTGTTGATTGGGCTTTTGCCGGGCGCGGGTGGAACGCAGCGTGTGCCGCGCCTTGCGGGTATTCCTGCGGCGCTTGACATGTCGCTTTCGGGGCGTCAGATTCCCGCCAAAGAGGCGCTTGAAATGGGGCTTCTTGATGCGCTGGAAGATGGCGCGCCGCGTGATGTGGCGCTTAAGGCCGGGCAGGATGCGCTTGATGGCAAACTGACGACACGCCGCACAGACCTTATCGAGACAAAGCCCGATGAGGCGGCGCTTGCGGAGGCGCGCAAGATGGTGGCGCGCAAGTTCCCCAATCTCGTATCGCCACAGCGGTGCATCGAGGCGATTGCCGCCTCTACCGGGCCGATCACCGATGGCCTCAAGGTTGAACGGGCGGCCTTTATGGACTGTCTCGACACACCGCAACGCGCCGGTTTGATCCATGCCTTTTTTGGCGAGCGCGCGGTGGCAAATATCCCAGAGAAGAAAGCCACGCCGCGCGATATCAACACGATTGGCGTGATCGGTGGCGGCACAATGGGGTCGGGTATCGCGACCTCCGCGCTCATGGCGGGGCTGTCAGTGACACTTGTCGAGGTGAAAGAAGACGCGCTTGAGCGGGGTCTCGCAACGATCACCAAGAACCTTGAGGGCGGTGTGAAGCGCGGCAAGATTAGCCCGGAACAGCGCGATGCGATGCTGTCGAACCTGTCCGGCGCGACGGACCTCACCGCACTTTCCGAGGTGGACCTCGTCATCGAAGCTGTGTTCGAGCAGATGGAGATCAAGAAAGAGATTTTCACCAAGCTGGACGCGGTTTGCAAGAAAGGCGCGATCCTGGCGTCGAATACCTCTTACCTCGATATCAACGAGATCGCCGTGCAGACTTCGCGCCCCGAGGACGTGATTGGCCTTCATTTCTTCTCGCCGGCTCATATCATGAAGCTCCTTGAGATCGTCGTGGGCGACAAGACAGCGCCGGACGTCGTTGCAAGCGGCTTTGCGCTGGCCAAGCGGCTTAAGAAAATCGGGGTGCGCGCGGGCGTGTGCGATGGCTTTATCGGCAATCGCATCCTTGGGCATTATTCGAAAACCGCGTCCTATCTTGTGCTTGACGGTGCGACCCCGCAACAGGTTGATGATGCGCTGGAGGCGTTTGGGTTTGCTATGGGGCCGCACAAGGTTGGTGATTTGGCCGGGCTCGACATTGGCTGGATGACGCGCAAACGCAAGGCGGCGGACCGTTCGCCGCAGGAACGCTATGCAGGGGCCGTGGCGGATCGCATCTGTGAAAACGGTTGGTTCGGGCGCAAGACCGGACGCGGCTATTACGTCTACGACGAGGGCGATATGCACCCGAACCCGGTTGTCTCCGAGATCATCGCCAAGGAGCGCGAGGCCGCCGGGATCACACCGCGCGCGATTTCCGACAACGAGATCGTGGATCGCTATATGACGGCAATGATTTCCGAAGCGACCCGCGTGGTCGAGGATGGTATCGCGCTGCGCCCTGTTGATGTCGATGTGGTGTTCCTGTCGGGCTATGGGTTTCCGCGCTTCCGTGGCGGGCCGCTGCATTATGCCGATACGATCGGCGCGGCAGAGCTTGTGCGTCGGATTGAGACCTACGCCAAAGAAGACCCCCATTATTGGCAGGTGCCGGCCTTGCTGCGCGACATGGCGGCATCCGGCAAAAGCTTTGATGATATCAACAAGGGAGGTTGATGATGGATCTGTCCTATTCCCCTGAAGAGCGCGCTTTTGAACAGGAAGTGCGCGACTTCCTTAAGACGAGTCTGCCCGACCATATTGCTGCGGCGGTGCGTGCCGGAGGCGACTTGACCGGCGATATGTTGCAGGAATGGCATCGTATCCTGTCGGCCAAGGGGTGGCTCGCGACCACATGGCCCAAGGAATACGGCGGCCCCGGCTGGACCCCGGTGCAGCGCCATATCTTCGAGGTTGAATGCAACCGCTTCCATGCTCCGCGTATCGTGCCTTTTGGCCTCGCTATGCTTGGCCCTGTGATTCAGACCTTCGGCAATGAGCGTCAGAAAAAAGACGTTTTGCCGGGCATCCTGTCAGCAGAGGATTGGTGGTGTCAGGGGTATTCGGAACCGGGTGCGGGATCGGATCTTGCATCGCTCAAGACCCGTGCAGACCGGGAGGGCGACCACTATGTCATAAATGGACAAAAAACCTGGACCACGCTTGGCCAGTTTGCGAACAAGATTTTCTGCCTGGTGCGGACAAAATTTGATTGTAAACCGCAGGAGGGCATTAGCTTTGTGCTCGTCGATCTCGATACGCCGGGCATCGAAATGCGCCCGATCCGCCTTATTGAAGGGGGATATGAGGTCAACGAGGTGTTCTTTACGGATGTGCGTGTGCCGGTCGAGAATCTTGTGGGCGAGGAAAATCAGGGGTGGACCATCGCCAAGTTCCTGCTGACCCACGAGCGCACGAATATCGCGGGCGTCGGAAGCTCAATGCAGGCATTGGAAGAGGTCAAGGCGCTGGCGCGCAGAGTGCGTCGCAATGGACGGCCGTTGATCCAAGACCCGCTCTTTGCGGCGCGTATCGCGCAGGTGGAGATTGATCTTGAGGCGATGAAGATTACCAATCTTCGGATGCTCTTTCAGGCCCAGAAACAGGGGCATCCGGGGCCGGAAACCTCGATCCTTAAAATCAAAGGGACCGTCATCAATCAAGAGCTACGCGATCTGGCGCGTCGGGCGCTTGGTCCTTCGGCGGCCCCCTTCCCCGGCGCTGTGACCGATGGCAATCTTGCGCTTTCGCCGCCGGATACGGCCAAAAACGCCGCGCGCTATTTCAACAATCGTAAGACGTCGATTTTCGGCGGGTCGAACGAGATTCAGCGCAACATCCTGACCAAGACCATGTTGGAGCTTTGAGATGAACTTTGATCTGACAGAAGACCGCCAGATGTTGGCGGATACACTGAACCGATATCTTGCGGATCAGTATGGCATGGAAACCCGTAACGCGGTTGCCTACGAGGCACCGTTTCACGATCCCGCAAAATGGTCCGCGATGACCGACCTTGGTATCGCCGGGGCGCTTGTGCCGGAAGAGCAGGGCGGGTTCGGCGGGGCCGGTTTCGATATCACGGTCGTGTTTGAGGCGCTGGGCAAGGCGCTATGCCCGGAACCGTTCCTTGGCACGTTGATGGCGGCGCGTCTTCTTGGGGCGGCAGGTGCGGATATGGAGACGCTTGTCAGTGGCGAAACGCGATATGCGGTTGGCCTTGGTGAGATCGACGCGGCCTACGATCTCGACAACATTGCCACGACGGCGGCAGCATCGGGCGATGGCTATGTTCTCAACGGACGCAAGAGCGCTGTTTATGGCGGGCAGGACGCGGATTTGATCCTTGTTCTGGCCAATCTTGACGGGGTGCCCGCGATCTTCTCGGTCGCGGCGAAAGAGGCCAATGTTGTCGACTATGGCATGATTGACGGCGGCGGTGCGGCAGAGGTGCTTCTAGAAGACGCCCCGGCAACACTCCTCCTTGCGGATGCAAGCACAGCGGTTCAGGACGCGGTCAATGCCGGACGTCTTGCTCTATGTGCCGAAGCCGTTGGCGCGATGGAGACGACCTATGAGGTGCTTGTGGACTACCTCAAGACCCGCAAACAGTTTGGCCGTCCGATTGGGACGTTTCAGGTTCTTCAGCACCGCACAGTAGACCTCCTGACAGAAATCGAGCAGGCGCGGTCGATCACCATCAATGCAGCGGCCAGCCTTGGCGAGGACGATGCCACGCTCAAGATTGCGATGGCGAAAAACCTCATCGGGCGCGCGGCGCGGCTTGTGGCCGAGGAGGCGATCCAGATGCATGGCGGTATCGCAATGACGTGGGAATATTCCGTCTCACATTATGGCAAGCGCCTGATCATGCTTGATGCGCAGCTTGGGGATACGGATCAATGCCTGAGTGAAGTCATGCAAAGCTATGCAGCCTGATCGGCTCTGCCCGTAAAAGCAAACGCCCCCGTCAAGTGCGGGGGCGTTTTTCATTGTGCTGACGCGATGTCGTCAGAGGACTTCGAAAAGACCCGCAGCGCCCATACCGCCGCCGACACACATGGTGCAGACAACGTATTTCGCCCCGCGCCGTTTGCCTTCGATAAGGGCGTGACCGACCATACGTGCACCTGACATGCCATAGGGGTGCCCGACGGAGATTGCCCCGCCATTGACGTTGAGAACCTCGTTTGGAATGCCAAGCGCGCGTGCTGAATGAAGCACCTGGCTGGCGAAGGCTTCGTTGAGTTCCCAAAGGCCGATATCGTCCATTTTCAGCCCGTGCGCCTCAAGGAGTTTGGGCACCGCGTAGATAGGGCCAATGCCCATTTCGTCCGGCTCTAACCCGGCTGCCATGACACCAACGTAGCGCCCCAAAGGCTCTAACCCGCGTTTCTCGGCGAGCGTGGCCTCCATGAGAACACTGGCCGAAGCGCCATCCGAGAGCTGTGAGGCGTTGCCAGCGGTGATGTGTTGGCCTTCTTTGATGACTTGGCCGTCCTTAAACACTGGCTGCAATCCCGCGAGGCTTTCAAGCGTTGTCGAGGGGCGGTTGCCCTCATCTTTATCAAGGGTCACCTCGTGGAATGAAATCTCTTTGGTGTCCTTGTCCATGACGCCCATCGAGGTTGTCATTGCTACGATCTCATCATCGAACTTGCCGGCGGCTTGGGCGGCGGCTGTGCGTTGCTGTGACTGAAGCGCGTAGGCATCCTGGTCTTCGCGTGTGACGCCGTAGCGGTCCGCCACGATCTCGGCGGTTTCAAGCATGCTCATGTAGAGTGATGGCTTGTGGTCCTTGATCCACGGGTCTGCGGCGCGATCCGTGCGCATGTTTTGATTTTGAACGAGCGAGATCGACTCGACGCCGCCGCCAACCGCAACGTCCATCCCATCGAGGATGACTTGTTTGGCAGCCGTCGCAATCGCCATCATGCCGCTGGCACATTGCCGGTCGAGGGACATGCCCGCGACAGTCACCGGAAGCCCGGCGCGGATCACGGCTTGCCGCCCGATATTGCCGCCGCTTGAGCCCTGCTGAAGGGCGCTGCCGATGATGCAATCTTGAACTTCGGGCCCGTCAAGCCCGGCGCGGTTTACCGCGTGGCCGACGGCATGGCCGATCAAGGCTTGGGCTTGGGTATTGTTGAACGCACCGCGATAGGCTTTGCCGATCGGCGTGCGTGCGGTTGATACGATTACAGCGTCCCGCATAGGGGGTCTCCTCCCGTTTTGGAATTCCAATTTAGTGTGGTGGTTTAAGCTTGTTTCGTCGATCAGCTTTTGCGCTCGACGCGCAGTGCGCGCCATTTGGCAACGAGTGCTGGTTTTTCCTTGCCCTCGATTTCGACCGTCACGTCCCAGCATAGCTTGCGCACGCCGGGGTGCGGTTCGACATAATCGTTGAGCACAAACCGACCCCGGATACGGGCTCCGACCGGCACGGGCGCGACAAAGCGCACGTCGTCAAGCCCATAGTTGACGCCAGTGCTCTGCGTTCTTGGCTGCATGGCGCAGTCTTGGATCATTTTGGGCAGCAATGAGAGGATAAGGAAACCATGTGCGATGGTGCCGCCAAGCGAGGTTAGTTCAGCGGCTTTCGGGTCTGTGTGAATGAATTGGTGATCCCCTGTCACCGCTGCGAAAGCGTCGATCATGGCTTGGTCGATCGTGATCCATGATGATAGCCCGATCTCGATACCGACACTGTCTTTGAGATCCTGCACGACAGCAATCATGACACATACCTTCCCTGACTTGGGGGAGATTTCCTCCCGCGATAAATTCTGCATTGTGGAATTAAATTCCACATTTTACGGACTCGCAGTGAAGGCTCAAAAAAACATTCTGTCAAGTATGTTGGCGTTTTCCGACGTCCTGAGCATGAAAAAGCCTGCCCCGCAAAGGGGCAGGCGGTGTTTGTTTCTGATCGTGGACGCATTAAAACCGGATGACGTTTCGCTTGGCAGCGCCGGTCTTGGTGTCGGCGATGGCCTCGTTGACCTGCTCCAGTGTCCAGCGCCCGGAAATAAGCTCATCAAGCTTGAGGCGGCCTTGCTGATAGAGATCGACCATCCACGGAATATCGCGCTTGATCACTGTGTCGCCCATTTTGGAGCCGACAATGCTTTGCCCGCCATCTGACATTATAAGAGGTTCGTATTGCGCCGCTTGACCCGCTGCGGGCATGCCGACCATGACAATACGCCCACCTGTAGCAAGGTAGCGGGGGGCGGAATCATACGCCTGAATCGCGCCGACCGTGACGATGACGGCATCGGCCTTCTTGCCAAGGCTCTTTATCGCATGTCGCCAAGGTTTTGCATCGCTGGCAAGAACCGCGTCGGTCGCGCCGAAGTCCTTTGCGATTTCAAGTTTTTCCGGGACCATGTCAACGGCGACGATCCGGCGGGCACCAGCGAGGCGGGCACCTTGAATGGCATTGAGGCCGATGCCGCCCGCACCGATGACCACGACATCTTCGCCAGTGCGCAGTTTGGCGGCGTTGACGACGGCTCCGACGCCTGTGATGACGCCGCAACTGATGAGGGCGGCGCATTCCTTGGGCATGTCTGCGGGGATTTTCACAATCTGGCTGGTGTCGACGACGACTTTCTCTGCAAACGCACCGCAATCCATTGCCTGCATGATTTTGTCGCCCTCCGTGGTGGTGAGCGGGTGGGCGGTCTGGTCGTGTGGTGTGGTGCAGATCGTTGGCTTGCCCGACCCGCAATTGGGGCAACTGCCGCAGGCGCGAATGAGGGTGACAATCACGTGGTCGCCTGGCTCAAACCCTTTCACGCCGGGGCCGACCTCGGTGATGTGACCGGCGGCCTCGTGGCCATAGACCGCGGGCAGGGAGCCGCCAAACTTCCCTTCCCAATAGGAAATGTCGGAATGACAGATCGACACCGCGTCGAGCGTGACCTCAACTTCTCCCGTTGCGGGAGGGGCGAGATGGATATCCTCAATGACAAGAGGCGCGCCGTATTCGTGACATACGGCAGCTTTGATGGTTTTCATGCGATCTTTCCTCCGATTTTGCCTCATCTTGGCGCGAAAGCGGCAGTGGAGAAAAGGGAATATTTGATTGTGACGCAGTGTCCCGGAAGAGGATCAGGATAATATTTTGGATCTGTGGTGATAAAGTTAATGCAGCGTTTGACCGCAGGACAAGCAGGGGAGGATACGCCATGAAGGCCATACTATGTGAAGAATTCGGGCCGCCGGATCTCTTGCAGCTTCGGGAGGTAGATGCGCCAGAGCCGCGTTCGGGGCAGGTGCGGATACGGGTTGAGGCCTGTGGGGTTAACTTCCCGGAATCCCTCATTATTCAGAATAAGTATCAATTCAAGGCCGAGCTACCGTTCACGCCGGGGGGCGAGGTTGCCGGGGTTGTCGATGCGGTGGGCGATGGGGTGACGGATTTTCGCCCCGGCGACACGGTCATGACGATGGCGCTAACCGGAGGCTATGCCGAGCAAATCGTCGTCGATCAAGACGCAATCATGCCACGCCCCGAAGCCATGCCTTCGAAAATTGCTGCTGGTTTCACAATGACTTACGGAACCTCCATGCATGCTTTGAAACAGCGGGCGAACCTTGCAAAGGGCGAAACCTTGCTTGTTTTGGGGGCCGGGGGCGGCGTTGGATTGGCGGCGGTCGAGATCGGTAAGGCGATGGGCGCGACGGTGATTGCGGCGGCGTCGTCACAGGAAAAACTTGATGCGGCCAAGCGGGCCGGGGCGGATTATGGGATCAACTATGCGCAAGAAGAGTTGCGGGGGCGGATCAAGGAGATCACCAAGGGGCGCGGGGTCGATGTGTTTTACGATCCGGTCGGCGGAGATCTGTTCGAAACCTGTTTAAGATCAATGGCTTGGGGCGGTCGCGCGCTTGTTGTGGGGTTTGCGGCGGGGGAAATCCCGAAGGTCGCGGTCAACCTCACGCTTCTCAAGGGCTGTGCGATTGTCGGTGTTTTTTGGGGCGCGTTTCGAAAAATGGAGCCGGACGCAGATCAAGAAAATTTCTCTCAACTTTTCAAATGGTTCGAAGAGGGAAAGCTAAACCCGCAGATCAGCAAAGCCTATCCTTTGGCGGATGCGGGAAGTGCCTTGTCGGCATTGGTTAACCGCGAGGTTGTCGGCAAAGTGATTCTTGTGCCGTAGGAATGAAGGCCGCGAACGGCACGTCGGTATCGCGTCGGTATTGCGTCTGTATCGCGGTGGTGCGGTTTTTAAGCCGGGACGGGCGCGCAGGGCACAGAGCGGCCCGTGCCGGGGCGGTTCGGGGTGGTTAAGGTTTCGGACGTGCTGGTCGGACGGTATTAAGAAAGGGACCCTTTTCGAGGGCGACTCATTTGGGAGAGGCCGATGACCAGCTACCTTTTCGAACCGCCGAAGATTCACGCTCTTGCGGTTGAGGGCGAAACCGCCCGGTATCCTGTGGCCCGTGTGTTCTGTGTGGGGCGCAACTATGCGGCGCACGCGGCGGAAATGGGCAACGAGGTGGATCGCGAAGCCCCGTTCTATTTCACCAAAAGCCCGCAAGCGGTTTTGGAAAGTGGCGGGGTGCTACCGTATCCGCCGGGATCGCAGGACGTTCATCACGAGATGGAATGCGTCGTCGCCCTCGGCGCGCCGGTTTTCCGCGCCAGCGAACAGGACGCGGCGGGCGCGATTTATGCCTATGGCTGTGGTCTTGATATGACACGCCGTGACCTACAGCAGGCCGCCAAGGACAAACGCCGTCCTTGGGATCTTGGCAAGGATGGCGAGGGCATGGCGGTTCTTGGCCCGCTTACCAAGGCCGCAAGCTTTGGCGCAGTTGGGGCGCAGCGAATCCATCTCGAGGTCAATGGCGAGGTGCGACAAGATGCGCGGCTCGCGGATATGATTCATGGTGTGCCCGCGATCATCGCGAATCTCTCGCTTTATTATCATCTTGGACCAGGCGATATCATCATGACCGGCACGCCCGCTGGCGTCGGGCCGGTGTGTGTCGGGGATCGTCTTGAGGGCAAGATTGAAGGGTTGGCGCCGGTCATTGTTGAGATTGGCGAGGCGGCGTAAAACCGCCTGACGGGCATTACTTGTTGTTTTTGGCAACCAAAACCAAAAAATCTTCAGTTTACTTTCTTAAAAAGGCTTCCATTCTGCGGTGTGAGAAATGGGTGATGAGGCGGGTGCCTTGTTGACGATCTGGAACGGAAAAGTGAGCGCGGTGATGTGTGGGGTTGATGGTTACAAAAACAACCAATATGAATGCCGCCAGCGCAGATACTTATCATGTTAAGTAAGCGCCTGTGCCGGACGTTGTGACCTGCGTGTAAAAGCATTTGCCATGTTCACAAACGGTCGTTAATGTTTAACCGACTGGTCGGTCGGTGATGGGGCAGCATGCTGCCCGTCGCGCCAAAGGGGGGAGTGCTCGGCTGTTGCGATCGTTGGGCGCTTTCTTATCAGAGGTTTCGGCAGACCGGGACGCCTGCATCGCATCGCCATGCAGGTCGGCACGCCCCGAACAAGAGGGTCGGGCGCAGACATAGAAAAGGGATGCGGCCCGCTTCGAGGAGGGACGGGCCGGTCTTACACAAGACGCCACTATGGCGCATTAAAGCAGGTGCTTTAGGGCACCGTCGTTGATCATTCAGGGAGGACACCATGATCAAGAACCGCAGAAATCTACTTAAATTCACGGGTGCGGCGGCCGTTGCGGCCCTGTCTTTGGGCCTGTCGGGCCCCCCGGCACAGGCAGCAGACGTCACGCTTCGTATGCACCAGTTCCTTCCGGCGCAGGCGAACGTGCCGAAGAAAGTGCTTGTGCCTTGGGCCGAGAAGGTCGAGGCCGAGTCCGAAGGCCGCATCAAGATTCAGCACTTCCCGTCCATGCAGCTTGGCGGCAAGCCGCCTGAGCTTATTGACCAGGTGATCGACGGCGTGGCCGATATCGTCTGGACCGTGGCGGGCTATACCCCCGGCCGCTTCCCGCGCGCCGAAGTATTCGAGCTTCCGTTCACCATGACCGACGCCGAATCCATGTCCAAGGCGTATTGGGAGCTGGCCGAGGAGACGATGCTCGATCAGGACTTCAAAGAGTTCAAGGTCATCGGTGTTTGGGTGCATGGCCCCGGTGTCATTCACTCCAAAGAGCCGATCACGTCGGTGGAAGATCTCAATGGCACGAAACTGCGCGCACCGACCCGCGTCATCAACGGGCTGATGAAGAATCTCGGGGCGACCCCGGTCGGCATGCCGGTTCCGGCGATCCCAGAGGCGCTCTCGAAAGGTGTTGTCGATGCGGCGGTTATCCCGTGGGAAGTTGTGGGCGCTCTGAAAGTGTCGGAATTGGTGGAAAACCACACCCAGTTCCCCAACGAGGCGCTTTATACCACGTCGTTCATCTTTGCCATGAACAAGGACCGCTACAATGCGCTTCCTGATGATCTCAAGGCCGTAATCGACGCCAACTCGGGGCTGGAGTTCTCGGGCTTTGCCGGCAAGATGATGCAGGCCAGCGATCAGGGATCCTATGATGCAGCCGTCGCACGCGGCAACAACATCATCACGCTCAGCGAAGAGCAGGCCGCAGAATGGGAAGCCGCCGCAGAGGCGACCACCGATGCCTGGACCGCGGATATGGATGAAAAAGGTCTCGACGGCACGGGCCTGCGCAAGCGCGCGGCTGAGCTGATCGTGAAACACTCGGGCAACTAAGAGACCCGAACGCGCCCCCGGATACGCAATATCCGGGGGCGTTTGTATTTCTGGAGAAACGATATGCTCAAAATCGTGGAAGGCATCGCACGCCTCATGGCGATCGTCGGGGGATTGGTGCTCTCGCTGCTGGTTATCCTGATCTGTGTCAGCGTGTTTGGCCGTGGGATGAACACCATCGGACATTCCGATGCGTTGATCGCGTTGTCCAAGGGGGTCGCTGACGCGCTTATCGCGACGGGCGTGGGGCCAGTGACGGGGGATTTCGAACTTGTGGAGGCCGGTGTTGCCTTTGCAATCTTCGCCTTCCTGCCGATCTGCCAGCTTTACGGAAGCCACGCCACGGTCGACATATTTACCAATGCCTTACCGGGGCCGATCAACAAGATCATCACGACCTTTTGGGAGGTCGTTCTGACGGTGATCGTGTTGCTTATCACGTGGCGGCTTTTTGCGGGGCTTCAAAGCAAATACGCCTATGGCGATACGACGTTCCTGCTGCAATTTCCGGTCTGGTGGGCCTATGGGGCGAGTTTTGGCGCGGCCTGTGTGGCGTCGCTTGTCGGGGTCTATTGCGCGATTGCCCGTGTGGCCGAATTGGCCACGGGGCGCAAATTCATGCCCTATTCCGAGGAGGCAGTCCATTGAGCATGCTTGAACTGGGTTTTTGGTCCTTCCCTGTCCTTTTGGTAATGATCTTCCTGCGCGCGCCGATTGGGCTTGCGATGATGCTCTGCGGGTTGGGCGGTCTCTATTTCGCGATGGGCGGGCCGCATATGTTCCTCGCCAAGCTCAAGAGCGAGACCTACACCACGTTTTCGAGCTATTCGCTCACGGTTATTCCGATGTTCCTTCTCATGGGACAGTTTGCAACGCTGTCGGGCATGTCCAAGGCACTGTTCAAGGCGGCTGAAAGTTGGCTCGGGCACCGCAAGGGCGGGGTCGCGATGGCGGCGGTTGGGGCGTGTGCGGGGTTTGGCGCGATCTGTGGGTCGTCGCTTGCCACGGCGGCCACGATGAGCCGCGTCGCGCTTCCAGAGATGCGTCGGTATGGGTATTCGGGCGGGTTTTCGACAGCGACGCTTGCCGCAGGCGGCACGCTTGGTATCCTTATCCCGCCGTCGGTGATCCTTGTGATCTACGCGATCCTGACCGAGCAGAATATCGCCAAGCTGTTCCTGGCGGCCTTTGTGCCGGGTATCCTTGCGGCGATTGGTTATATCATCACCATTTCGCTCTATGTGCGGCGTCACCCGGATGCGGCGGGCACGCGCGAGGCGGTGCCGATGGATGAGCGCGTCAAGGCGATGATTGCGGTCTGGCCTGTGCTTCTTGTCTTTGGTCTTGTGGTTGGGGGAATCTATCTTGGATGGTTTACGCCGACCGAAGGTGCCGCCGTTGGCGCTGCGGGCACCGGGCTTATCGCGCTTGTGACGGGCAACCTGACGTGGACAATCTTCAAGGAAAGCATCATCGCCACCGCGACATCGACCGCGATGATCTTTTTCATCGTGCTTGGCGCGGGGTTCTACAACGGGTTTCTTGCTCTGACGCAGGTGCCGCAGGAGCTTTCGAACTGGGTTGTCGGGCAGGGCTTTAGCCCGTGGACCATTCTTGTGATGATCCTTGTGTTCTACCTTATCTTCGGCTGTCTCATGGATTCGCTTTCGATGATCCTTTTGACCATTCCGATCTTCTTTCCGGTCATCAGCGTGCTTGATTTTGGCATGCCCGCCGAGCATGTGGCGATCTGGTTCGGGATTCTTGTGTTGATCGTGGTGGAGGTCGGTCTCATTACGCCACCTGTGGGGATGAACCTTTTCATCATCAACGCGATGGACCCGCAAACCCGGATGACCGACACCTACAAGGCGGTGATGTGGTTCGTCACATCCGATATCTTGCGGGTCATTATCCTCTTGCTGTTCCCGGCGATCACGCTTTTCCTGATCCCGTAGCACGGACACAGATACGAGTTACGGCGCGGCCCGGTCCCAAAAGGATCGGGCCGTTTTGCATTTTGGCCGCAAGGCGCGGCTTTCCTGTCGCCTTCGGGCGCGGGCTTGCCTAAGAGGGCGGGCAGGATAGGCCAGAACAGGATGGAGCAGGCGCGATGACGGACAGGACCGACGGGATCGACGAGGCGGACAAGAACCGCCAGCACAATGAGCGCATGAAGCAGATCAAGACGATGCGCGATCGGCTCATGCAGCATAAGACCGGCGAAAAGGGGCTTATCATGGTCCATACCGGCGATGGTAAGGGCAAGTCGAGTTCGGGGTTTGGCATGATTATGCGCTGTATCGCGCATGAGATGCCTTGCGGCGTGGTGCAGTTCATCAAGGGCAATATGGAAGCGGGGGAGCGCACATTCCTACGCGAACGTTTTGCGGATGAATGCAAATTTGTCGTGTCTGGCGAAGGGTTTACATGGGAGACGCAGGACCGGGCGCGCGATAGTGCGATGGCCGAGGCCGGTTGGGAAACCGCCAAGGAGATGATCCGCGATCCCAATATGCAGTTTGTTCTTTTGGACGAGATCAACATCGCGCTGCGCTATGATTATCTTGATGTGAATGACGTGGTAGATTTCCTTCTTCGCGAAAAGCCAGAGATGACACATGTTGTCCTCACCGGGCGCAATGCCAAGCCAGAGTTGATTGCGGCGGCGGACCTCGTGACCGAGATGAGGGATGTGAAACATCCGTTTCGTGACGGTATCAAGGCACAGCTTGGGATCGAATTCTGATGGTGGCGCGGGCGCTGATGATCCAGGGCACCGGCTCGAATGTCGGCAAGTCGATGCTTGTCGCGGGGCTATGCCGTGCGGCGCGGCGTCGGGGGATCAATGTCGCGCCCTTCAAGCCACAAAACATGTCCAACAACGCCGCCGTGACACAAGACGGCGGCGAGATTGGCCGCGCGCAGGCGCTTCAGGCATTGGCCTGTGGCAAGACGCTGAGCGTGCATATGAACCCGGTATTGCTCAAGCCCGAGACGGACACGGGCGCGCAGGTCGTGGTGCAGGGCCAGCGCCTTGCGACGACAGAGGCCAAGGATTACGGCGCGCTGCGCGAGACGTTGATCGAGAAGGTCATGCAGAGTTTTCAGCGACTTAAGGCGGAAAACGACCTTGTGATTGTCGAAGGCGCGGGCAGTCCCGCCGAGGTCAATCTTCGGGCGCGCGATATTGCCAATATGGGCTTTGCGTGCAGGGCGGATGTGCCGGTCATCCTTGCCGGGGATATTGATCGCGGCGGTGTCATTGCGCAGACTGTCGGCACGCAGGCGGTTTTGTCGGACGAAGATAACGCGATGATCGCGGGGTTCCTCGTCAACAAGTTTCGCGGCGATGTGCGGCTTTTTGAGGATGGCTATGGCATGATCGAAGCGGCGACGGGCTGGCGCGGGTTTGGAATTTTGCCCTATTTTCGCGATGCGTGGCGGCTTCCGGCGGAGGATGCGGTCGAGATCGGGGCGCAAGCGCGCGAGGGCGGGTTTCATATCGTCTGCCTTGCACTGTCGCGGATTGCCAATTTCGACGATCTTGACCCGCTTGAGCAGGAGGAGGGCGTGCGCCTGACGATGCTTGGCCCCGGTCGGGCGATTCCGGGCGATGCGGATTTGGTTATCCTTCCCGGCACTAAATCGACGCGCGGAGATTTGGCGTTTTTGCGGGCGCAGGGCTGGGATATCGACCTTTTGGCGCATGTGCGACGCGGCGGTCGGGTGCTTGGGATATGTGGCGGTTATCAGATGCTGGGCCGCGTGGTGCGCGACCCGGAGGGGATTGAAGGCGCGGCGGGCGAGACCGAGGGGCTTGGCCTGTTGGATATCGAGACGGTGATGACGCCCGAGAAGCGGCTTTGCGAGACCGGGGCGGTGCATGTGGGCACAGGGGCGGATTTTCGCGGCTATGAAATCCATATCGGGCGCACACAAGGGCCGGACCGGGCACGACCGTTTGTGCGCATTGAGGGCGTAGACGAGGGCGCAGCAAGCCCGGATGGGCGCATTGTCGGCAGCTATCTGCACGGGATGTTTCGCGACGACGGGTTTCGGGCGGCGTGGCTTGGTGCGCTTGGGGCCGAGGCGGGCGAGACGCGCTATGGCGCGGTGGTCGAGACGGTGCTTGACGGGCTTGCCGATCATATGGAGGCGCATCTTGATGTGGGCGGGCTTCTGGCCGCAGCGCGGTAACTTGCTGTTGCGACGCGCGATGCGTTGAAGGATAGTCGCGCCATGATGGATGTTTTCAAGAGGTTCGGGCGGGCATGTGCCCTTGCGTTGGCGCTTGTGCCGGGCGTGGCGGGGGCGGGCGAGGTGACGGTTTTTGCCGCGGCAAGCCTCAAGACCGCGCTCGACGAGATCACACCGCTTTGGGAGGCGCAGAGCGGCGATAGGGTGCTTGTGTCCTATGCCGGATCGTCTGCGCTGGCGCGGCAGATCCTTGCCGGGGCACCGGCAGATGTTTTCATTTCGGCCAATGTCGGATGGATGGACGCGGTCGAGGAGGCGGGTCTTTTGCAGGCGGGCACACGGCGGGATTTGCTTGGCAATCGCCTTGTGATGGTCAGCCCCGAGGCCGCGCCACTTGCGCTTGAGGGCGATGCGATCCGGGCGCGGTTGACGCGCGGGCCGCTTGCAATGGCTTTGGTCGATGCGGTGCCGGTTGGGATTTATGGCAAACAGGCGTTGAGGGCGCTGGGGCTATGGGACGGGCTTGCGCCCTATGTGGCCGAGGCGGCGAATGCGCGCGCGGCGCTGGCGTTGGTGGCTTTGGGCGAAGCGCCGCTTGGGATCGTCTATGCCAGCGATGCCGTGGCAGAGGCGCGTGTGCATGTGGTGGCGCGGTTTGCAGCCACCAGCCATGACCCGATTATCTATCCCGCCGCCGCCCTGAGCACAGCCGCAGAGACAGCCGCAGAAACGGTGGCGTTTCTGGATTTTGTCTCTGGTCCTGAGGCGCGGGCGGTGTTTGCGCGCAACGGCTTTGAGGGGCCGGAATCGTGAGCGGCTGGCTCGGGGCAGAGGGCTGGGCGGCGGTTCTTTTGTCGCTCAAGGTGTCGATTTGGGCGACGGCGCTCAGCCTGCCTTTGGGGGTCGCGGTGGCGTGGCTCTTGGCGCGCAAGGAGTTTGCGGGCAAGCAGGTCGTCAATGGAATTGTGCATCTGCCGTTGATCCTGCCGCCTGTTGTCACGGGGTATCTTTTGCTTTTGACCTTGGGGCGGCGCGCGCCTGTGGGGGCGTTTCTTGAACAGACCTTTGGCCTTGTGCTTGCATTTCGTTGGACCGGGGCGGCGCTTGCGGCGGCGGTGATGGCGTTTCCGCTTATGGTGCGGGCGATCCGGCTTGCCTTTGAGGCGGTGGATCCGGGACTTGAGGCGGCGGCGGCGACGCTTGGTGCGCCGCGTTGGCGGGTCTTTGTGACGGTGACCTTGCCGTTGATCCTGCCGGGGATTTTGACGGGCGCAGTGCTGGCGTTTGCCAAGGCGATGGGAGAATTCGGGGCGACGATTACCTTTGTGTCGGCCATTCCGGGGCGGACCCAGACCTTGCCTTCGGCGATCTATGGGTTCTTGCAGGTGCCGGGGGGCGAAACGCAGGCGGTGCGGCTTGTCATTGTGTCGGTGACGGTTGCGATGGGGGCGCTTGTGGCGTCTGAAATCCTCGCGCGGCGGGTTGGAAAACGGGTGGCGGGCCAATGACGCTTGAGGTGTCCCTGCGCCATCACTTCGAGGCGTTTCGCCTCGATGTGGATTTCAATGCCCCGATGGGGGTCACGGCGCTTTTTGGCAAGTCGGGCGCAGGCAAGACCTGTGTGGTGCAGGCGGTGGCGGGGCTTTTGCGGCCTGATGCAGGGCGGATCGTCCTGAACGGGACTTGTCTTTTTGACAGTGCGGCCAGAATTGACCTTCCGGTGCATCGCCGTCGACTTGGCTATGTGTTTCAGGACGCACGGCTTTTTCCACATATGAGTGTGACGGAAAACCTACGCTATGCGGCGCGGGTTCAGGGGCGGCGGGGGGTGCCAGCCGAGGAAGCGCGGGTTGTTGAGATGCTTGGGATTGGCGATCTGCTCGCGCGGCGACCGGCGGGATTGTCGGGCGGTGAGCGTCAGCGCGTGGCGATCGGGCGCGCGCTATTGGCAGAGCCGGCCCTGCTCTTGCTGGATGAGCCGATGGCGGCGCTTGATGAGGCGCGCAAGGCGGAGATCCTGCCGTATCTTGAACGGTTGCGCGATGCGGCGGGGCTTCCGATCCTGTTTGTAAGCCACGCCGTGTCAGAGGTTGCGCGACTGGCGACGACCGTTGTCGTGTTGCAAGAGGGACAGGTTGTGCGGCATGGGCCGACGGCCGATGTCCTGTCGGACCCGGATGTGGTTCCGGCGCTGGGGGTGCAGGATGCGGGGGCGATGATCCATGCCCGTATCGTGGCGCATCACCCGGATGGGTTGAGTGAATTGCAGACCTGTGGCGGGCGGCTTTTCCTGCCGGGTGTGAGCGGTGCGGTGGGCGCTTGTTTGCGGGTGCGTATTCGGGCGCAGGATGTGATCCTGTCGCGGGGGGTGCCGGAGGGGCTTTCTGCGCTCAATGTGCTTGCCGGGCGGATCGTCTCGCTTCGCACCGGAGAGGGGTCGGGCGCTTTGGTGCGGATTGCCTGTGATGAGGAGCATATTCTGGCCCGGATCACGCGGCGTTCGGCAGAGGCGATGGGGCTTGCGGAGGGGGATGCGATCCATGCCATCGTGAAGTCTGTTTCTGTCGCGCAGGGCGACATTGGCGGCTAAGGACGTGCGGTAAAAAAAGGGGAGGAATTTCATGCCGTTGCAGATGAATCGTGAGGTGTTCATCACCTGTGCCGTGACCGGGTCGGGCGGCACGCAGGATCGGTCGCGTTTTGTGCCAAGATCGCCCGAAGAAATCGCCAACAGCGCGCTTGCGGCGGCGGGGGCGGGGGCGGCGGTTGTGCATTGTCATGTGCGCGACCCGGAGACCGGTGCGCCGAGCCGGGATTTGGCGCTGTATCGCGAGGTGACGGAGCGTATTCGCGACAGTGAGACGGATGTGGTTCTCAACCTCACCGCAGGGATGGGCGGCGATATTGTGTTCGGTGGCCCGGAGCGCCCGTTTCCGACCGTGGATGGCACCGATATGATCGGCGCGCGCGAGCGAGTTGCGCATGTCGCCGAGTGCCTGCCGGAGATTTGCACGCTGGATTGCGGGACGATGAATTTTGCCGAAGCCGATTACGTCATGACCAACACGCCGGGCATGTTGCAGGCGATGGGCAAGATGATCACCGACCTCGGGGTCAAGCCCGAGATCGAAGCCTTTGACACAGGCCATTTATGGTATGCAAAACAACTTGTTAGCGAGGGCATCCTTGCGCCGGATGCGCTTGTGCAATTGTGCATGGGGGTGCCTTGGGGGGCACCGGATGACCTTAATACCTTCATGGCGATGGTCAACAATGTGCCGCCCGATTGGACATTTTCGGCCTTCGGTCTTGGACGCAATCAGATGGCCTATGTGGCGGCGGCGGTGCTGGCGGGCGGGAACGTGCGCGTGGGACTTGAGGACAACCTGTGGCTCGACAAAGGGGTGTTGGCGGAGAACTGGCAATTGGTCGAGCGCGCGGGCACGATTATCGAGAATATGGGGGCACGGGTGATCGGTCCTGAGGAGGTTCGCCAGAAGCTCGGGTTAACCAAGCGCGCGCCGGTGTCGCGATAGGCGACGGGGCGCGAAAACGCGGGTCTGTATCACGTCGGTATT
>JAPHRE010000050.1 GCA_026195905.1 Pseudopelagicola sp. | reverse complement strand
TTTTGCGCGGGCTATGACCTGACGGCATTTGCCGAGGCGCCGGGCGGCAATCCGGGGGTGCAGGAAATGCCTTGGGATCCCATGCAGGATTACAGGTTCATGTGGCGGTTCACGCAGGATTTCATGAGCCTGTTCCGGGCGATGAAGCCTGTGGTCTGTAAGGTGCATGGGTTTGCCGTTGCGGGGGGATCGGACATCGCGCTTTGTGCGGACCTTACGATTATGTCGGAAGAGGCCGAGATCGGCTATATGCCCGCGCGGGTTTGGGGATCGCCCACAACGCAGATGTGGGTTTATCGGGTTGGTATGGAAAAGGCCAAGCGCATGTTGCTTACGGGCGACAAGATAAGCGGACGTGAGGCGGCGGATATGGGGCTTGTTCTCAAGGCGGTGCCGCAAGCCGATCTTGACGATGAGGTCGAGCGGCTCGCGGCGCGGATGGCCAGCGTACCGATCAACCAGCTTGCGATGCAGAAAATGGTCATCAATCAGGCAATTGAGGCGATGGGCCTAAACGAGACACAGCGCCTGGCGACCCTGTTTGACGGGATCACGCGCCATTCGCCCGAAGGCATGAATTTCAAGACGCGCTCGGAGGCGGTTGGTTGGAAACAGGCGGTGCGAGACCGCGATGAGGGTACCTTTGATTGGACCCGCAACGAGGAAATCCCCAAGAGCAACCGCTAGGCGCCGCAATTCTGCACAGGCGTCCCTCTCGAAATATGCCTTTGCGCCGCCGCTGTGGCTGTTATCTAGGGGCGAACAGGAGGGATGCAGCATGAGCATTGTCGAGATTGAAAACCTGCGCAAAATCTATGCGGGCGGCTTTGAGGCGCTCAAGGGGATTACGCTTGGTATTGAGGAGGGCGAAATTCTGGCGCTTCTCGGGCCGAACGGGGCGGGCAAGACGACGCTGATCTCGACGATCTGTGGCATTACCATGCCGGGCGAGGGCACGATACGGGTTGGCGGGCATGATGTGGTGCGCGATTTCCGCGACGCACGGCGCATGATCGGCCTTGTGCCTCAGGAGATTTATCTTGAACCGTTCACAAGGGTCTTTGATACGGTACGGTTTTCACGCGGCCTTTTCGGCAAGCCGAAAGACGATGCCTATATCGAGAAAATCCTCCGCCAACTCTCGCTCTGGGATAAGCGCGAGTCCCGGACGCAAGAGCTTTCGGGGGGGATGAAGCGGCGGGTTTTGATTGCCAAGGCGCTGGCGCATGAACCGCGGGTTCTGTTCCTTGATGAGCCAACGGCGGGCGTTGATGTCGAACTGCGCAAGGATATGTGGGATGTTGTGGCCGAACTGAAATCGAGCGGCGTGACGATCATCCTGACCACGCATTACATCGAAGAAGCCGAGGCCATCGCCGATCGGGTCGGGGTCATCAACGGGGGCGAATTGCTTCTTGTTGAGGACAAGGATGTGCTCATGGCGCGTTTCGGGCAGAAAGAGCTTCATATCGAGATCACGGAACCGCTCTCAGAGATGCCAGCGGCGCTTGCGGACCGGGGTTTGCGCCTTAGCGAGGATGGGCGGATGCTGAGCTATACGTTCGTGTCTACGGGAGAGCGCACGGGGATCACCGCACTTCTCAATGACATTGCACAGGCGGGACTTGTGATGTGTGACCTGCGCACCGAAGAAAGCAGCCTAGAGGAAATTTTCGTCTCGTTGGTCAAGGAGGGCGTGGTATGAACTGGAAAGCGATTTGGGCGATCTATGCCTCTGAAATGACGCGGTTCTTTCGCACGTTGGCACAGAGTTTCCTGTCGCCGGTTTTGTCGACCTCGCTCTATTTTGTTGTCTTTGGCGCGGCCATCGGAAGCCGTATCGACCAAGTTGATGGAGTCAGCTATGCGGCCTTTATCGTGCCGGGGCTTGTGATGCTTTCGGTGATCACACAGTCGATCACCAACGGTGCCTTTGGGATTTATTTCCCGAAATTCGTCGGCACGATCTATGAGCTTTTGTCTGCGCCGGTCAATTTCCTTGAAGTTGTGGTTGGCTTTGTTGGGGCGGCCGCAACCAAGGCGTTGTTTATCGGGGTGGTGATCCTCGCCACGTCAACCTTCTTTGTTGATCTCACGGTTCAGCATCCGTTGGCGATGGTGGCGTTTCTTGTCCTGACTTGCCTGAGCTTTGCGCTTTTGGGGTTCATCATTGGCATTTGGGCCGAGAATTTTGAACAGCTTCAGCTTGTGCCGCTCTTGATCGTGACGCCGCTCGTGTTTCTTGGCGGATCGTTCTATTCGATTTCGATGCTGCCGCCTTTCTGGCAAACGGTGACGCTCTTTAACCCGGTGGTCTACTTGATTTCCGGGTTCCGCTGGGCGTTTTTCGGGGTGGCGGATGTGCCGGTTGGCTTTAGCCTTCTGGCGATCACGGGGTTTGCCTGTATCTGCCTTGCGGCGGTTTGGTGGATTTTCCGCACGGGTTGGCGCATTCGGAATTAGCATTGGGCGCGTTTTGACGGGATATTTCTGCCACGGGGCATGTTTCATCGTGGCCGCGCCTTGTCCTTGTGCGGGTGCGCTTATAAATGCCAATACATGAGACGTTGGATCCCTTTTATGAAAACGCCGCCCACGGTGGCTGTTGTGCGCCTGTCGGGCACGATTGGCAGCGGGTCGCGCGCACCTTTGAGCGACGCCACCCTTGCGCCCATTCTTGAAAAAGCCTTTGCGCGCGGCAAACCTGCCGCGGTTGCGCTTGAGATCAATTCGCCCGGCGGAAGCCCGGTTCAATCCTCGTTGATCGGAGCACGTATCCGGCGGCTTTCAAAGGACAAAGGCATTCCCGTGATCGCCTTTGTCGAGGATGTGGCGGCGTCCGGGGGTTATTGGCTTGCGGCGGCGGCAGACGAAATTTACGCCGACGAAAGCTCGGTCGTTGGGTCGATCGGGGTGATCTCGGCGGGGTTCGGGGCGCATATTTTCCTGAGCCGGCAAGGGATCGAGCGCCGGGTCCACACGGCAGGGAATTCCAAATCCATGATGGACCCTTTCAAGCCGGAAAAGCCAGAAGACGTGGCGCGGCTCAAGCGGATGCTGGAGCAGATTCATGCCAACTTTATCCATCACGTCAAAACCAGTCGCGGCGACAAGCTCGACGCGGTGCCAGAGCTATTTACCGGCGAAATTTGGATTGGACGGCATGCGCAGGATGTCGGCCTTATCGACGGGGTTGGGCATCTTGTGCCGATGATGAAAGAACGGTTTGGCGACAAGGTCCGCCTGCGCCGGTATGGTGCACGTCGGTCGATCCTTCAACGTTTCGGTGCGCAAGTGGCAACGGATGCGATTGCAGCCGTTGAAGAGCGCGCAGAATTTGCAAGGTTCGGGCTCTGAGATGATTTTCAAGATTGTGACCCTCTTCCTTGTGGGTATGGGTGTTCTCGCCATGTTTGGCAAATTGACCTATCCGGGAAAGAAGCGGCTCCAATCAGCGAAATGCCCCAAATGCGGGCGCTACAGGATTGGTAAGGGGCCGTGCCCCTGCGCAAAGGAGAAGGGGTAGACCATGGAATGGCTATATGCCGGATTGGGTCTCGTCATTCTGCTTCTGGCGGGGGATTCTCTGGTGCGTGGCGCGGTGAACCTTGCGCTACGTCTTGGGATTCCGGCCTTGATTGTAAGCCTGACGATTGTCGCGTTTGGCACCTCTGCACCTGAGCTTCTGATTTCAATTCAGGCCGTTCTCAAGAACGTGCCGGGGATCGCCATAGGCAATGTCGTTGGGTCGAACACGGCGAACATCCTTCTCGTGCTTGGTTTTCCGGCCATTTTGGCCGTGCTGCACACATCGCATTGCGACTCGCGCACCAATTTCATCCAGATGATCCTCGCGACGTTGCTGTTTGTCGGCTTGGCGTTTCGCGGTGTGTTCGACGCACTCTCCGGGGGCATCTTGCTTGCGGCGCTGGTATATATCCTATTCGTGGCGTTTCGCGCCGCACAGGCGCATCGCCGTGCCGGTTTGGACGCCGAGCTTGAAGAGCCGGAAGGCGCGGACCCGGATATGCCGTGGTGGAAGATCCTGGTTTTCCTCGGTCTTGGCCTGATCGGTCTGCCGCTAGGGGCGGACCTTTTGATCGACAGCGCGGAAATGATCGCGCGCGAATTCGGCGTGAGCGAGGCAGTGATTGGATTGACGCTCGTCGCACTTGGGACATCGCTTCCGGAGCTGGCGACCACGACAATGGCGGCGCTGCGTCGCCAAGCAGATGTGGCGATCGGGAACGTGATTGGATCGAATATGTTCAATCTCCTCGCCATCATCGGCATCGCATCGCTCGTCGGGCCGCTGCCGGTCGACCCTGAATTCCTGCGCTTTGATCTTTGGGTGATGCTTGGGGCATCGTTGCTGTTGATCCCGTTCGTGTTTTTCAAATGGGATATCAACCGCCCGCTTGGTGTGCTCTTGACTATTCTCTATCTGCTCTATGTCGTAGTCGTGTTGACTTTCTAGGAGCGATGACATGACACGGGCGCTTGTGACCGGGGCGGGAAAGCGGATCGGCCGGGCGCTCGCCCTTGGTCTTGCAACCCGAGGATATGACGTCGCCGTGCATTACGCGGGATCAGCAGATGCCGCCGAGGCAACCGCCGAAGACATTCGCGTCCTCGGGCAACGGGCGGTGACGATCCAGGCCGATCTTACACAAGAAGACGAGATGCAAACCCTCCTGCCGAAAGCGGCAGAACAGCTTGGGGGGGCGATTACGGTTCTGGTAAACAATGCGTCGATCTTTGAGCGTGATGAGATCGCAAGCGTGACTCGTGAAAGCTGGGACCGGCATATGGAAAGCAACCTGCGCGCGCCGCTGGTTCTTATACAGGCGATGGTCGCACAGGGGCTGATAGCCGAGAAAGACCCGGCAGGCGAGCCAGTGGCATCCGGGCTTGTCATTAATCTCATTGACCAGAGGGTCCGCAAACTCACGCCGGACTTTACCTCCTACACGCTTGCCAAGGCGGCGCTTTGGACCCTGACGCAGACGGCGGCACAGGCGCTTGCCCCCGCGATCAGGGTCAACGCCATCGGTCCCGGCCCGACGCTTCAGGGACCGCGGCAGGCACCGGAAGACTTCGCCGCTCAGCGCGCTGCGACGGTCCTTGGTCGAGGTGCGTCGCCAGACGAGATCGTGGCGGCGTTGGGCTATTTTCTCGAGGCAAAGGGCGTCACAGGGCAACTGCTTTGTGTGGATGGGGGACAGCACCTTGGCTGGCAAACGCCGGATGTTCTCGGGGTCGAATAGCCTTGCCCCTGCGGCAAGTTGTGCACTTGGTGCAAGGCCTTCAAGAAAGTGTTACAAATTCTTTAATGATATCAGTTGCTTGCACATGTTCATAAAAATTTCCATTTAATTACAATGCCTTATATAATCGCCCAAATATTAGGCGTTCCACGGAAGCAGTCTGAAAACAACGAAAAATTCCCCTTCACGGAAAGTTATCGGCAGACTTATCCACAGAAACCGTGGACATGTTTCTCCTTGCCCCAAGAGGCGGGAGATTGCAGCCGCGCGGAAAGAATCATAACGATGGTAAGCATGGAGACAGCAGGCGACACAGGCGGGCAGACAGAGAGCGGGTACGCGCTCATTCGCAGCTATCTGAAAACGCTGGACTCTTCCCCCGGTGTTTACCGGATGCTCGATGCGCAGGCGCGGGTTCTTTATGTCGGCAAGGCGCGCAATCTCAAGGCGCGGGTGTCGAACTATGCGCGCCCGACGGGCCATTCGCCACGGATCGCGCGGATGATCTCGGAAACGGCGTCGATGATGTTCCTGACGACGAAGACCGAGACCGAGGCGCTTTTGCTTGAGCAGAACCTCATCAAACAGCTCAAGCCGAAATACAATGTGCTGCTGCGAGACGATAAGAGCTTTCCCAATATACTTGTCAGCGGGACGCATGCGTTTCCGCAGATTAAGAAACATCGCGGCGCGAAAAAGGAAAAGGGGAGCTACTACGGACCGTTTGCCAACGCCGGGGCGGTCAATCGGACGCTGAGTCAGTTGCAGAAGGTTTTTCTTTTGCGCAATTGTTCGGATGCGATGTTCGAGAGCCGGACGCGGCCTTGTTTGCTCTATCAAATCAAGCGCTGTTCGGGGCCATGTGTGGGCAAGATCAGTGCCGAGGACTATGCCGAGAGCGTGCGGGATGCGGAGCGGTTCCTCGCCGGGCGCTCGACGCAGATTCAGGAGACACTTGCCAAGCAGATGCAGGCGGCCTCGGAAGCGATGGCGTTTGAGCGGGCTGCGGCGTTACGGGATCGGATTCGGGCGCTGACGCAGGTGCAGACGGCGCAGGGGATCAACCCGCGCGGTGTCACCGAAGCGGATGTGATCGCGCTTCACCTTGAGAATGGGCAGGCCTGTGTGCAGGTGTTTTTCATCCGCGCCAACCAGAATTGGGGCAACAAGGATTACTATCCGAGGGTTGGTGAGGGGATCGAGGCGGCGGAGGTGCTCGAGGCGTTTCTGGGTCAGTTTTACGACACCAAAGACCCGCCCCGCCAAGTGCTTTTGTCGCACCCGATTGACCACGAAGACCTCATGGTTGAGGCGCTATCGCAGAAGGCGGGGCGCAAGGTTGAAATCCTCGTGCCACAACGCGGGGAGAAGGCGGAGTTGATCGCGGGGGCGGCGCGCAATGCGCGGGAAAGCCTTGCGCGCAAGATGAGCGAGACGGCGACGCAGGCCAAGCTGCTCAAGGGGGTTGCCGAGGCGTTTGATCTTGAGGCAGTGCCGGGGCGGATCGAGGTCTACGACAACAGCCATATCCAGGGCACGAATGCCGTAGGTGGCATGATTGTGGCGGGACCGGAGGGGTTCATGAAGAACCAGTATCGCAAGTTCAACATCAAGGGCGACAGCCTTACGCCCGGCGATGATTTCGGGATGATGAAAGAGGTTCTGACGCGGCGGTTCAAGCGGCTTTTGAAGGAAGACCCGGACCGCAGCCAAGGGATGTGGCCGGACCTATTGTTGATCGACGGGGGCGCGGGGCAGGTCTCGGCGGTGGCCGAGATAATGGCCGAACACGGCGTCGAGGATATCCCGATGGTCGGCGTTGCCAAAGGCGTTGACCGCGATCACGGCAAGGAAGAATTCCACCGGGTCGGACAGCGCCCCTTTGCATTGCGGCGCAATGATCCGGTGCTCTATTTTATCCAGCGGATGCGCGACGAGGCGCACCGTTTTGCCATCGGCACCCACCGCGCGAAACGCGCCAAGGCCGTGGGCGCAACGCCGCTTGACGATGTGCCGGGCGTGGGCGCGACACGCAAGCGCGCACTGTTGGCGCATTTCGGATCGGCCAAGGCCGTGAGCCGTGCCAACCTAAGCGATCTCAAGGCCGTAGACGGAATCTCGGATGCGCTTGCGGAAACAATTTACGACTACTTTCACGAAAAAGGGTAAACGCCGCGCGCGCGGTGGTCGCAGGTTCCGGCGCGCGGCGTTATTGGGGCCCATTCACCCCGAGGTATTTTGGCCAAGAAGAGACCTTGGGCCACGTTTATGATTTGTGGCGTTTGGGCGCGGCATTGCCGCCTTTGCCTTTGGCGGCCTTGGCCATCGCGGTGCGGGCTTTGTTCTTTTTGCTGTTGGATTTGCCCTTGGGCGGCGGCGGGCCTTTGGGCTTGTCGCCATCTTTGGGCTTGCGGCGCGGCTTGGCCGGAACAACCACCCCTTCGGGGCGGGTTTGCTCGGGCTTTGGCGGGCGTTTTTCGCGCGGCTTATCCTCATAACGAGGTTTGTCGCCAAAGCGGGGCTTGTCGCCCTTGCGATGCGGCGCTTGGGGTTTGCGCTGTTTGGGCTTGCCCCCAAAGGCCGGGCGTTCGGCGGGCAGGTCCGGTGCGCCTTCAAGGCGGGCAAGGCGTGCGCCATGTTCGACGGTCATGTCAGGGCCGACTTCCTTGAGGAAGGCGTCAACGCTTGTGGCGAGGATCTGAACATAGGTTTTGTCTTGGGCGACGCGGATCGCGCCGATGTCGTCCTTGTTGAGGCCACCGGCCTTGCAAAGCATGGGCAGGATGCGGCGCGGTTCGGCCCCGGCGGCGCGGCCACCATCGACCGAGAACCACACGCTTGCGCCAAAGTCGGATTTGGGGCGCGGCTTGCTGCGTTCTACGGTGGCGTCACTTAGGTCTTCGGGGGCGGAATGGCGCTCCTTGTAGAGGCGCAGATAGGCGGCGGCGATCTGTTCGGGCGAGAAGGCGGAGAGAAGTTTGTCGATGCTTGGCTGTTCGCTCTCGGTCACGGGATCGGACCAGACGCTTTCGGCGAGCATACGCTCTTCGTCACGGGCGTTGACCTCATCCGCCGAAGGGGCGTTGCAATGCTCGGGCGTCAGCTTGGCGCTTTGCAGGAGGCGTTCGGCCTTGCGGCGGGATTTCGGCGGCACGATCAGGGCGCTGACGCCCTTGCGACCGGCGCGGCCCGTGCGCCCCGAGCGGTGCAGCAGGGTTTCATGGCTATTGGGAAGCTCGGCGTGCACCACGAGATCGAGGTTCGGCAGGTCGATGCCACGCGCGGCGACATCGGTCGCCACGCAGACGCGAGCGCGCCCGTCACGCATCGCCTGAAGCGCGTGGGTGCGCTCGGCCTGGCTAAGTTCGCCCGAGAGCGACACCACGGAAAACCCCCGGTTGGAGAGGCGTGTTGTCAGGCGGTTCACCATCGCGCGGGTATTGGCAAAGACGATCGCGTTCGGCGCTTCGTAATAGCGCAGGACGTTGATGATCGCGTTCTCGGTATCACGCTGTGAGACCTGCATTGCACGGTAGGCGATATCGGCGTGCTGCGAGGCACCAGAGGTCGCCTGGATGCGCTCTGCGTTGCGCTGGTAACTTTTGGCGAGGGTGGCGATATCGCGTGGTACGGTGGCGGAAAACAGAAGCGTTTGGCGCGTCTCGGGGGCTTCGCCGAGGATAAATTCAAGGTCTTCGCGAAAGCCAAGGTCGAGCATCTCGTCGGCCTCGTCGAGGACCACGGCGCGCAGGGCGGACAGGTCAATCGAGCTGCGCATGATATGGTCGCGCAGGCGGCCCGGCGTTGCGACGACGACATGCGCGCCACGTTCCAGCGCACGACGTTCATCGCGCATGTCCATACCGCCGACACAGGAGGCGACAACTGCTCCGGCCTTGGCATAAAGCCAGGCAAATTCGCGTTTCACCTGAAGCGCGAGTTCGCGGGTCGGGGCAATGACGAGGGCCAAAGGCGCGCCGGCGCGTGGTAGGGTTTCGGCCTCGCCAAGAACGGTCGGAGCAATGGCAAGGCCAAAGCCAACGGTTTTGCCAGAGCCGGTTTGCGCCGAAACGAGGAGGTCACGGCCAATGAGGTCGGGGTTTGATACGGCCTCTTGAACGGGTGTCAGGATATCGTATCCACGATGCGCAAGCGCATCAGCGAGAGCTTGTTTCAAGGTATTGGTCACTTTGTGTTGCGGCCATCTGGGCCGGTCAGCCGCGTTCGGCCGGTAACACAGGGACTCCATGCTCAGCAATGCGGTGCAAGGCTCTGCACCTAGACCGAAAGAAGACGGATGTATAGCTCTTGTGATGCGAAAACGGGGGGTGAGGGGCGAAAAACGTATTCAGCATTGCCGCGAAAGCGACTAGGAAGGGGTATGACTTGGAATATTCCGAATATCCTTTCCGTGCTTCGCCTGTTTGCCGCGCCTATGGTGGCGGTGATGTTCCTTTATTTTGAACGGCCTGCGGCGGATTGGTTTGCGCTTGGGTTGTTTATTGTCGCGTCGGTGACGGATTGGTTCGATGGCTATCTGGCGCGGGCTTGGGGGCAGGAAACCAAGATGGGGGCGATGATCGACCCGATTGCCGATAAGGCGATGGTGGTGATCGCGCTTATGGTGATCGTGGGGTATTCGTCGATGTCGCCGTGGCTTGTGCTTCCGGCGACGGTCATCCTGTTCCGCGAGGTGTTTGTCTCGGGGCTGCGGGAGTTCCTTGGCGACGTGGCCGGGACGCTTAAGGTTACAAATCTCGCCAAATGGAAAACAGCGACGCAAATGATTGCTATCACATGCCTTTTTGCCCAAGGCGTGTTTGAGCATTACATGGGCGCGGGCACGGCGGGAGAGGTCTTGTCGGGGTGGGCCGGGTTGGTTCTGCTCTGGGTTGCGGGCGGTCTTACGGCGGTGACCGGGATGGATTATTTCCTCAAGGCGCGCAGATATTTGAAGGACTGAGGCGATGGCGATTACGGTGCTGTATTTTGCATGGGTGCGCGAACGGATCGGACTTCCGCGCGAAACGGTTGAGACCGAGGCCACGAGCGTCGCAGAGCTTGTGGCAGAGCTGCGGGCAAGAGAGGAACGCTATGCCGTTGCTTTTACTGATATTTCGGCGCTTCGGGTGGCGTTGGATCAGGAGTTGAGCGACTTTGATGCGGGCCTTGAAGGCGTGCGGGAAGTGGCGTTTTTCCCACCGATGACGGGGGGCTAAGCGATGCGGATCGTGGTGCAGGAGGCGCCGTTCGATTTTGGCGCAGAGGCGCAGGCGTTTGCCAGCGGTCATACCGACATGGGCGCGATCGTGACCTTTACCGGGGTGGTGCGCGATATTGCCGGCGACCGGCTTGAGCGGATGGTGATCGAGCACTATCCGGGGATGACGCAGAAGGCGCTCGAAGGGATTGCCGAAGAGGCGCTAAGCCGTTGGAATCTTGGCGATGTTCTTGTGATTCATCGCTATGGAGACTTGCGCCCCGGCGATATGATCATGATGGTTGCCACCGCCGCACCGCACCGCAAGGATGCGTTCGAGGCAGCGGAATATCTTATGGATTATCTCAAGTCGCGGGCCCCGTTCTGGAAGCAGGAATTTACCTCGGACGGGGGCCAATGGGTCGCGTCGAAAGACGAGGATGAGGACGCGCTTGGGCGTTGGTAGGCCGCGTCGTTAAGGACTACGGCGAATCACCTGAAATCCTTTGGTTAACGGCGAAAACCGGGTGCTGTATCGCGTCGGTATCACGTCGGTATTGCGTCGGTATCGGCCTCGCAAAACCGGGGTGTGACCGGGGCGTGCGATGGTTAACGCACCGTGCCAAATGACCGAAAGGTTAAGAGGCGTTTTGCGGTTTGGATGGGCTTTGACGCGCCGAGGGCGCGGCGCTTGAAAGGATCAACAGGCCGCCCGCAATGGCCCAGTTTTTGACGAAAATCGACAGTTGCCAGGGGTCGGACGGGATCAGGTGAAAGGCGCTTGTGACGACGCAATAGAGCGCCAGTAGCCGGGCCGTGAGATGGATGTGTCTATTGGCAACCAAGCACCCGGCGGCGACGGCATTGAACACGAGCGCTGGCCAGATCAGGGCTTGGGGCAATCCGGCACCGTGCAGGAGAGACTGCACGGCGCTGGGGTCGAGAATTTTCTGCACAGCCCCGAGCGCAAAAAACGCCGCCAGAAGGTAGCGCCCGAGCGCGTATTCGATATGCGCGCTCATGCTTTGGGCACGAAGGTGAGGCTTAGGCCATTGAGGCAGTGGCGTTTGCCGGTCGGGTCCGGTCCGTCGTCAAAGATATGGCCCAGATGGCTACCGCAGCGGCGGCAATGCACCTCTGTGCGGACTTGAAAGATGAAGCGTCGATCTTCTTTTGTGCCGATCGCATTTGGCAGGCTTTCATAAAAGCTGGGCCAGCCTGTGCCGCTCTCAAATTTGGCGTCTGACGCATAGAGGGGCAGGTCGCATCCACGGCAATGATAGAGGCCATCGCGGGTCTCGTCGTTGAGGGGGCTTGTATAGGGCTTTTCGGTGTCTTCCTCGCGCATCACCAGAAACTCGTTTTCTGAGAGCATGGCGCGCCATTCGGCCTCGGATCGGCAAATTTCATAGCCACAGGTTTGGGCCGTGGCCGGACCCGCAAGGGCCGCAGCACAAGAGGACAGTAGGAACGTTCGGCGCAACATGAGGGTCTCCTTTTTGCGGTCTGGCCCGCCCCATTGCAGAACTGCAAGGGGCGGTGACGGGGATCGGGGTCGCGTTACTTGGGCACAAGCACCGAATTGACGACGTGGATCACACCGTTGGATTGGTCGACGTCTGCAATGGTGATGCGTCCGGCATTGCCGTTCTCATCGTAGATATAGACGTTGTTGCCTTTGGCCTGTGCCGAGAGGGCGTCGCCCGAAACGGCGTTGAAATGGTAGAACCCATCCGACGAGGCGCGGGCTTGGCGCGCGATTTCGGCGGCGGACCAGTCACCGGCGACCACATGCGCGGTCAGCACTTTGACAAGCATGTCTTTGTTTTCCGGCTTCAAGAGCGTGTCGACCGTGCCAGCGGGCAGTGCATCAAACGCCGCGTTGACGGGCGCAAAGACGGTAAACGGGCCATCCGATTGCAGCGTTTCAACAAGACCGGCGGCCTTCACGGCGGCGACGAGCGTCGTATGGTCGGCAGAGTTCACGGCGTTTTCAACGATGTTTTTGGTCTCAAACATCGGTGCGCCACCGACCATCGGGTTTTCGGCGGATGCGCCGGTTGCAAGAAACAGAGCGACGGCAGTAGCAGCGAATTTCGAAGCGATTGTCATTGGTATCTCCTAAAGTTAGGCCCGCGTTTTTGCGTGGCGATACAGGAGACACGGGACACCGCGCCAAGAAGTTTCAGGATTTGTGAAATTTTTTTGCGGCGTGTTTAGACGTCGAAGAAAACGCCGGTGGCCAAGACCGCGCCGGTGGGGGCGCCGGTGGGCGAGCCGCCTTTTGGTTCATCCGATATGGCGAGCGTGCCGCCTTTGATAAGTGCGGCAATCTCGGGCGAGATTTCAAAGGTGGCTTCTTGTTCGGTCGGCACCAGCCCGAGCGAAACGGGCGCGGTCGCGTTCTCACCGATCACCCAGAGTTCGAAATCGCGCCCCGGCGCGGGCGCTCCGGCCTCGCGGATGACTTTGAACAGCCTCCCATCCGGGGCATAGCCGGCCTCGATGCGCAGAACACCATCTTCGGAGGCCAATGAGGCGTGATATGCGGGATCAAAGGCGGGCGCGCGCAGCATCGGCGCCAATGCGAAGGCCGCGATCAGCGCGAAGGCCAACAGCGACGGCAACGCCAGCCAAGCAAATCCCCAACGCCGTGTCGGGCGGGGGGCGGGTCCGTCGAGCGCCGCCATGAGAGCGGTTTTCACCGCTGCGGGCGGTGGCACATCGGGTTGATCCTCGGAGAGCGCCGCAAACTCGGCCTCCCAGTATCGCACCTGCGCTTGGAGCTTGGGGTCGGTCTCCAGGCGTGCGGCAAAGGCCTGCTCGGCCTCGGCGTCCAGCAGGCGCAAGACGTATTCGGCGGCCAGCGCCTCGTCTTGAGGTATGTCCTGCGGGTCACTCATCGCGAAAGGCACTCCTTGAGGGAAATCAGGCTACGGCGCAGCCAGGTTCGCATTGTGTTCAGCGGCACATCAAAGTGATCCGCCAGGGTTTGATAGGTTGCCCCATCGAGATAGGCCGCGCGCACCGCTGCGGCGCGGTCCTTGGGCAATTCGTCAAAGCAGATGGAAATCCTGCGCTGCTCAGAGATGGCGATGCTCGTGGCCTCTGGTCCCGGTCGCGGCTCGGTCAGCTCGCCGATATCGTCCAGGTTCACCTTGCCGCTTCGGTCTGCGCGCAGGCGGTCAATCGCGAGGTTGCGGGCCACCGTGATGAGCCACGTCATCGGAGACTGGCCCGTGACGGCATAGCGGTCGGCCTTGTGCCATATGCGTAAGTAGACATCCTGAAGCGTGTCTTCCGCTTCTGCGCGGCTTTTGAGAACTCGCAGGCAGACGGCAAACAGTTTCCCACTCGTGGCGTCGTATAATGCGGAAAATGCGGCTCTGTCCCCGAGCGAGACCTTGGCGATCAAATCTTCGATTTCGGTTCGATCTGACACGGAAAGGATTACTCGTCGCACACTGTTTGTATGTGCAATTTGCTAACACAGATGGCCCAGAGCGGCAATCCGCTCTCTTTGTGGGCCATCTGTGCCGACTGATACCAAGTTACTCGTTACCATCTGGGATGGGGCGCATGGACCGCCCCAAAACCACGGATTACTGGCTCAGCGAGGCGGCGAAGCCGGTGATGCCGCCAAGGCCCAGATCCGCCTTCATCGTGGCCGCGCCGGTTTCCAGGTCGATGGTGTAGAGCCCGGCGGTTTCGACGCCTTCAAGCTGAAGAATGGCGAAGGCCATGTTCTTGCCCTCGGCGGGGGATACGATGTCCAGGCCGCCCATCGGGGCCAGGTCTACGGGCGTGCCATCGACGGTGATCTTGCTGATCGTGGCGAGCGTGCCGGCGTTGTTGGCCAAGCTGATGAGGGTATCGGTCTCTGCGTCCAGCGCATATTGGAAGGTCGCGCTGGCGGTTTTGCCGTTGATCGCGTTGGTGTAGGCGTTGGCAAAGACCTTGGGTGACGTGCCTGCCATAGCATCGGCCTCGTCATAGGCGAGGGGTGTGAAACGGCGCACGGAGCCTGCCCGGTCATCATTGTCGCCAAAGCCCTCGGGGAAATAGACAAGATTGTCGCCCGCAGTGCTCACGGCGCGCACGGCGTCGATTTTGTTGTTGAAATCGAAGGCCACCATTGGGGCGTCGCCAATCATGGCGTCGTCCATGAAGGTTGCGTTGAGGTTCGTCACGGCCCCGGTCATCGGGTCAATCTTGGCGATCATGCCATCGGAAAAGCCGAGCAGGTCGCCGGTCACGGGACGCCATGCAATCGCCTTGAGCGGAGCGTTGAGCGGTAGTGTCATGGCGGTTTGGGGCGCGGCGATGTCGTGCATCACAATCAGGGCCGCCCCATCCTCTGCGAGGGCATATCCCGATACCTGGGCGTGCCCGTCCGCGAGGGCGGGACCAGATGCAAGGGCGATCAGCGAGGTCGTCAGAAATACGGTTTTCATAGTGTCTACCTTTCGAATTTCGCAAAGGTGGTCATCCTTTCGACCACCGGACACATGCAGTCACGAAAGGCCGCGCCAATAAGTTTCACGCAGGCCGAAAAAATATTTCAGATACAAAAAAGCAAGAGACAGGATAGGCTAAAGAAACGGCATCGCTTGCAACCCGCCAAACGGGTCGGCGCATTGCGCAAGTGTTTTGCCAGGATTCAAGAGGCCTTTTGGGTCGAGGGCCGTCTTGATCGCACGTATCACATCCTGCGCGACCGGGTCTTTATCGCGCGCCATCGCGGACAATTTCGTAAGCCCAACCCCATGTTCCGCCGAGAATCTATCGTTCATTCTAATGGCCAGCGCATCAATCTCGGCGCGCAGGGCGGGTAGATGGGGTTCGTCCTTTGTATGACAACTATAGTGGGTGTTGCCATCGCCAAGATGCGCCATGTATTGCACCTCGCAGGCCGGATCAATGGCCCGCAGGCAATGCTCTATCTCCTTTAGGTAGGCCGCGCGCTCTCGCGGCACGATCACAACCGCGCTTAGAGCCGGGTGACGATGAAAGGCGATTTCTGCGGCGGCTTCGTGGTAAATTGGCGGGCGGTCTACAATAGGATCTTCGTAGGTGCCGCGATCCCCATAGCCGCAAGCTGGTCTTCAATTTCCGCCCGGTATAGCCCGTTTGAAATTACGACCAAGTCCGGTTGCAGATCCATGAGCGCGCTTGGGTCGACCACCTGTGTTGCCGACCCCGGAGCGAAGAGGCCGTGTTTCACGGGGTTAAGGTCCACGAGCGCCTCTATGTGGTGGCCATTGTTGTGGGCAAAATTGGCGAATGTGATGCCTTTTGATCCCGCGCCCCAGACAACGATTTTTGCGTCGGCGTTTTGCAAAATGTGGTTCCAGTGCGTGAACGTGTCTTTGGTTGAGGCAGCAAATGCGGTGCCCGCCGCGATGATCGCTTGAATGGCGTGATCCGACACCGGGGCCGGCGATCCGTGGACGGCTTCAAGTTGAAGGAATTGGGCGTTGTAGGCGGTTGAGGATTTCGTGACGCGGCAGCCTGCGTCGTGAAAGAGCCGTATCAGAGACGGTTCGGTCCAATAGCCCACATGCTCATAGATCACATCCCAGGGCGAGGGCGCGCTTAGAAGCCAATGCGCGTTTGGCACCTCAAAGTAGAGAGGCACGTTTGGGGCGGGTAGGCTGGCAAGCAGATCACGCAGGAAGGATTGGGGATCGGCGATATGTTCGAGAACATGGCGGCAGACAACCAGTTTGCAGTCGTATGGCGTATGTTCGGGGTCGAAATTTCGCGCAATGATTTGCACCCGCGCGTCATTTGCCACAATCCGGGAGCGGTTTGTCATCGAAGGATCAAACCCAATGGCTTTGTCGACGCCTTGGGCGATGAAGGCGTTTAACAGGTATCCGTCGCCGCAGCCGATCTCGAAAACCACTTCGCCCGCAAGACTGTGACGCTGTATCAGGTCGGATACCAAAGACCGGGCGTAGTCCTGAAAGTTCTCGGAGTGATGCAGTGCGTTTTCGTAATCTGAAGAATACGCCAAAAGGGTTTCGTCAAAGGCTTGGTTCCAGATCATCGCGCACTCAAGGCACATTGCGAGCGCGATATCGCCTTTGGGGGCGTTTCTTGCGTCTTGCGCCGTGGCCAAAAGCGCGTTGCACAGCACCGGCACCTGCGGAAAGTCTGCGATTGGCGTTACGCGATGCGCGCCGCACAGAGGACAGTTTGAGCGCACCATCACACCGCGACCAATTCTGGCGCGAGGCCCATAGCGGAGAGGTCGGCGGCGATTTCGTCACGGTAGACGCCATTCATAACAAGGACCGTATCAGGCGGATTGCGCAAAAGATCGGCGGGCGCGGCGATCTTGATCCCGGTTCCGGGGAGGTATTTTCCCTGTCGGAACGGATTGATATCCACGACTTGGGATATGTAGGGGTGCAGGTTGTCCGTGGTCAGAAAAGAGACCGCCTTTGAGCTTCCGCCCCACAAGGCGATGCGTTTTCCGGCGTTTGCGCGGGTGGCGGTAAAATCGCGCCAATACTGGCGCACCTGTGCCACCTTTTGGGGGAAGCGGCGCACCACTTCGCGGAACGCGGCAAGGTCGTCTTGGTCTTTTGGGGCCGCCTTGGGCGCGGGTTTGTCGCGGCTCTTGGCGTATTGCAGGATATATTGGTCGCCATAGGCCAATTTGAGATCGGTCACGTCAAAGCCAGATCGCGCGAACAATCGCGCATGGCTATCGGGGGTAAAATACGAGCAATGTTCGTAGTAAATATCCCAGAACGCCCCCTCTTTGAGAACCCGCCCGGCGTCGGGCGTTTCAAAAAACAGGTCTGCGCCGTGATCGGGTGTTTTCAGGCGGGCGATGCTGGCGACGAAGTCACCGACGTTTGATATGTGTTCGAGGGTATGGCGGCAGACGATGAAATCAACGACCCGGTCAATGCGCGTTGGGTCAAAGTCGTCGACAATGACATCAATTTCTTGCGTCGTTGCCCCATCAAAGCGGGCCGGATAGAACCCCGGATCGACACCAAGCCCGCGTGTGTTGGTTGCGCGCACCAATTCGGCCAGAAAGTCACCCTTGCCACAGCCGATTTCCAGCGTTGTCTTTCCGTTGAGGTCATATCGCTGTGCGATCTCGTTGACCAAGCCGCGCGCAAAGGTGCTGAAGGTTTCAGAGAAATGCTGGCTTTCCTCGGTTTTGGAGCTGTAGTCCACTAAGGCGGGATCAAAGTCGGCGTTGAAAATGAAGCCGCAAGCCTCACAGAACACCAAGCGCAGCGGTGCTTGTCTGAAATCTCGTGCCGATTTTTCATCATCTAGAAGAATACAGCTTTGCACCGGGATGCTCTTGAGAGAGTAGATTTCGGATAGGTGAGGGCTACCGCAGGACGTGCAAGCGCCCTGTTCGTGAGGGGGGT
>JAPHRE010000033.1 GCA_026195905.1 Pseudopelagicola sp. | reverse complement strand
GATATTCTGGTACCCGCGGCCGGATTCGAACCGGCACGGCCTCTCGGCCTAGGGATTTTAAGTCCCCTGTGTCTACCATTCCACCACGCGGGCCCGCATTGAGCCAGACCTTTCGGTCCGGGCGCGAAGATACTGCCTTTGACGGGTGTGTAAAGGGCTGCTGGCCAAACGCGCCGCCTTCTTTGCGGCCTCAATGCCCCAAGCACCAAACGCCTATGCAAAATCCGCCAGCGATACCTCCCTGATCGCCTCCATCGCGACATAGGTCGATGTGCTCGACACATAGGGCAAGGCCGAGATTTTTTCGCCAAGAACGACGCGATACGCAGCCATATCGCGCGTCCGCACCTTCAAGAGATAATCAAAATGCGAGGCGATCATATGCGCCTGTTCGATCTCTGGCACCCCGAGCACGGCAGCGTTGAACGACCGCAGTGCTGCCTCGCGCGTGTCGGTCAGCTTCACCTCGACAAAAGCCACATGGTCAAGCCCAAGCCGTATGGGATTGATCTGTGCACAATAGCCGGTGATGACGCCCCTCTCCTCAAGTCTGCGCAACCGCGCCTGTGTCGGGGTCTTCGTCAATCCGATCCGCTTGGCCAAATCAGTCACGGCAATGCGCCCCTCTGCTGAAATCACATCAAGAATCGCGCGATCAAACCGATCAAGCGCCACCTCTCCTTTTTGCATGAATAAAGCCCCTTCAATAACCCATATTACCTACATTAATAGATCACTTTGGGCATCCTGCCTATAGATGACCTGCTATCCTGACCCAAACAGATGGAGAGCCTCATGTCCAACCGCGCCCTGATCGACACCATGACCTATTGCGACGAGGCAGCCCTCGTGACCGATCTTATTGCCGAAACGGTCCTTTCTCCCGAAGACCGCCGCAGGATTTCCGCCCGTGCCGCCAAGCTCGTCACGGCAATCCGCAACACGACACAGCCGGGCATGATGGAGGTGTTCCTTGCGGAATACGGACTTTCTACCGATGAAGGCATCGCCCTTATGTGCTTGGCAGAGGCGCTTTTGCGCGTTCCCGACGCCGAAACCATCGACGCCCTGATCGAGGACAAGATCGCACCGTCGGATTGGGGCAAGCATTTGGGCCATTCGACCTCGTCGCTCGTCAATGCCTCGACATGGGCGCTGATGCTGACGGGCAAGGTGCTTGAGGACAAGGAACCGGGGATTGTCGGCACACTGCGCGGCGCGGTCAAACGTCTGGGCGAGCCGGTAATCCGCACCGCTGTGGGCCGCGCGATGAAGGAAATGGGGCGCCAATTTGTCCTTGGTGAAAGCATCGAAAGCGCCATGAAACGCGCCTCGGGGATGGAGGCCAAAGGTTATACCTATTCCTATGATATGCTCGGCGAGGCGGCCAAGACCGACGCCGACGCGATGCGTTATCATCTCGCCTATTCGCGCGCCATTTCCGCCATCGCCGCCGCCTGCACCCATAAGGATATCCGCGACAATCCCGGTATCTCGGTCAAGCTCTCGGCCCTGCATCCGCGCTACGAGGTGGCCCAGCGCGCCCGCGTCATGGACGAACTTGTCCCCCGCCTGCGCTCGCTGGCGCTTTTGGCGAAATCGGCCAATATGGGCCTCAATATCGACGCCGAAGAGGCCGACCGCCTGTCGCTTTCCATCGACGTGATCGACACGGTGCTCTCGGAACCCGCGCTGGCCGGGTGGGACGGATTTGGCGTCGTTGTGCAAGCCTATGGCAAACGCGCAGGCGCAACGCTCGACCATCTCAACGACCTTGCCACACGCCTTGATCGCAAGATCATGGTCCGCCTCGTCAAAGGTGCCTATTGGGACACCGAGATCAAGGCCGCGCAGGTGCTTGGCGTCGACGGCTTCCCGGTCTTCACCTCGAAACCCGCCACCGACATTTCCTATATCGCCAACGCGCGCAAGCTCTTGTCGATGACCGACCGCATCTACCCGCAATTTGCGACCCACAACGCCCATACCGTCGCAGCGATCCTTGAGATGGCCGAAGATATGGATACGTTTGAGTTTCAGCGCCTTCACGGCATGGGCGAGGCGCTGCATGATATCGTGCTGACCTCCGACAAGGCGCGCTGCCGTATCTATGCCCCCGTAGGGGCACACCGCGACCTGCTCGCCTATCTCGTGCGCCGCCTGCTGGAGAACGGTGCAAACTCTTCCTTCGTCAACCAAATCGTTGACGAGGACGTTCCACCCGAAGTCGTCGCCCGCGATCCCTTTGAGGCCTACGCCGACGCCCATACCGCCCTGCCCACCGGACCAGAGCTTTTTGAACCTGAGCGCGTGAACTCCAAGGGGTTTGATCTACGCGACATTCCAACGATCGAGGCCGTTGAAACCGCTCGCGCGCCCTTCCGGGAGGCTGAGTGGCACGCCGCGCCGTTGCTTGCCGCCAACGCCGCGCCCAACGCGCCCGCGCCGGTCATCAACCCGGCTCTGCCCGGCGACCGCCCCGGCACCGTCGCCACCGCCAGCGCCGCAGACGTGGAGACCGCCCTCGATGCGGCGCGCCCCTGGCAGGCTACCCCAGAAGAGCGTGGCGCGGTTCTCAACAAAGCCGCCGACCTCTTTGAGGCAAATTTTGGCGAGATTTTCGCCCTTTTGGCCCGCGAGGCGGGCAAGACGCCGCTCGATGCGGTGGCCGAACTGCGCGAAGCGGTGGATTTCCTGCGCTACTATGCCGCCAAGGCCCCAATCGACGCCCCTGTCGGCACCTTTACCTGCATCTCTCCGTGGAATTTCCCGCTGGCGATCTTTAGTGGTCAGGTTTCCGCCGCCCTCGCCGCAGGCAATGCCGTGCTGGCCAAGCCTGCCGAGCAAACGCCGCTCGTCGCCCATGAGGCGGTGAAACTCCTGCATGAGGCCGGGATTCCGCAAACGGCCCTGCAACTGCTGCCCGGTGCGGGGGATGTGGGCGCGGCCCTGACCTCTGATCCCCGCGTCGGGGGCGTTGCCTTTACCGGCTCGACCGAAACGGCCCTCCTGATCCGCCGCGCTATGGCCGAGAACCTCGCGCCGGGGGCGCCGTTCATCGCGGAAACCGGCGGGCTGAATGCCATGATCGTGGACTCAACCGCCCTTCCCGAACAGGCCGTCACCGCTATCATTGAAAGCGCCTTCCAATCGGCGGGACAACGCTGTTCGGCCCTGCGCTGTCTCTATGTCCAGGAAGACATCGCCGAGGAGTTTTCCAAGATGCTCATCGGCGCGATGAAAGAGCTTTCGGTGGGCAACCCGTGGCACCTCTCAACAGATAGCGGCCCGGTCATCGACGCCGAGGCACAGGCGGACATCGCCGCCCATATCGCCGAGGCCGAAGCGCAGGGGCGCGTGTTGTTCCAGATGCAAGCGCCGCAAACCGGCACCTATATCGCCCCGACCTTGATCCGGGTCAACGGCATCGCCGATCTTGAACGCGAGATTTTCGGTCCGGTCCTCCATCTCGCAACCTTCAAAGCGAGCGACCTCGACGCCGTGATCGACGCCATAAATGCGACAGGTTACGGCCTGACCTTTGGTCTGCAAACACGGATTGACGACCGGGTTCAACACGTCTCTGACCGTATCCACGCGGGCAATGTCTATGTCAACCGCAACCAAATCGGTGCCATCGTCGGCTCGCAACCCTTTGGCGGCGAAGGTCTTTCCGGCACCGGCCCCAAGGCGGGCGGGCCGCACTACCTCGCCCGTTTTTCCGCCTCCGCACAGGCCAGCACCGCAGCAGGCAGATGGACGGGCAGCATGTCCGCCGACGCCCTTCAATCCGCCCTTGATACAGCCCCTGCCCCCGAGAGCGCCACAACGCTGACCCTTCCCGGCCCGACCGGCGAATCCAACCGCTTGACCACAAGCCCGCGCCCGCCATTGCTCTGCCTTGGCCCCGGCATCGAGACCGCAAAGGAACAGGCCCGCATCGTCCAAGCCCTCGGCGGTATCGCCATCAAGGCAACCGGCACCGTCGCGCCCGACGCCCTCAAAACGCTTCGCGGCTTTTCCGGTGTGCTCTGGTGGGGCGATAGCGAAACAGCCCGCCATTTCGAGACCGCCCTCGCCGCCCGCAAGGGGCCGATCCTACCGCTTCTGACGGGGATACCCGACCGCGCCCGCGTCCTCGGCGAACGCCATGTCTGCGTCGACACCACGGCCGCAGGCGGCAATGCCGCGCTTCTTGGCGGGGTGGCTTGACGCCCCGCCCATTTGCGCCACACTGGACGCATGTTTCCTATCCGTGATCACAACCCGTCCGGGCGCACGCCCTATGTCGTCTATCTCCTGATGGCGCTCAATATCGGCATCTTCCTGCTTTATTGGCCGATCATGAGCGAACCCTACCGGATCGCGGCCTTCTTTCGGGACTGGGCCTTGATCCCCGCCGAGGTCAGCACCGGAAGCCAACCGCTTGGCCTTGTGACCTCTATGTTCCTGCATGGCGGGATCATGCACCTTGCGGGCAACATGCTGTTCCTGTGGATTTTCGGCGACAACCTCGAGGGCGAGATGGGTCATGGCGGCTTTCTCGTCTTCTACCTCCTAAGCGGCATCGCCGCCGGTCTGGCACAGGTGATCTCCGATCCTGGCTCGCAAATCCCAACCGTCGGAGCCTCCGGGGCCATTGCCGGGATCATGGGCGGCTACCTCCTTCTTTTCCCCAGGGCGCGGGTGGATGTGCTGTTGATCATCATCATCTTCTTCAAGGTATTCACCGTTCCGGCCTGGGTCATGCTCGGCCTCTGGTTCGCGCTTCAACTTTTCAACGGCGCCACCACCCCCACAGGCGCAGGGGGCATTGCCTACTGGGCGCACGCCGGGGGCTTTGTCGCGGGTGTGCTCTTGACCCTCCCTCTCTGGAGACGGCGCGGTGGCCCGCAGTTCTGGCAAAAAACTGACGGCAAACCGCCCCATCCCGACGCAGTTTATTCCCAAAGCACCATTCCCGCCGTCAGGAGGCGCAAATAAGCCACACATTGACCTGCCATTGCGGCGCGGTTGAACTCAACGTCGATCTCTCTGACGGCCTGAACACCGCCCGCCGCTGCGATTGCTCCTTTTGCCGCCGTCGGGGTGCTGCAGCTGTGAGCGTGCCACTTGCGGGGCTACGCATCGTCAAGGGCGCGGATAACCTCAGCCTCTACCAATGGGGAACCAAGACCGCACAACATTATTTCTGCAAGACCTGTGGCATCTATACCCATCACCGCCGCCGCTCAAACCCGAATGAATACGGCGTCAATCTTGGCGCGCTTCAAGGTGTGAATCCGCGTGACCTTGGCGATATTCCTTGGGTCGACGGCGTCAACCATCCTTCCGACCGGACATGAAAAAAGCGCCGCAGGGGCGCTCTTCTTCTCTGTCAAAATACGCGGGAGTGACGAGCACCAAAGGCTCATGCGGGACAACGCCCCCTGCGCCTTACCCGTTGCGAATTGCCTTGACGAACTGGTCAAAGACCGGCTCGTTGGCGCAAATCACCTCGCCATCCTCAACGATATTGCCGCCCGGCGTCAGCGGCTCCACAAGGCCACCGGCCTCTTTGACGATAACAACCCCGGCGGCAAGATCCCAAGCATTCAACCGACGTTCCCAGAACCCCTCATAGCGCCCTGCGGCCACATAAGCGAGGTCAAGCGACGCCGCGCCCCAGCGCCGCACACCTGCGGTCGCCGGCAGAAGGCGCGCCAGATCCTGAAGCGTTTGCGGAAGATCGCTCCGCCCGCCAAACGGCAGACCCGTGGCAAAGATCGATTCGATCATCCGCGACCGGCCCGAAACGCGCAAACGCTGGTTGTCATTAAGCCATGCCCCTGCGCCCTTTTCGGCATAGAACATTTCTTCCTTGGCCGCATCGAAAACGACGCCCGCCACGATCTCGCCCTTATGCTCAAGCGCGATCGAAATCGCCCAATGCGGCAACCCGTGCAGGAAATTCGTCGTCCCGTCGAGCGGATCCACAATCCAACGCCGCGTCGGGTCTTTGCCCTCTTCGCCGCCGCCCTCTTCCCCGAGCCAGCCATAGTTTGGCCGCGCGGTCATAAGCTCTTCCTTGAGGATTTCCTCAGCCCGCAGATCGGCACGGCTCACAAAGTCGCCCGCGCCTTTCATCGACACCTGCAGGTTCTCGACTTCACGGAAGTCCTTGACCAGCGACCGCCCCGCTTTGCGGGCTGCCTTCATCATGATGTTGAGATTTGCGCTGCCCGGCATGGCATGGCTCCTTTTGGGGTTCAGGCCGCGCGTATACGCCGCCAAAGATCATTTGCCAAGGGAGAAGCCCGTCGCCACGTCACAATCTGTAAAGCCTTGTCAAACACGGCACCCGCTCACAGGCTCCCCTCAATCATGAGGAGACACGATATGACCAACCAGATGCAACGCATTGCCCTTGCCAGCCGCCCATCCGGCACCCCGACGCCGGAGAATTTCCGCCTCGAAACCATCGACATGCCCACGCCCGGCGAGGGCGAGGTTCTCGTCAAGGTGCTCTATCTTTCGCTTGATCCCTACATGCGTGGCCGCATGGATGACGCGAAATCCTACGCCGCGCCCGTCCCCGTGGGCGGCACGATGGAAGGCGGCGCCGTGGGCGAGGTGATTGCTTCCAAGAGCGACAAGCTCCAACCCGGCGATACGGTCTTTGGCATGTTCGGCTGGGCGACCCATGCCGTGCAACCGGCCAATCTCCTGCGCAAGCTTGATCCGGCACAAGGTCCGGTCACGGCTGCGCTTGGCGTGCTGGGCATGCCGGGGTTCACCGGCTGGTTTGGCCTTATGGAACATGGCCGCCCGAAAGCGGGTGAAACCCTCGTGGTTGCCGCAGCAACCGGCCCGGTCGGCTCTATGGTGGGCCAGATCGCCCGCCTGCACGGCCTACGCGTCGTCGGCATCGCGGGCGGGGCCGAGAAATGCGCGATGGCCAAAGAGGTCTACGGCTTTGACGACTGCCTTGACCACCGCGCCTTCGAGACCGCATCCGAGCTGCGCAAAGCGCTGAAAGAGACCTGCCCCGATGGCATCGACATCTATTTCGAAAACGTCGGCGGCAAGGTGCTTGATGCGGTGCTGCCACTGATGAATCCGCACGGGCGCATCCCGATCTGTGGCATGATCGCATGGTATAATGCAGGGGCGCTTGGTGCAGACGCCGCCAGCGAAAGCCTCACCGGCCCGCGCATTTGGCGTTCGATCCTGGTCAATTTCCTTTCGGTCAACGGGTTCATCATCTCGAACCACTTTGACCGCTACCCGGAGTTCCTCAAAGAGGGCGGCCCGCGTGTCGCCAAAGGTGAGGTCGCTTTTGTCGAGGATATCGCCGAAGGGCTGGAAAACGCCCCTGCCGCCTTCTTGTCGATGCTCAAAGGCGGCAACAAGGGCAAGCAGATCGTCAAGATCGCCTGAACTAAACCTCCTGAAGCCGCCTTGCCTCTTCTCCGGCAAGGCGGATCAGATCGCGCATATAGGGCTTTTCAAGATCGTCTTCGCGGGTCGCCGCGAAAAGCTGTCGTGTGATCCCGGTCTCGGTCAATGGACGGGTGATGTAATCCGACGAATACTTGACCTCCCGCACGACCCAATCAGGCAAAACCGAGACGCCCCGGTTAGACGCCACAAGCAAGAGGATCACCGCCGTCAATTCCGCCTGTCGGATCGAGGCGGGCTCAACCTTGGCCGGGCTAAGAAGCTGTGAAAACACATCAAGCCGCGCGCGCTCTACCGGATAAGTGATCAAGGTCTGATCGCGAAAATCCTCTGCCTCGATATAGGGCTTGTCGGCCAGCGGATGATTTGAAGACGCCACAAAGACGGGCGCATAGTCAAACAGGTGCGAAAACGCGACTCCGGGGAGGTTTTCAGGGTCCGACGACACCACGACATCTACATCTTCCTTCTGCAGCGCCGGCATCGCATCGAACGCCAGACCGGGGCGGATATCGACATCCACATCCGGCCAAAGTTTGCGAAATTGTTCAAGCACCGGAAACAGCCACTCAAAACACGCGTGGCATTCAATCGCGATATGAAGCCTGCCGGAACTGCCCGCACGCAAGCCGTTGAACTCGGCCTCAAGCGCCTCAACCTGCGGCAAAACCTTGTTGGCCAACCGCAAAAGCCGCATCCCCGCCGCCGAGAGCTTCATCGGCTTGGAGCGACGCACGAAAAGCTCAACTCCGGTTTGCGCTTCAAGTCCTTTGACCTGATGACTAAGCGCCGATTGCGTGATGTTGAGAACATCCGCCGCCTTGGCAAGCCCGCCTGCGTCGTGAATGGCCCGGACCGTGCGCAGATGGCGCATCTCAAGGTGCATCTTCATATCACACTCATATTCTTCTTGAGGATTATGCAGTTGCCACCATGTTCCACACATGCGACATGAGTGCAACCGCAAGATAGGATCGAAAAACATGACCGTGCCGAACATTTCTTTGGAATTTTTCCCGCCCCAGAATCTTCAGGCGTCGTTCCGGCTTTGGGATACGGTCCAAACCCTTGCACCACTTGGCCCGCGATTTGTCTCTGTAACCTATGGCGCGGGCGGCACGACCCGCGATTTGACGCGCGACGCGGTGGCCACGCTGCATAAGTCGAGCGGCCTCAACGTCGCCGCGCATCTGACCTGCGTCAACGCCACCCGCCAGGAAACCCTTGAGATCGCAAGCGGGTTTGCCAAGGCTGGCGTGTCCGAGATCGTCGCTCTACGCGGCGACCCGCCCAAGGGAAGCGCCGGATTTGAGCCGCATCCAGACGGGTTCGCCAACTCGGTCGAGCTGATCGAGGCGCTTTCGCAAACCGGCGACTTTACGATCCGCGTTGGTGCCTATCCCGACAAACATCCCGAGGCCGCGGATTCGCAGGCTGATATTGACTGGCTCAAGCGCAAGATCGACGCGGGTGCCTCCGAAGCCCTGACCCAGTTTTTCTTTGAGCCTGAAACCTTCCTGCGGTTCCGCGACAACTGTGTCAAAGCAGGGATCGACGCGCCCATCATCCCCGGTATCCTACCCATTGAAAATTGGAAAGGCGCGCGCAACTTCGCCCGCCGCTGTGGCACGGAAATCCCGGCTTGGGTCGATGAAGCCTTTGCCAAGGCCGAACGCGATGGCCGCACAGACCTTCTTGCAACCGCGATCTGCACCGAGCTTTGTTCGGACCTGATCGACGAGGGCGTCGACTCCCTGCATTTCTATACGCTGAACCGCCCAGAGCTTACCCGCGATGTGTGCCACGCGCTTGGCGTGACACCGCGCGTCGCGCTTGAAAACGTCGCGTAACAAAACCACCATCCGGCTGGACGCCTCCAAAGATTTACGGCCTTCTGACCCCAACCATCAGGAGGCCGTTTTCATGTCCGATATGCTAATCGCAAAATCCGTCAACGACTTGCCGGATCTCGACTATGTTCTGTCCCGCACCGGGCTTGAATTGATGCAGGACATTGTCGCCCGCAAAATTGCTGGCCCGCCGATTGGCGCGACGCTCGGCTTTCGCCCGATCCTTGCCGAGGACGGCAAGGTTGTCTTCGAAGGCACCCCGGAATTCAACGTCCTGAACCCGCTCGGCACGGTGCATGGCGGCTGGTATGGCGCGATCCTTGATAGTTGCATGGCCTGCGCTGTGCAGACCAAACTCAAACTCGGCCAGATTTATACCACCCTTGAATACAAGGTGAACATCATCCGCCCAATCCCAACCGGCACCACGGTTCACGCCATTGGCAAAGTTCACCACGCAGGCCGCTCAACAGGTATTGCCGATGGTGAAATTGTCGGCGTTGAGGATGGCAAGCTCTACGCTACAGGCTCCACGACATGCATCGTCATGCAAGGTCGAAAACCCTGATCTGACGCGTCATCGGTTGTCTTCCCCCGTCAACTGTCGCAGGTTTCCAAAGCCGCCTCTGCGCGGTCCACGGAAATTCAGCCACAAGGACGCCCCATGATCCTGTGCTGCGGCGAAGCCGTCATCGACATGCTGCCAACGACCGACCCGGATGGCCAAGCCGCCTTTCGGCCCGTGACCGGCGGCGCGGCGGTCAACATGGCCATCGCACTGGCACGGTTGGGACAATCCGTTGGGTATTTCGGTGGCCTCTCCACCGACCATTTCGGCACAACCCTCTGTGACACGATGCAGGCCGAAGGCGTAAATCTCGCCCTTGCGCCGCGCTTTGACGCGCCGACAACGCTTGCTTTCATCCATCCCGGCGAAGGTACGCAGAGCTTCTCGTTCTATGACACGCAAAGCGCCGCGCACCACCTTGGCCCGCTCAACCTGCCGCCCTTGGACGGCGTGACCACGCTGGCCTTTGGCGGCATAAGCCTGATCCACCGCCCTGCCGCCGGAGCCTTTGAGGCGCTCATGCAAATGGCGGGACCGGATCGCCTGATCCTGTTTGATCCCAACATCCGCCCCGATCTCATTGGCGACGTCAACGCAGACTATCGCAAACGCCTCGCCCGCATGATGCCGATGGCCGATATCGTCAAAGTCTCTGACGAAGACCTTGAATGGCTCGGCCCCCTGTCGCCCCATGACCTGCTATCGGGCCGCGCCGCCCTTATCCTGCACACCCACGGCGCAAAGGGGATCACGCTCCATTCCCGTCATGGCAGCGCCCGTATTGCCGCGCCCGACTGCGACGTCATCGACACGGTCGGCGCAGGAGATACCCTCAACGCCGCCCTCCTTGCCGCACTGGGCGACACCACGCCCCTGACGCCGCGCGTGCTTGGCCTTGCCGATGCCGACACGCTCTACAATGCCGCCGCCTTCGCAACCCGCGCCGCGACCTTTTCAACAACCCGCCCCGGCGCCAATCCTCCAACCCACAAGGATCTGATATGAAAGCCTTGATCCAACGCGTCTCCGAAGCCTCAGTGACCGTTGATAGCAACATCATAGGCGAGATCGGCCCCGGCCTCCTCGTCCTTGTCTGCGCCATGCAGGGCGATACCGAAGCAAATGCCGACAAGCTTGCCGCTAAAATCGCCAAACTGCGCATCTTCCAGGACGACGCCGGCAAAATGAACTGCTCTGTGCGGGATATTGGCGGCGCGGTCCTCGTCGTGTCGCAATTCACCCTCGCCGCCGATACCCGAAGCGGCAACCGCCCCGGCTTTTCAGCCGCCGCGCCGCCGGTCGAAGGCGAACGCCTTTATGACTATTTCGCGGACCGCATGGCCAAGGTTGAGAACCTGCCCACAGAACGCGGGCGGTTTGGGGCCGACATGAAGCTGCGCCTTCTCAATGACGGGCCGGTCACGATCTGGATGGAAACCTGATCCCGCTCAGGATTTCTTGACGAACTTCGTCAAGATCACGATCCGCTGCCCCTCGACGCGCCCTTCGATATGCTCGGCATTGTCCGAAACGAGAGAAATATTACGCACCGCCGTGCCACGCTTGGCCGTAAACCCCGCGCCCTTGACCGGAAGATCCTTGATCAGGACGACCGCATCGCCAGCCGTCAACACCGCGCCATTGCTATCACGATGCACAACCGCATCCGGGTCCGGCAATCCGGCCTCCGCCCAGTCCTTCACCTCTGGCTCAAGATAGGCAATGTCGAGCAAATCCCGCGCCCAAGGGGCTTCGGTCAACCCATGCAGCAAACGCCACGCCACAACCTGCACCGCAGGGTCCGTGCTCCAGATCGCCTCATGCAAACACTGCCAATGCAGCGCATCTTCGGGACCGCTTTCAACACCCAGAAGACAGGTCTCGCAAAGCCTGATTTCATCAGACTTCGGGGCAACCGTATAAACCGTCGTCGCACCGTCAGCGCCACATATCGCACAAGGGCCGGGCATGAGAATTCCTTTCAATGAGATGCTTGCTTATGACTCCCCGCGCCGATCCCGTCCAGCCCCACACAGATACTGATTTGACTGGTCTTTCGCGCCCGCTTGGGACAGTCTGGCGCAAAGACGAAAGGACATGCCCCTTGGACCCCCAGACGCGCAAAACGGTCGAAGATATCTGGTGGCATGGGGTGCGCGCGGTGCAAGGGCGCACCTCGGTCGCCAAGACATTGCGCGCCCAAAATGTCGCGTGCCCGGATCGCATTCTCGCCATCGGCAAGGCCGCCGCCGCGATGGTGAACGGCGCACATGACGTTTTCGACCCCGATATCCCCGCCCTCGTTGTGACGAAATACGGCCATGCCGGTGCGCTGCCGCCCTCTTGCGAGGTGATCGAGGCCGCGCACCCGGTGCCGGACCAAAACACGCTTATCGCCGGTCATGCCCTGTTTCAAAAGGTTCAGCACATGGCCTCCGGCACCCATCTGTTGATGCTCGTCTCCGGCGGGGCATCGGCGCTGGCCGAACTCCCCGAACCGGGCATCACGCTTTCGGGCCTTCAGGCCGAGAACACCCGGATGCTCGCTGAGGGGCTGGATATCCACGCCATGAACGCCCGGCGCCAAGCCCTGTCGCAGATCAAAGGCGGCAAACTTCTGGCCACGTTCAAGGGCGAGTTGGTCACCACATGCGCAATCTCTGATGTGCGGGGCGATAGCCTCGCGACCATTGGCTCCGGCATCGGCAATGCGCCCGATGATATGGCGTTTTCCTTTGACCCCTTTATCGTCGCCTCCAACCACATCGCCCGCGCCGCCGCCGCAGACCATGCAACCGCGCTTGGCCTCAACGTGATGACGGATGCCGAAACGCTTTACGGCGATGTGCATGATCTTGCCCGCTCGGTCGGGGAGATGCTGCGCCACGCCCCGCCGGGGGTGCATATTCTTGGTGGGGAACCGACGATCGTTTTGCCCCCCGACCCTGGTCAAGGCGGGCGCAATCAGGCGCTGGCACTGGCGCTGGCGCATGAGGTGTCCGGTGTGATCGGCCTCACCGTTCTGGTCGGCGGCACCGATGGCACCGACGGCCCGACCCACGCGGCGGGCGGCCTTATCGGGGGCGCAACCTGGCGTGAGGAAGCGGCCCGTGCCCTCAAACGCGCCGATAGCGGGCGGTTCCTTGAGGCGCATAACGCACTCTTTACCACCGGCCCCACCGGAACCAATGTCATGGATCTTCTGGTCGCGCTCAAAACCTGAGCCACCAAGGCTTTTCGAAAAGCCCTTCCTCTCAGACCGAAAGCGTGGCCTGCACCGCCCTTTGCCACGCCGCGTAGCGCGCGCTGCGTGTCTCTTCGTCCATGTCAGGCTCAAACCGCCGCTCCAGCGCCCATGTCTCGGCAAACCCGTCCTTGTCCGGGTAAACGCCTGCCTGCATCCCCGCGAGCCACGCCGCGCCGACCGCCGTGCTTTCAAGGATCGCTGGCCGATCCACCGGCGCCGCCAAGATGTCTGACAAAAACTGCATCGTCCAATCACTCGCCGTCATGCCCCCGTCCACACGCAACACCGTCTCGCCGGGCCCGCCCATATCCGCCTGCATCGCCTCGATCAGGTCGCGGGTCTGGAACCCCACGCTCTCAAGTGCGGCACGGGCAAACTCCTTCGGCCCCGAATTGCGCGTCAGGCCAAACACCGCCCCGCGGCACTCCGGTGCCCAATAGGGCGCGCCAAACCCGGTAAAGGCGGGCACCATAATGACAGATTGGCCGGGGTCCGCCTGTTCTGCCAAACCCTGCGTTACCGAGGCGTCGTCAATAATCCCAAGCCCGTCGCGCAGCCATTGCACCACGGCCCCCGCGATAAAAATCGCCCCCTCAAGCGCATATGTCGTCTCGCCATCAAGCCGATAGGCAATCGTGGTCAGCAAGCGGTTCTGAGAGACAACCGCTTCTGTGCCAGTGTTCAAGAGGGCAAAACATCCGGTGCCGTAGGTCGATTTCATCATGCCTTTTGTGAAACACGCCTGCCCAATCATCGCCGCCTGTTGATCGCCTGCGACGCCTCGGATTGGGATGGGTGTGCCAAAGAGGGTTGGGTCGGTTTCGCCATAGTCATCGGCGCAGTCGCGCACATCGGGCAGTATCGCCATTGGCACCTCGAGAAGGTCGCAAATCTCCTTGCTCCACGCGCCGTTGTGAATGTCGTAAAGCATGGTCCGGGAGGCGTTCGTCGCGTCCGTTGCATGAACCTTGCCGCCCGTGAGCCGCCAAATCAGGTAGCTATCAATCGTGCCAAACAAAAGCCCGCCTGCCCGCTCTTTCGCGCCCTGAACTTCCTTCAAAATCCACCGCAGCTTGGTGCCCGAAAAATAAGGATCAAGCAGCAACCCGGTCTTGGCCGTGATCTCTGCCTCATGCCCCAAGCCCTTTAATTCACTGCAAAATTCCGCTGTGCGGCGATCTTGCCAGACAATTGCGCGATGCACGGGGCGGCCGGTCTCTTTGTTCCAGACAACGGTCGTTTCGCGTTGGTTGGTGATGCCGATGGCAGCAATCTCGTCCGCCGTCACTCCGGCCTTTTCCATCGCTACGCGGCAGGTCGCAACAACGCTATCAAAAATCTCTTCCGCGTCATGCTCGACCCATCCCGAGGTCGGAAAATGCTGGGCGAATTCCTGTTGCGCCAACCCGACAATCTGCATCTTGCCATCAAACACAATGGCGCGGGAAGAGGTGGTGCCTTGGTCAATGGCAAGCACAAAAGTCATGTCGGTATCCCGTCGGTATTGCGTCGGTATCGCGGTGGTGTCCTATTCCCACAGCTTGGACGATTTCGCCCCACAGGCCAAGCCTTACTCCGCGAACCATGCGTCCACAGCGGCGCGCTGTTCTGCGCTCATATGCAGGCCCAGTTTGGAGCGCCGCCAAAGTGCATCCTCGCCACAGCGCGCATATTCCCTGTCCCGCATCCAGCGCAGCTCGGCCTCGGTCAATGTCGCGCCAAAACTCTGCCCCAAGTCCTCGACGCAGGTTGCCTGGCCCAAAACTTCCCAGGCCTCGGTGCCATAGGCGCGCATGAGCCGCGCCGCCCATTGCCCCGTCACGAACGGATAATCGCTGCAAAGCCTCTCAATCAAACCGCTCTTGTCGCCCACCGCAAAATCGCCACCGGGGAGCGCGACGCCTGCGGTCCAATCGCCGCCCGCCTGTGGGAAATACGGCCCCAGCTTGGCCAGCGCCGCCTCTGCCAGACGCCGATAGGTCGTGATCTTGCCGCCGAACACATTGAGCAACGGCGCGCCCGCGCGATCCAGCGTCAGAACATACTCCCGCGTCGCCGCCGTCGCCGAACTTGCCCCGTCATCATAGAGCGGTCGCACCCCGGAATAGCGCCAAACCACATCCTCGGCCCGGATCTCTTTGGCAAAATAGCGGTTGGCAAATGTGAGAAGGTAATCGCGTTCCGCATCGGTGCACCGGGGCGGGTCATTCGGGTCCTCATGCGGCGCATCCGTGGTCCCGATGAGGGTAAACGCGCCCTCATAGGGCAGCGCGAAAATAATCCGCCCGTCCGACCCCTGAAGGAAATAGGCGCGGTCATGGTCAAAGAGGCGCGGCACGACGATGTGACTGCCGCGCACGAGGGTCACGCCGTCGCGGCTCTCGGTATGGACCACATCGCGGATCACATTGCCAACCCACGGCCCCGCCGCGTTGACAAGGGCGCGCGCGGTGACATGCTCTTGGCCCGCCGCGCTCTGCAATGTCACCTGCCATTGCCCGTCCACGCGCCGCGCCTCGGTCACTTCGGTGCCAACCCGGATATCACCGCCCCGCTCTGCAGCGTCCCGCGCATTGAGAACCACAAGTCGCGCATCATCGACCCAGCAATCGGAATACTCAAACGCCCGCCGCATCTTGGGGCGCAAGGCCATGCCCGCTGCGTCTTGGCGCAAATCAACGCGTGTCGTGCCCGGCAGGATGTCCCGTCCGCCAAGGTGATCGTAAAGAAATAGCCCAAGCCGGATGATCCACCCCGGCCGCCGCCCGCAAAGCCACGGCATCGTCAGCCCGAGCAGCTTTGAAATCGGCGTGCCGCCCTCAAACCGCATATCGGGATGAAGCGGCAGGACAAACCGCATCGGCCAAGCAATATGCGGCATGGCCCGCAATAGAATTTCGCGCTCCATCAGGCTCTCGCGCACAAGCCGCAGCTTGCCATATTCAAGATACCGCAACCCACCGTGGAAAAGTTTGGTCGACCCGGACGAGGTCGCCGAGGCCAGATCCCCCTTTTCCGCCAGCATCACAGAAAGCCCGCGCCCTGCGGCATCGCGCGCAATCCCGGCACCGTTGACGCCACCGCCGATCACAAGGAGATCCACTGTCGTCCCAAGCATATCGCCTCCATCTTGTCCGTCGCGCGCAAGGCTTTTCGAAATGGTTTGCCCCGCTCTGGCCCCGCCAGCAGGGCCGCGAAAAGGCCCAAACGCAAACCGGGCGGAAGGAACCCCCACCGCCCGGCAAAATTTCGTCACTCCGGCATATCTTAGCTATCGACGTGATCTTTGGCCCATTCCCAAGGCCGGGTGAAATCGCCAAGCACTTTGCCAACCTCTTCCGTCGATGCGCCATTGCTCTCAAGCTCTGCGATAAGCCCGCGTTTCTTGTCTTCAAGGACCGACACAACCCGCGCCGCAACGCCCGCCTTTTCAAGCGATGCATTGTAGATGCGCGTAATCGCCGCCTTGCGAAGATCAGGCTTAAAGATTTTGCCCACAGCCGTTTTCGGCAACTCGGGCATGATCTCAACATGCTTGGGAAGCGCCGCACGTTCATGGATATGAACCTTGGCGTGTTTGCGCAGTTCCTCTTCCGTGACCGTCGCGCCCTCGATCAATTCGACATAGACGCAAGGCACCTCACCGGCATAGGAATCGGGCTGACCAATCGCACCGGCAAAGGATACGTCATGGTGCGCCAGCATCGCCTCTTCGATTTCGGCCGGATCAATATTATGCCCGCCTCGGATGATAAGATCCTTGGCGCGCCCGGTGATCCAAAGATAGCCATCTTCGTCAAGCCGCCCAAGGTCGCCCGTGCGCAGGAACTTGTGATGATAGAACAAATCCTTGTTCTTGGCGGCTTCGGTATAGGTATTGCCTTCGTGCACACCGGGGTTGTCGACGCAAATTTCGCCAACCTCATCAACCGCACATTCAACCGGACCTTCGCCCGTTTCCTTGAAAATCCGCACGTCCGTATACGGGAACGGAAGACCGACCGAGCCGACTTTCTTAGCGCCCGACGGCGGGTTACAGGAGACCAGACAGGTCGCCTCCGTGAGGCCATACCCCTCGACGATATCGACGCCACAAGTTTTCTCGAACCGTTTGAAAAGCTCAAGCGGCATCGGGGCAGACCCGGAAAACGCCGTTTTGACCGAGGAAATATCCGCATCCACCGGGCGCTGCATAAGCGCGGCAACGGCGGTCGGCACCGTGATGATAAAGCTGATCTTCCAGCGGTCTATGAGCTTCCAGAAATTATCAAAGACCCCATCGCCGCGATAGCCCGCAGGGGTCGGGAAAACCACATGCGCACCCGAGGCAATCGCCGCCTGCACGATGACATGCACCGCGAACACATGGAAAAGCGGCAGCGGACACATGATGTTATCTTCTTCGGTAAAGAGAAGCTCATGCCCGATCCAGCCATTGTAGATCATCCCCGAGTAAAGATGCTGGGCGACCTTGGGCATCCCCGTGGTGCCGCCGGTGTGGAAATAGGCGCCAACGCGATCGCCCGGCGAATCTTCGAAATCGAGCGAGGTATTCTGCTTGGCGATTTCCTTGTTGAAGGATTTGATATCCGCATGGTGGCCGCCGGGGTTCTTGGGGCGTACAAGCGGCACGATCCAGCTTTTGGGCGGTGACAGGTAGCGGTTGAGATCAACCTCAAGAACCGTATGCACATGCGGCGCGTGGCGCACGGCCTCGGCAACCTTCTGGGCCACATCGGTTTTCGGGAACGCCTTGAGCGTCACAACGACCTTGGCATCGGTTTCGCGCAAGATCGAACCGATTTGTTCCGGCTCCAGAAGCGGGTTGATCGGACTCACGATGCCCGCGATCATCCCGCCAAGCAGCGTTATAAGCGTCTCGTTACAATTCGGCAGCACATAGGCAACCGTATCTTTCTCACCGATCCCAAGATCGCGAAACAGGTTCGCAGCCTGCACCGTCTTGGTGTGCAGTTCTGACCAGGTCAGGGTCTCGGCCTTGTCGGTCGCCCCGGACAAAAGTTGATAGCTGATCGCCGGACGGTCCGGGAATCGCTCTTTCGTCTTTGTCAGGAACTTATACATCGTGTCTGGAAGTCCACGCGCTTCCCACGGCATCTCTTGCTCAATCTTCTTCAGGTCTTCACGCGTCGCAAATGACATTTCCCGGTCTCCTCCCCGTCGTCGCCGTCGTCCGCCCGCTTCCCAATCCGGGCGTTTATTCAAGATGCGACCTAAATCCCCAAGTCGCAAGGGCTTGGCCAGAGTCTACCTCAAGTCAAGCAAAGCCAAAACGTTGCGTCAGACGATCGCAGAGACGCCAAATCCCCGAAAAACACGGCGTTTGCGGCATTGAAATATGAAAAGGGCGCCCTTCACGGCGCCCTTAACAAAATTCTGATAGAGATAGATTTTCTCGCAATCAGCCGTCCTGCGGAATGCGCAGCACTTGACCGGGATAAATCTTGTCAGGATGCGAGAGCATCGGGCGGTTGGCCTCGAAAATCTCGTTATAGCGATTGCCATCGCCAAGCGCCTTCTTCGAGATCGCCCAGAGCGTATCGCCCTTCTCGACCGTGTGGAAGACCGGCTCCGGGCCGGGATTTTCGTCCTCAACCGCGGCCACGCCTTCGACGTTGCCGACCGCAAGGATCACCTTTTCGCGCATTTCCTGGCTCACGGCATCGCCGCTTACCTTCACCTTGTCGCCTTCGACCGTGATATCGAGACCCTCGGCATCAAGCCCGAGATCGGCCACTTCTTTCTTGAGCGCATCGGCGTCAGGGCTCTCGTCGCCCCCGATAAGCGATTTGCCAGCCCCTTTGAGGAAATTCCAAAGACCCATTTCTAGTCTCCCATGTTGCAGATGCGTAAATCATGCCCCACCCGAAAGCAAAGGTAACGGGGAATTCACGCGTCCAATGCCCCGTCGGTAAACTGAAGCCGCGCCAGCCGCGCATAAAGCCCGCCCTCGGCCACAAGGTCTTCATGCCGCCCCTGCGCCACGATCCGCCCATTTTCCATGACAAGAATACGATCGGCCTTTTTCACCGTCGCAAGCCGGTGCGCCACGATGATCGTCGTGCGCGAGCGCGCCATTTCATCAACGGCCTGCTGCACCGCGCGTTCGCTCTCGGCATCAAGCGCCGAGGTCGCCTCGTCCAGCAAAAGCACAGGCGCATCGCGCAGGATCGCGCGGGCAATGGCAATCCGCTGTTTCTGACCGCCCGAAAGCATCACACCGCGTTCGCCGACGTAGGACTCATACCCATCTGGAAGCGCCTTGATAAAATCATGCGCCGCCGCCGCGCGGGCGGCCTCTTCGACCTCTGCATCGCTCGCCTCGGGGCGACCAAAGCGGATGTTTTCGCGCGCCGATGCGGCGAAAATAACCGGGTCTTGCGGCACAAGCGCCATCTCTTTGCGGAAGGTCGCGCGCGTCATATCCGTAAGCGCCACACCATCAAGGCAAACCTGCCCCGCATCCGGGTCATAGAATCGCTGCAATAGCTGGATGATCGTCGATTTCCCTGCCCCCGAAGGGCCAACAACGGCGACGGTCTCGCCCGGTGCAATCTCAAGGCTCACATCGTCAAGCGCCTGAACGCCGGGGCGCGCAGGGTAGGCAAAGCGCACAGCCTCAAAACTAATCCGCCCCTCAACCGGGCTGGGCAGCGCCTTGGGCGCGGCCGGGTCTTCAATGCCATCCTCGGCATGCAGAAGTTCGATAAGGCGTTCCGTCGCCCCCGCCGCGCGCTGCAATTCGCCCCAGATTTCCGAAAGCGCGCCCACCGCACCGGCGACCATCACCGAATAGATCACGAACTGCACCAGCATCCCGATGCTCATACCGCCGGCGCGCACATCGCGCGCACCCATCCAAAGAACGCCAACAACGCCCGAAAAGATAAGGAAAATAACGATCATCGTCATCAACGCACGGGTGTTGATCCGCCGCATTGCCGCATCAAGCGAGAGATCCGTGACCTTGGCAAAGGTCTTGCGCGCCGCATCCTCGCCGGTAAAGGCCTGCACGGTCTGCGCTGACGAAAGCGCCTCCGAGGCATTGCCCGAGCTTTCCGCAATCCAATCCTGATTTTCCCGGCTGAGCTTGCGCAGGCGCCGCCCCAAAACAAGAATCGGCACAATCACCATCGGCACCACCAAAAGTACCATCCCCGTGAGCTTGGCCGAGGTCAAAAGCATCAAGGCCAAACCACCAAGGAACAACAACACATTGCGCAGCGCGATCGACACCGACGAGCCAATCACCGACTGAATCACCGTGGTATCGGTGGTGATCCGGCTGAGAACCTCGCCGGTCATGATTTTTTCGTAAAACACCGGGCTCATGCCGATCATACGATCAAACACCGCCTTGCGGATATCGGCCACGACCAACTCGCCAAGCCGCGTCACCAGAAGATAGCGCAGCGCCGTGCCCACCGCGAGAAGGGCTGCAAACCCTATGGCGGCAAGGAAATATTGATCCAGAAGCGCATCGCTCTCGGTGCCGAAATTATCGACCACCCGGCGCACCGCCATCGGCAGCACAAGCGACACCGTCGCGGTTAGAATCAAGGCGAGAACCGCCGCCAAGGCAAGAACGCGATACGGCACGATAAAGGGTTTCAACCCGGCCAAAGCTCCAACCCGTCGTGATTTGGGACGATCTTCTTCGCTCGCCTGCGGCTTGGGTTGTCTGGCCATCTCGTCTTTCCTGTCCGTGCTTTGCAACGGTATTGGCCGAGCACGCGCAACGCGTCAAGGCGGCAACCGGAATCGGGCTATGAAGGAGGTTTGGAGCGGGTAGCGGGAATCGAACCCGCACCTTAAGCTTGGAAGGCTCTTATGATACCATTTCACCATACCCGCCCGAGGGTCCGGCCTGTCTAGGACAGCCACGAAAGAGGGTCAATAGCCGCCGCGCAAAGACCGGCAAATTGACCGGCAATTTTCCGTTTTACCCCTTCGCCTTGAGCGCCGCCGCCCGCATCTCGCTCAGCGTTTGGCGCGGCGTCAGCGCCTCTGCCGAGGTCACAAGGTCGAGCACCGCGCCGGTTTTCGACGCCAGCGCCCGCGCAAAGGCAGCGTCAAAATCCGCCGTCGCCTCAACCCGCTCACCATGCATCCCATAGGCCCGCGCAAGGGCGGCGAAATCCGGGTTCTGCATCGTCGTGCCGGAAACCCGCGCCGGGTAAGTGCGTTCTTGATGGGCGCGGATGGTGCCATAAACCCCATTGTTGAGGACAAGGATGATCGGGCAGGCTCCGGCCTGCACCGCCGTGGCCAACTCGCCGCTGGTCATCTGAAAATCCCCGTCGCCCGCAAAACAGACGACCGTGCGCTCGGGGTATGCGACCTTGGCGGCAATCGCCGCTGGCACGCCATAGCCCATCGCCCCGGATTGCGGCGCCAAAAGCCGCGCCTTGGGACCGAAAGTATAGAACTTGTTGGGCCAGACGGCGAAATTGCCCGCGCCATTGGTGATGATCGCATCCTCAGGCAGGGTCTCGCGCAGGGTCTTGGTCACCACACCCATATCCACCGGCGAAGGCTGTTCCGGTGCCTTAATACTGGCCTCATAGTCGGCCCGCGCCTGCCCCCGCCACGCGTCCCAATCGCCCGACACCGGAGAGAGCGCCGCCGCGAAACCGTCCGGCCCCGCCTGAATACCAAGACGCGGCTGATAAACCTTGCCGATCTCCCGATCCGAGCCATGCACATGGATCAACGCCTGCTTGGGCACCGGCACATCCAAAAGCGTATAGCCATCGGTCGTCATCTCGCCAAACCGCACATTCACCGCAAGGATCACATCCGCCTCCCGCATGATGCGTTTGACATGCGGTGGCATCCCGACCCCCGCTTCCCCGGCATAGACGGGCGAGAAATTGTCGAACTGATCCTGATACCGAAACGCCGCCAGAACCGGGATGTTCGAGCTTTCGGCAAAATCCTGCATCGCCCTGCGGCCCTCTTGGGACCAATTACAGCCCCCCATAAGGATCACCGGACGCTCTGCCCCGGCCAGCATGGCAAGCGCCTTCTCCACCGCACCCAAATCCGGCGCCGGGGCCGCGATCTCTGCCGGTCCTGTCAGCGGTGCCATATCTGTCAGACTTGTCAGCATATCCTCGGGCAGCGCCACAACCACCGGACCGGGCCGCCCCGTCGTCGCCGTGACCCATGCCCGCGCCAGCAATTCCGGCACCCGTTCGACCCGATCAATCTCGACCGCCCATTTCGCCACCGTGCCAAACATGGCGCGATAATCAATCTCCTGAAACGCCTCGCGGTCGCGCATATCGGTGCCGACCTGTCCGACGAAGACAATCATCGGGGCACTGTCCTGCATCGCCGTGTGAATCCCGATCGACGCATTGGTGACGCCCGGTCCCCGCGTCACAAAACAGATGCCGGGGCGTCCCGTGAGCTTGCCCCACGCCGCCGCCATAAACGCCGCGCCGCCCTCGTTGCGGCAAAGCACGAAATCAAGCTGCCCTTGGGTATCATGCAGCGCATCCAGCACCGCAAGATAGCTCTCCCCTGGAACGCCAAACCCCTTCGTTGCGCCAAGGGCCACAAGGCTCTCGACAAGAAGCTGTCCACCGTTGCGCATGATCTCTCTCCCCTATCCACACTGCGCCGCAACTGTGCCCAAAGCGGCGCGAGTTGCAAGGGGTCAGGCGGTCGGAACCCGCACCTTCGCCCCAAGCGCCGCCACGACCTCGCCAAGGACAAGCGCCGCGATCATCTCGGGACGTTTGTCGCCGCTCTGCCCCGCCCCGATGGGACAGGTCAGCCCCGCATCGCTGCCGCCCTGCGTCTTTGTCCAGCTTGCAAATGAGGCGCGTTTCGTAGCCGATCCGATCATCCCGACATATGCCGCATCCCCGCGCCCAAGCGCCTCGGCCACAAGCAGGAAATCCAACGCATGATCGTGGGTCAGGATGACAAAACCGCTGCCCTTTGGAGCCTCGCGCACCACGGCTTCCGGCAAGGGCGTCAACATGCTCTCGACCTCGGCGCGGCATTGCACCAGTTCCGCCGCCCGCCCATCGACAAGGATGGTGCGGATCGGCAAATACTGCGCCAGATCGGCCAGCGCCCGGCCCACATGCCCGGCCCCAAGGATATAAAGATGCGAGCGCGCGCCTTGCGCCTGTGCCTCGGCCTCAAGCGTCGTCTGGCGCATCGCCGCATCCATCCGCTGAAGGGCGATCTCGACCCGCCCACCACAGCATTGCCCGATCTGCGGCCCAAGCGGCACATCCATCTTTGCCGCCGCCCCGCCGCGCGCCAAAAGCGCCCGCGCCTCGTCTATGGCCATATATTCCAATTGTCCGCCGCCAATCGTGCCCTGCACGGTCTCGGGCGCGACGAACATCTCGGCCCCGGTCTCGCGCGGCGACGATCCCCGGACGCGCTCAATCCGCACCCGGATCACCGCCGCCTGGGCCTGAAGGAATGCCGCAAGCCCGCTCATCTGCGTAGCCGCTCCACCGCCATCAAAACGCGTTCCGGCGTCGCCGGGGCATCAAGGCGCGGGCAGGTCGTGTAATCCGCCACCGACGCCACCGCCATCGACAACGCCTCAAAGACCGAAATCCCAAGCATAAAGGGCGGCTCGCCCACCGCTTTGGATCGCTTGATCGTGCGCTCGGCATTCTCGGACCAATCCGCCAACCGCACGTTGAAGTCCTTCGGCATGTCCGACGCCAGCGGGATTTTATACGTCGACGGCGCATGCGTGCGAAGCCGCCCATCATCGTCCCACCAAAGCTCTTCCGTGGTGAGCCAGCCCATGCCCTGCACAAAGGCGCCCTCGACCTGCCCCTTGTCAATCACCGGGTTCAAAGACCGCCCCACATCATGCAGCACATCGACCCGATCGACCGTATATTCCCCGGTCAGCGTATCAATCGTAATCTCGGACACCGCAGCGCCATAGGCAAAGTAATAGAACGGCCGCCCTTGCCCGGTGTCGCGGTTCCAATGGATTTTCGGCGTCTTGTAAAACCCCGCCGCCGAAAGATGCACCCGCGCCATATAGGCCCGCTTGATGAACTCGGCAAAGGGCAGCACCTCATCGCCCACATGCACCTGATTGTCGGCAAACCGCACCGCCTCTTCCGCGACGCCCCAGGTTTCTGCCGCCCAAGACACCAACCGCGCCTTGATCTGTGCACAGGCATCAAGCGCCGCCATCCCGTTGAGGTCCGACCCCGAAGAGGCCGCCGTGGCCGAGGTATTGGGCACTTTCTCGGTTGTGGTCTTGGTGATGCGCACCGTATCGACATCAACCTGAAAGGCATCCGCCACAACCTGCGCCACCTTGGTGTTCAACCCCTGCCCCATCTCGGTCCCGCCGTGATTGAGCATAAGCGAGCCATCATTGTAGATATGCAGCAGAGCACCGGCCTGATTATACCAAGTCGCGGTAAAGCTGATCCCGAACTTGACCGGCGTCAGGGCAATCCCCCTGCGCCTCACCCCGCCCTTGGCGTTATGGTCAAGCACCGCCGCGCGCCGCGCCGCATACTCGGCGCTCGCCTCCAATTCCTCGACGATCCGAGGCATGATATTGTCCTCAACCGTCTGGTGATAGGGCGTCACATCGCCATGCACGCCGTAAAAATTCGCCTTGCGGATCTCAAGCGGATCGCGGCCCAGCGCATAGGCCACCTCTTCAATCATCCGCTCTGCCGCAACAACGCCCTGCGGCCCGCCAAACCCCCGAAACGCCGTGTTGGACACGGTATTGGTTTTCATCGGCCGCGACCGGAGCGCGACAGCGGGGTAAAAATAGGCATTATCTGCATGGAACAACGCCCGATCCGTAACCGGCCCCGACAGGTCCGAGGACCAGCCACAGCGCGCCGCAAATTCCCCGTCCACGGCCAAAATGCGCCCCGTGTCGTCAAACCCGACATCGTAATCCACAAGGAAATCATGCCGCTTGCCCGTTGCAATCATGTCCTGATCGCGGTCGGGCCGGATTTTGACCGCCACGTCCCAGCGTTTCGCCGCCATCGCCGCAACCGCGCAAAACAGGTTCATCTGGCTTTCCTTGCCGCCAAACCCGCCGCCCATGCGCCGCACATTGACGACAACCGCATTGGACGGCACGCCAAGCACATGCGCCACCATATGCTGCGCTTCGCTTGGGTGTTGCGTCGATGACCAGACCTCGACCGTCTCATCCTCGCCCGGAAGCGCCAGCGCAATATGACCCTCCAGATACATATGATCCTGCCCGCCAATGCGGACCTGCCCCTTGATCCGCTTTGGTGCCGCCGCAAGCGCCGCCTCGGCATCCCCGCGCCGCAAGGTCAGCGGCTCGGTCACATGCGGATAGCCCGCCGCCAATGCCTCGGCCACGTCCGTGACATGGGCCTCGGGCGCATAATCGACCGATGCCAATTCCGCCGCCCGGCGCGCCGCATCGCGGCTTGTGGCAACCACGGCAAACAACGCCTGTCCGTGAAATTCGACCCGCTCGGTCGCGAAAACCGGCTCATCATGACGCCCTGTCGGGCTGATGTCATTGACACCCGGCACATCCTTGGCCGTCAACACGCCCACAACCCCCGGCGCGGCCTCAACCGCCCCAAGGTCCATTGCCACGATCCGCCCCGCTGCGATTTGCGACAGTCCAAGATAGGCATGCAACGCCCCCTCGGGCATCACGATATCATCCGTATAATCCGCCCGGCCCATGACCTGCTTGATGGCCGACTCGTGCCGGAGGCTCTGCCCGGCAATTCCCTTCACCCGCGTCATGCCGCAACCTCCCCGCCGCTGCCTTCTTCGATCCAGAACCGCCGCAACAGGTTTTGCGCAACCCGCATCCGGTAGTCTGCGCTGGCCCGCATATCGCTCAGCGGCGTGAACTCGCCCGCCAATGCCTCTGCCGCTGCCTC
>JAPHRE010000030.1 GCA_026195905.1 Pseudopelagicola sp. | reverse complement strand
CCCCGCCAAGCCCCTCGCCAAGATGCGGATCGGCAAAACCCGTCTGCGCCTCCGCAAACCCCGTGGCGCGGTTCTCCTGTGCCGCCAAAAGGCGGTTCAACGCGCCGCGACCCGCAGGCGTGACCCGATAGCGCGAAATCCGCCCCGGCGCATCGCAGGTCACCCAATCCTTGAGCGCCATAGCCTCGACGATCTCGGGCGCGACGGTGGCGGTGCGGGTGGGCGCATCGCCGTCTTCGCGCACCACAACCGCCTTTTCCATATCCTGCGCCACCGCAAGAACCGCGCCCGGCACACAAAGATGGCGCAACACCCCAAGCGCCTCGCGTTCGAACTTCGGTGTGTCGGGCATGGCCCCGGTCTCGAAATTGGCTTGCATGAGGGCAATCTCCTCGTCTGCGGGGAGCAGCGCCTCAGGAAGGAACAAATCTGCAAGACGGTCCAGCACACGATCCACCAATGGATCATCCCGGCGCGTCTCTATTTTTCTGACCTGACGCAGAACGGTCGACGGATGAATCGCCTCGTGGCGCCCCAGTTTGCGCAACGACCAGCCCAAAGCCGTATGCGCCAAATAGCGCCTCGCCTCATCCGGTACCCAATCCGGCACCATCGCTGGTCCATTCTCCATACGCATCCGTCCGCACCCCATACAGGTCAGTCATGCACCCGCAGTTACCCACAGGCTTTTCCTTAAAATTGTCCACAACCTAAGCACGAACTGTTACCCCTTGGTTAACATTGGCTCAGTGAGGTAATGATTGTTTCCAAACTATGAACAACACTGAAATCCCGCGAACGCTGAGTCATTTAGCGCGCAACACCCTCTAAGGTTGTGTCATGCAGAGGCCATACCGCGACTGAAGGAGTGATGAGATGCAAGATATCCTAAGCCGAATGAACGCCCTGCGCCGTCCCCGCTTGTTGATCCGCGCCGCCCGCGCCGGGGCGGATGACTATATGCGCGCGCCTCATCTGGCGCGGCTTTTGGGCTATGGCAAGAAAGCCCCCCGAAGTGGGCCTGCGCTGATGCGCCTGATGGAAATGGAGGCAGAGGTCGACGCCCAGCGCGTCAGCGACGATGCCGCCTATTCGCTGGTGCGTCATGTTGATCTTTTGATCGCAATGCTGGGCGAGGCCCGCCTGTTGCGGGCCACCCGGCCGGATATCTCCGGCTGATTTACATGAACGAGTCCGGCATCGAGGCTTTCTTCTCGGCGACATACGACATAAGCGCCGCCTCGATGGCCGGGTCCATCGCCGGTTTCTGATAGGCATCGAGCAATTTCTTGACCCGCTCGCCCGCAAGGGTCTGCGTATCGCGCGCGCCTTCCTCTTCCCAGGTCTCGAACGGCTTGTAATCAAGCACCTCCGAGCGCCAGAAGGCCTCCTTGAAATGCGCCTGTGTGTGGGCACAGCCAAGATAATGCCCGCCCGGCCCAACCTCGCGGATCGCGTCCATCGCCTGCGCCTCCTCGTCAAAGGCAACCCCTGCCGCCATCTTGTGCAGCGCGCCAAGCTGATCCGCGTCCATGACGAATTTCTCAAAGCTCGACACAAGCCCGCCCTCAAGCCAGCCACAGGCATGGAGCATGAAATTCACCCCCCCCATCAGCACCGCATTATGGGTATGCGCGGTCTCATAGGCCGCCTGCGCATCCGGTAGTTTCGACCCGCAGAGCCCCCCGCCCGACCGATACGGCAACCCAAGACGCCGCGCCAACTGCCCAGCGCCGTAGAGAATTTGGCTGGCTTCCGGCGTGCCAAAGGTCGGCGCGCCCGAATTCATGTCGATCGAGGTCACAAACGCGCCAAAGATCACCGGCGCACCGGGGCGGATCAACTGACTATACGCCACCCCCGCCAGAACCTCGGCCAAAACCTGCGTCAGAGTCCCGGCAACAGAGACCGGCGCCATCGCCCCGCCCACGATAAAGGGCGAGATGATACAGGCCTGATTGTTCTGCGCATAAACCTCAAGCGCGCCCATCATCACCTCGTCAAAGGTCAGTGGCGAATTGATGTTGATGAGCGAGGTCATCACCGTATTGTCCTGAACGAATTCCTTGCCGAACAGAATCTCGCACATCTCCACACTATCGCGCGCCCGGCTCGGATCGGTCACAGACCCCATGAACGGCTTATCCGAAAGCGTCATATGCGCCAAAAGCATATCAAGGTGACGCTTGTTGACCGGCACATCGGTCGGCTCACACACTGTCCCCCCCGAATGATGCAGCCACTTCGACATATAGCCGAGCTTCACGAACTTCTCGAAATCATCCATCGTCGCATAGCGCCGCCCGCCATCAAGGTCGCGCACGAAAGGCGGGCCATAAACCGGCGCACAGACCAAGGTCTTGCCGCCAATCTCGACATTGCGCTCGGGGTTGCGGGCGTGCTGCACAAAAGACGACGGCGCCGTCTTGCAAAGCTGCCGCGCCATGCCGCGGGGAATACGCACCCGCTCGCCATCGACATCCGCGCCCGCCTGACGCCACCGCGCCAACGCGGTCGGGTTCTCGACGAAATTGACCCCGACCTCTTCAAGGATGGTCTCGGCGTTGTATTCAATGATCTCAAGCGCCTCCTCGGTGAGAATCTCGAACAACGGAATATTGCGCTCGATGAATTTTGCCGCCTCGATCTTCAGCGTGCCGCGCTCTGCCCTGCGCGCCGCACCGCCGCCGCCGCGTGCCCGCCTGCGCCCTGCTTCTGCCATGTCGCGTCTCCCCGTGGATCAAACTGTTGTCCAGTGTATACCCCGCTCCCGGCGCTGCCCCGCCGCAGGATAACGCCCCCTATGAGAAGAAAACGACATATGGCAAAGGTTTCTTTGCGCGATGAGACCGCGCCCACCACAGCGCGCGCGCCCTTAGCGCAGGAAAAACACCAATGCCATCAAGGCACCCACCACCGTCACGAAATGCCGCAACAGATCGGTCCGCACAATACGCCGACTCATCCGCGCCCCGAGATACCCCCCAAGCGCCGAACTCGCCGCCATCACAACCGCCTGCTCCCACGCAATCAACCCCGCCCCGATGAAGGTCAGGGACGACACAAGCGAGACCACCGCAGAAAGAACATTCTTAAGCCCGTTCATCCCATGCAGGTTGACGTAGCCAATAAACCCGAACGTCGCCAGAAGCATGATCCCAAGGCCGCCGTTGAAATACCCGCCGTAAATCGACACCAGCGCAATCGCGATACCCGACCCAAAGACACCGACCGCGCCGCCCCCGCGCGTCTGTATCTGCCCCAGCAGGACCGGACCAAAGGCAAACATCACCGTCGCCAAAAGCAAAAGCCACGGCACCACCCAAAGAAACGTATCCCCCGGCGTGATCGTAAGCAACAACGCCCCAAGAACCGCCCCGACCGCGCCGACCCCGATGATTGCGCGCAGCGAAAGAACCCCTTCGCGCGTCATGTCATGACGAAACCCCCAGGCACTGCTGATATAGCCCGGAAGCGCCGTCAGCGTGGCCGTGGCATTGGCGCTCACCGGCGGCACCCCGACATAGATCAACGCCGGAAGGCTGAGGAACGTCCCGCCCCCGGCCACTGCATTCAACAAACCCGCCGCCAATCCGGCCACGGCAAGAAGAAGAAAATCAAACATACCCGCTCAAATCCTAGTCACATGCGTTGCGTTGAGATGACATCCCCTCTGACAGGCTATAGATTGGTCTGCAAATTGGTCTGTAAAAGAAATACCGAGGGAAATATTGTGAAAAAGACCCCAAACACCGTCCTGCCCGACCTGCGCGCGGCCCTCGACCATCTCGCCCCGGTCAGCGGTGACCGCCTTCCGTCCGAACGCACCTTGGCGCAGAGCTTGGGTTGTAGTCGGCAAACCCTGCGCGCCTGTCTTGCGACGCTTGAAAAAGAGGGCGAGATTTGGCGTCATGTCGGACAAGGCACGTTTCGCGGTCCCCGCCCGCGCCATTTGCCCCTGCGCGATACGCTCCTCGTTGAGGGGGCAACCCCGCCCGACCTGATGCGCGCGCGCCAGCTGCTCGAACCCAAGGTCGCCGCCGAAGCCGCCCTCCATGCCACGCCCCGCGACATCGCGCATTTACGGGCCAAGGTCGCCGCCGGACGGGCCGCCCGCACACGGGCCGACTGCGAACAGGCCGATGACGCCTTTCACCGCGCGATTTCCGAAACCTCGCGCAATCCGGTGCTCATCGGGTTCCTGACCTACCTGTCTGGCACACGACGGCGGGTCGCATGGCAGCGCGAATGGGACCGCACCCTGCGCCGCATTGCCCCGGATGAGTTTCAAACCCTGCACAGCGACCAACATGAGATCATCGTCGACGCCATCGCGCAGGCAAACCCGGCCTTGGCCTCAAACGCCATGCTGCGGCATCTGGAAACGATGCAAGCGGCTATGGCAAAAGGTGCATAGCGCCCCCGCAATGCAATCTCTCTTGCCGACTCGTCCTGAATTCCTTAATCGGCTGGCATGAGTGACACATCCCACGCCCGCCTTCTTATTATCGACTTTGGTAGTCAGGTAACGCAGCTCATCGCGCGTCGCCTGCGCGAACTCAATGTCTATTGCGAAATTCACCCCTATCAGAACGTCACGATGGACATGGTCCGCGAGATGGCGCCCAAAGCGATTATCTTCTCTGGCGGTCCCGATAGCGTGACCCGCGAAGGCAGCCCGCGCGCCCCGCAAGAGATCTTTGACTATGGCGTGCCGATCCTTGGTATCTGCTATGGCCAACAGGTGATGATGCAGCAATTGGGCGGGCGCGTTGAATCCGGCCACGGCACCGCCGAATTTGGCCGCGCCTATGTGACCTCCAAGGGCAAGCTAGATCTTCTTGAGGGCTGGTTCTCTGAGGGCGACGAACAGGTCTGGATGAGCCACGGCGACCACGTGGCCGAGATCGCGCCGGGCTTTGAGGTCTTTGGCACCTCGCCGGGCGCGCCCTTCGCCATCACCGCCGATGCCTCGCGCCATTTCTACGCCGTGCAATTTCACCCCGAAGTGCACCATACCCCCAACGGTGCCAAGCTCTATGAGAACTTCGTGCGTCTGGCCGGGTTCAAGGGCGACTGGACGATGGGCGCCTACCGCGAAGAAGCCATCAGGGCGATCCGTGAACAGGTCGGCGATGCCCATGTGATCTGCGGCCTCTCCGGCGGTGTGGATTCCTCCGTTACGGCGATCCTCCTGCACGAAGCCATTGGCGATCAGCTCACGTGCGTCTTTGTCGACCACGGGCTGTTGCGCAAAGGCGAGGCCGAAGAGGTCGTGCACATGTTCCGCGACAGCTACAACATCAAGCTGATCCACGCCGACGAGGCCGATCTCTTCCTTGGCGAGCTTGAGGGCCAATCCGACCCCGAAACCAAACGCAAGATCATCGGCAAGCTGTTCATCGACGTGTTCCAGAAACACGCCGACTCGATCCAAGACGCGACCTTCCTCGCCCAAGGCACGCTCTACCCCGATGTCATTGAATCGGTGTCCTTTTCCGGCGGCCCCTCCGTTACCATCAAATCGCACCACAACGTCGGTGGGTTGCCCGAAAAGATGGGTCTCAAGCTGGTGGAACCGCTGCGCGAACTGTTCAAGGACGAGGTCCGCGCCCTGGGCCGCGAGCTCGGCCTGCCGCAATCGTTCATCGGTCGCCATCCCTTCCCCGGACCCGGCCTTGCCATCCGCTGCCCCGGCGAGATCACCCGCGCCAAGCTCGACATCCTGCGCGAGGCCGACGCGGTCTATATCGACCAGATCCGCAAACATGGCCTCTATGATGAAATCTGGCAGGCCTTCGTCGCAATCCTCCCCGTCCGCACCGTCGGCGTGATGGGCGACGGGCGCACCTATGACTACGCCTGCGCCCTGCGCGCCGTGACCTCCGTCGATGGCATGACCGCCGATTACTACCCGTTCACCCACGACTTCCTCGGCGAGACCGCCACCCGGATCATCAACGAGGTCAAAGGCATCAACCGTGTCACCTATGACATCACCTCGAAACCGCCCGGCACGATCGAGTGGGAATAACCCTTGCCAAGGCCCGCCCCTCCGGCGGGCCTTTTGCGTTACCCGTCCCAGACCCGCGGCACCACCACATCCAGAAACGCGCTGTCATTGGGCCGGTCAAGCGGATGCGGCAACTCCGCCTCGACCATCCTGACGCCCGCCCGGTCCCGGCGCAGATACGTCACCTCAAGCACCGGGGCAAACCGCATCCCCCCCGCGCGCACCGGCGGCGCATTGTTGTTGCCATGCACATGCACAACGCGAAACTGCCGCGCCAATTTCTCCAGCACAGGCGCCAAGTCCGCGCGCCCCTCAGGCGTAAAGGCCCGCCATAGCCCGTGAAACTCGATCACGATGATGCGGAACCGTCCAAGCACCGCCTCGCTGACCGCGTTCAGCACCTCGTATTCCGCCCCCTCAATATCCATCTGCAACAAAAGATCGCCCGCCTCCGGTGCCCGCGCCGCAACCCAATCGTCAAGGCTGATGGCCTGACCGCCGGTCTCGCCACCAAGGAACAACCCCTCAAAATGCACCCCTTCGGGCGGATTTTCCGGCCCCGTCACCGACGCATCGGCAAGGAAACACACAATCCCCCGCGCCGCGATCGCCTCATCAAACCCCGTGACATCCGAAACCCCCGGCGAAAACGCCGCCACGATCCCCTCAAGGTCATCCGGCACCAGATAGCCGCCATCCTCCTGCGGCCCGACCCGGATCAACGGCATTGGCGCGCGGAAAGGCCGGAAATGACGCAACAGCGCCCGCGCCAAAGCCCGATCCGGCGGACGTATCAGACCGATCCGGCGCCGGATTCGGCGGCCCCTGCGGGCACTTCGGCGCGTCAGCACCAGCTTCTGCCGCATCCGCCCCATAGGTCGTTTGGCCATCTTGCCCGCCTTCCTCTGCTGCCCGCATGACGCCCGATGATACCGCCCCCGAAATGCGATACAAGCCCGCACCACTTTCGCTCTTCCGTTTTGCCCCGTTCCGACACACACTGCACCCAAACCCCAACAAAGCCCCGAGAAAGCCCCCATGACCGATACGCTCAAAGCCGCGCTCTGGATGATTGGCGCGATCCTCTCCTTTACCTCGATGGCCATCGCCGGGCGCGCCGTATCCTTCGAGCTGGATACGTTTGAAATCATGATGTATCGCTCGTTTGTCGGGGTCATCCTCGTGATGATCGTGGCAACCCTTGCCGGAACGCTGTCCGAAATCACCCGCGACAAGCTCGGCCTGCATCTCTTTCGCAACGCCGCGCATTTCGCCGGTCAGAACCTGTGGTTCTACTCGATTACCGTCATTCCCCTGGCCCAGGTCTTTGCCCTCGAATTCACCTCGCCCATCTGGGTGCTGGTGCTCTCGCCGCTGATCCTTGGCGAACGCCTGACGCCGATGCGCGCGCTGGCGGCGCTCTTGGGCTTTATCGGAATCCTGATCGTCGCCCGCCCCGGCGTCGGGACGTTCCATATAGGCCTTGTGACCGCCGCTATGGCCGCCATCGGCTTTTCCTTTTCCATCATGCTGACAAAGCGCCTGACCCGCACCGCAACAATCACCTGCATCCTGTTTTACCTCACAACGATGCAGGCCATGTTCGGCATCCTCTTTGCCGGCTTTGACCTCGACATCGCCCTGCCCTCGGCGGCAAGCGTGCCGTGGCTGATCCTGATCGGTTGTGCCGGGCTTTTGGCGCATTACTGCCTGACAACCGCGCTCTCCATCGCCCCGGCCACGGTCGTTGTGCCGATCGACTTCGTGCGCCTGCCCGCCATCGCCGTGATCGGCATGATGTTCTACAATGAACCGCTCGATATCTTCGTGCTGCTCGGGGCCGTGCTGATCTTCGGCGGCAATTACCTCAACATCTGGCACGAGACCCGCCGCTAACGCCGCCCCGCATGATCCCATCAATGCGCAGGTTCCGGGTCGCCCCCCGCCGCCACGCCGTCTAGAGACATGCCATGACCCAAATGTCCCTCTCCCCCCGCGCCTGGGCTGAACTATTCCTGCTCGGCGCGATCTGGGGCGGCGTCTTTCTCGCCGCCCGGCTTGCCCTGAATGAGGTCGGCGTGCTGACCGCTGTGGCCCATCGCACGGTTTGGGCCGCGCTGGTGCTTTGGGGCGTCGTGCTTTGGCTGCGCTTGCCGGTGCCGCGCGCACCCCGCCTCTGGGGCGGCTTCCTTGTCATGGGGGCGCTCAACAACCTGATCCCCTTCACCCTCCTGAACTGGAGCCAGCTTCATATCGAAAGCGGCCTCGCCTCGATCTTCAATGCGACCACCGCTGTGTTCGGGGTGCTCGTGGCGGCACTTTTCCTGCGCGACGAACGCCTCACGGCGCAAAAACTGCTCGGCGTCTCCCTTGGCTTTGCCGGGGTCGCCACGGCCATCGGCCTCGACAACCTATTGCGCTTTGACCCCCGCGCCCTTGCCCAATGGGCCGCGCTCGGCGCCACGCTGTCTTATGCGCTGGCCGGGGTCTGGGCGCGCAAGGCGCTCACAGGTCTGTCGCCTCAGGTCGCCGCCGCCGGGATGGTCACATGCTCTGCCGTGATCGCCCTGCCGTTGGCATGGGTCATAGACGGGCCGATTTCCTTTGCCCTCGCCCCCATCACATGGGCCGCTCTGGGCTATTATTCCGTCATCGCCACCGCATTGGCCTATCTGCTCTACTACCGCGTCCTCGCTATGGCCGGGAGCGGCAATCTCATGCTGGTGACGCTGCTGATCCCGCCCTTTGCCATCGCCCTTGGCGCGCTTGTCCTGGACGAGGCGCTGGCCCCGCGCGCCTATGGCGGCTTTGCCCTTCTCGCGCTTGGTCTTCTTGTCCTCAATGGGCGGTTGCGGCTGCCTCGGCGCACGCGCCGTTAACGCCTTGCCGGGCCGCAAACCCCGCACCGACGCGATACAGATGCAATACCGACGCAATACCGACGTGGGTTTTAACGTTAACCCTTTCGGCCCAAATCCCGTTTGACCCCCCCGCCGCCGCCCGCTACCACTTTGCAAACCTTTGTTGAGGACGGGCCGACATGATCTATCAAAGCGCACAGGACTGGCGTGATGCAGAGCACAAGAACGTGCTCCTTTTTGGCATGTCCGGACTTGGAAAAACGCATGTTTCCAATATCTTGCGCGCGCAAGGCGATTGGTTTCACTATTCCATCGACTACCGGATTGGCACCCGCTATATGGGCGAACACATCACGGATTCCTGCATCAAGGCCGCGATGGACCATCCCTACTTGCGCGAAATGCTCCTCAAGGACGCGATCTACATCGCGCCCAACGTCCATACCCACGACCTGACCGCCGTCTCCACCTACCTCAGCAAACCCGGCAACCCCGCCCAAAACGGCCTGCCGATTGACGAATATCGCCGCCGTCAGGATCAGTTCAAAAGTGCGGAAATTCAAGCGCTTAGGGATACAGAGCACTTTATCGAAAGGGCGCGAATCGTCTATGGCTATCGCCATTTTATCTGTGATACTGGCGGCTCAATCTGCGAATGGGTGGAACCTTCGGACCCCACCGATCCGCTGATGTGCGATCTCTCATCACAAACCCTCATGGTCTGGATCGAAGGCTCCGACGCCCACACCGAGAAACTCATTCGCCGCTTCGATACCGCCCCCAAACCAATGGCCTATCAGCCCGAGTTTCTCAATCGCGTTTGGTCGGAATATCTCAATGAATACAACGTCAAAGAAGGCGACGTTGATCCCGACCATTTCATCCGCTGGACCTATGCAAAGGCGCTCGCGCATCGCCAACCGCGCTATGGCGCGATGGCCAAATGGGGCGTGACGGTCTGCGCCGAAGAGGTCGCCGCCGTGCGCAGCGCTGCCGACTTCGAAGACCTGATCGCCAGCGCCCTTGAGAGGCGCTGAAACATCCCTATGTAACACCCTGAAAAACAAAAGAAGTTCAAACCCATGCCGATCAAATTGCCCTCCGACCTGCCTGCTTTCAACGTGCTCTCGCACGAGGGTGTCATGGTCATGTCAGAGGATCAGGCCGCCCGGCAGGACATCCGCCCCTTGCGGATCGGGCTATTGAACCTCATGCCCAAAAAGATCCAGACCGAGAACCAATTTGCCCGCCTCATCGGGGCCACCGCGATTCAGATCGAGCTGTCGCTGATCCGCATGAGCGAACACAAACCCCGCAATACCGGTGCCGAACACATGGCAGAATTTTATCGCCCCTTCTCGGAAGTAAAGGCCACCGACGAGAAATTTGACGGCTTCATCATCACCGGCGCACCGATCGAACACCTTCCGTTTACCGATGTGACCTATTGGGAGGAGCTATGCGAGGTTTTTGAATGGACAAAAACCCACGTGCATTCGACCTTCGGCGTCTGCTGGGGCGGTATGGCGATGATAAATTATTTCCACGGCGTCAAGAAACACTTGCTCGACGCCAAGGCATTTGGGTGTTTTCGACATCGCAACATGGACCCGACGTCGCATTACCTGCGCGGGTTTTCGGATGATTGCGTCATCCCTGTAAGCCGCTGGACCGAGATGAAACAGGACGAGATCGACGCGATCCCGGACCTCAAGACGCTATTGTCTTCTGATGCGGTCGGCCCTTGCCTTATTCAGGACCAGAGCCAACGCGCGCTCTATATCTTCAATCACTTCGAATATGATAGCGACACGCTCAAACAAGAATACGACCGCGATGTCGCCGAGGGCAGAGCGATCAACGTCCCCGTAAACTACTACCCGGACGACGATCCCACAAAACCGCCGCTCAATCGCTGGAGAAGTCACGCGCACCTGCTATATGGCAATTGGATCACCGAGATCTATGAAACAACGCCGTATGACATGACTGAGATTGGCCATTAAACTTCTGATTTTCCTCATTATCCTCTGCGGCCTCTTTGCCGCGCTGACCCTCGGCCTTGCCGCGCGCCACGAACGCCGCGCCGAAACAAGCCACCCGCCCGAGGGCCAATTCGTGACGGTAGACGGGCATCGCGTGCATGTTGTCGTGCGCGGCTCCGGTCCTGATCTCGTGCTCCTGCATGGCGCCAGTGGAAGCACCCGCGACATGACTTTCGAGTTGGTCAAACACCTCGAAGACCGCTACCGGGTGTTGATCTTTGATCGCCCCGGCCTTGGCTATACCGACCGTATCAATCGCACCGGCGCAACCATCACCCAACAGGCCGACCTCCTGTCGCGCGCCGCCGCCGCCCTTGGCGCAGACAAGCCCATCGTCATGGGCCAGAGCTATGGCGGCGCGGTCGCCCTCGCATGGGCGGTGCATTTCCCCGACCGCCTGTCGGCGCTCGTGCCGCTCGCCGCCGCCTCCGGCACATGGGAAACGCCGCTTGAGCTGCTCTACCGCGTGACGTCGCACCCTTGGCTTGGTCCCCTCGTCATCCCCGCCCTGACCGCCTATGTGAGCGATGATTACGTGGATTCCGTCATGGCCGGTATCTTTGCACCGCAAGCCGAACCAGAGGGCTACGGTGCCTATTTTGGCCCCGGCCTGACCCTTCGGCGCGACACGCTGCGCGCCAACGCCCTGCAACGCGCCAACCTTCTGGGCGAAATGACAGACCTCGTGCCGCGCTATGGCGACATCTCTGTGCCGACCGAAATCGTTCATGGCGACGCTGATACCATCGTGCCCGCCTGGAACCATGCCGAACGCCTCGTGACGCGCATCCCCGACGCGACCCTGACGCTCCTGCCCGGTATCGGACATATGCCCCAACACGTCGCCGCCCCCGAGGTCGCCGCCGCCATCGACCGCGCCGCATCCCGTGCTGGATTGCTTTGACCGGCGCACAGGGTCATATTGGCAAAAAACTGGAGAGGTTTCATGGAGCTGCCCTTCGACGGCGCGATAAGCGAGTATTTCGAGACCGAGGCGCCCGATTCTGTGCGCACAGCAATCCGTGACGCGGACAAAAAGGACATCCTCGACCACAGCTACCCCCACGCTTCGCGGATGAGCCGCAAGACCTACGACAAAGAGATCGCCGCGCTTCAGGTCGAAATGGTCAAACTTCAACGGTGGGCCAAGGACACGGGCCAGCGTATCGCCCTTGTCTTTGAGGGCCGTGATGCTGCCGGAAAAGGCGGCGCAATCAAACGCTTCCGGGAAAATCTTAATCCTCGTGGCGCGCGTGTTGTAGCGCTGTCCAAACCGACCGAAGCGGAACAGACGCAATGGTATTTCCAACGCTATATCGACCATCTGCCCTCGGGCGGAGAGATCGTCTTTTTCGACCGCTCTTGGTATAACCGTGGCGTCGTTGAAAAGGTCTTTGGCTTTTGCACGGATGAACAACGCAGCCATTTTTTCCACCAGGTGCCCGATTTCGAACGGATGCTGGTTGATGAGGGCATCCACCTGTTCAAATTCTGGCTCAACGTGGGCCGCGCCGAACAATTGCGTCGCTTTCTCAAACGTGAATCCGACCCCCTCAAACAATGGAAGCTGAGCTGGATCGACGTTGAAGGCCTCAAACGCTGGGACGCCTATAGCGCGGCCATCGCCGAGACCCTCACCATAAGCCACACCGCCGCCGCCCCTTGGACCGTGATCCGCTCGGATGACAAGAAACGCGCCCGCCTCATGGCCATGCGCAGCGTTCTGGGCGCGCTCGACTATGACCGCAAGGACAAGGCCGCGCTTGGCGACATTGACGGCGCAATCTGTGGCGGCCCCGAGATCTGGAATGGTTAAGAAACGCGGCTATCACCACGGCAACCTGCGACAGGCGCTCGTCGAAGCGGCGCTGATGCTCATCGAGACCAAAGGCCCGACCGGCTTTACCCTCTCTGAGGCCGCCAAACAGGCCGGTGTGACCCCCGCCGCTGTCTACCGCCACTTTGAAGGCCGCGAAGACCTCATCGCCGAGGCCGCGCGACAAGGCTACGAGGTGTTCGCGGACGTGATGCAATACGCCTATGACAAGGGCCAACCCTCTGCGCTTGCCGCATTCGAGGCCACAGGGCGCGCCTATCTCGCCTTTGCCCGCAAATACCCCGGCCATTACATCGCCATGTTCGAGAGCGGCATCTCCGTCAACCGCACCCCTGAACTTGCCGCCGTCTCGGCCCGCGCGCGCGGTGTGTTAGAAAAGGCCGCCGCCGAACTCTCGGAACATATCCCGCCCGAAAAACGCCCCCCCGCTGCGATGTTCTCGGCCCATATCTGGGCGCTGAGCCACGGCGTCGTCGAGCTTTTCGCCCGCAACTCTCCGGGCACCCAAGCGCCCTTTCCGCCCGAAGACCTGCTTGAGACGGGGATCGGTGTGTATCTGCGCGGCCTCGGTCTTATTGAGCCAGACCGCTAGGAACCGGCGATGAAAAACCCGTTCCAAAGCACCTTCACCTACCCCAACGGCTTTGCCGATCTTGCCGCCGACACGTCAAGCCGCCAAACCCCTTATCCTGAAATGGATGACGTGCTGCACAGCGTGTCGGCGCCGGGCCTTGCCGCATTGGCCGACACAAAGGTTATCGCGCCCGACGCGTCGGATTTTCCGCCCGTCGATCCCCTCCCCAAGCCCGCCTCGCTCAAATACCTGGAACTGCGCCGCGATTTTGCCACGCAGCCAGAGCTTCTGGCCTTGCACGCGCTCACTATCGCCGCCTCGCGCCGCAAAGAGCCGCCCGAAATCGCGCGCCGCCTTTTCCTTGAGATGTGGCGCGATCACGCCCGCTTCCTTCTCGACCATCTTGATCGTCGCTGGCAACTTTCCGCGATCCAGACCTTCCGCAGCTTTGGCGATACCGAAGACCAACGCCGCTCCGCCTCTGAACTGACCGTCTTTTTCGCCCTGACCAAACTCTATGAAACCGAACGCCTCTATAGTGGCGTCAAAGCGAAAAAACCCTTTTCGCTTGAGACCCGCGCCCGCGGTGGCCTGCCAATGGGCCTGACCGGCTACTCCCTGCGCGCGGGTGATCTGGACCGCAACCTCCTTGGCATGATCTGGCAAAGCGCCGAGGCCGATCCCGTGCTGCGCCCCCTGGCCTGTCGACTGCTGATTGACCTCAACAGCGACCGCGCCAGCCTCTTTCGCCGCCTACGCCTGATGCGTCGGGAATGGAAAAAGCGCCACAAACGCTAGACCACACGCGCAAAGAAAAAGGCCGCCCAAAGGCGACCTTTTGAAATCTTGTCTCGTAAAACTTAACGCTTCGAGAACTGGAACGAACGACGCGCCTTGCGCTTACCGTATTTCTTACGTTCCACAACGCGGCTGTCGCGGGTCAGGAAGCCAGCGGCTTTCAGGGCACCACGCAGCGACGGTTCATAAAGCTGAAGCGCTTTCGAGATACCGTGCTTCACGGCACCGGCCTGACCTGTGAGGCCGCCGCCTTTGACGGTGGCATAGACGTCGAATTCGCCTTCCACACCGGCAACCTGCATCGGCTGACGCAGGATAAGCTGGAGCACGGGACGCGCGAAATACTTGTCCTGATCCTTGCCGTTGACGATAACCTTGCCCGAACCGGGCTTGATCCAAACGCGGGCAACCGCGTCTTTACGCTTGCCTGTGGCATAGGCGCGGCCAAGCTCGTCACGAACGGGTTCACGCGGGGCTTCGACTTCGACGATGGTTTCACCACCGGCAACGTCGTTCAGCTCTTCAAGCGAGTTGATTTGATCGACCATTGATTAGCTCCGGGTGTTCTTCGAGTTCATGGATTTGACATCGAGCACTTCCGGCGACTGCGCCTCATGCGGATGCTCGGCGCCGGCATAGACGCGCAGGTTGGTCATTTGCTGGCGCGCAAGACGGTTGCCCGGAAGCATGCGCTGAACCGCTTTTGTGACCACACGCTCGGGGAATTGACCCTCAAGAAGCTCGCCCGCAGTGCGCGACTTGATGCCGCCCGGGTGGCCCGTGTGCCAGTAATAGGTTTTGTCCGAACGTTTCTTGCCCGTAAGCTGAACTTTGTCGGCGTTGATAATGATGACATTATCGCCCATGTCCATGTTCGGAGTGAAGGACGCCTTGTGCTTGCCGCGCAGGCGCATGGCAACGATCGACGCAAGACGGCCCAGAACAACGCCCTCGGCGTCGATCAGGATCCATTTCTTGTCGATGTCTGCCGGAGTCGCAGAAAAGGTTTTCATGTGAGTCTACCTGACTTTTGGTTGACGGATGCGCAGGAAACCAGCGCACCTGAATTCGATGGGCGGGTTATAAAGGGACCACGCGCACAGTCAAGCACACAAACCGCAATTTATACCTGCAAAAACAAAGACTTAATAATTAGGTATTATAATACCCCAATATTTCACCCCGCAAAACACCACTCTGCGAGGTGTTTTCGCCACGCGCCTTATTCTGGCACACAGATTTCCTTGCGACTGATGGCCAATCCGGTGCGGATCACCAACTTGATCACCACCGCCACAAGCACAGCCAACAACACCATGCCAATCAAGACATGCGCCTGTGACTCGACCTTGCGGGCAAACAAGAACGACGCAATCGACATCGCCGCAATCGGAAAGCTGAGCGCCCACCACGGCAACGCAAACGGCAATTTCGCCAGCTTCGGAACCTGCAGCGCGATCAATAGCGTGAACAGATAGCCCGCGTTGAGAAGAATACGCGCAAAGGAATCAACGCCCCCCGTCAGGTTCACATAGGCAAGAAACGCCACCGCCGGCGGCGCAATCAGGATTACCAGCGTCGGATAAAGTTTGGCCGGGATCGGATTGTGGAAAATGAGGCGGTTGAACACCAGCGTCAAAAGCACCACCCAAAAAATAAGCCCCGCCGAGAAGAAAAGCCACGAAAGCTCGATATAGCCAAGCTGCGCGCCGGCCACCGGGACCACGACATTGCCCACCGCCGGAATGAACCACGCCGGGGTCAACTGTCCAACCTCAAAAGCGCGGTGACTGATCCACCCCGAGACAACCGCCAATGTCAAAACGCCCTGTAGCGCCGTGCCGATCATCCAAAGCCCCTTTGCCGTGTCTGGATACTGCGGCAACATTGCGGTCGCGATAAGCAGAATTGAAATCGACACCGCCGGAAAGAAGGCAAGACGCACGGGATGCTTCCATTCCTGCACAACGGCCTGCGGATACTTGACCGATTTGGCGATGTAAAAAGCCGCGATGACACAAAACACGACAATCCCGACCCACATGACTCCCGTCGCAGCCGCGCCAAGCACCGGATAAAAATGCGCCCCCGCATGAAGCGCCAATGTCAGACCCATTAACCCCATCACCACCGCAAAGAACGGCACGGGAAAATGCTTCAGTCGGGGTTCAGCTTCGGCTGCCTGCGCAGAGGCCGTGTCGGTGGTTGTATCGGTGATCGTGTCGGTCACAGGATCGTCTCCTTCTCATCTGAGATGCCCCCTCTGTCATAGGGCGGGGCGGATTGCGTTGACACATATCAATTCTGGAATAAAAGTCACATCCAAAATGCCCCATACCCGCACCCCATACCCGCAATAGCGCCGCACACACCGTTTACCACGGCCAGCCCGCCTGGCGCCACAGATGCAATACCGACGTAATACCGACGCGATACAGACCCGCGTTTTTCGTCTCAGACTCGCGTTAACCCTCGCGTTTGGGCGGGATCGCATAGGTCATTGTTGAGCGGGCAACAGGCTCTGTCATACCCTCAGAATACAGCAGGATATCCGTCACCGACAGGGTTCTGCCCAGCTTGAGAAGCGTCGCTTTTGCGATGATATCCTTGCCCGCCTGCGGCTTGCGCATGAAATCAAGCGAGCAATTCGTCGTCACCGCCAACGCCACCCGCCCGATCTGTCCCATAGTCGCCACATAGGCTGCCACATCCGCCAGCGCAAACATGCTCGGCCCCGAAACGGTCCCCCCCGGACGCAGGTGTTTTTCCTGTGTTTTCAATCGCATAACGCATCCGCTCTCGTCGATAACCTCGACCGCGAAATCATCGCTGACCTGCGGGAAAATCTCCGCAAGATAGGTTTCCATTTCCTGTGGTGTCATTTTCACTGACATTGTCTTTCCTCCCAACGCGTTGCGGTTTAGGTTTGCCGCAAAGCCGGAGGAGAACAAGATGGCAATTTTCGAACGTCGCGACGTAAACTCGATCGCATACCTCAAGATGAATTCCCCCGAACGCCTGAATGCGCTCTCCGACGAGATGCTCGCCGCGATGCAGGACACGTTCGAGTCTCTCAAAGACGACCCCAGCGTGCGCGCTGTCGTGCTCTCGGGCGAAGGCAAAGTCTTCTGCGCCGGCCACGACCTCAAACAAATGACCGCCGGACGTCAGGCCGAAGACGGCGGAAAGGCTTATTTCAAAGACCTTTTCGACCGCTGCGCCAAGATGATGATGACCGTGCAATCCATCCCCCAGCCGGTCATCGCCCAGGTCCACGGAATTGCCACCGCTGCGGGCTGTCAGCTTGTGGCGACCTGCGATATGGCCGTCGCCGCCGAGGGAACCAAGTTCGGCGTCAATGGCGTCAATATCGGCCTTTTCTGCTCGACGCCAATGGTCGCCCTAAGCCGCAACATCCCGCGCAAAAAAGCCTTCGAGATGCTCACCACCGGCAAGTTCATCCCCGCAGATGAAGCCGAATCCGTAGGGCTGATAAACAAGGTGGTCCCCCATGACAGCCTTGAAACCGCGACGACAGAGCTTGCCGAAACCCTTGCTGCCAAGCTCGGGGCCGCAGTGCGGATCGGCAAAAGCGCCTTTTACGAACAGGCCACCATGACCACCGCCGAGGCCTATGCCTACGCGGGGGATGTCATGGTCGAAAACATGCTTTACCGCGACACCGCCGAAGGCATCGCCGCTTTTCTTGAAAAGCGCCCCCCAAACTGGGATCAATAAGCCACGTTTCTTCGCTGTAAACGGTGTTTTTCCAATTCCGCGATGCACCTGCACGCAGAAACGGGTAACTCTTTGCACGGCGACACGCGGCCCCAAGCCTGCGTTGATCCTGCGCGATGCCCAAGGAGCCATTCGACTTACCTCGCCGCTCCGAAGGCATCGCGCGCACTTGCCCCAGATTGTTTACACTTTCGCCCTAGTGTGTTTCGCAGACACGCGCATTTTCTGTCTGGGATGATCGCGCGCAGTGTGGCAAAACACCGCCAGACGCTGAACGGGTCGTCTTTTCCAATGGCATGTCCCTCCAATCGTGCGCTTGGCGCGCGACGATAGCGCCACGGAAGACGGCCCGTCGCCCACCGCCCCTTCCCAAACGCGCCCGCCTGCCCTATGTCCCGCCACATGACACAGGAATTACATATCGTCGGCGGTGGCATGGCAGGCTCCGAAGCCGCATGGCAGGCCGCTCAAATGGGCGTCAACGTGGTCATTCACGAGATGCGCCCCAAGGTCGAAACCTTCGCTCACCGGACCGGCAACCTTGCCGAAATGGTCTGTTCCAACTCCTTCCGCTCGGATGATGACGAACAAAACGCCGTGGGCTTGTTGCATTGGGAAATGCGCGCCGCAGGGAGCCTCATCATGGCTATGGCCGACAAGCATCGCCTCCCCGCGGGCGGGGCGCTTGCGGTGGACCGGGACCCCTTCTCCGAAAGCGTGACCGACGCCCTTCTCGCCCTGCCAAATGTGCGCGTGGACGCGGGCGAAATCGACGCCCTCCCCTCGGATGGCCACTGGATCATCGCCACCGGTCCGCTGACCTCTGCCAGCCTTGGGGCCGCGATTCAGGCCGAAACCGGGGCCGAGCGCCTTGCCTTCTTCGACGCCATCGCCCCCATCGTCTATGCCGACAGCATCAACATGGACGTGGCCTGGATGCAGTCGCGCTATGACAAGGGCGAAACCGAAGCCGAGCAAAAGGCCTACCTCAACTGCCCGATGACCAAGGACCAATACGAGGCCTTCATCGACGCGCTTCTCGCCGCCGACAAGACCGAATTCCACGAGGGCGAAACGGCGGGCTATTTTGACGGTTGCCTGCCCATCGAGGTCATGGCCGAACGTGGCCGCGAGACCCTGCGCCACGGCCCGATGAAACCTGTCGGCCTGACCAACGCCCATAAACCCGATGAAAAAGCCTATGCCGTGGTGCAGTTGCGCCGCGATAACGCCTTGGGCACACTTTATAATATCGTCGGCTTTCAAACCAAAATGAAGTACGGCGCGCAAACGCAGGTGTTCAAGATGATCCCCGGCCTTGAGAATGCCTCCTTCGCGCGCTTGGGCGGCATCCATCGCAACACTTTCATCAATTCCCCGACGCTTCTGGACGATCAGATGCGCCTGCGCTCCAAACCGAATATCCGCTTTGCCGGTCAGGTGACGGGCGTCGAAGGCTATGTCGAAAGCGCCGCGATGGGGCTTCTTGCCGGACGTCTGGCGGCGGCTGAAATTCTTGGTCAGCCCCGCGCGACCGTCCCCCTCAATACCGCGATGGGCGCGTTGGTTCATCACATCACCGGTGGTGCCGAGGCCAAAACATTTCAGCCGATGAACGTCAATTTCGGCCTGTTCCAACCCGTGGATGGCCTCAAAGGCGGGCGTCGTGGCCGCAAGGACCGCTACAAGGCCTATACCGACCGCGCCAAGGCCGAATGGACGGAGTGGCTCGCCACGCAATGATCACCCGCTTCGCCCCCTCGCCCACCGGCCCCTTGCATCTGGGCCATGCCTATTCGGCGCTTCTTGCGCATGACATGGCACGGGCGGCGGGCGGCAGCTTCCTGTTGCGCATCGAAGATATCGACAGCACCCGCGCCCGCCCCGAATGGGAGGCGCAAATATACGACGATCTAAGCTGGCTCGGTCTTACATGGGACGCGCCGCCAATACGGCAGACCGACCGCCTGCCCGCCTACCGCGACGCCCTGCAATCGCTCTGGGCGCGTGGCCTCCTCTACCCCTGCGCCTGCACCCGCCGCGACATCACCGCCGCCGCCAGCGCACCGCAGGAAGGGGGCGCGCCGGTCTATGGACCCGACGGCCTCGTCTATCCCGGCACCTGTCGCCCCGACGCCCCCATTGGCGCGCCCCTCCCGGACGGTGCCGCCCTGCGCCTCAACATGGGCGCCGCACTGGCGAACCTCGCATCAGACGGGTTTTCGTTCGTTGAAACCGGTCAGGGAGGCACAGAAAATATCCCCTTCACCGCGCAGGATCTTCAGACACAAATTGGCGATATCGTCCTGTCGCGGCGTGATTTTCCCGGCTCTTACCACCTCTCGGTTGTGCTCGACGACGCAGCCCAAGGCATCACCCATGTGATCCGTGGCAAAGACCTGTTCGAGGCGACGAAAATCCACGTGATCCTGCAACGTCTCCTCGACCTGCCGACCCCGGTCTACCATCACCACCGCCTGATCCGCGACGAGCATGGCAAACGCCTCGCCAAACGCGATGACGCCCGCGCCATCGCCAAATACCGCGCCGACGGCGCAACCCCAGAAGATATCCGCCGCCGCGTGGGCCTCTGACGTCCGCGCTTCATTTTGGGAAAAATACACGCGCCGCAGGCACGGCCCAAAGGGCCGTTACACCATTGGCTTCATCAACTCGATGATCTCGCCATCACGCACCGCGCGGTAGAAACACGTCCGGCGATTGGTGTGACAGGCCGCGCCGGTCTGGTTCACCAAAACCAAGAGACAATCCGCATCGCAATCAAACCGGAAATCCACAAGTTCCTGCACATGGCCCGAGCTTTCACCCTTGACCCAAAAGCTCTGGCGCGACCGGCTCCAATAGGTGACCCTACCGCTCTCAAGTGTGCGCGCCACGCTTTCGGCGTTCATCCACGCCATCATAAGAACCTCACCGCTTTGAGCATCCTGCGCAACTGCCGGAATAAGACCCGCCTCGTTATATTTGAGCGTCGTCGGATCAAAAACCATGATCGATTTCCTTTGCATCTGCCTCTGTCCCCTCTATCTAGACAAAATGTGACAAGGGAAACAGGCATGTCCGGCGAAACCGATCTCATCAAGCTCTATTCCGGGCGCATTTTAGCACTTGCGGCCAATATACCGCACACCACTCGCCTTGCCGAACCGCAGGCGACGGTGAAGAAACGCGCGCCCCTGTGCGGCTCAACGGTGACGGTGGATGTCGCGCTGGAAGATGGGCGCGTTTCCGCCTTTGGTCAGGATGTCAAAGCCTGTGCCCTGGGTCAGGCCGCAGCCTCGGTTGTCGGGGCCAATGTCATCGGCCGGACCCGCGGCGAAATCGAAGCCGCGCGCGATGCCCTGCGCGATATGCTCAAAAATGACGGCCCAACCCCGCCTGCGCCCTTTGACGAGCTCGAAGTTCTGCGCCCGGCCCGCGAGTTTGCCAACCGGCATGCCTCGATCCTGCTGGCCCTTGAGGCCACCGCCGACGCGATAAACGACGCAGAGACCGCCGCCTAAGCCACTCCTTCACTCCTTGTAGATAAAAAAACCGCCGCACTTCCATTAGGAAGGCGGCGGAGTAAAACGCGATCACACGAGGGACCCGGATATCGTCCGAAGGGGAGTGAGGCACCCTTCAAAGACTTAGGGACAGGCAGTCACAGTCTCAGGCATCCGATTTGGGGACAGGATACAGAGGACAATACCCGGCGTGATCACGCAGGCAGAAAACCGGGGTTACGAGACGCCGGGCACGTGCAGCGCCACAAGCATCATCACGACAAGAGCGACGCCACCAAGGGCATCCTGGAAAAGCGTTGCGCGGGAATTGCGGATCGCGGTGCGAATCTGGGTCATCATGGGGCTGCTCCTGCTCAATATCGTTTTTGTTGCTCCTTTGTTCTCACATCCTTAACGCTCTGTAAAGAACTTTATGAGAACATTTGAGAACAAAAGAGAACCCGCGTCGCTAACCCACTGAAATCAAACGGATCGCCTGGTCCTGCTCCATGAGCCACAAAAGAACACGCACCGCTTTGCCGCGTGGCCCTTCGAGCGTCGGATCATCCGACAAAAGTTTGCGCGCATCCGATTGGGCAATCGCCATAAGCGCAGACTGGCTTTCAAGATCGGCAATCCGAAACCGTGGCACACCCGATTGCGCCGTCCCAATAAGATCCCCGGCCCCGCGCATTTTAAGGTCGACCTCGGCGATGCGAAACCCGTCTTCGGTCTCGCGCATCGTGGTCAACCGTTGTTGCCCCGTCTCGCTCAATGGGGGCTGATACATCAAAAGGCAGGTTGAGGCCTGCGTCCCGCGCCCCACCCGTCCGCGCAACTGGTGTAACTGGGCAAGGCCGAAAATCTCGGCGCGCTCAATAACCATGATCGTCGCATTTGGCACATCGACCCCGACCTCGATCACCGTCGTCGCCACCAAAACAGAGGTCTCGCCCGCCTCGAATGCCGCCATTGCCGCATCTTTCTCGGCCGGTGGCATCTGTCCGTGCACAAGCCCGACCACCCCCTCGCCAAGCGTCGCCCGCAGGGATTTGAACCGCTCTTCCGCCGCCATAAGGTCGAGGTTTTCGCTTTCATCCACCAGCGGACAGACCCAATAGGCTTGTTTGCCCTCTTGCACCGCCTTGCGCAGATGCGCCACGACCTCATCCATCCGCCCGGTCGATACAAGCGCCGTGGCAATCGGCTGCCGACCCGGCGGTTTTTCGTCCAAAATCGACACGTCCATGTCACCATATTGCGCCAGTGACAACGACCGCGGGATCGGCGTCGCCGTCATCACCAGCACATCCGCCCCCTCGCCTTTCTTGCCAAGCTCCAACCGCTGACGCACGCCAAACCGATGTTGCTCGTCGATGATCGCAAGGCGCAGATCGGCAAAATGCACATCCTGCTGAAAAACCGCATGTGTGCCAACAAGAACGTGGATATCGCCGCGCGCCAATGCGGCAAGTTTGGCCTGACGCTCCTTGCCCTTATCGCGTCCGGTCAACAATTCGAGAACCACACCCGCGCTCTCGGCAAGGGGTTTGAGGCCCGCAAGATGTTGACGTGCAAGGATTTCCGTCGGGGCCATCATAACGCCTTGCCCCCCGGCTTCGACCGCCACAAGAAGCGCCATAAAGGCGACCAGCGTTTTGCCGGACCCGACATCGCCCTGCAGCAAACGGTTCATCCGCAAGGGCTTGCGCATATCGGCGGTGATCTCTTCAATGGCACGCTCCTGCGCCCCGGTCGGCGTATAAGGCAAACCCGCCCGCACCTTGGCCTGCAAGACATCCGTTGCTTCGCTGATGATCCCCTTCGCCCGTTGCAATCGCGACCGCGCAAGCGCAAGCGTCACCTGATGCGCAAACATCTCGTCATAGGCCAGCCGCTCACGCGCCGGGGCCGTCGCCGCAAGATCCGCAGCCCCCTCTGGCGCATGCGCCTTGCGAAGAGCGTCGGCCCAGTCCGGCCATTTTGCCCGCGCCTTCTGAGCCGGATCAATCCATTCCTCAAGCTCTGGCACCCGCGCAGAGGCCGCCGCGACCGCCTTACTCATGGTCTTGAGTGTCACGCCAGAGGTCAGGGCGTAAACCGGTTCATACGCCGGAATACCCCCCGCCTCTTCCTGGGGCAAAATATGATCGGGGTGAACCATCTGCGGCACCCCATCAAAAAGCTCGACCCGCCCGGACACCAGCCGTTCGCTGCCCTCTGGCAGCACCCGTTGAAGGTAGTCGACACGGGCATGGAAAAACACAAGCTGAAACGCCGTGCGCGCATCTTCGACGGTCACACGGTAGGCACCGCTGCGGTTATGCGCCGGACGATGCGCCCCAACCCGAACCTTGACCGTCACAACATCGGGCAAAGCCACATCAAGCACAGACCCTCGACACCGGCGATCCACACCGGAATAAGGCAACGAAAACAAAAGGTCGCGCGGCTTCTCTATGTCAATTTGCGCCATGTGTTGCGCCGTTTTTGGCCCAACCCCGTCAAGCGTGGTCAGTTCCGCAAAAAGCGGAAACAGGATTTCCGGCCGCGTGCTCATAGCCCCTCGATCAACGCAAGCCATGCGTCTTCGTCGATGGTCTCAACGCCAAGATCGGCCGCCTTCTTGGCCTTGGATCCGGCCCCCGGACCCGCCACGAGGATATCCGTCTTGCCAGACACAGACCCCGAGACCTTGGCCCCAAGCGCCTCGGCGCGGGCCTTGGCCTCGGCGCGGGTCATCTTTTCAAGCGTGCCGGTAAAGACCACCGTTTTGCCCGCCACAGGGCTTTGCTTGGCCGGGGCCGCCGGGGCCACGATCTCAAGTTCTTGCACCAAGGCATTGATCGCCGCGCGCTCGTGTTCGTTTGCCAAGGCATCCGACAGCGAAAGCCCGACCGTCGCCCCAATACCGTCAATCCCGATCAAATCTTCCCATGCGGCCTGCGCGTCCTTTGGGACATCCATCGCGGAAATCGCCTTGTCCCGCGTGTCTTTGATCCGCGCGCGCCGTCCCTCATCCGTCGCCGCAAGCCGTTCTGCTTTGACCGCCTCGTCGCCCGCACGATGCGCCAAAGCAGCCGGGCGCGCCATATCCACAGCCGTGATCAGCGCCTCCCAACTGCCAAAATGCAACGCCAGATCCTTCGCGGCAACCTCGCCGATATGTCGAATCCCAAGCCCAAAAATCAGCCGCGCCAAGGGGATTTCCCGCTTGGCCTCTATCGCAGCGAATAGCTTGTCGGCGCTCTGCGCCCCCCAGCCATGACGATTTCTCAATTTATTGAGGTTCGCCGCATCCCGTTTTTCAAGCGTGAAGATATCGACGGGGGTTCGGATCGGCAAATCCGGGTCGTCGTAAAAGACCTCGATCTGTTTGGCGCCCAACCCATCAATGTCAAACGCCTTGCGCGACACGAAATGTTTGAGCTTTTCCATAGCCTGTGCCGGACAGATAAGCCCGCCAGTGCACCGGCGCACCGCGTCGCCCTCTTCGCGGATCGCATCCGACCCACATTCAGGGCAAATCGTTGGAAATCTGTAGGCCACGGTCCCGTCAGGGCGTTTTGAAAGATCAACATCGGCCACCTTGGGAATAACATCCCCGGCGCGATAAACCTGCACCCAATCACCAACCCGAATATCCTTGCCGCCCCGGATCATTTCGCCCTTGCTGTCGCGGCCCTGTATGTAATCCTCGTTGTGCAGCGTCGCATTGGACACCACGACCCCGCCAACCGTCACCGGGCTAAGGCGGGCCACAGGGCTGAGGGCGCCTGTGCGACCGACCTGAATATCAATCGCCTCAAGTCGCGTCCAAGCAAGTTCTGCGGGGAATTTATGCGCCACGGCCCAGCGTGGCGTCGTCGCGCGAAACCCGAGCCGCGCCTGAAGCTCAAGCCGGTTCACCTTATAAACCACCCCGTCAATATCATAGCCGAGCGTGGCGCGTTTCTCTTCGATCTGACGATAATGCGCCACAAGGGCCTCGGGACCGTCGCAGAGTTCCGTCAACGCATTGATCGTAAACCCGAATGCCTCAAGCCGCCTGATCGCATCCATCTGCGTTTGCGCCAAAGGCGCGCTCACCTCACCCCACGCATAGGCAAAAAAACGCAACGGTCGCCCCCGCGTCACGCCCGCATCAAGCTGACGCAGCGAACCGGCGGCGGCGTTGCGCGGGTTGGCAAAGGTCTTTTCCCCGGCGGCCGCCTGGCGATCATTGAGCGCCTCAAAATCGGCGTGGCTCATATAGACCTCGCCGCGCACTTCAAGCACGTCCGGCGCGTCCGAAATCGTTTCGGGAATCTCCTGGATGGTGCGCGCGTTCTCGGTCACGTTCTCGCCCGTCGCCCCATCGCCACGCGTCGCGGCATGAATGAGGCGGCCCTTTTCGTAGCGCAACGAAAGGCTCAACCCGTCAATTTTCGGCTCGGCCGTATACTCAAGCACATCATGCGCGCTCAGCCCGAGATATTTTCGAATCCGCGCGTCAAACTCCGTGACATCCGCATCATCAAAGGCATTCCCGAGGGACAACATCGGAACGGCATGAGCGATCTTGCCAAACCCCTCTGACGGCGCGGCCCCGACCTGATCGCTCGGGCTATCGGGGCGTTTCAACGTCGGAAAAGCAGCCTCGATCGCGGCGTTACGCTGCTTGAGCGCATCATACTGCGCGTCCGATATCTCGGGTGCATCCTTTGCATGATAGGCTTGGTTGGCCTGCGCAAGCTGTTTGGCCAGCCGGGCAAGTTCGGCCCGCGCCTCTGCCTCGCTCATCTGCGCAAAATCGCTGCTCTCCGTCACCAGCCATCTCCCCTGTCACTTTGGTTCAAGTGATAGGGCCGACACAAGGCGACGTCCAGAGCCTCAGGCGCGCAACGCGACCTGCTCGGGGGCGTCGGGCTGGTCTGCGGATTGGGGATCCCGCAATACATACCCGCGGCCCCAGACGGTTTCGATATAGTTCTTTCCGCCCGTTGCCTCGCTGAGTTTCTTGCGCAATTTGCAGATAAAGACATCAATGATCTTCAATTCCGGTTCATCCATCCCGCCATAAAGATGGTTTAGGAACATCTCTTTGGTCAATGTCGTGCCCTTGCGCAGGCTCAATAGCTCAAGCATCTGGTATTCCTTACCAGTGAGATGCACCGGCGTGCCATCGACCTCCACGGTCTTATCATCGAGATTGACCGAAATTTTTCCCGTCTTGATAATCGATTGTGAATGCCCCTTAGACCGCCGCACGATCGCATGAATGCGGGCGACCAATTCTTCGCGATGGAAAGGTTTTGTAAGATAATCATCCGCCCCAAAGCCAAACCCCTTGAGCTTGCTTTCCGTATCATCGACCCCCGATAGGATCAGGATCGGCGTTTCCACCCGCGCAAGGCGCAACTGGCGCAAGACCTCGTGGCCCGTCATATCCGGCAGGCCAAGGTCAAGCAGGATCAGATCGTAGTCATAGAGCTTGGCTAAATCGATCCCCTCTTCGCCCAAATCCGTCGCATAAACGTTCAGGTTGGCATGCGTCAGCATCATCTCGATACTTTTCGAGGTGGCAGGATCATCTTCAATTAGAAGCACACGCATGACAATTCCCTCATTATTGCGTTCCATGTTCGCCGTTAACCTGACGAAAAATGGTTAACCCCCGGTTACCATGAAAACAAATTTACCTAAGCAACCTAGGGTTGTCTATATTTCTGTGTGTTGGTCGCTTTAAGAGCGTCGATACCGTGTCGCCCTGCGGCCGTAATCCATTCTTCGAACTCCTCTTCACTCAGGGCATACCGCTCAAGCGCCTCCTTGCGGCTTATCAACCCATACGCCACCCCGCGCACGACCGCGGCTTTGCGCGATGCGACCCAACGCTTTGTGTCTGTAGGTGGCAGATCCGCTTGTGACATGACACGGCCATCAATCATCGTGACGGTGCGCGGCCCCTCAACTTTCTTTAGAAACATACCCATACCCTCTTCTCTTTGGGGCATGCTGCCCAATGGGGTTTAACGAGGGGTGAAACTGCCCCTTGAGAGTAGTTAGGATTTTCCTATATTCTTGGCGACTTCTGTAAGGAGAGTCGCATGGCGCTCGATCACGAAATAGAACTGAACTCCCTCGGCTTTGCCAAACCACCAAGCGAGACCCGCGTGGTGGTGGCGATGTCGGGCGGCGTGGATTCCTCTGTCGTCGCGGCAAAACTTGCCGACGAGGGATATGACGTTGTTGGCGTAACCCTGCAACTTTACGATCATGGCGCGGCCTTGGCCAAAAAGGGTGCGTGCTGTGCCGGGATCGACATTCACGATGCCCGCCGCGTTGCCGAGGAAAAAGGCTTTCCGCATTACGTGCTCGACTACGAGAACATTTTTCAGGATGCCGTGATCGACGAATTCGCCGATAGCTACCTTGCCGGGGCCACCCCCGTGCCCTGTATCCGCTGCAACGAGCGGGTCAAATTCAAAGACCTGCTTGAGACCGCCAAGGATCTCGATGCCGATTGCATGGCGACCGGCCACTATATTCAGCGCAAGCTCGGCCCCAATGGCCCGGAACTACATTCCGCCGCCGACGCGCGGCGCGACCAGAGCTATTTCCTCTTTTCCACCACCCCCGAACAGCTTGCCTACTTGCGCTTCCCCCTCGGGCACCTGCCCAACAAGGACGCAACCCGCGCGCTTGCCGCCGAATACGGCCTTGCGGTGGCGGACAAGCCCGACAGTCAGGATATCTGCTTTGTGCCCGATGGCGACTATGCCTCGGTCATTGAAAAGCTCCGCCCCGGCGCGGCAGAACCCGGCGAAATCGTGGATCACGAAGGAAAAATCCTTGGAACGCATACCGGCGTTATCCATTACACAGTCGGCCAGCGCCGTGGCCTCGGCATTGGGGGGCTGAGCGAACCGCTCTACGTGGTGAAACTCGACGTCGACAAGAAACAAGTCGTGGTCGGACCAAAATCCATGTTGGCGACCCGGAAAATCCCGGTGCGCGAGATCAACTGGCTTGGAGAAGAGCCCTTCGAGAGCCGCTCCGAATGGCCCCTTTTGGTCAGGGTCCGCTCAACCCGACCGCCGCGCGAGGCGATCCTGCGCCCAACCGGGCCAACCACCGCAGAGGTCGAACTTCTGACCCCAGAGGAAGGCGTCTCCCCCGGTCAGGCGTGTGTCTTCTACGATACTGAAAGCTCGCGCATCTATGGTGGCGGTTGGATCTGGCGCGGCTGATCGGTGTTAGCCTGTCGCGCCACACCCTTCAAGCACCGCCCGCGCCGCGCGCAATCCCGGCGCGTCTTGCCCCTGCCCAAGCCGCGCCATCGTCAACGCCATCGCATCGCGCTGCACTGCGGGCTGATCAAGCACGCCTAGAACCGCCGGGGCGATCTCCTCTGGTTTGAAGGCGGGGCCAAGAAATTCCGGCACGACCCGCGTTTCAGAGACCAGATTGACCAATGTCACGGTATCAATACGCGCCGCGCGGCTCATGATCTGCCAACTCAGCCAGCTCATGTCATAGGCAATCACCATCGGCGTGGCATTGGCAGCCAACTCAAGCGACACCGTCCCCGACGCCGCCAATGCCACATCTGCGGCACGGAATGCGGCCCGCTTCATATCTGCGGCGTCTGCTGCGGTGGGATCAAGGACAAGCGGCGCAACCTGCCAGTCTTTCGCCAAAGCACGCACTAAGCGCAACACCGGCCCCGCCGCAGGCACCACCACGCGCAAGTCTGGACGCGTCTTAGACATATGTGCCACCACGGCACCAAACCCCGGCATCAAACGCGAGACTTCGCTCCGTCGTGACCCTGGCAAGGCAAGCAAGACCGGCGCAGTGCCCAACGCAAACCTCTCACGAAACGCAGCAACCTCCGTCTCGCGCGCAATCGGCTCCGATACGACCGGATGGCCGACAAAATCACACCGCAGCCCCACCGCCTCCATATAAGGCGGCTCAAACGGCAAGAGCGCCAAGACCTGATCGACAACCCGTGCCATCTTTTTAGCCCGTTTAGGCCGCCACGCCCAAACCGAGGGGGCCACATAATGCACAATGCGAATATCGCTTTTGGCCTTGACCTCTTTGGCCACCCGAAGACAGAAATCAGGGCTATCAATCGTAATAAGCACATCGGGGCGCGCCGCGAGTACCGCTTCTGCCGTCTGGTGCATCCGGCGCTTGAGGTGGCGATATTTCGGCAGCACCTCGGCGATCCCCATGACGCTCAACTCGTCCATAGGAAAGAGGCTCTCCATGCCCTGCGCGCCCATCAACGGCCCGCCCACACCTTCGAACTGTGCCTGCGGACAAAGCTCTTTCAACCCCGCCATGAGCGCGCCGCCAAGGCGATCCCCTGACGGCTCTCCAGCGATCACGAATACCCGCATCACAACACCCGTGCAAAGAGGAAAAGCCCGCTCTCTTCAAGCGCCGCTCGTGTTGCGTCACGGTCGATAAGCACGACTCTCCCCGCCGAGACAACAATCCCATCCAGCCCGGCTTGCGCCGCATTGCGCACCGTATCCGGCCCCACCGCTGGCATATCAACCCGCAAATCCTGTCCGCGTTTCGGCGCTTTTACAAGAACCCCGCCCGCGCCGCGCCGCAAATGCTCTGGTGTCTCGGCGACAAAGCGTAAGAGGGCATCCGTGCCCTGCAAGGTCTCGATCCCAAGGCAAAGCCCGCCCGCAACCACGGCCCCCTGCCCAACATCAAGCGGCGATAGGGCAAGCAGAATATCCATCGCTTTTGCCGCATCCTGTAAAAGCGCCTCGCTTGGCTCTGGCCCCGCGAAAAGCCCCTCTTCGACGGTCAAGCCCGGCAAAAGGTCATGCGCCCCAAGCACCTTGAACCCCTGCTCTTCGAAAAGCGCGATGATCAGGCGCAGGATCGCATCATCGCCCCCCTGCAACGCGCCCATTAGACGCGGTGCAAGCTGCATCATCGTGGCATCGAACTGACTTGGATCAAGCGGCGGACGCGCCATCGCGCCGGCAAGGACAACCTCTGTGACATCCTGCGCCCGAAGGGCTTCGAAAAGCGCGCCCATCTTTTCAAACCGGTGCTCTGCCAATGGGGGGGGCATCGCGTGGTCAACACCATGAAACACCACACGCACCGCATCGGGCTGCGCGTCGGCGATCATGACAGGCAATCCGCCCCCGCCCGACAGAATGGCCAACCGTCCCATCGTTTAGCCCGGTGTCAGGAAAGAACGATCGGTTTCGCCAAGCACGAAATCCACGATTTCCTGCACATAGTCGCTATCGAATTCCGTGCCCATGCGCCGTGCGCGCTCCTGAAATGCGCCTTCGCCCTGCGCAAGCATCTGAAACGCCGCGCGCAACGCGGTGATGTCGCTCCGGTCCACACCGCGCCGCTTCAACCCCACAAGGTTCAACCCGTCCAGCGCCCCGCGCGGCCCCTGCACAAGGCCATATGGGATCACGTCATTTGTCACCATGCTGACCGCGCCGATGATCGCGCCTTTGCCAATACGCACAAACTGATGAATGCCCGAAAGGCCGCCGATGATGACATCATCTTCGATGATACAATGCCCCGCCACGGCGGAATTGTTGACCACGATCACCCGGTTTCCGATCCGGGCATCATGGGCGATATGACATCCCGCCATGAACAACCCATCGTCGCCAATAATCGTCACGCCGCCGCCACCATCGGTGCCGGGGTTCATCGTGACATGCTCGCGGATGCGGTTTCGCTTACCGATCACAAGCCGCGAATGTTCGCCATCGAACTTAAGGTCCTGCGGGATCTCTCCGATAACCGCAAACGAAAAAACGACGCTATCCGCGCCGATCTCTGTGTCGCCTTTGACGACCACATGCGATTTAAGCTCCACACCGGGATGCAGCACAACCTGCGCATCCACATAGCAGAACGGCCCCACAACACAGCCCGCTGCGATTTCTGCGCCCTCTTCGACGATGGCCGAAGGGTGCACCTTCGCCTGATCTGAAATCGCCATATAGCTTACTCCTTTGGCAGGTCCATCATCGCGGTGAACTCGGTCTCACAGGCCATCTCGCCATCAACCGTCGCCACGCCGCTGAACTTCCAGACCTTGCCGCCCGGTTTGCCGCGCACCGTCGTCAGACGCATCTCAAGCCTGTCGCCTGGAACAACCATGCGGCGGAATTTGCACTTGTCGATCGACATGAAATACACAAGCAATTCCTTGTCCGCCATATCAAGCGCCACGCCCACCATCACAGCGGCGGTTTGCGCCATAGCCTCGGCAATGGTCACGCCGGGCATGATCGGCTTGCCGGGAAAATGGCCTTGAAAATGCGGCTCGTTCATCGAGACGTTTTTGATCCCCGTCGCCGAGCTATAGCCGTCAATATCGACAACTTTATCTACAAGGAGAAACGGATAGCGATGCGGAATAATCCGCTGGATCAGGTCGATATCTGCGGTCTTCAAGCCGTCGGACATAAGGCTCTCCTCAATGAACATGTTTGATAAGCCCTAGCAATCCCCGCCAGTCAGGGCAAGCGACTCAGCGGGTGTCGTCGCTCTGTGTGCCGTCGCCAATGGCGTCGTTCAGCCGGGCAATCGCGAGATCTGTGATGTCGATGGCATTGGCCGAGAAAAGAACCGACCGCCGCTCAAGGATAACCCCGGCCCCCGCCTCGCGCATGAGATCAATAAGAACCGGTTGCGCGGCGCGGATAAAGGTTCCGCGTTCCTGGTCGCCAGTCTCGGCAATACTGCGCGCCTTGCCATCCTGAAGCTGGCGTATCTCCTGCACCCGCGCATCAAAGGAATCGGCAAGGGTGCGAAACTCGTCCGGCTCCATCTGTGCGCGCAATTCCGTAAGCCGCTTTTCTTCCGCCACAAGCTCTTCCTCGATCTTGCGGTTTTCCTTAAGAAGGACGGACTCCTCTGCCTTGATTTGCGCCGCCACCCGCTTGCCAAAGGCCGACTCGGCAAAAAGCCTGTCGGATTCGATGGTCAGGATCGGCGCCTGCGGCACCGAGCGCGCCTCTTGCGCATGGGACGCAAAAGCCGCGCCCATGACGAGCGCGGCTATCAAAACGAGGTGCCGGAAAAGCCCCAGTCTCATGGATCAGAACTCTGTGCTGATCGTAAAGTTAAAGTTCTGTTCCTTGTCGTAGGTCTCTTTCTTGAGCGCCTTGGAAAAGTCGAACCGAAGCGGCCCCATGGGTGTCTCCCAGAAGAGCGAAACCCCAACCACGTGACGCAGGCTCATGTCTTCGCCAACGACATCCGCAGACGACGTATCAAGCCCCCAGAGCGACCCAACATCATAGAAAAGACCGCCGCGCACCTTGTATTCTTCGGGCAGACCAAGCGGGAAGTCCGCCTCAAGGCTGGCGACGGCATAGTAATGCCCGCCAAGACCATCATCCTGGGTCGGTAGGTCGATTTCCCGCGGGCCGATGCCAAGCGGCTCAAAGCCCCGCATGACGCTGCTGCCCATTTGGAAACGGTTACCAATGCGGCTAGAGCCCGAGGTCGAATTCAACGCCCCCAGTCGAAGGCTTGCGCGCAAAGTCACTTCTTCATGGAAGACCTTGGTTTCGGCCGCAACGCGCGCCGTGGTGCGGACAAACTGGTAATCCCCGCCCAGAACCGCAAAGTCCTGCCCAAGCTCAAGCAACACGCCGCTGTTGGGGTCAAGACCGATGCCGCGTGTATCATAGGTATAGAGATACCCAAGCGAGCTTTCCCATGAGTCGCCCGCCCCAGCTTCGCCGTTAATGAGCGACGTTGTTAAGACGCTCGCGTCTTCAAGCTCCATCTCGATATTACGCAGACGGTAGTTGAGCTTGAGGCGACCATTTTCGCTGACCGGGAAGGCAAGGCTCGGCTCAATGACGCCGATGGTGTTCGCCCAACGCGCCACATCAGGTTCATTTTGCTTGTAGATCGCCTGGAACCCAAGCGCGAGGTCACGCCCAAGGAAGGCTGGCTCGACAAAGGTAAAGCTGTAGTCCTTGAATTCTGACGCGGTCGAGAACGAGATGCCAAGCAACTGGCCCCGCCCAAGGAAGTTGCGCTCGGAGAAGTTCACCACTGCGCCGACCCCGTTGTCAGTCGAGTAGGTGCCGCCGAATTTCAGCGCACCGGTCGGCTTTTCGATCACGTTCACATCGACCACAACCTGATCCGACTCAGAGCCTTCCCGCGCGTTGACATCCGCAGCGGCAAAGAAATCCAGCGCCCGGATACGCTCTGCGCTCTCGCGGATTTCGCGGGCATTGAACGGGTCTCCCTCGGCAATGCGGAACTGCTGACGGATCACGCGGTCAAGCGTCGTCGTGTTGCCTTGGACGTCAATACGCTCGACAAAGACACGCGGGCCGCGCACGATCGCAAACTCGACATCAAGCTCAAGATTGCGCTCGTCGCGTGTGATCCGAGGGTCCACACGGACAAAGTCATGCCCCTGCCGAAGCGCCAAACGCTCAAGCCGTGCAATCGAGCTTTCAATAACCAGCGGCGAATAAACGACCCCCGGCTTGACCTTGAGCGCGGCGAGGTATTCCTCGGCATCAATTGCGGCAATCTCGCTTACCGCCGAAATCTCGCCAAATTTGAACTGCTGGCCTTCCTCGACGTTGAACGTCACGAAATACCCATTGCGGTCGCGTGCAAGCTCGGCATTGACGCCCGTGGTGCGGAAATCCACATAGCCACGCGACAGGTAGAAATCGCGCAACACCTGTTTGTCAAATTCGATCCGGTCTTCAACCAGCGTATCACGTTTGATCAGCGCGCGCAGGATACCGGCCTGTTTGGATTCGAGAACACGACGTAGGCGACGGTCGGAATATTCGCGGTTGCCCACAAACCCGATACGTTCGATTTCCGTAAGCGCCCCTTCGAAGATTTCAAACACGAGGTCAGCGCGGTTGTCGCTTTGGCGGATGATGCGCGGGGTGACACGCGCCGCAAGGCGCCCGTCCTGCGAATAGGCCTCGGCAATGCGGGCTGCATCGCGCTCTGCCACGTTCGGGTTCAACACCCGACGAGACCGCGACTCAATCAAGGATTGAAGAGCTTCGTCTTTGAGGCGTTTATTTCCCTCAAAGCTAATACGGTTCACCGTGGGATACTCGACCACCTTGATATCAAGGCGATTGCCGCGCGGCGTCAGCTCGGCAGATTCAAAAAGACCGCTCGCGAGAATGCGCTGATAGGCTTCGTTCAAGCCCCCCGCACTTATCGTCTGTCCCCGCTCGATTCCCGCGTAATTCAAAATAGCGGTGGATTCGATCCGCTGATTGCCGGACACATTGAACGAAGAAAAACGGTAATCCTGTGCCTCTGCCATAGACGGCAACGCAAGGAAAAGCCCCGAAAGCGTAAGAAAAACAACGACGTGAAGCGCACGAACGGCCGATTTCATAAATCCGACTGCCCCGGTCACGGTTTGGAGGTAATTGGTCATTCCCAAATCCTGCTGACATCCCAGTTGAGACGTCACTAGCGGGAAAGGGCTGATATGTCAAAACGCCAATGCGAAACAGGCGCTTCTGGACGCGATCGCAGGCCGAAATTGCCCCTGGAGCGCAAAAGAATGGCCCGCAGATTGTTTCAAACCCACGGGCCACACCATGATGGATGTTTCAAGGGATGTCACAAACGGACTAAAACGCCCCGAGCGAGACCGCATACGCCCCCGCCGTCAAAGCGACAAGGATCGCTGTCGGAAAGAGGACACGGTCCCAGTTGATTTCAATCAGAAGGCTCAAAGCCCGATAACCTTGTTCGATGGTGTGCATGACTTTCGTCCTTGCCTTTCGTGCCTATCGTGGTCGTCTTTCACCAAGGTTAGGCACGAAATCGGGCAAAAATGCGGCGGCATCATGAAACCACAATGCCGCCAGACTGCCGCTAGGTCCCCCTGTTAGGGACAAAACAGGTCATTTGTCAGGCCAAACACCATCATCCCAAGAACCATCGCCAGGCCAATCATCATCAATACATTGACCACCTTGTCGCTTGGCGGACGCCCCGCAACGGCCTCATAGGCGTAGAACACAAGGTGCCCGCCATCGAGCATCGGAATCGGAAAGAGGTTGAGCATCCCAATTGCGGCCGACAAGACGGCGATGAAATAGATAAAGCTCTGCGCGCCTTGGCTCGCCATCGCCCCGGATGTCTGTGCAATGCCGACGGGTCCGGTCAGATTACAGGTGCTGATTGCGCCCGTCACCATATGATAAAGCCCCGAGATAGACCCTTCGATGATGCGCCCGGTCTGGACGACACCGCCCCAAACCGCCTGCCCCGGCCCAAGCGTCTCTGTCGCTGGTTCAAAGGCAAGACCGCCACCAATGCCAATGCGCCACTGCGTCTGGAACCCGCCTTCCGGCAGCGGCTCATCAACACGACGCGGGGTCAGGGTAAACGCCCGGCTCTCGCCCTCGCGCCATACATCAAGCGCAAGCGCCTTGCCCTCGCCCGTCTCTACGGCCTCTTTCAATTGCGAAAATCCGACGATGGCACGCCCGTCAATGCCGGTAATCACATCCCCGACCTTGAGACCCGCACCATAGGCCGCCGATTGCGGCGCAAGGTGTAGAACGATGGGCGGATAGGGATATGGCCCGCTGACAACCTTCGAGACGCCATCGCGTTCGACGACATAGTCCAGCGGCGTTTCAATCGGAATCGCCGTGGCAAAAGCCTCAAACGCCTCAGGCTCATCAAACCCCGGCACGGTCATCCCCGCGATCTTGCGAATCTCGTCGCCTTCGCTGATCTCATACGCGGGCGGCGGAAGATCCCGCACCTCACCCACGACAAGTGTATCACCAATCTGGCCCCGGCTCATGAACACGGCGGCAAAAACCAGCGTCGACAGAATAAAGTTAAATATCGGCCCCGCCGCGACAGTTGCCGTGCGCGCCCAAAGCGGCGCACCATGCATCGTATGACGCAACGCCTCTTCGTCGAGACCCTCCATCGCGTCCGCGTCCTTGCCCGACGCCGCGTTGGCATCGCCCTTGAATTTTACATAGCCACCAAGCGGAATCGCCGCGATCTGCCATTTCGTGCCGCGTTTGTCATAGCGCGAATAAAGCACCGGCCCAAACCCGAGCGAAAACACATCCGCCCCGATCCCCGACCAGCGCCCAACGATGTAATGACCGTATTCATGGATCGCCACGATAATCGAAAGCGCGACCACAAAAGCAAGAATCGTCCAGAAAGTGCTGCCAAATCCGTTGAGCAGTGCAAGAATATCCACGTGTAAACCTGTTCGTTTTTGTTATTGCCACTCGGCCATGACCTGATCGGCGGCCATGCGTGCCAAATGGTCTGTCTCGCGCACTCTATCAAGGGTCATTTCGGCATTAATGAGGCAAGGCTCTGACGAGAGCCTGTCGAGAACCTCCTCAACCACCTGCGCCATCTGCAAGAAACCGATCCTCTCTTCGAGGAACCCATCCAGCGCGCGTTCCTTGGCGGCGTTGAAGATCGCTCCGCTCAAACCGCCCGCCGCAAGCACCTCATGCGCAAGCCGCAGCGCCGGGTAGCGCGTGCTGTCCGGGGCACGGAAGGTCAACTGGCCCAGCTTGGCCAGATCAAGCCGCTCCACCGGCAGCGCCTTGCGCTCGGGCCAGTGCAACGCATAGCCAATCGCATGGCGCATATCCGGCGGCCCGACATGCGCCATAAGCGCCCCATCGTTGAACCCGACCAGCGCATGCACCATAGATTCCGGGTGCACCAAGACTTCGATCATCTCATGGGAACAGCCGAAAAACTCTTTGGTTTCTATGACTTCCAACGCCTTATTAAACATAGAGGCGCTATCAATGGTGATCCGCTGGCCCATGTCCCAATTGGGATGCGACGACGCTTGCGCCGGGGTGGCCTTGGCCATCTCCTCAAGGCTCCAGTCACGAAACGCGCCGCCGCTGGCGGTAATGATGATGCGTTCCACCGCGTCAAAGGACTCGCCAACAAGCCCCTGAAACACCGCCGAATGTTCGCTATCCACCGGCAGCACCCTGCCGCCATGCGCCTGTGCCGTGCCCATGATGAGCGATCCGGCCGTCACCAACGACTCCTTGTTCGCCAGCGCCAGCGTCGCCCCCTGCTCCAGCGCCCGCAGCCCCGGCACAAGCCCCGCCGCGCCCACAATGGCCGACATGACCCAATCCGCAGGCCGCGTCGCCGCGTCCTCAATCGCGGACACCCCCGCCGCAACCTCAATCCCGGAGCCATCCAACGCCGCCCTCAGATCCTCCAACAGCGCCTCATGCGCCGTCACCGCGATCTGCGCCCCAAGACGCCGCGCATCCTCGGCCAACCGCGCAATATTGCGCCCCCCCGTCAGCGCAATAACCTCGTAGGCCTCTGGGTCGCGCGCAATAAGGTCGATCGTGTTCTGCCCGATGGATCCCGTCGCGCCAAAAATAGACACTTTCCGCATCAGGGCAAACCCACCAGCGTGCTCACGATCACCACAAACAGCGCAGCCCCCATCATCGCATCAAACCGATCCAGAAGCCCGCCATGTCCGGGGATAAGGTTGGAGCTATCCTTCACACCTGTATGGCGTTTGATCGCGCTTTCCGCAGCATCGCCCATCTGCCCGGCGAATGCGGTCGCAACACTCATCAAAACAAGCGGCAAACCGCCAAAAGCGGCCCCAACGACACCCGCCGCAATCCAACCGCCAATCGTGCCGGACCATGTCTTTTTCGGCGAGACCTTGGGCCAGAACTTTGGCCCGCCGACGATCCGACCGACGAAATACCCTGCCACGTCGCTGGCAATCACCACGGCAACAAGCCAAGCGACCCACATCACACCATGATCCGCCCGCAAGCCCATCAAGCCATAGCACGCCAGCATGAGCGCCGCGGCATAACCGCCATAGATCAACCGATCTTTATGAAGCTGCGTGGCCCCGACGATGGCTGGCGCAATCAGCACCGGCAAAACCGCCTCACCCGGCAAAAGCGTTGCCCCCCAAAGCGCCGCCGTCGTCAACAATCCCATCGGGATGGCCATGCGCTCGCGATCCGGTCCGAGCATCCGGCACAGTTCCCAAACCATGCCGCCCCCGATCACCACCACAAGAAGCGTAAACCAAAGACCGCCAAACCAAACCGCCGCGACCCCGACCGCAACCATGACCACAGCCGACATAATCCGCGCCGGCAGGTCGTCCCATTTTCCTGCAACACTCATGATTTCACCCCACCAAACCGCCGCTCCCGGCCTCCGTAGGACGCCACCAATTGCTTGAACTCTGCGCTGGTGAAATCCGGCCAAAGCGTATCAATGAACTCATATTCCGCATAGGCTGACTGCCAGAGCAGGAAATTAGAAATCCGCGCCTCTCCGCTGGTGCGAATAACAAGGTCTGGATCGGGTAAAACGCATGTATCCAGATACTTAGGAAGCGTTTCTTCATCGACATCTTTGGGATCAAGTTTGCCTGCGGCAACATCTTCAGCAAGCCGCTTGGTCGCCCGCGCGACTTCATCGCGCCCGCCATAGTTCAATGCAATCGTGAGGTTGGTGCCATCGCAATGTTTGGTAAGCTCCTCCGCCTCGTCCATCAAAACGATGAGTTTACGATCAAGGCGCACCCGGTCGCCGATAAACCGAACCCGCACGTTCTCGCGCACGAACTCTTGCATTTCCTTGGTGATATAGCGTCGAAATAGCCCCATCAGCCCGGCCACTTCGGTTTGCGTCCGCTTCCAATTTTCGGTCGAGAAGGCAAAAATCGTCAGGTAGTCCACCCCGCTTACCGGGCAGGCCTCGACGATCTCGCGCACACGGCGCGCGCCCGCATGATGACCAAAAAGCCGTGGCCGCCCGCGCGCTTGCGCCCAGCGCCCATTGCCATCCATGATGATTGCCACGTGGCGGGGACCGCCGTTATTATCCGTTTCGGAACCCACCTGCGCGGCCTCTTTTCTGATTTAGACCTGCATGATCTCGGCTTGTTTGGTCTCGAGCGCATCGTCCACTTTTTTGATATAGGTGTCCGTCAAGTCCTGAACCTCGGTTTCCCAGAACTTCTGATCGTCCTCGGAAATGCCATCGGCTTTGGCTTTCTTGACCTGATCCATCCCATCACGGCGCACGTTGCGGATCGCGACGCGGGCGTGCTCTGCATATTGCGCGGCAACGCGCGCAAGCTCGGCGCGGCGCTCTTCATTAAGCTCTGGAATCGGCAGCATGATAATCGTGCCGTTGGTTTGCGGGTTGATGCCCAAACCACTGTTCATAATGGCTTTTTCAACCGGACCAACAAGCGAGCGGTCCCAGACATTGATCGTGACCATGCGCGGCTCGGGCACGTTGACCGTTCCCACCTGGTTGATCGGGGTTTGCTGGCCATAGGCCTCAACAGTGACCGGCTCAAGCATCGTCGCCGAGGCGCGCCCGGTGCGCAGCGACGCGAATTCGGTCTTCAGCGCGCCCATCGCGCCCTCCATACGGCGGGTCAGATCTGCGGTATCGAGTTCAAAATCGTCGGACATGGCTTTTCTTCTTCTTGCTGCGGCCCTCTTGTGGCCGGTTTCATTCCTACCCTAACGGTCTCAGCCGACCTTTGTATAGGTGCCCTCTCCGGCAAGGATTCCCTTGAACCCGCCCGGTTCGTCAAGGCTGAACACAATCAACGGCAGGTTATTGTCCCGCGCCAGTGCAATCGCGCTCGCGTCCATGACCTTAAGCCGCTTGGCAAGCACCTCGTCATAGCTGACCTCATCATAGCGCACGGCGTCGGCATGGTCTTTGGGGTCTTTGTCATAGACACCATCAACCCCGTTCTTGCCCATAAAGATCGCCTCACAGGCCATCTCGTTGGCCCGTAGGGTCGCGGCGGTATCGGTCGTAAAATAAGGGTTCCCGGTGCCTGCTGCAAAGATACAGACCCGCTTTTTCTCAAGGTGGCGCACGGCGCGGCGGCGGATATAGGGTTCTGCAACCTCGTCCATGCGAATGGCGCTGATGACGCGGGTAAAGACCCCGATCCCTTCAAGCGCCGACTGCACCGCAAGTGCGTTCATCACCGTCGCCAGCATCCCCATGTAATCCGCCGTGGTGCGCTCCATCCCCTGCGCCGACCCTTGCAGGCCGCGAAAGATATTGCCGCCGCCGATGACCATGCAGATCTCGACCCCCATATCATGAACGGATTTGACCTCTTGGGCGATCCGTTCAACCGTCGGCGGATGCAGGCCATAGCCCTGATCTCCCATCAACGCCTCCCCCGATATCTTAAGCATCACGCGTCGAAACGCTGTCTTTGGGGCGGGGGCGTCGTCGGTCATGTTGCACTCCGTCTGCGCAAGGAATTAGGATCGCGCGCAAAATGTCGGAAAACACGGACAGGTTCAATGCGCGATATCACCTTGCAGCCAAAGAGGCGGTTTTTCCCCCTATGACCCTCCCCTATGATATCGTCGCCCAAATCCCGCCGGATCGTCCGGTGCTGATCGCCGGCCCCACGGCCAGCGGCAAAAGCGCTCTGGCGCTCGAGATCGCGCAAACCCAAGGCGGCGTGATCATCAATGCCGACGCCATCCAGGTCTATGACAACTGGCGCATCCTGACCGCGCGCCCCTCGCCAGAGGACGAATCGCGCGCGCCCCATGCGCTCTATGGCCATGTGCCGCGCGATGGCGACTATTCCGTGGGCCATTGGCTACGCGATGTCGCGCCCCTCCTCAAAGAGGGGCCGCGCCCGATCATCACGGGCGGCACCGGGCTTTATTTTATGGCGCTAACGCAGGGACTTGCCGATATTCCCGCGACCCCCCCCCAGATTCGCGCCGAGGCCGACGCCCGCGTCGCCGCCGAAGGGTTTGAGCGGCTTCTGGCCGAACTCGACCCCAAGACCGCCGCCCGAATCGACCGCCAAAATCCAATGCGGGTTCAGCGCGCCTGGGAGGTTTTTCGCGCAACAGGCCAGCCCCTCGCCGCGTGGCAGGACGACACACCGCCGCCGCTGCTTGCCGATTCCGACTGCACCGCGATTCTCTTTGATGTCGAGCGCGATTGGCTCAACGCCCGCATCGCCGCGCGGTTTCAAAAAATGCTCGACCTTGGTGCCCTGAACGAGGCCCGCGCGAATCTTGCCGACTGGTCTCCCAAACGCCTGTCATCCAAGGCGATTGGGGCTGCGGACCTCATCGCCCATCTGCGCGGAGAGATAAGCCTCGATCAAGCCGCCGAAAACGCCACCATCGCAACACGCCAATTTGCCAAGCGTCAGCGCACATGGTTCCGCTCAAAAATGTCCCATTGGGCAAAATTCCGCCCGTAAGACAAAGGCGCGCCTGACTTCCCGTTGCCGATATCGAACCTTTCTGTCATGCATTCCCCCGTAATGCCTGATGATACTGTCCATATTCCATCATTTCTCAAGCGGTCCCCGGAAGCGCCCAAGCCCTTCGCCCTTGAGCGTGACACCTATCCAACGCCCCCCGAACCGCCCCTGCCGCCGCAGGTCAGCGCGATTCAGGTGCATACTCTTTCCCAAATGACGGTGGGCGGGAGTTGGCAACTTGAACAACTCCACGTGCGCGACCACCACCTGTTCCTGTGGATCACACGCGGACAGGGGCGGATTTTGCTGCACGGGCTGCGCCGTGGTTTCGGAACGCATAACGCGATTTTCGTGCCGGCTGGAAAACTCTTTTCTATGGAATACGGGCGTCAGGTGCAGGGGCAGGCTCTGCTGATTCCCGATGACGGGCGGGTAATTCTGCCCGACCGCACCCACCAACTGCGCGTTCAGGATGGCCTCGCACAGGCCGAACTGACCGGCCATTTCGATGATCTGCGCCGCGAACTGACCGAATCGCGCCCGCTTCTTGCCGAAGCGATGACCGCGCTGGCCTCTATGGTGTCTATCTGGTTGCGCCGCCAAATGCTCGGCGCCGGAGCACCACCCCGCACAAGCGCGGCCGAACGGATCGTGCGCCGGTTTAGCGACCTGCTTTCGGATGATTTTCGCTCGGGCAAATCTATGGCGACCTACGCCGAGGATCTCGACATCACGCCGACACACCTGACGCGGGTCTGCCGTCAATGCGCCGGACTGACCGCTGCGGATATGCTCAACCAACTGGTGCAGCACGAAGCGCGCGTTCTGCTGACCCGCAGTGACCTGCCGGTGCAGGAGATCGCAGACTACCTTGGGTTTGGCTCTGCCGCATATTTCTCGCGCTTTAGCCAACAACACTTCGGTGCCTCTCCGACCCAGCTGCGCAAATCCACGTCGCGCTGACGCAACATCGCAACGCCCCCGCTGCGAGACAGGGAATTGTCCATTTCCGACATCATTTGTGTCGCTTTTTTACTTGGAAACAACGATACTCACCGTTGACGTGACGGGGATTCTGTTGCGCAATAGAGTTAACGGGTCGTCGGCGGCCCGCAAAACTCGGCACCGCAGACTGCGAACCGATCCAATAAAATCGGCCCGCCAAGGGCCGAACCTGCCAACGGGGACCATATGACGCCAGCTTTCGCCAGCGCCTTTGCGCATGAGCCAGTCAAGGACCGCACCACGCGGCCGACTGCGAAAATCACTG
>JAPHRE010000039.1 GCA_026195905.1 Pseudopelagicola sp. | reverse complement strand
CGGCCCGAGACCTTGATAAAGAGCGGCCCACCGCCCCGCACGCGCCAGTTCTGCAAAGCGCGCACGGAATAACAAAGGTAGGTGGCCGCTGCCTTCTCGTCGATCAGGCGGTCATAGTAGTCAGGATCAGGTTGTGTCTGCATATTGCCCTCGCTGTATGTCGTTGCGTTGAGAGCTTTATGCAGCGTTGAATCAGGGAAAGATAACGACAGAAAGGGTTCAAACCTGACCCTGTTTGTCCCCGGATTTTAAAATTCCTTGAGTATTCGCTCGATTCTCTTTCCGAGTGCTGCGCCAGTCGCAAATCTTTTTCCGGCATACCCGTCTAGGAGCGTCTTCATCATAGTGAAGAACAGTCCTTCGTAGTCGTCGGTGGCAGTGGGGCTGCGGTAGATTGCGGATCGTTCAGGATAGCCAGTTTCGGTTTCATAGAGGGTATAGGCGTCGGAAATCAGTTGATTCAGTCCGGGGACTGAGGATTTGCGTTTCGTTCCCTTTGTGGCTTCCATCCCCTCTAGTTCGTGTTCACACGCTTTGAGTAGGTCACACAGTTCGTCCTTTGCGGACGAGATGAAACCGTCTTCGGAGATTTCGGGGAAATCGGGATCAAGCACATACATATCCTGAGCCGCTTTGAGAAACTTCAGTGTGCCGCACCTCATATCAATGCTATTGGTCACGCTCGGATGTAGCTCCTCCACGGCTTCGAGAAACTTCTGTGCCGTGTTGGAGAGTTTATTGATTTGCTTGCTGCGCTCTTTGCGGGTCACTTGCGGTTTGCCCATCTCATAGCGTTCAAAACGATTCAGGATGTGGACAAGACGCATGCGAAAGATGTCGAAGTCCATCTTCGCTGCGATCATGGTGTGAAGCCTCTCCACCAAATCGTCGTCAAGATCGGCGTCCACCTCTTCGCGCAGGGTCATGCCCCCGTCGTAGTCATCTGTCATTTCGCCGCTCTCGTTTTTCTGGCCGTGTCGTGTCGATACGTTCGCTACGTAGCTAGAAAACCCACCCATATCGTAGCGATACGTTACGTTAGGAATAGGGCGTGTGAAATGCCCCCGTTACGTATCCTACCGAACGACACGTAGCGCAGGGCTTTCGCGCGTGTCGTGACGCACCGCACGGGCCAAGCGTGCCGCCACCGATCCCGCCGCGCGTTGCACAGCGTCATCCGCCAAATGCGCATATCGTAGCGTGGTGGTGAGGTTCTTATGTCCCATAATCTCTTTGAGCGTGAACGGGTCGATCCCGTCTTTCATCGCGACCGATGCATAGGTGTGCCGCAAATCGTGAATGCGCACGTCGTCCAGACCGGCGCGGGCGCGGATACGGTTCCACGGCTTTTGCAGGTTCACCAAAGGCTGGCCCGCAACGTTGCCTAGGATCACGTAAGGGTTTCCCTCTTCGCGGGGCAGGTCCATCAAAATATCATAGGCTTCACGCGGAAGGGGAATGCGGCGTCGTCCGGTCTTACTATCGGGCAATTCCAAATGGTGGCTGGTCACATAGTCCCAACGCAGCGTGAGAATCTCGCTCAGGCGGCAACCCGTATAAATCAGCAAGAGGATAGCCGAAACCACGTAGAGGCTTTCTGTGCCCTCCTCCAGCGACTCTGCGAGGACCTCACCAAGGCGGATTTGCTCGTCGTCCGAGAGGTAGCGTTTCTTCTCTTCTTCGCGGTTCTTCTTGATCCGGCGCGCGGGGTTCGTTCCGGCCTGACGCAATCCCCAATCCTCTGCGAGATTGAAGAGCTTGGAAAGCATACTGGCCGCGCGGTTGGCTTGGTAAGGGGTGCTGCGCAAATCATGGTGAAACGCCACCACGTCTGCGCGCGTAACTTCGGCAATGGCGATGGGGCCAAGTTTGGGCCGGATGAACCGGCGGATGATGCTATGGTAGTCTCTCGCGGTTGTCGGCTTGCAATGCTGGTCAACATATTCCTCCAAGAACCGATCACAGAGGCCCGCAACGGTTGGGGCGTGGCGTTTGGCTTGTCTTTGGGCGGATGGGTCGTCACCGCGTGCGACAGAGGCCAGAAGTTGTTTGGCCTCGCGTCGGGCTTCGTCGGTGGTCAGGACGCCGTGTTGACCGATGGTGACGCGCCGTGTGCGTCGTCCGGCCCGGTATTGGACAAGGTAGGTCTTTTTGCCGGATGGGTAGATTCGCACGCCAAACCCGCGCACGTCCCGATCCCAAACGAGATAGTCCTTTGCCTCGACAGTGAACCCTTCCACCGATCTCTTTGTTAGCCTGAACATAGCCAGAACACCCCTTGCTTCCGTTTTGCTTCCGGAAGCTATACGGAAGCAAATTGCGACGATTTCTGGCGTAAGTCATGAAACATCAGAGTCGAGTGATGCAAGCTATTTATTTGTTTTCAATGGATTTTTCGAAGTGCAGCGCAATTTGGCGAAATGCATGAAAATGGCTCGGGCCGTTCTTTTAATCAGTAGGTCGAAGGTTCGAACCCTTCACGGCTCACCATTTACATCTCATCCTCATAATGCGTGTGGACCCTGCTGGAAATGGCGGGATGTGGGCATGTGGTGGTGTTGGTGGCTGTGTGAGCGATGGCGGCTTTGGGGCTGCGTCAACTCTGTGACGCGCCGTCATATGCGCCTTTTTCGCTCTCCTGTGTGACGCGGCCATACTAAGCTTGTTCCTCTGAGGTCGGCGCTTGCGCCGGGTCTATGGGTGAGAGGACAGGCATAGATGGCGCAACAGGCTATGATATGTGAGCCGATTACCCCGGCAAAGCTGCTTGGGTTTGAGGTCGAGATTGACCCGGCTGCGGGTCAGGCGCATTGCTTGCCTGAGGTCTATGACAGGCACATCAATCGCCACAATGCCCTGCAGGGAGGAATCGCCGCGACGCTTTTGGATGTGGTGGCGGGCGTCACGGCGAGCCTCGCGCATGATCCGCAGGGGCTTACGCCGGTTTCGGCGGTCTCTCTCATCATCAATTATGTCGGCCCCGGTCGGGCTGGTCCGATTCGTGCGGTTGGCACGCGGCGGGAGGGGCGAGTATGAGCGTCAAGGTGCGCCATGAGATCGAGGCTGGGTGTCTCACGATCTGGAACTGCAACGCGGCGCGGCGCAATGCGTTGTCGCCGGAGTATTACCAAGGGCTTGTTGCGGGTTTGGCCAAGACGAATGAGTCCCCGGATATTGCGGCGGTGATCCTTGCCGGTGAGGGCGGCTTTTTCTGTGCCGGAGGGGATCTCAATAGTTTGAGGGAACGCCGCGACCTTAGCGAGACGGAGCGCCGGGCGCAGATCGACAAGCTCAACGCCGTGATCCGGGCGATTCGTCATTGTCGCAAGCCTGTCATTGCCGCCGTCGAAGGGGGCGCAGCGGGGGCGGGGCTTTCGATCGCGATGGCGTGTGACATGGTTGTGGCGTCGGATGTGGCGATGTTTACACTGGCTTATGTGCGCGCCGGGCTGGTGCCGGATGGGGCGGCGACCTACGCGTTGATGCAGGCGTTGCCAAGGCCGACGGTGGCGCGGATGGCTCTTTTGGGCGCACCGATTGCGGCCACGCGCCTCTATGAGATGGGCGCGGTGACCGAGATCGTGGCGGAAGGCGCGGCATACGGTGCCGCACAAGCCCTTGCCGCCGAGATTGCGGCGGGGCCGGAGGAGGCTATGGCGTCGATCAAGGCCTTGTTGAATGAGGCCGAGACGGCGACGCATGAGGAACAGCTTGCCGCCGAACGCACTGCGCTGGCCCGTGCACTTGGGGGGGAGGAAGCCCAGATTGGCATGACGGCTTTCCTCAACAAAAAACCGCCTGTGTTTCGCTAGGCATAAGCAAATTGGGAGGACACGGAATGCAAAGGGTGCATGAGCTTGTGGCACAGGCGGCGGCGGACAAGCCGGAGGGGTTGGCCTTTATCAACCATGACGACCGGCGGATCACCTGGGGCGATTTTCAGCACGCGGTTGAAGATGCGCGCGACGATCTTGCGCGGCTTGGTGTTGGGGCGGGCGATCGGGTCGTGATCGTGTTTGAGAATGCCATTGAGGTTGTGGCGTTCTACTTTGCCGCCAGCCATCTTGATGCGGCGGCGGTTATGGTCAACGGACGTATGACACGGCCCGAACTGGATCGGATTATCGCCCATTCAGACCCGAGCGCCATTGTGTTTTCGGTCGACTCGTCGCAATCGGCAAAGGCCCATGCTTTGGCGTTTGGGGCACGGGTCCGCAGCGGGGCTTATGGCCGTGTGGCGATGCAGGAACGGGCGGGAAGCGTTGCAGAACCTGTGTTTGCGAGCGGTGCGGAGCAGGTCGCGCTTTTGCTTTATACGTCGGGGACGACGGGGCATCCAAAGGCGGCGATGTTGACCCATGCCAATATGATTGCGGCGGGGCGGGCCTCGGCGGATGTGCGGGGGATGCGCGCGGGGGATATGACCTATCTCGCCTTGCCGATGTCGCATATTTTCGGGCTAGTGACGGTGCATGCGATTTGCCTTGCGCAAGGGGCGGCGCGGCTTGAGGCGACATTCGACGTTGCCCGGCTCTATCAGGCGTTGCAGGAGGATGTGACCTTGCTTCCGGCGGTGCCGCAGATGCATGCGCACCTGTTTTACTATGCGCGGGCGCATAACATGCCGCGCTATGACCGGGGGCTTTTGCGGTATGTGTCGTCAGGCGGAGCGCCTCTTGATCCGGTCTGGAAACGCGAGGCGGAAGAGTTCTATGGCCAGCCGCTTCAGAACGGTTATGGCCTGACGGAGAGCGCGGCGGGGATTTGCGCGACGCGCAACGCGATGGGCGACCCGGATACCAGCGTTGGCGAAGCGATGCTTGGGGCGACGCTTCAGATTGATCTTGAAGCGCCCGGTGCGACGCCAGAGCAAGGGATTGGTGAAATCCTTGTGGGCGGTCCGCAGGTCATGAAAGGATATTTCCGTGACCCGGAGCAAACCGCCGCAACCTTAACCTCGGAGGGTTTGTTGCGCACGGGCGATCTTGGGCGGTTTGACGATCAAGGGCGCCTTCATATTGCGGGGCGCACCAAGGAATTGATTATCCGCTCAGGATTCAACGTATATCCCGTAGAGATTGAAGCAGTGTTAACGGAACATCCTGATGTCATTATCGCCGGTGTCGTGGGGCGTGCGGTTGCGGGCAACGAGGAGGTTTTGGCCTTCGTCAAGGCGGCGCCAGAGAGCGGGATTACCGAGGCTGCGCTTCAGGCTTACGTGCGTGAGCGGCTGGCCCCTTATAAACGACCGGAGCGGATCATCGTGGCGGACGACCTTCCGGCGGCTCCGACGGGCAAAATCCTAAAGGCCAAGTTGATCGAAACCTTTGCAGAAAGGCTTGGTTAGGGCCGGGTTTTCGGACGACCTACGTATTTTTGCGTTCTTGCCCCGCCCCGTGTCGCAGCGGCAAGGTGGGCACGGAGGAGGCGGGTCGCCCTTGTGGGCAGACCCCGAATGGACAGGGAAGACGCGTATGATCACGGGGGAGGCCGCACGGCTTGGATTTGATCCCGAACGGCTTGGCCGGATTGGGGACTGGATGGATGGCTATGTCGCGGCGCGGAAGTTTCCCGGCAGTAGTCTCCTTATCGCGCGTCACGGCGAGGAGGCGTATTTTCACGCCACAGGCCGCCGCGATATCGAGAGCGACGCCCGGTTCGAGCGCGATACGGTGGCGCGACTTTATTCGATGACCAAACCCGTGACCTCGGTCGCGTTGATGATGCTTTACGAGCGGGGGCTTTTTACGCTCGATACGCCGGTGAGCGAATTTATCCCGTCTTTCAAGGACATGCGGGCGCTTATTCCCGGTGCGATGTCGATTGAAGAGACCGAAGCCGCGCCCTCCCCGACCTTGCATCAGCTTCTTACGCATACGGCGGGCCTGAGCTATCCGTTCAACCCCGGCGTATTGGCGGCGGCGATGGAAAAAGAGGATCTGATCTTTCGCGCCAACCAAGGGTTATTGGCCGAAATGGTGGACCGGGTGGCGGGGTTGCCGTTGGCGTTTCAGCCGGGGACGCGGTGGGAATACTCGGTCGCGATTGACGTGTTGGGACGGGTGGTCGAGGTGATCTCGGGGCAGTCGCTTGAGACGTTTTTCAAGGCCGAGATCCTTGAGCCGCTTGGCATGATGGAAACCGCATTTTCCGTTCCGAAACAGGCGATTGAGCGGTTTGCTTCGCTCTATACGCCGCTGGCGGGGGATGCGATGGCGCTGAATGCGGCGCAGACGGGGGAAAACCCGCTGCGTCGGGTCGATCACAAGGACGGCTCGCCATTCCTCAACGCGGATATGTTCTCGGGTGGGGGCGGCCTTGTGGGGACGATCGACGACTATATGCGGTTTGCCGAAATGTTGCGCCGCGGCGGTGCCATTGAGGGCGTGCGCCTTTTGTCACCGCAAACCGTTGATTTCATGATGCAAAACCACCTTCGTGGGGAGATTGCAGAGATGGGACCGCAGAGCTTTGCCGAACAGCCGATGGAGGGCATGGGCTTTGGTCTTGGGGGCGCGGTGGTGCTTGATGCGGCGCGGGCGCGGGTGCCGGGATCGGTCGGCGATTTCAGCTGGGGCGGGATGGCCTCGACCTTTTTCTGGGTGGACCGGGAAACGGGGTTGAGCGTGGTGTTCCTGACCCAGTTGTCGCCGTCGAGCAGCTATCCGGCGCGGGCCGAGATGAAGGCGCTGGTTCATGCGGCGATGGTGGGGTAGGGGCGCTGCCCCTCTAGCCTCGAAAACCGGGGCAATTCACCCCGGAGTATTTGCCACAGAGAAGAAGAGTCTTAACGCCAAAACGCACGTCGGTATCACGTCGGTATTGCGTCTGTATCGCGTCGGTGCGGGGTTTGCCACAGGGCGAAATGTTAACGCGGGATGAAGCGCGACGATACGGCGGTGATCGCGAAGAGCACCGAGGCCGTGCAGACGATGGTTGGCCCTGAGGGTGTATCAAAGAGAAACGAGAGGCGCAGTCCGCCAACGGCGGCGGCGGCTCCGATCACGGCGGCTGAGAACGCCATTTGTTCCGGGGTGCGCGCGAGGGGGCGGGCAGCGGCGGCGGGGATGATCAGCAGCGCCACGATCAAGAGCGCGCCGACGATCTTGATCGCCACGGCGACGACGATGGCGAGGCCGAGGGTCAGGACGAGTTGTTCGCGCTTGGGATCAATGCCGGACGCATGGGCGAGGTCAGGATTGAGCGTTGCGGTCAGAAGCGGCGACCAGCGCCAGAGGGTCAGCAGAAGCACCAACGCCGCCCCGGACCATATCACCGCAAGGTCGGATTTGTTCACCGCAAGGATATCGCCAAAGAGATAGGCATCAAGGTCAAGGCGTATCCCTTGCAGGAAGGACACAGAGACAAGGCCGAAGGCGAGCGCCGAATGGGCCAGCACACCCAACAGCGTATCCATTGCAAAACCGCGTCCCGAGAGCGTTGAAACCGTCAGCGCCATCGCGAGCGCCACGGCCAGCGCGCCAGCAAACACCGAGGTTGAGAGCGCCAGCGACAGGGCCACGCCAAGGATCGCGGCATGGGCGGTGGCGTCGCCGAAATAGGCCATGCGCCGCCAGACCACGAAACAGCCAAGCGGCGCGGCGGCGATGGCGACGCCGAAGCCCGCGAGCGTGGCGCGGATCATGAAATCGTCAAGCATGGTCGCAGTCCCCATGTTCGTGGCTATGGGCCGGATGGCCATGATGATGGTGGTCATGATCGTGGCGGTAGAGCGCGAGCGCGCCTTGGGTGCCGGAGCCGAAGAGGGCGCGATATTCCGGTGCGTCGGCGACGATCTCTGGCGCGCCGTGGCAACAGACATGACCGTTAAGGCAGATAACGCGGTCGGAGGCGCTCATGACAACGTGGAGTTCGTGGCTGACCATGAGAACGGCGCTTCCGAGGTCGCGGCGCACCTTTTCGATTTGGCGGTAGAGCGCGGCGGAGCCGGGTTGATCCAGGCCGGTGGTCGGTTCGTCAAGGATCAGAAGGTCGGGCTTTTCAAGGATGGCGCGGGCGAGGAGGACGCGTTGGAATTGACCACCGGAGAGGGCGGTCATCTGGCGTTCTATCAGGCCATCGGCGCCGGCGTTTTTGAGCGCCTCTTGCAGGGTTGGCTCTGCATGGCGGTGGGGCAGGCAGAGGAAGCGGCGCACGGTCAGCGGCAAGGTGGTGTCGATGGCGAGGCGTTGGGGCACGTAGCCAATCCGCAACCCGTCGGCATGTTTGAGGGTGCCGCTGCGGGGTTTGACCGCGCCGATGATCGCCTTGAGCAGAGTCGTCTTGCCCGAGCCATTGGGGCCGACAACCGTGACGATCTCGCCCTTGTCGATATGAAAGTCGACCTCGGACAGCGCAGTATGACCGCCAAGGCGGACAGTGAGGTTTTCAAGGGTGACGAGGCGCATGGGGCTTTGCATGGGTTAGGCGGCCTTGCGGCAGTCAGGGCAGAGACCCTCGATTTCGATCACTGTTGTTTCGATCAGGAAGCCGGTCTCATCGGCGGCCCGGCGCAGGTCGGCCATCGGCAAGGTCGCCTCGGCCACCGTATCGCAGGCACGGCAGATCAGGAAAACGGGGGAATGGTCCTCGCCGGGGTGGGCGCAGGCGAGGTAGGCATTCCGTTTCTCGATCTTATGGGCAAAGCCGTTGGAGACGAGAAAGTCGAGGGCGCGGTAGACGACCGGCGGCTGTGATCCGATGCCTTCGGAGGACAGAACGGCGAGGATGTCATATGCCCCCATCGCGCGGTGTTCCTCGAGCAGGATTTCAAGGACACGGCGGCGCGTCGGGGTCAGTTGCAGCTTTTGTGCGGCGCAGGTGGCCTCTGCTGTGGACAGCGCGGTCGCCACACAGGCGGCATGGTCATGTTGTGCAAAGCCGAGATCGTGCATGGCAGCGTCCTTCGCGATTTTGGGTTGATATATTATAACATATCTTCTACGTCGAGGTCTAATAGCTGTTTATCTGTGAAGGAGCGAGACGTGAAGGCTTGGGTTTTGGGCGGCGTGGCCGCGATGGGATTGACTGCTGGGTCGGCGATGGCAGAGGGGCCGAGTGTTGCGGCGGATATTGCGCCGGTGCAATCGCTTGTGGCGCAGGTGATGCAGGGCGTTGGCGCGCCAGAGTTGCTTATCCCGCAGGGGGTCTCGCCGCATGGATATACCATGCGTCCGAGCGAAGCACAGGCGTTGCAGGCGGCGGATGTGGTCTTTTGGATCGGTCCAATGCTTACGCCGGGGCTTGATGAAAGTTTTGAAACGCTTGCCCCCGAGGCGGTGAAGGTCGCGCTTGCAGAGGTCGAGGGCATGACGCATCTGGCGTTTCGCGAGATGGCGGGTTTTGACGCGGATGAGGACCATATAGAGACGAAAACAGACTCTAACATGGGCGAAAACGATCATGACCATGAGGATGATGGGCATGACGATCACGACGATCATGATGACCACGGTCACGACGACCACGAAGATCATGCGGACCATGAAGAGCATGACGATCATGGGCATGACCACGCGGGCGGTATGGACCCGCATGTCTGGCTTGACCCGGAGAACGGGCGCGCGATGCTTGCGGCGATTGCTGATACGCTGGCCGAGGTCGATCCGGCCAATGCCGAGACCTATCGCGCCAATGCCGAAGCCGCGCGGGCCGATCTTGCAGGTCTCATCACACAGGTGCGTGCAGGGTTAGAGCCGGTACAGGGGAAGGCCTTTGTGGTGTTCCATGATGCGTATCATTATTTTGAAAACCGTTTTGGCCTGACCGGGGCGGGCGCGCTTCTCAAGAGCGATGCGTCGGCCCCAAGCGCGGCGCGGCTTCGGGAAATTGAGCATATCATGCAAGACCGGGGCGTCGTGTGCGTCTTTTCCGAGCCGCAGTTCAATGACAAAATCATTCGCACCATCGCGGGCGATGCGCGGATCGCCGAACTTGATCCGATCGGTGTCACACAAGAGGTTGGCCCCGGCCTTTATGGTGCGGTGCTCGGCCAGATGGGCGACGCCTTTAGACAGTGTCTTGGTGAGTAACAGCGCATCGGTTTGCGTCGGTCAGGGTCTTTTCAGAGACTTGGGCTGAGACTAAAAAAGGGCCGCTTGAGAGCGGCCCTTTGCATTTTTTGAGAGACCTGGATCAGGTCCAATACATTTCCGCCGGGCGGTATTCGAAGGAGATGTGGTGTGCACAGCCCTCAAGCCCCGGTTTGGTGTGGTTGTAGAGCGAACGCCAGTAGGGCTGGATCGTGACGGCGTCTTCCTGAAGGATCGCCTCGCCCTTGGCCATCAGCGCGCGGCGCTTCTCGACATCTGCGGTGGCCAGCGCCTGCTCGAGGACGGCGTCGAACTCGGGGTTGGCATAGCCAAACTCGTTCCATGCCTCGCCAGAGCGATAGGCGAGCGCCCAGATCTGAACGCCAAGCGGGCGGTGGTTCCAGTTGGTCGAGGAGAACGCGTATTTGGTCCAGTCGTTCCAGAAGGTCGAACCGGGCAGGATGGTGCGTTTGACCTTGAAGCCCGCGTCGCGCAGTTGGGCGGCGACGGCGTCGGTCGTGTTCTTGCGCCATGCGTCGTCGATCGAATGGATTTCCATCTCGAAATCTTCCATGCCCGCCTCTTTGAGAAGCGCGAGCGCGGCGGCGGGATCGTGTTTGGGCTTGCCGATGTCGGCATATTCCGGGTGGGCCGGGCCAACATGGTGGTTCGCCGCAGTTACGCCGCGGTTGTCGTGGCCAAGTTCGAGCAGGATATTGTTATCCACAGCCATCGAGATCGCCTGACGCACGCGCTTGTCGGCGTAGGGCTTCTTGCCGTCCACCTCTGCGAGTTGGTTCGGACGAATGACGATGGTTGCCATTGTGACAACTTCGTTCTCGTCGTAGCCAAGCGAGGAAATGATGTCGATGAATTCGCCGTCAACCGAGTAGGTCACGTCGATTTCCTCGGCTTCGGCGGCGGCGACCCATGCGGCGGGATCGGTGCCGTAGTCGACATATTCGACACGATCGACCCAAGCGCCGTTGCCTTCGTTCCACCAGGTGTGGTTCTCGTTGCGCACGAGCACCGATTTCACGCCGACTTCGAGCGATTCAGGCAGGTAGGGGCCGGTGCCGACCGGGTTCGAGAGCATGTCCTCGGGGTTGTGCGAGGAATGCACGATGGCGGCCGGGTAGTCGGCCATACCCGGAATGAGCGAGATATCGGATTTCGGCAGGTTGAGCTGCACGGTGTGGCTATCGACGACTACGATAGAGCCATCAATCGCCTTGTTTGTGTTTTCGTCGATGAGGGTCGCGAAGCGGCTTGCCATAGAGTTGGAGTCGCCGTCCACGGTCTTGTCGCACCAGCGTTCGATATTGCGGGCCACGTCTTCGGCGGTAAAGTCGTCGCCGTTGTTCCACTTGACGCCTTTGCGGACGTTGAGCGTATAGGTCTTGGCATCTTCCGAGATATTCCAGCCTTCGAGAAGCGAGGGTTGGAATGTGCCGTCATTTTCATAAGTGATGAGGTATTCGAGCCAGCCGCGCGAGAAGTTAGCGATCTGCGACCAGTCATAGCTGCGCGGGTCTTTGAGGGCGCGCACTTCCATCTGGATGCGGACGGTGCCGCCTTTTTTCGGGGTGCCGGCGGCCTGGGCCGGGGTGGCCATGCCGATCATCGAATAGGCGGTTGCGGCTGTGGCGCCGAATGCACTGGCGAGGGCCAGGAACTCGCGGCGGTTAACCGGATCAGTGCCGACCTTGGATGCCTGTTCGACGATCGCCTTGGGCATCGGGTCTCCGTTGCGTTTGAAAAAGGTCATCTTCTTCCTCTCTGTTATATGGTCTGATTATTTGGTGTGGCTTGGGGGAATGGGCGGCAACACATGCAAGGCACAAACCGCAACACCCCAGCGCGCGCGGCGCAGTTGGGTTGGCGGGCCGTGTTTTCCTTGAGCAATGCGTATGTCCTCCGGCCATGCGATGATGGCAGTTCCCTGAGTCGGATATGTCGTTTTTTTACCCCGTGCAGAGGGGGCATACCCGTCGTAATGTCCCAAGCTTCCACGCAGGTGCCGCGCAATGCAACCGGAAACCGGCCGTTTTGCTGAATAATCCCTTGTTTCCACGGGGGGAGCGTTTGGGCGTCGGGATATATGATAAGAGAGTGTAGCCTCAAAGGGCGTCCCTTCAACTTGTTCATTTGCGACATAAAATGACGGGAAAGCCGACATCGGGGGATGAGTCATCCGGTGTCGGATCGATTCGCGGGCTGTTGCGGGGCGGGGCGGAATTGGCAAGTGTGCCTCTGGGGACTCACATCGCCTGAGGGCGATGATTGGCGCTGCATCCTGTTGCGAGGCCGTGGTAACAAGGGGCGACATCGTGCCAGTATGAGGCGAAACGTGAGAGTTCTATCTGTTACATCCATGCGCAACGAGGGGCCGTATCTCCTTGAATGGGTTGCCCACCACAGGGCGGCGGGCGTGACGGATTTCCTCATCTTCTCGAATGATTGCGACGATGGCACGGCGGGGATGCTTGACCTGCTGGAGACGGCCGGGATCGTCACCCATGTGCCGCAGCACCGGGACGGCAAGAAATCCGTCCAGTGGCAGGCGCTTCGGGCGGCTTGGAAGCATCCGCTTCGGAAGGCGGCGGATTGGGTTCTTGTATCGGATGTCGATGAATTCCTCAACATCCGGGGCGGGGATCATAGCGTGACGGGGGTGCTTGGGGGATTGGCGCCAGAGGTGGATGGCATCGTGATCCCGTGGCGGCTTTTCGGCAATAACGGGGCGGTCGATTTCGTCGATGCGCCGGTTACGGAGCAATTCACGCGGGCGATTGAGCCGGGGGTGCGGTATCCGGCGGCGGCGGGGTTTTTCAAGACGCTGTTTCGCACCAAGGGACCGTTCAACCAGCTTGGGGTTCATCGCCCCCGGCAGAAGGCACCGGAGCGGGCGGGATTGCCGGTTTTCGTCGATGGGAGCGGCGAGAGGCTGTCTGATCGGCTTGCGGCGGCCCCGGCGCGGCTCTCGCTTTTTGGGTTTGACGCGGGGCAGAGCCTTGTGGAGATGAACCATTATTCGGTCCGCTCGGCGGCGGGGTTCCTCATCAAGCGGGCGCGGGGATTGCCCAACCGGAGCCACAAGCCGGTCGATCTTGCCTATTGGGTTGAGCGAAATTTCAACACGGTCGAGGATCGGTCGATTGCGGCGATGCGGCCCGCGACAGAGGTGGCGCTTGAAGAGCTATTGGCGATTCCGGGGATGCGGGCGGCGCATGAGGCGGCGGTTGCGTGGCACGGGGTGCGGTTTGCGCAATTGGTGCGCGATCCGGCGTATCAGGCGCTTTTGGTCGATATTTTAACGGCGGGATCGTCCACAACGTTACCGCAGGAATTGCAGATGCGGCTTGTTCGATGGTATCAAGACGCCAATAAGAAATAGAATTTCGAGGTCGCCGGGCACGGCGCAGCAGGTTGGAGCGATGGCAGGGCCGGAACTCATTCAGCGCGAGATCGCGCATCAGGATATTGGACAGGGCGTTGTTCTTGACGCGGTGCGGATCGCGCAGGGCGAACTGCGCGTGTTCTTTGCGGTTGGCACCAAGGCCGACCAGATCACGGCGGGCGCAGGCACCGAGATCAAGGGGATTCGCAGCGTTGGCGACGGGATGATCGTCACGGCGCAGGCCGAGGGCACGCCAGTTCTGGCCGTCGATGGCGTTGCGGCGGAGGTTCTTGTCGGGGAGGCCGAGCAGGGGCTTTTCGCGGGGCTTGATACGATCTTTGCGACGCGCAATGGCGAGAGTGCGCAGGTCACGCTTGATTGGCTTTCGTTTCATGTTGAGAAACAGGGCATGCAGGCGGCGCTTATCCTTGACCGAAGCCAGCCGGGGCAAGGCAAGCATTACCTCAAGGGGCTTAAAAAAGGTCTTAAGAAGATCAAAGGGCTTAAGCGGGTTGTGCATGTTGTGATGGATGTGCCGCTTGGCGATCCGGGGCTTCCGGCGGAGGCGCATCCGTTCAATGCACCCGGCGCGCCGGGCAAGGACCGGATGGAGATCCCCAGCCCGTCGCCCTGGGATGCGCCGCAGCGTGAACTACAGCTTTTTGAATGGGCGCGGCATCGGTTTCTGGATCAGGCGAGCGGCGTGGCGCTGGTTGATCTTTGTGATCTGATTATACCGAATCCGGGCGAAACAGAGACTGTTTTCGAGACTGCGCGGGGGTCACAAACCGGCGCGATTACGCTTGGGGGGCGCAATTGTTATCCTTGGCGGGTGCGCAAGGATGAGGCGGCTGGATTTGGCGATCACATCTGTGTGCAGTTTGATGCAACCAAGCTACGCCGCCGGTGGTGTGTTGCGCCGCAGGTGGCGGGCGAGAATGCGGTCTGGCGGTTGGTTCGGATTGTCGGCACCAATCCGGGGCCAGAGGAAATACGGCCCTTTTTCCGGTTCATGGCGCTACGCCATCCGGCAGATACCGTCTCGAAGATCGTGCCCAAGACATCGCTTGTCGAAGATGAGGCGCTTCTGGACCTTGCCGAAAGTAGGTTCGGACATAAGCCGGTCAGGATGCCGGAGATCAAAAAGCCGAAGGTCGACGAGACCAGCAATCGCACCTGTATCATCACCTGCATGAAGAATGAGGGGCCGTTTATCCTTGAGTGGGTGGCCTATCACCGGGCGATTGGGGTCGAGGATTTCATTGTTTATACCAATGACTGCACCGATGGGACGGATGATTTCCTTGATCTATTACAGGCGAAGGGGATTCTTCAGCACCGCGATAACCCGTTCAAAGGCACCGGCCTCAAGCCGCAGCACGCGGCGCTTCAGGCCGGGGAAAAGGAAGAGATCGTCAAAAATGCCGATTGGGTCATTTCGATGGATGTTGATGAATTCATCAATGTGAAGGTCGGCAAAGGCACGCTCGACGATTTATTCGAGGCGGCGGGAGAGGCCAATATGATCTCCTGCACGTGGCGGCTATTTGGCAATTCGGACATCCATGAATACGTGGATGAACCGCTTATTGAACAGTATACGCGCTGTGCGCATGAGATGACGCGCAAGCCGCATCAGGCGTGGGGGTTCAAGACCCTGTTCCGCAATATCGGGTTGTTCAAAAAGCTCGGCGTGCACCGGCCCAAGGGGCTTAATCCGCAGCTTTGGGACGAGATCAATTGGGTCAATGGCTCTGGGCAGCCGCTTCCGCGGGATATGTATCGCAACGCCTGGCGGTCGACGACGGATACGATTGGGTATGATATGGTGCAGCTCAATCACTATGCGGTGCGCTCGGCGGAGAGCTTTCTTGTCAAACGGGACCGGGGGCGGGTCAATCACGTCGATCGCGATCAGGGTCTCGCCTATTGGTTTCGGATGAACAACAACGCGACCGAGGATCGGTCGATCCAGCGGATGATCCCGGCCCTGCGCGCAGAGATGGACCGCCTCTTGGCCGACCCCGAGATCGCAGAGGCACATGCGTATTGTGTTGATCAACACCGGGCCAAGATCGACGCGCTTAAGGCGACGGACAATTATGCGAAATTCTATGGCGACCTGACGGGAGACCGGATGGAGACGCTTGCGCGGATTCATCATGTATTCGGGGCCAATGTCTTTCTTGCGGGGCCGGATGTAATCCCGGAGGACGCAGTGCGGCGCGATCACCCAGATGGGTATTTCTTTACCGTTCAGAAACAGGAAACAGCGCATTAAGGCGCAGCGGTATTGGTTGAAATTCAAAGACAATAGGCCCGATTGTGGTAAACTGTAGAAAACATTTGAACAAAGAGCAGTGTAACGATGGCAAAACTTCCTGAAATCGCGAGCCTTTGGATCGGTGGGCAACTGACCTGGCTTGAGCAACTATGTCTGAAATCCTTTGCGGATGCCGGGCATCACACGACGCTCTATAGCTATGAGCCGATCCCGAATATTCCCGAAGGGGTTCATGCGGGCGATGCGGAAGAGATTTTCCCCGCCGACCCGATGTATCGCCACGCCCGCACCGGAAGCCCGGCAATTCATGCGGATTTGTGGCGGCTCAACCTGCTTAGGAATACAGATAAAATCTGGGTCGATGCGGATATGTATTGCTATCGCCCGTTCAATTTTACCCGCAAGACGGTATTCGGTTGGGAAAAAGAGGGGCTTGTGTGTAACGCGGTTCTTGGCCTTCCCAAGACCTCGAAGGCGCTTAAGATGATGCTCGAATTTTTCGAGGATGAATACGCCATCGGGCCGTGGCTTAAACCGTGGCAACAAAAGGAATTGCAGGCCGAGAAAGAGGCGGGGCGTCCGGTTCATATGACCGAGCAGAACTGGGGCTTTACCGGGCCTGCGGCGGTCACGTATTTCCTTCAGCAAAGCGGCGAGATCAAATACGCCGAGCCGGTCGAGGCGTTCTATCCGATTTCGTTCAAGCAGCGAAACCACATGATTATGAGCAAGTTTGACATCGAAGAGCGGCTTACCGAGACCACAAAGGGCGTTCATTTCTGGGCCAGACGGATGAAGCCGCGGCTTGAGGAAAAGGAAAATAATCGCCCACGTCGCGGATCGTTCATGGATAAACTCATCGCCAAGCATGGCATTGATGTGGATGCGGCGCTTATTCCGGCCAAGATCAACAAGCCCAAAGCCCCGGTTGAAGACCCCGAGTTCAAGGCGAAGCTGGCGATTGAATCCCTCAAGGGGGAGGCGTCGGTCGAAAAGCTATCGCGCGACTATCTTGTCGAGCCAGGCTTTATCAAGGAGTGCCGTCGCCAGCTTGTCGAGGCGGCACCGGGTCTGTTTAAGGCGGTGTAAGGCGATGGCAAACCGAGAGGCAATCCTCGCCAATTACATTCACCAACGCCATTTTCTTCAAACCGTGAACATCCCGGTTCTCGGCAAGCCGTTTCTTTATATGAAGAACCACAAGGCGGCCTGCACCACCGTTTTGGCAACATTGATGGCGCATCTTCTTGATCTTCAGGGAGAAGGCACCGAGAGCATCGACATGCAGAGCGTGCACACGCCGCCCAAGTCGCTTTTATTGACGGGGCCAAGGGGGCTTAATGTGCGGCGCGTGATGCGGGCGCTTGATGACCCGGCGGTGTTTCGGTTTACCATCATGCGCGAACCCGTATCACGCACCGTGTCGAGCTTTGCCGATAAGATCGTCAAGGGCGACAAGCAGAAAACCAAACTCATGCGGTATCTCGGGCGGCCTGTGGACAGCGATATGTCGCTTTCAGAGTTTCTTGATATTCTGGCGCAGGACACGGGGGCGCAGGACGTGGACCGCCATTGGCGACCACAGCGCAAAGAGATCAGCTATGATTTTATCGACTATGATTTCGTTGGCGATATGGCCGACTTGCGCGGTGCGCTGGGCTATGCGGTAAAGCGGATTTTTGATGTGGATACGCCCAGGATGCAGGACACGCGGCGCACGCTTGGCCACAAATCCCATAGCCGCGAATTGATCGAGGGCATGACCGCGCAGGACCGGGCGAATATCGAAAAGGCGTTTGGGCCGGATCTTGAGATGTATGAAGAGGTTCGCAAGACCCTAGAGGAGGCGGCGTAGTGGCACAGGCAATGACAGCCGAGGCAGAGATCACGCAGGCCGATTGGCGCGAGAACCTGCGCGCGCTTGGCGACAAAGAGGGCTTTTATGAAGAGCTTGGCGCACAGCATACGGCGCTTTTTGTAGAGCGTGGCAAGACGTTGATCGTGACCTTTGAGAACCTTGACCATGTGTATGACCGGGCCGAGGACAGGATGCCTTGGGGCTATGGGTTCGTCGAGGCGCATGGGTGGTCGATGCTCGGGATGATGGCGCATGACTGGACATGGTATCGCGATGCGGCGGTTTGGGATTTCTTTGACCGCTTGCGCGATGAGGGGTTCTTCAAGCAGTTTGATAAGGTCGTGTTTTATGGGGCGTCGATGGGTGCCTATGCGGCAAGCGTCTTTTCGTCGGCGGCACCGGGGGCGACGGTGATCCTGATTTCACCGCAGGCGACGTTGAGCCGTGAAGTCGCGCCGTGGGAAGAACGCTATCGCAAGGCATGGCGGCGCGATTACACCACGCGCTATGGCTATGGGCCTGATCTTGTGTCGGCGGCAAGCGATGTGCATCTTTTCTATGACCCGCGCAATAGCATGGATTCCATGCATGCGGCGCTCTTTCAGAGCGAGAATATCACGAAATACCGCTGTCGTTTCATGGGGCATCGTATCGCGTCGCTATGGATTCAGCTTGGGCTATTGAAGCCGATCGTGGAGGCCTGTGTCGCGGGGTCTTTGACGCCGGACGCGTTCTATAAATGGATGCGGGCACGGCGGGAAAATCCGCGGTTCCAAAAGGAGCTTTTGAATACGCTAGAGCGCGAGGATCGGCCTAAACTTCTTATCCGATATTGCGAAGCGGTTTTGGCGCGCAGGCGTGGGCCACATTTCCGCAATGCGTTGCGCACCGCCCGACAGCGCCTCAAGGGCGCATAGCGCGGTGCGGTGAGGCCGTCAGATTTAGCGGCGTTTCAACGTATCACCGAAGGAGATTTTCGGGGTCAGTTCGGTAATCATAGGGGCATCTTCGCCTTTGACACGGGCCGAGATGATCTCGGCCGCTTTGGTGCCAATTTCGCGGCGGCAGGCATCCATTGTCGCAAGTTGACGCGGAAGCCCCTGTAGCAATTCGACACCGTTGAACCCGGCAAGGCCGATTTGACCGGGAATATCATAGCCCTTTTCAAGCAAGTAAAGAAGCCCGCCCGCGCCAATCATGTCGTTGGAATAATAGAGAAAATCAAGCTCTGGATTGCGCTCGAGAAGAGCCTCGGTCATCTCGCGGCCCTTGGCCAGCGCGGAGCCGCCGGAATAAAATTCCTTCTCTGCGATCTCGACGCCTTGTTTGGCCAGTGCGCCGGTAAACCCTTCAAAGCGTTTGCGGGCGCGGTGATCGAGGGGCATTTTGGTGCCCATGAAGCCAATATTGCGATAGCCGGCTTTGAGGATCGCCTCGGCCATTTCGCGGCCCGCGCGCCGGTGTGAGATGCCAACCATAGAATCGACCGCCTTGCCGTCGACATCCATGATTTCGACCACGGGGATGCCAGAGGCGTTGAGCATGGCGCGCGCCGCCTCTGTATGTTCAAGCCCGGCGAGGATCACGCCCGAGGGACGCCACGACAGCATCTCGTAGAGGACTTTTTCCTCTTTCTCGGGAAGGTAGTCAGTCACGCCGACGACAGGCTGAAGGTCGGTTTCTTCAAGCACCTGACTTATCCCGCCGAGCACCTCGGGGAAGACCATGTTGGAGAGAGAGGGGATAATGACGCCGACAAGATTGACCCGTTGGCTTGCCAATGCGCCAGCGATCTTATTGGGCACATAGCCGAGATCCTTGGCCGCGCGCAGCACCCGTTCGCGGGTCGCGTTCGAGACATCGCCGCGATTGCGCAGCACTCGGCTTACGGTCATTTCAGACACCCCGGATGCTTCGGAAACATCGCGTAGGGTTAAAGAACGCTTGGAGTCATTGGCCACAGGGAATGTCCTCTCTATAACGTCAAAATGTTACCGCGAACAGAGATGGATGTTCAAGCGCCGTAATCTTAACGACTTCGCGGATGACAGCGGCAAAAAGCCGAGTTAGAAGCGAAACAATGCGGCCCCGTGGCTCAACTGGATAGAGCAGCCCCCTCCTAAGGGGCAGGTTGCAGGTTCGAATCCTGCCGGGGTCGCCAATTTCTGAGGGTTTGGGCGCGATGGGCATTTATACGGAGCTGCGCAAGATCAGGGCGCGGGTGTTGTATGGTTGGGTGCGGCACAAGCCTTTACCACGCGGGCGTTTGCCGCATGGGCTTGAGGCTCCGCTTGTTGTGTCGCTTACGTCGCACACGCCGCGGTTTGCAACGCTGGCGGCGACGCTGCGGGGGCTTCTTGGTCAAAAGGTTGCGGCGGATGTCATTGTCTTGTGGGTCGGGCATGACGATATGGCGGCGCTTCCAGAGGATGTGCGTGCGCTTGAGCGATTGGGTGTGACCATTCGCGCGACCGAGGATGTCGGGCCGCATACCAAGATTATCCCCGCCCTGACCGCCTATCCGGGGGCGTTTATCGTCACGGCGGACGATGACCAGTATTACCCGCCGGGGTGGCTTGGGCGTCTTGTGGCGGGGTATCGTGCCGACCGGCGCGAGATCGTTTGTCTGCGCACACATCTCATCCGGTTGGACGATCAGGGTCTGCCGCTTCCCTATCGAAAATGGGGGTTTGAAAAGACTGGTGGGGACAGGCCCGACCTTGTTTTTCCAACCGGGGTTGGCGGGGTTCTTTATCCGCCGGGATGTTTTGATGCGGATGTCACGAACGCGGCGTTGTTCCGTGAGTTGGCCCCGAAGGCAGATGATCTTTGGCTCTATTGGATGGCGCGGCGCCACGGCTGGATTTTCCGGCGTGTCGGGCGCTCAAAGCCGCCTATCAACTGGCCAGGGTCGCAAGAAGAGGCGCTCTGGAAGGGCAATCTTGGGCAGGGGGCGGGCAACGATCAGCAGATCGAGCGCCTTGTGGCCCATTATGGATTTCCGGCCCCAGATGCAGGCAGCGAGCGGCCTTAGTCCTGATCGCGGCGCACTTTTTTCCAACCGGTGAACATTGGCGTGATGAGATCCTCGCCTTTGAACCGCTTGTAAAACACGATGGCGGCGATGTGCAGGATCACGAGGATGAGGATCGCCAAGGCGATACGATTATGCAGGAAAGTCGCGGTGCGGTTTGCCTTGGAGCTTACGAGGTCGGCGAAGGGGCCGACGTTGATATAGTCGTCGGGATCGGCAAACAGGCCGGTTGAGACCTGCATGATCAGAACCGCCAGAATCGCAAAGACCGAGAGCGCCCCCACAGGGTTATGACCGGGCCAGTAGGATGGTTTGCGCTGTCCCAATGTTGAGAGATAGCGCAGCGTTGTGCGTGGACCGTAAAGGAAAGACGCGAACCGAACGGGGGCCGGACCGACCAGCCCCCAGACCACGCGGAACACCAAAAGCGCAATCACGGCGTAGCCAAAGTAAAAGTGCAGCGTCATGATGTTGGGGCCGAATTTCCCAAGACCCCACGCCGCGCCGACACAGATCACCAACGCCCAATGAAACAGGCGCGTACCAATGTCCCACGTTTTTTCGTGGGTCACGTTTTTGGGGATCTGGTCGGACATAGGGCGGCGTCGTTAGTCGGCGCGATACGCATCATGGCAGCCCTTGCAGGTGCCGCCGAGCGGCCCGAGAGCACCGGCCATTTCGGCTTTGCCTTGACCCGCAACGTCTTTCATAGCTGCAGCGGCCTTGGAAAAGTCTGCAAATTTGGACTGAACACCGGCCATGTCGTCCCAGATGTCGGGCAAGGCGCGGGTTTTGTCGAGGTCAAACGACGACGTGCCGGGCGCGAAAAGGTGGGTCACATCGTAGTTGGACAGGAGCACCATATTGTCGGCGGCCGTCTGTGCCGCGGCGGCGTCGTAGTCGCGTTCGCCTTTGGCCATAGCGGCAAAGACGCCCATGTTTTCACCGAGAAGTTTGTAATATCCCTGACGGGCTTCGACGGTCTCTTCGGCGGGGTTTGCGTAAGCAAGTGCCGGGGCGGCAATCAGAGCTGCGAGCAATACGTGGCGCATGGTCATAATCCTTTTCAGTTAATGTTCAGCGGTCATCGTAGCAGGGTTTTTGTAACCCGAAAGTGCCGGGAGGCGTTCAACGCATCTCTTCACTTGAATGTGATTGACGCGACACGCTGCCTTGGGCGGCTTGCCTCTGAAATAGGCGCGGGCGTTTCAGACCGGATCGGCATCCACGCGCACGGCGAAACCGGCCGCGCGTAGCTTGGCAAGGATGGCTTGGACATGGCCTTTGTCGCGGGCTTCGATCACAACATCAAGTTCGGCGCGTTTGAGCGAGACGCTTTGCATCATACGTTGGTGAATAACTTCGATGACGTTGGCCCCGGCATCGCCGATAATGCGGGAAATATTGGAGAGCTGGCCGGGAGTATCGTCGATCTCGAAGGTGAGGCGCGCAATGCGGCCATCACGCATCAGGCCGCGCAGGATCAGCGTTGAAAGCAGGCGCGAGTCGATATTACCGCCGCAGATCACGAGGCCAACCTTTTTGCCTTTGAACAGGGCGCGGTTGTTTTTGATGACGGCAAGACCCGCCCCCGCCGCGCCTTCGCAGACGAGTTTTTCGTCGGAAAGAAGATCAAAGATCGCGTCTTCGATTTCGGCCTCTGTGGCGCTTTCGACGCGATCGACATAACGCGAGATGACGGCGAGGTTGGCTTCGGCGGGTTCTTTGACGGCGATGCCTTCAGCGAGTGTCATGCTGCCAAATTCTGTTGGAACCTGATAGAAGCGGGCCCGCACAGCATCGAAATTCTCGGCCTGTGCGCCGATGACCTCGATCTCGGGTTTGACGGATTTGGCCGCCATCGCCATGCCTGCGATGAGGCCGCCGCCACCAATCGGCACGACGATGGTATCAAGGTCGGGTTGTTGTTCGAGCATTTCGAGCGCCACGGAGCCTTGTCCGGCGGCGACAACGGGATCGTCAAAGGGGTGGATAAAGGTCATGCCCCGGTCGCGCGCCATATCGAGGGTAAACTGAACGCTTTCGTCAAAGCCGCGCCCGTGCAGGACGACTTCGGCTCCGAACTCCTCGGTGCGCTTGACCTTGTTGAAGGGGGTGCCTTCGGGCATGACGATGGTCGAGGGAATGCCAAGGCGCGTAGCGTGATAGGCGACACCTTGGGCATGGTTTCCCGCCGAACAGGCGATGACCCCGGCGGCGCGCTCTGCCTCGGTCAGGGTCAGCAGCTTGGCCAATGCACCACGGGCCTTGAAGGCGTTGGTGTGCTGGAGGTTCTCCAGCTTGAGATAGAGGTCGATCCCAAGATGGAGCGACAGCCGCGCAGCGTGGACGACGGGCGTCCGCGTGGTGGCGGGTTTGATGGCGTCATAGGTTGAGCGGATCAGGTCGGGGGTCAGTTCCACGGGGCACCTTTGGATAAACTCACGCGTACGATATGCACGGGGGTCAAGGCTTTGCCGGAACTGTGAGGATTGTCAAACGGCGGATGGAGGTGACCGCGTTTCAGAGCATACGGATCACGTCTTTGTCGATGGACAGCATATAGCCTTTGCGGGCGATATTCTTGACCAGAAGCTCGCTCACGAGTTGGTTGCCGAGACTGTCGCGCAGGCGTTTGATGCGGGTCGCCCCGGCGGCCTCTTCGCAATCGGCGGCGGGTTTGCCGGAGATCACAGCCTCGATTTCGGCCCCCGAGAGAACGTCATCGTCCAGTCGCGCCTCGGCCAGAACCGAGAGGGTTTCCATCGCGGCGTCGGTCAATTTGAAATCCATGTTGTTGAGATAGACGGCTTTTTCCTCGCGGCTGATGAGGAGGGAATTGACCTGAATGCCGGAGCGTTCGATGGCGGCGAGGCGGCGGTTCATCACCACCAGCATGACAAGGAATACCAGCGCGGCGATGAGCATTGCCGTGGCAAAGACCAAAAGCACGAAGATCACCATGCGGTAGGAGGTCAGCACTTCGGAAAAGGCAGTCCCGGAGCGGGCGAGAATCTCAAGGAGCTTGATCTCGGCCTCGGAGGTCAGGGTGTCGTTTTCGATAAAGATACGTTCGACGCGGGCGTTGAAGGCGTTGGCGTCGGGCAGGTTCGAGAATAGCAAGACGGCGGCGACCAGCAGGATTACGACGATGGCAATTAGCCCGCCGATCACGATGCGGTTGCCCGAACGGCGGGATTCAGAGGCAAGAATGGTATCGTCGGGCATGGCCCCTCTCCCTATTGCGCAGGTTAGCGTTCGGATACGGACAGCACCTTGAGCAGGACCAGACCTTGCGCCTTGAGTTGACGCGCCAGTTTGGGTTTTGCGTCTTTTCGGGTGCACGGGCCGCTGACCGTTGCCACATCATAGACCAGTGTGAAGGGCGTGTCGCGTTTGGCCTTATACTCGACATAACACGCGGCCGAGGCGGCAGCGGGAGAGACGGCGAGGACGGCGGCAAGCGCCGCATATGTGAGAATTTTTTTCATGCGACCAAACTGACGGGTTGGGCGATGTTTTTCAATAACAACGGAGGTTTGTGCGGATGTTATCGGATAGCAGGGGGGTGTTATTGCCTGTCTTGGGGCAGGGGAGGCAGGTTGGGATATCCGCTCTTGGCACCATGCCAGAGCACATGATGACACGATCATAAGACCTATAAGGAAGGAACCCACCATGCTCCGCTCTGCTCCGAGAAAGATTTTTGCCACGCTGATCGCCGGGTCGCTCGCAATTGCCTCTATGACTGCAACCCCGGCACGCGCCGATTCCAATGATGTAGCCAAGGTGATCGTCGGGATTGCTGCGCTTTCGATCATTGCCAAGTCGCTTAACGATGACGACCGGGGCTATGTGCATCGCTCCCGCCCCTCCCCGGACCGCGATCATCGCTATAAGCCGACCCATAAGCCCAAATACAAACCGAACCATGTTCGCAAGAACCTGCCGTCCAATTGTGTGCGTCGCCACGAGACCAACCGGGGGCGCGTTGTCTTTCTGGGTCGGGTTTGCCTGAAGAACAACTATCGCCATTTCAGCAGCCTGCCGAATGCCTGCAAGGTTCAGTCGCGCACCCATCAGGGGATGCGCTATGGCTATCAGATTTCGTGCCTGCGCAACAAAGGCTACCGCCTTGTGAACTCCTAATACGATCAGGCGGGGTAGATTGGTAGCGCGTTGCCCGTTTGAGTAATGCCCCGACCGGCCCGGAGGACTTTGCGGTTCTCCGGGCTTTTTCTTATTGCGCGCCGGAGCGGGATCGGGTTTCAGGGGCGCATGAGCACACCGGATTTTTCCCTTGAAGAAGCAGCGATGGCGCGCGGGTTGGCACGTATCGCGGGCGTTGATGAGGTTGGGCGCGGGCCTTTGGCGGGGCCGGTCACGGCGGCGGCGGTGGTGCTTGATCCGGGACGTATCCCAGCGGGGCTCAACGATTCCAAGGCGCTCTCGGCCAAGCGGCGCGAGGCGCTTTATGATGTGATTCATGAGATGGCAGAGGTGTCGATTGCCCATGCCAGCGTCGAGGAAATCGACAGGTTGAATATCCTGCGCGCCAGCCACCTTGCGATGGAGCGCGCGGTTGCGGGGCTTAAGGGGCCGGTGGATCATCTCTTGATTGATGGCAACATGATCCCGCGCGGATTGACGGGATCGAGCGAGGCCGTGGTTAAAGGCGATGCCAAATCGGTGTCGATTTCGGCGGCTTCAATTGTGGCAAAAATCTGTCGCGACAGGATCATGTGGGATTTGGCGCAACAGTTTCCGGGCTACGGATGGGAGACCAACGCCGGATATCCCTCAAAAAGCCACAAAGCGGCGCTGCAAAATCTTGGTGTGACCCCACACCATAGACGTTCCTTTAAGCCGGTGCACAATATCTTGTATCAAGAGTAAAATCTAACCCCTTGATTCAAAAAAGAAATTGACGGCGAATCAGGTTTGAATCATCTTTGTCTTAACCAAAGAGCGCGAAAAATCGTGCCGGGTAATGAGGCAGACATGATGACGAAGACCAAAGCAAAGAGCGCGGAAGTGCTCCCTCTAAACACGATTCTGGACGGTGACTGCATCGAAATGATGAACAGTTTGCCGGCGGAGTCGATCGACCTGATTTTTGCAGATCCGCCCTATAACCTTCAGCTGCGTGGCGACCTACATCGCCCGGACAATTCGAAGGTCGATGCGGTCGACGACGATTGGGATCAATTCGCGAGCTTTGCCGCCTATGACAAGTTTAGCCGCGAATGGCTCAAGGCGGCGCGCCGCCTTCTCAAGCCGAACGGGGCGATCTGGGTCATTGGCTCGTATCACAACATTTTCCGCCTTGGTGCCGAGTTGCAAAACCAAGGTTTCTGGATTCTCAATGACGTGGTTTGGCGCAAGGCGAACCCGATGCCGAATTTCCGCGGCAAGCGTTTCACCAACGCCCATGAGACGATGATCTGGGCCTCGAAAGAGGAAGGTGCAAAGTATACCTTTAACTATGAGGCGCTGAAATCGCTCAACGAGGGCATTCAGATGCGGTCGGATTGGGTTTTGCCGATCTGTAACGGGCATGAGCGCCTCAAGGATGAGAACGGCGACAAGGCGCATCCGACGCAGAAACCTGAGAGCCTTTTGCATCGCATTCTGGTTGGGTCGACCAATCCCGGCGATGTGATCCTCGACCCGTTCTTTGGCACCGGCACGACCGGGGCCGTGGCGAAGATGCTTGGCCGCGAATATATCGGCATCGAACGCGAAGCCGCCTATCGCAAGGTTGCGGAAAAGCGGCTCAAGAACGTGCGCAAATTTGATCGTGAGGCGCTTCAGGTTTCGACCAGCAAACGCGCAGAGCCGCGTGTGCCGTTTGGACAGCTTGTCGAGCGCGGGATGCTGCGCCCCGGCGAGCAGCTCTATTCGATGAATGGCCGCTTCAAGGCCAAGGTGCGCGCCGATGGCACGCTTATTGGCGATGATGTGAAGGGGTCGATCCATCAGGTTGGCGCCCATCTCGAAGGTGCGCCGAGCTGTAACGGCTGGACCTATTGGGGGATCAAGAAGGACGGCAAGCAAGTCCCGATCGACATCTTCCGCCAGCAAATCCGCGCCGAGATGGCCGAGCGGCCGAACTAAACCAAAACGAATACCGCCAGTGCCATGTGGTCTGACTTTCACATGGCACTTACCTCGTAAGCCCCGCCCTTGTGGCGGGGTCTTTTTGTTGGGGCTGGCCTTAGCGAGGCATCGGCGTCTTGGCCTTGTTGTAGGGGTGCCAGTCGGTGATCTCGGGGTAATACATGGCGCGCCATTTGCGGACGCGGGGGTTCATGACCCTTTTCCACAGGGGCGGGATCATCGCGGCCATAGTCATCAGCGGATAGCCATAGGGCAGTTGCGGGGCGTCTTCCTCGGTATGGTTTTGCAGCAGGGGAAAGCGGCGGTTGGGTTTATAATGGTGGTCGCTATGGCGTTGCAGGTTGATGAGGAGCCAGTTCGACGCCTTGTGTGCTGCGTTCCAGCTATGGTGCGGTTTGACGTGTTCATATTTGCCGCTCCCAAGGTGTTTGCGGGTCAGACCGTAATGTTCGACGTAGTTCACCAGCTCAAGCTGCCAGATGGCGATATAGGCCTGCCAGAGAAAGAGCAGGAGGCCGAGCCAGCCGCCAAGGATCAGCGCAAGAAGCAGCATCGCGCCTTGGAGCGCCCAGTAGCGGAAGAACGGGTTGGAGAGGTCGGTCCACGGCAGGCCTTTGCGGGCGAGGCGGGCTTTCTCAAGCCGGAAGGCCGAGAGCGGCACTTGCCACAGAACGCGGGGAAAGTAGCGGTGAAACCCTTCGTTATAGCGCGCGGTCACGGGATCGCGGGGGGTTCCGACATAGACGTGATGGCCGTGCAAGTGTTCGGTTCGGAAATGCGAGTAAAGCACCATAGAGAGCAGGATATCCGCGAGCCAGCGTTCGCGTTTGTCCTTTTGGTGCATGAGTTCATGGGAATAGTTGATGCCGATGGTGCCGGTAACGACCCCGACGCCGAAAAAGAGGCCGATGGTTGCCGCGATTGAGAGGTGGTCGGTGTGGGTCGCATACCAGATCAGGCCGAACAGCGTCGTGAATTGCAGGAAGGGCCAGATCATCGTCACGGCGCGATACCAGTAGAGGTCGTCTTCGGGGGTATCGAGATCAGCGTTTTCGAGGTTGAGGCCGAGCACGGCATCAAGCGCGGTAAAAAGATACCATGTCGCCGCGGGCACAAGAAGAACCCACCATGATCCGAGGCCGGCCACGATCCAGATCAGCGGGATCAACAGCAGGGAGAGCCAGAACGGCAGAGCGCTTTGGAGCTTGGCGACTTGGGTGGACGAGATCATGGTCTTCTCCGATGGCGGCGCGCAAGGCTATTTTGCGCCGCGTTTATGCAGCGCGCAATGCGGTATTATGCACCTTTCAGGAGATCGAACGCCTTGCGCATGACTGTGGGCAGGTCAGAGGAGCGGAAGTCTTCTTTTTCAAGGAATTCGCCGCTATGCGGCGTCCGGTCGAGGGGCACGAGTGCGGTTTTGACGGTCAGGCGCAGATGAAAATGCGTGAAAGTATGGCGTGCTTCGGCGGGAAGGGTTTTCCATTCGGCGCGGATTGGCGGGGTGTGGGGCGGCACGTCGCCCTCGGTCCAGTCCGAGCCGGGCCAGCCAAGCATACCGCCAAGAAGACCTTTGTCGGGGCGGCGTTCAAGGAGAAGCGCACCGTCGATGCGCCGGGCGATATAGACCGTGCCTTGGCGGATGGGCTTGGGTTTGCGCGGTGTTTTCTTTGGCAGCTCTGTAGCGGTGCCATTAAGACGCCCAAGACAGCCATCGCGCCAAGGGCAGATACCGCAGGCCGGGTTGCGGGGGGTGCAGATCGTCGCGCCGAGGTCCATGACCGCCTGTGCGTGGTCGCCGGGGCGAGTTTGTGGCGTCAGGGCCGCAGCGCGCGCGGTCAGGTCCGGCTTGGCGGCGGGAAGCGGTGTGTGGATGTCATAGATTCGCGCCATGACGCGCTCGACATTGCCATCGACGACCACTGCGGGGCGGTCAAACGCGATGGCTGCGATGGCCCCGGCGGTATAGGGGCCGATTCCGGGAAGATTTTGAAGCGCGTCAACCGTATCAGGAAACTGGCCGTTGTGATCCTCTGTGACCACGCGGGCGCATTTGAGGAGGTTGCGGGCGCGGGCATAGTAGCCAAGCCCGGCCCATTCGCCCATGACCGCCCCATCCTCGGCCCCGGCGAGGGCTTGGACAGTGGGCCAAAGTGTTGTGAAACGGGAAAAATAATCCTTTACGGCGGCCACGGTCGTCTGTTGCAGCATGATCTCGGAGAGCCAAATGCGATAGGGATCAGGGCGCATTCCGGCGCGGTGATCGGCTGGGCCAATTCGCCAGGGCAACACGCGGGCATGGCGGTCATACCATTCGAGCAGCGCCTCTGATCGTGGCTCTTCACGCAAGATTTATGCTCCTGTCGGTTGGTTTCGCTGGTGCCGCGCGGCATGGACACTAAAATAGCGCCGAATGCAAACATGCAAGGGATCACATGCGCCACGCGACCACCAAAGGCTTTGCCCGCACCTCGACGCTATTGCGGGAACGTATCCGCAAGGCGGGCGAGAGCCGGGGATTCGCCGTGACGCGGGTATTGACGCATTGGCAGGAGATTGTCGGCGAGGATATCGCGGCGATCTGCAAGCCGGTAGACGTCAAATATGGTCGACAGGGCTTGGGGGCGACGCTTACCGTTTTGACAACCGGCGCGCAGGCTCCGATGCTTGAGATGCAGAAAGAGCGTATCCGGGCCAAGGTCAACGGCGTCTACGGATATAACGCCATAGAACGGTTACGCATTACGCAAACGGCCGCGACGGGCTTTGCCGAAGGGCAGGCCGTTTTTACCCCCAAACCGAAACAGACCGAAACCGAATTGCCCGAAGAGATTCGAGCGGCGGCGCATGATGTGGTCGCGCCGGTTTCGGATGATGGTCTCCGGGAGGCACTTGAGCGTCTCGCCGGAAACGTATTGAACAAGACAAAACGCTAGGAAAGGTTTCCTGATGAACCGTATCGTTCCCATTCTCGTTGTTGCGCTGGCTGTTGTGGCCGGGGCGGCCTATTGGTTAACCCAAGACAACGCGCAAGACACGCCCGCCGCCGTCCAGGTCGCACAGGCCACGTCGGATACCGCGAATGACAGCACGTCCGCCGCCGCCCCCTCAGAGGTGCCGGAAATCATTGAAATGGTGCTTGGCAGTGCCGATGCGCCGATTACGCTTGTGGAATACGCCTCGTTCACCTGCCCGCATTGCGCGACATTCCACGAGGAAATCCTCAAGCCCCTCAAGGCGGATTATGTCGAGACCGGCAAGGTGCGCGTTATCTTCCGCGATGTGTATTTCGACCAACTTGGTCTCTGGGCGTCGATGATCGCGCGCTGTGGCGGGGAAGAGAAATTCTTTGGCATGACCGAGCTTCTTATGAAGGGGCAGCGGGATTGGGCGCGGTCGGGCGATCCGGTGGCGATTGTCGATGAGCTTAAGAAGATTGGCCGGATTGCCGGGGTTGATCAGGGCAAACTCGACGCTTGCATGAAAGACGAAAGCAAAGCGCGCGCGTTGGTTGAATGGTCCGAGGGCCATGTGACGGCAGATGATATTGAGGGCACCCCGACAATGGTCATCAACGGCGAGAAAGTATCGAATATGAGTTACGATGACCTCAAGAAAATCCTCGACGCAAAGCTTGAGGGTTAAGCGCGGGTGGCTGTCAGGGCGCGGTCAAGAAGCGCGTCTACAGCCGACCAATCCGTGATTTCAAGCCGCACGGGTAAGGTTAGAACCTTGGAACGAAAGGACGCCGGAAGACGCACGGCGTCCTTTTCCGTTGTGACAAGCTGTGCGCCGTGGCGGCGGGATTCGGCCTCGAGGCGGGCAAGCAGAGCCGGGGTCAGGGGTTGGTGATCTTCCAGCGCCTCGCCATGCACGAGATGCGCCCCAAGATGTCGCAGGGTGGCAAAGAACTTTTCTGGATGCCCAATACCGGCAAAGGCGAGATAGGGCGTTTCGCCCCAGTCCATGCCCATTTGCAACGGTTCGAGCGCGCCGGTCACATGCTGCAGGCCGTTCAACGACGCACCCCATCGGTCGGCAAAGCGGGATTGCGCCTCGGGCGGGCCGATAGACAGCACAAGGTCGGCGCGTGACAAGCCGATTGGCACAGGTTCGCGCAGCGGGCCAGCGGGAATGCAGAGGCCGTTGCCAAACCCCTTTTGCGCATCGACGACAATAACCGAGCCGTCCTTGGCGAGGGTAGGGTTTTGAAACCCGTCATCCATCAGGATCAGATCAGCCCCGGCGGCCTCGGCGGCGCGCGCCCCGGCGGCCCGGTCTTTGGCAACCCAAGTGGGCGCAAAGGCGGCGAGCAGAAGCGGTTCGTCGCCCGTCTCTTCGGCGTTGTGGGTGCGTTCGTCAACCTGGACCGGTCCTGCAAGCGCGCCGCCATACCCGCGCGACACGACATGCGGTGACAGGCCGCGGGCCTGTAGCCGTTGCAAGAGGGCGATGGTGGTCGGGGTCTTGCCGGTGCCGCCTGCGTTGAGATTTCCGACACAGATCACCGGCACTTTGGCATGATGCGCCGTCGCCGCCCCAGTCTTGAGGCGTTTGGCGGTCTGCTTGGCATAGAGCTTTCCAAGGGGCGTCAGGAGCTTGGCGCGCCAGCCGGGATGCGCTGGATCGCTATGCCAGAATGACGGTGCTTTCATGCGTTTGCCTCCGAGGTATCGAGGGTCTCTTGTAGCAGGGCGATGATTTGATCCGAGACTTCCGCCCCTTCCGACACGATTTCCCAACCGGCATGGGCCATGCGTGCCGCGATATCCGGCGCGAGCACCTGACCAAGGGCGTTTATAAGGCTATCGACATCGCGCACGATACGGGCCGCGCCCGCCTCGGCCAAGCGAGAATAGGCATCAAGATGATTGCGGATGCTTGGCCCATAGAGCACGGCCGAGCCAAGGGCGGCGGGTTCAAGCGGGTTCTGACCGCCTTGTTTTGGCGTCAGGGAGGTGCCGAGAAAGGTAACCGGGGCAACGCGATACCAAAGGCCGAGTTCGCGCGGATCACCAGAGAGGATAATGCGGGATTTATCATCAGGAAAATCGCCATCATCCCAATTGGAGACCCGCCAGCCGCTCTCGCGGCAGGTTGTGTGGAAGGCTTCGGCATCGGCGGGGTCGGCGGGCACGACGATTAGCAAAAGGCGATGAGACAGGCGCAACATGGCGCGATGGGCCGCAAGGACGGGCGACAGTTCAGAGCGCTGGAGCCGCGCGGCAAGCCATGTCGGGCGACCGCCGAGCGCCTGCGAGATATCCTCAAGATCGGTCTCGTTACAGGCCAAAGCCGGGCATTCTTCGAGCAGGGGGCCGCTTTTATAGAGATGAACCGTTTCCGGGATCAGCTTACGCAGGCGGGAGATGGCGTCGGTCTCTGACGCTAGAATACTCTGAAACAGGCCAAGTGTCGGGCGAATTGGATCGGGGCCAAGACGCCACAGACGATTTTCAAGAAGCAGTTCGCCGGTGTCAAAAAGCGTCACGGGAATGCCGCGTCGGGCGCTGGCGTCAATCAGGCTTGGGCGCAGGTAAGGGCCGATCCAAAGGCCCGCATCGGGGCGCCAATGGTCAAGAAACTGGCGCGTGTCTTCGGGGTTTTCCGAGGGGCATTCCTGCCAGAACAAAGCCTCTGGCAGGTCTTTGGGCCGTTTGGTTCCGGGCGATGTTGTCAGCAGAAGCGCCAGGCCCGGTCTTTGGGCTGCGAGGCGTTGGCCAAGGTGCGCAACCGCGCGGGCGCTCACGGCGTCGGGACAATGCAGCCAGAGCAGTTCGTCGTCGGGCCGCGGCGCGGAGGGGGCCATGCGTCTTGAGGGCAGGCGACGCGCAAAAGCAAGATAGGCAGAAAGGCCAAGAGAGCGGGGCATATCGGTTTAGTCTTTCAAGGGCCGCAGCCCATATACGAAGGGATCGACAGGCATGGTCTTGGGTCTTGGCTTCATGCGTTGAGACCCTAGAGCTTTGGTGAATTGGCTGCAAGATCGGGGTCTGCGCCATTTCGCGACAAGGCAACGCGCTTGACCTGCGCGCAAGGATGCGGCAGGTGCCAAGCCGACCTCTGGCAACCCGGATTTTCCATGAAACCCTTTCTTGTGCTGCAACTTCGCCCCGAAACCGAAGCCTCGGATGATGAATTCGCCGCAATCCTGCGCAAGAGCGGATTGGATGCGACCGAGACCGTACGCATTCGCCTTGATCAGGGGCCGCTCCCGGAGGGGTTGGAGCTTGATGCCTATAGCGGTGTGATTGTGGGCGGCGGGCCGGGATGCGTAAGCGATCCGGCGGAGAAGAAATCGCCGGTCGAGGCACAGATTGAAGAGGCCGTGATGGGGCTTATGCCCGAGATCACGACGCGGGACTTCCCGTTTCTCGGCTGTTGCTACGGGATCGGGATTCTCGGCCATCACCTTGCGCGGGCCGTATCCAAGGACAGGTATTCCGAAGATGTGGGCACATCGGATTGCCGCCTGACCCAAGCGGGCAAGGGCGATCCTTTGCTAGAGGGCGTGCCGGACCAGTTCGAGGCGTTTGTGGGTCATAAAGAGGCGGTGCAGGTCTTGCCGGAGGGCTGTGTGCATCTCGTGGAGTCACCGACCTGCCCCTATCAGATGATCCGCTATGGCGAGAACGTCTATGCCACGCAGTTTCACCCTGAGGCGGATAGCGACGGGTTCGAGGTTCGGATCGGAATCTACAAGCATCGCGGCTATTTCCCGCCCGACGATGCGGCGCGGCTTGTGGCGATGTGCCGGGCGGCGGATGTGCATGCACCGGAGCGTATCCTGCGCAATTTTGTCGAGCGGTATCGCCGAGATTAGAGGCGCGGCACAGCGTCTTTCGACCACAACGCGCCAGTGAGACCCTGATGCAGGGCGGATGGGGCGGCGACCATGCCCAGTTGGCGCGGATCGGGGTTGTTGAAGCTCAGGCGTTGCCCGTAGCGATCCGAGGTTGCCGCCCCGGCTTCGCGAAGGATGAGATCGCCCGCGGCGATGTCCCACTCCCATGTCGGGCGCAGAGTCAGCATTGCGTCGTAGCGCCCTTCGGCGACAAGTGCCGTGCGATAGGCGAGAGAGGGGCGGTGGCTTCGTTTGACATCCGGCACGACACGCCAATGTTCCGGGTCCATCGCAGGGCGCGCTGCGAGGACTGAGGCACCGCTGAGCGCATCTTGCGACGAAGGCATGATCGGGGCGTTGTTGAGAAAAGCGCCGCCGCCCTTTTGGGCGCTGTAGAGCTTGTCCAGCATGGGCAGATAGACCACAGAGGCGATGACCTCGCCTTTGTCCACAATGGCCAGTGCGTGCGCCCATGTGCGCGCGCCTTGCATGAAACTTCGGGTGCCGTCGAGGGGATCGACAACAAAGATGCGGTCATGCGACAGGCGTTCTTTGGTATCTTCGCTTTCTTCGCTCAGCCAGCCATAAGCGGGGCGCGCGGCGCGCAAATCCCGTTCGAGCATGGTATTTACGGCTAGGTCGGCTTCGGTCACGGGGCCAGCACCGCCGGGTTTTTCCCAGACGCGTGCCTCGGGGCCGGTATAGCGCAGCGCGATACGACCGGCTTCGCGGGCGGCGTCGATCAGGAGGGAAAGGTCATCATTTGCCGGCAAGGGTCATCCCTTCGACAAGCAGCGATGGCACAACGCGTGATAGGTGGCTTCGGGCGTCATTGGCGGGCACGATCCTGCGCAACATATCGTGCAGATTGCCTGCGATGGTGCATTCGTTGACCGGGTAGGCGATTTCGCCATTCTCGATCCAGAACCCAGACGCACCGCGCGAATAATCGCCGGTGTTGGGGTTGATCGTCGAGCCGATCAGCGAGGTGACAAGCAGGCCGGTGCCCATATCGCGCAGGAGGTCGGCGCGGGTCTTGTCGGATTGCGTCAGGGCGACGTTCCATGTTGAGGGGGACGGCGGCGAGGAAATGCCACGCGCGGCGTTGGCGGTCGATGCCATGTCGAGCTTGCGCGCGGTGGCGAGGTCGAGGGTCCAGCCGGTCAGAACGCCGTTGTCCACGATCTTGCGCGGCCGTGTCGCCAGCCCTTCGGCGTCAAACAGGCGCGACCCGGAGACGCGCGGGCGGCGTGGGTCTTCATAGAGGTCAAGCCCGGCGGGCAAGACGGCCTCTCCGAGACGATCCCGCAGGAAGGATTGGCCGCGCGCCACAGAAGCGCCGTTGGCCGCGCTAAGGAGGTGACCAATCAACGTCGAGGAAATTCGTTCATCAAAGAGCACCGGAAAGGCACCCGTCGGAGGCTGCACCGCGCCAAGGCGGGCGACGGTGCGCTCTCCGGCGATGCGGCCAATCTCGTCGGCGCTGCGCAAGTCGGCCTGAAAGATGCGGCCTTCACCGTCGTAATCGCGTTCCATCCCGTCGCCGGTTCCGGCGATGGCAAGACAGGAGAGGTTGCGGCTTGTGCGGCGATACCCACCGGTAAAACCGTTGGTGGCCGCAAGAAAAACCTCGCTGGCGCTATAGCCTGCGCTGGCGGATTGGACCTGTGTGACGCCACTGACGGCAAAGGCGGCGGCCTCGGCGGCTTCGGCGTCGCGCTGCAGGGCGGCGGGATCGGGTTCGGGCGTGGGGTCGGCCAACTCAAGCGCCGTTGCGTCGGTTTCTGCGGTGATTTCGGACGGGTCGGCCAGGCCGATATAGGGATCTTCCGGCGCTTCCCCGGCCATCGCAACGGCGCGTTCCGCCAGCATGGTAAGGGTTGCGGGCGAGGTATCGGAGGCGGAGACGTTGGCTTGTCGTTTGCCGATGAGGACGCGCAGGCCGATGTCGATTCCTTCAGAGCGTTCCGCCTGTTCGAGCCTGCCTTCGCGCACGTCGATCGACACGGATGTGCTGCGCGATGCGATGGCATCGGCGCTTTCGGCCCCGGCGGCGCGCGCGGCGCCGAGCAGCGCCTCGGTCAATGATTGTAGGTCTTTGCTCATGGCCCCCCCGAAAACGGTTTCTATTGAGGTAGACCGGGACAGGGCAGGGCGCAAGGGCGCGGGGCGCGATGTCACCGATGTCTAGACCTGCGTGGCAGGGCGGTTTACCAAAAGAGAAATAGCGCGAGAGGGAAGCGAACACATGACGATGCAGGGAAAAACGGTACTTATCACGGGCGCAAGCCGGGGGATTGGCGAGTCGGCGGCGCGGGTCTTTGCCGAGGCCGGAGCCAATGTTGTCCTATCGGCGCGCAGTGCGGCAGAGATTGAACGGATTGCGGGCGAGATTGGCGACAAGGCGCGCGCCGTGCCTTGCGATGTGGCGGATTACGCCTCGGTCGTGGCGGCGGTCGACAAGGCGGTCGAGACGTTTGGTGGGCTTGATGTGCTAATCAACAACGCGGGCGTGATCGAGCCGATTTCGCATCTGGACGCCTCGGACCCCGAGGGGTGGGGCAAGGTCATAGATATCAACGTCAAGGGCGTCTATCACGGCATGCGCGCGGCGATGCCGGTAATGGAGGCGCAGGGCGGCGGCACGATCCTGACGATTTCGTCGGGCGCGGCGCATGGGCCGGTCGAGGCCTGGAGCCATTATTGCGCCTCCAAGGCGGCGGTGAACATGCTCACGCGCTGTATCGACAAGGAAGCGCGCGACAAGGGCATTCGCGCCATTGGCCTGTCGCCGGGGACCGTTGCGACGGAAATGCAGCGAGAGATCAAGGCCAGCGGCGTCAACCCGATCAGCAAGCTGGATTGGTCCGACCATATCCCGCCGGAGTGGCCCGCCAAGTGCCTTTTGTGGATGTGTGGGGCGGGCGGCGATGCGTGGCTTGGCGATGAGATTTCACTACGCGATGAGAGCATCAGAAAGGCGGTGGGGCTGATATGATTGAGCTTCAGAAACAGGAGAACGGGCTTTGGATTGCAACGATCAACCGGCCCGACAAGGCGAACTCCCTGACCGGGGCGATGCTTGAAGAGTTGGCCGATATTGCCGAGGCGGCGGTCGAGGCGAAGGTGTTGATCCTGACCGGCAAGGGCAAGGTCTTCTCGGCCGGAGCCGATCTTGACGAGGCGCGCGCCGGGCTTGCGACCTCGCCTGTTTGGGAGCGGCTATCGGGCAATATCGCCAAGCTGCCGGGGCTAACGATTGCAGCGCTCAACGGCACGCTTGCGGGCGGGGCGATGGGCATGGCGCTGGCCTGTGACCTTCGGCTTGCCGTGCCGGGGGCAAAGTTCTTTTACCCGGTGATGAAGCTCGGATATCTGCCGCAACCCTCGGACCCGGCGCGCATGGCGGCCCTTGTTGGGCCAAGCCGGGCCAAGCTCATCCTTATGGGGGGGCAGAAGATCATGGTCGATGAGGCGCTGTCGTTCGGGCTTGTGGATCGGATCATCGAGCCGGATGTCCTTGTCGACATCGCGTGCGAAATTGCGACGGATACGCTTGCGGCCAAGCCGGAGATCGCACGCGGGATCAAGGAGCTTTGTGCGTGACGGGAGAGGCTTAGCGTTTGCGGCGCCCGCCGGGGGTTTTGGAATGAAACCCCGGCGGGCGTTTGGCGATCCAGCGGAGGAATTTCGCCAATCGCGGATGCGCGCGCAGGGCCGCGACCGTGTTGTAGCTGCGGGCGAGGTCTGTCTCGCTCAGGGTTGCGTGGATTTCGTTGTGACAGATTTGATGCAAGAGCACAGTTGGTCCGCCCTTGCCGCCCTTGAGGCGCGGGATCAGGTGATGCTGGCTCTGAGGGGCGCCGGGCGGGATCGGGCGATCGCAAAGCGGGCAAATAGGGTCTGACACAGGGTTTTCCTTGAGTCGCAATAGGCGTCATGCAAGAGGATGGCACGCGTATCAGTTGTCTCAAGGGGTTTTCGCGGTGGATCAGTCACAACTTCTCGACACGGTGCAGGGCTATGCGCTTCAGGGCTGGGACATGGCCAAGGGGTGGCTTCTAAGCCCCGCCGCATGGACGCAATTTACCCTTCTTGTGGTGGCCTATGTTGCGGCGCTTTACCTGAGCAAACGCTTTCGGCCCTTGATCGAGAAATACCTCGCACCGCCGCAAGAGCAGGACCACGCCATCGCCAAGGTGCGGCGCTTTGTGTTGATGTTCGTGCCGCTTTTACTGCCTTTGTTGGCCTATGGATTGACCGGGATCGGCGAGAGCGTCACGCGGTCGCTTTTCGGGTCGGGGGCGGTCATCGCCTTTGGCAAGCGGGTCTTTATGCTATTGGCGGCGCGGATTCTTGTGCACGAGATCATCAAAGACCCGTTGTTGCGGGTGCTGGGGCGGTATTTCCTGCTTCCGGTGGCGGCGCTCTATGCCGTGGGGCTTTTGGATGATGTCATGTTGTGGCTTGATGCGACGGTGGTGCCGCTTGGCAACCTGTCCTTCTCGCTTTTGTTCCTGATCCGCTTTGTCATCGTGGGGGGCGCGATCTTCTGGCTGGGCCGGTGGTCGAACGATCAATCCTCGGCCTTTATCAAGTCCCAAGACGAGATGCGCCCGGCGATGCGCGAATTGACAGCCAAGGCCGCAGAGATCGCAATTTTCGGCGTCGCCTTTCTTTTGTTGATGAATATCATGGGCATATCGCTCACCTCGCTGGCTGTGTTGACCGGTGCGATCGGTGTCGGCCTTGGGTTTGGGTTGCAAAAGATCGCGTCGAACTTCATCTCGGGTATCATCCTTTTGCTGGAAGGGCAGGCGACCGTCGGTGACTATGTCGAGCTTGACGGGGGCGAGGCGGGGACCATCGTCAAGATGACGGCGCGGGCGGCGATCCTTGAGACCTATGACGGCAAATGGATCGTGGTGCCGAACGAGGATTTCATCACGACGCGCGTCGTCAACTATTCCGATAGCGGGTCGGCCAATCGCTATGAGGCCGCGTTCTCGGTAAGTTATGATACGGATATCAATAAGATACCGGGGATCATCGAGGCCGCGGTGGGCCGGCTCGATTTCGTGCTTTCCGGCGAAGAGGGCGGCGCATTGGACCCGGATTGCGAACTGCGCGCCTTTGGCGATAGCGGGGTCGAGTTCTGGGTCAACGGGATTGATGACGGCAAGAACAAATTCACGCCGCAGGTTCTCTTTGCGGTTTGGAATGCGCTCAAGGCCAACGATATCGAGATTCCCTATCCGCATCGCGTGGTAGAGCTGCGCGATACACGACCGTCGGACGCATGACATCCGCACTTGTCATAGGCGGCGGCCCGGCGGGGTTGATGGCAGCAGAGGCCTTGTCGGCGGCAGGGCTATCCGTTGTTGTCGCCGAGGCGAAACCGAGCGTCGCGCGCAAGTTTTTGATGGCGGGGAAATCCGGGCTTAATCTTACAAAAGACGAGCGGTTTCAAACGTTTATGGAGGCGTATGGCGCGGCGGAGTCGATGCTGCGCCCGATGCTTGAGGCGTTCGGACCAGAGGCCGTTTCCGCTTGGGCGCAAGGGCTTGGACAGGAGATGTTCACCGGGTCTTCGGGGCGGGTTTTCCCAAAATCCATGAAGGCCTCACCGCTCTTGCGGGCGTGGCTTGGGCGGCTTGGGGCGCAGGGCGTGGAACTGCGGACGCGGTGGCGTTGGGTGGGCCTTGAGGACGGGTTTGTCTTTGAGACACCGGAGGGGCGACAGGTTCTGACGCCGGATGTTACGGTGCTGGCCTGTGGCGGGGCGAGTTGGGCGCGGCTTGGGTCGGATGGGGCGTGGGCCGGGGTGCTTGATGTGCCGCTGGCGCGGTTTCAGCCTGCGAATATGGGCTTTGTGGTCGCGTGGTCGCCGCATATGGAAAAGCACTTTGGCGCGCCGGTCAAGAATGTGCGACTGAAGGCAGGAAACACCGCGGTTCTGGGAGAATTTATCATTTCTTCCCAAGGGGTTGAAGGCGGTGGCATTTATGCCGTGTCGCGCGAGATGCGCGAGGGCGCGCCGCTTTTCCTCGACCTGCTGCCGGACCTTTCCGAGGCTGATATTCGCGCCCGGCTTGCGCGGCCACGGGGCAAGGCCAGCCTTGGCAATCACCTGCGCAAGGCGCTTAAACTGGACCCTGTGAAACAGGCGCTCTTGATGGAGTTTGCACGGCCTTTGCCCGACGATTTTGGCCATATTCTCAAAGCCTTGCCAATCCATCACCAAGGGCCGCGCCCAATGGATGAGGCGATTTCAACGGCGGGCGGCGTCCGGTTCGAGGCGCTTGATGCGGGGCTTATGATACGCGATATGCCGGGGGTTTTCGCGGCGGGCGAGATGCTTGACTGGGAGGCACCGACGGGGGGCTACCTCCTTACAGCCTGCTTTGCGACGGGGCTTTGGGCGGGGCAGCATGCGGCCCGTTTTGCCCAAAAAACCCACGTCGGTATTGCGTCTGTATAACGTCGGTATTGCGTCGGTGCGGATTTTGCCCGCTATTTCCCCGAGAGTTTCTGAAACGCGGGGCGTGCACGGCAGGCTTTGACATACTCCGCGAACCGCGCATTGTCCGAGGGAAAGCCCGCAGACCGCGCCCAAGACCCACAATGGGCAAGGATGATATCGGCAAGCGTAAAGGTCTCTCCCATCAGGTAGGGGCCTTCGAGCCTGTCCATCAGGCGGTCGATGTTGCCCGCATATTCCCATTTGAGCGGGTCTTTGATCGCCGGAACGCGTTTGTCCTCGGGGAGGATGAACGTATGCCGTGCGGCGGTCCAGAGCACGGCGTCGATCTCGTCGAGAATGCAATGGGTCAACGCGTCCTGCTTGGCGCGTTCAATGGTGCCGGCGGGAAAGGTTGCGACGCCGTGTTTGTCGGCAAGGTAGGTTATGATCGCGGTGGAATCGGTAATGACCGCATCGCCATCCTTGAGAATGGGAATCTTGCCCGAGGGGTTGAGCGCCTTCACGACCTCTGAGCGGGGCTGTTCCTTGTGCACCTTATAGGGTTCGCCCAATTCTTCGAGCATCCACATAACGCGAAAGGCGCGGCTGGTGGGGCTTCCGATGATCTCATACATATCCTGTCCTCCCTGAAATCTTTGCCAGAGAGTTGCAGTCTGAAGGCGCGGCGACAAGATGGAACGTGGGGTCGCGCGCTGTGCTCTTCTTCTCTGTAAAAATACCTCCGGGGGTCTGGGGGCGGCACCCCCAGTTCGGAATGGGTCTGGGGGCAGCGCCCCCAGCCACGCCCAACGCTTTGGCGGCATAGCTTTGCTATGTCTCAAAGGGGCGGGAGCACGCCCTCTACCTCTACTAGCGGCGCGCCAGCATCGACAGGCGCAGGAGCGCGCGTTCGACGACGGCCATCGCCGGCGCGCTTTGACCGGCAGAGCGCAATTTGAGGTCGGTATCGGTCAGAATGGTGAGTGCCTCTTCGAGCTTGGCCGCGCCCCAGCCTTGGGCCTGACGCAACATGCGGTCGCGGCGGGGGCCAAAGATCGGCGGGCGCATGCGGGCGATTCCCGCCGAGGCACCGCCGGGATCGGAGGCGGCCGTATAGAGCGCGCGGAAATGACGGGTCGCACCGATACAGAGCGTCACCGGGTTCACGCCTTGGGCCTGAAGTTTGCGCAGCACCGGGCCAAGCTCGGGCGCGCGGCCTTCGGCGGCAATATTGAGCACATCATCAAGCGCCGCTTCGGTCGAGACAGGGGCGCAGGCGATGACATCGTCGCTTGAGACCGGGGCGGCATCGCCAAGTTTGTAGAGGGAGAGCTTTTCGAGCGTTTGGCGGAAATCGCCCGGCTCCAACTCGCGGGCGAGGTTGGAGAGGTCGGTCATGGCGTCGGGGCTGACTTCGCGCAGGCCGGAGCGGGCGAGGTCGGCCTCGATCTCTTCGCGGGTGGGCGGATCGTTGTAGAGGCCGATGGCATAGGCGTTGGGGTGGCCCTCAAACGCCTTGCGGATTTTCGAGGTCGCCTTGAGTTGTCCGGCGGTGACAACGATTTGGGCATCGCCGGGCGCCCAATCTTCGAGCGCGGCAAGGATCGCGGGCGCGGCATTGTCGTTGGCGTCTTCCACAAAGGCGACGCGCGGACCGGGGAAAAAACTGACTTCCTTGAGGGCATCCCCAAGGCGGGCCGGGTCTTTGCGCAAGTCGCCTGCCGGAATCCGCGAGAGGCGCATTTCTTCCTCGCCTGCGGGGCCGATCAAGGCGGCGATAAGCTCCTGACGTTTGAGCGCGATGCGCATTGTGTCGGGGCCATACATCAGGATGCCGGCGCGGCTGCCATCGGGTTTGGCGAAATACCGGGCTGCGTCACGCGGCGCGAGTTTCATTGCGCCGTGGTGGCCGCATAGGCAAGGAGGTTGGCGATGATCTGATCGGTGAGAATCACCATCAGGCGTTCGGTTGCGTCCTCTTGCGCGGCGATGGTGGCCACGGTCGAGCCGGTGGCGGAATAGCCGACGTAGTTCTTGATCTTGCCAGAGGTCAGCACTTCGCCGGTCGCGAGGTCGCGCAGTGCATAGGTTGCTTCGCCGATCACGTCATAGCGCGAGGTTGTGCCGGTGATGGTGCGCCCGGTGCTGTCTTCGTCGGTCGTCACGGAGACCGAGAGGCCATATGTCCCGTTCAGATTGCGCCCAAGCCGATCCTCAAGTTCGCGGGTGAGGATATAGGTTCGGTTATCGGTTGGGGCGTCGACGGTAATCTCGCCAAGGAATTTTGAGGCGCTGCCGCCGGTTCCGTAGGTCGGCTCGAACCCGCACCCCGCGAGGGCAAGCCCGCAGGCAGCGGTCAAAGACAAAAGGGCGGTGCGGCGATTAAATGACGACATTTACGATCCGGCCGGGGACAACGATGAGTTTCTTGGGCTGGGCCCCATCCAGCGCACGAGTGACAGCTTCGTGTGCGAGGACAAGTTTTTCAACCTCTTCCTTGCTCATATCCATAGGAACGCTGATTTCGCCACGGCGTTTGCCGTTGATCTGGATCGGGAGGGTCACGTTTTCCTCGACCAGCATCGCCTCATCCGCTTCGGGCCATGCCGCATCGACGATCAGCCCTTGGCCGCCGAGCATTTGCCAGATTTCCTCAGAGAGGTGCGGGGTCATGGGCGACATCAGTTGCGCCAGCGCGAGGGCGGCGGTGCGTTTGGCCGACGCGCCGGCCTTGGATTTGGCGAGCGTGTTGGTAAAGGCATAAAGGCGTGCGATGGCGGCGTTAAAGCCGAAGCTTTCGACGCCGAGGGTCACGTCGCGGATCGCCTTGTGCATGTCACGCAGCAGATCGTCATCGGCTGCGTTCGCGGCGGCGTCGGAGGCGGCGATTTCAGAGGCGATGCGATAGACGCGGGCAAGATGCTTGGCGGCGGCTTCGGCCCCCGAGGCGGTCCATTCCACGTCGCGTTCGGGCGGCGAATCAGAGAGCACGAACCAACGCGCGGTGTCCGCGCCATAGGCCGAGATGATGGCCAGAGGGTCGACGACGTTGTTCTTGGACTTCGACATCTTGGCCGAGGGGATGACCTCGACCTTTTCGCCGGTTTCCTTGACGAAGGTGGTGCCGTCACGCTCCTCGACCTCGGCCGGGTAGTGATAGATCGCGCGGCCGTTTTCGTCCGTGCGCTCGGCGTTTTTGTAGATCGCGTGAGTCACCATGCCCTGGGTAAAGAGCGCGTCGAACGGCTCTTTGGATTTGGCGGGCAGGTGGCCTGTGATGTGCATGGCGCGGGCGAAGAAGCGCGAGTAGAGCAGGTGCAGGATCGCGTGTTCGATGCCGCCGATGTATTGGTCGACGTTCATCCAGTATTCGGCTTCGGCCATGTCGGTCGGTGTCGTGGCGCGCGGGGCGGTGAAGCGGGCGAAATACCACGAGGAATCCACGAAGGTATCCATCGTGTCGGTTTCGCGCTGTGCAGGGGCGCCACAGGATGGGCAGGCGCAGTCGCGCCATGTCGGGTGCCGGTCGAGCGGGTTGCCGGGCACGGAGAAGTCGATCGGCTTGCCGCCTTCGTCATAGGGCAGCTCGATGGGCAGGTTTTCTTTCTTCTCCGGCACCACACCGCATTTTTCGCAATGCACAACGGGAATCGGGCAGCCCCAGTAGCGTTGCCGCGACAGACCCCAATCGCGCAGGCGATATTTGGTCACGCCCTCGCCCCAGCCCTGTTTCTCGGCAAAGTCTACGGTCACGTTGATGGCCTCTTCGCCGGTGGCCTCATCAAGGCCGGCGAAATGGTTGAGCCATTTCACCTTTTCGGTTTTCGGCGGCACGAAGGCTTCGGTCTCAACGGGCTTGGGATCGTCGAGCGACAGGAACGTGTCGATCACCGGCAGGTCATATTTGCGGCAGAAATCGAGGTCGCGCTGGTCATGGGCCGGGCAGGCAAAGATCGCGCCGGTGCCGTAGTCCATGAGGATAAAGTTGGCGATCCAAACCGGAAGTTCCCAGTTGGGATCAAGCGGGTGACGCACGCGGATGCCGGTATCGTAGCCGAGCTTTTCGCCGGTCTCGATGGCTTCCTCGGTGGTGCCGCCCTTGCGACATTCGGCAACGAAGGCGGCGACCTCGGGGGTCTCGGCCTCAAGCGCCTTGGCGATAGGATGATCGGGCGAGATGCCGACAAAGGACGCGCCCATGAGCGTGTCGGGGCGGGTTGTGTAGACGGTAATCGGGTCTTCGCCGTCGGTGCGCTCAAAGCCGAATTGCAGGCCGCGCGATTTGCCGATCCAGTTTTCCTGCATCAGGCGGACCTTGGCGGGCCAGTTTTCAAGCCCGTCGAGCGCCGAGAGCAGTTCCTCGGACATGTCGGAGATTTTGAAGAACCATTGCGTCAGCTCGCGCCGTTCGACCGGCGCGCCAGAGCGCCAGCCACGGCCATTTTCGACCTGTTCATTGGCCAGAACGGTCATGTCGACCGGATCCCAGTTGACCACGGCGTTCTTGCGGTAGACCAGATCGGCGTCGAGCATGTCGAGGAAAAGCGCCTGTTGCTGGCCGTAATATTCCACATCGCAGGTTGCGAACATGCGCGACCAGTCGAGCGACAGGCCGAGGGGCTTCATCTGGTCCACCATCGTGTCGATGTTGGAATAGGTCCAGTCCTTGGGGTGGCCTCCGCTTGCCATTGCGGCATTTTCGGCGGGCATGCCGAAGGCGTCAAAGCCCATCGGGTGCAGCACGTTATGGCCGGTCGAGATCTTGTAGCGCGCGATCACGTCGCCCATCGTATAGTTGCGCACATGGCCCATGTGCAGTTTGCCCGAGGGGTAGGGGAACATCTCAAGCACGTAGTATTTCGGCTTGGTTTCATCCCGGACGGCCTTGAAGCTCTCGGCCCCGGCCCAGGCTTCCTGCCATTTGGCTTCGATTTCGGCGGCGATGTAGCGCGACATGGGGGCACCTTTCGTCAGTCATCAGGCAATTTTCAGCGTTGCACAGCGTGATAGGCGCAGGCAGGGCCGGGGTCTAGAGCCAGTGGATGAAATTCCGGCGAAATGGGGGCTTTGGGTGGTTTTTCAAAGGAGCGCGCGCAGGTTTTGCCGCCCCTGTCCTTGCGGACCGGCGCGGCGGGGCGAGGCGCTGCCTCGCGCTCCGAGGTATTTTGCCAAGAAGAAGCCTAGGCGTTTGGCAAAGCGGCTCTGGCGGGATGGGGTGCGGGGCGGTAGAAAGAGACAATAGGCAGGTTTCGGGAGTGCGCAGGCATGAATATTCTTTTCATCCATCAGAATTTTCCCGGTCAATACAAGCATTTGGCCCCGGCGCTTGCGCGGGCGGGGCATAAATGTGTCGCGCTTACGCTTCGGGTTGAAAAGCCGAAGCAATGGCAGGGGGTTCAGCTTTTGCCCTATAAGATCCGGCGCAATCCGGGGCAGGGTCTGCATCCGTGGCTCGTAGATTTCGAGACCAAGCTATTGCGCGGGGAATCCTGTTATCTTGCGGCGCGGGAGTTGAAGGCGCAGGGGTTTCAGCCGGATTTGATCGTGGCGCATCCTGGTTGGGGCGAATCGATGTTTCTACGCGATCTTTGGCCCGAGGCGCGGATCGGGCTTTATTACGAGCTTTATTATGCGGCGCGTGAGGGCGATCTTGGGTTTGATCCCGAGTTTCCGCAGAAGATGCCCGAGGTTGAGGCGATGCGGCTTCGGCTTAAGAATCTGAACAATATGATGCATCTTGAGGTTGGCGATATGGGCATTAGCCCGACCGAGTTTCAGGCCAACAGTTTTCCAGAGGCGTTTCGTGATCGGATTACCGTTATTCATGACGGGATTGATACCGAGCATGTCGTGCCCAACCCCGATGCGGGTCTTGATCTAGGGGACGGGTGCCGCGTGACGTGCGCGGATGAAGTGATCACCTTCGTCAATCGCAACCTTGAGCCGTATCGCGGCTATCACATCTTTATGCGCGCCTTGCCGCGCCTGTTGAAGGAGCGGCCCAAGGCGCGGGTGCTTCTTGTTGGGGGGGATGAGGTCAGCTATGGGGCGCAGCCGCCCAAAGGGCAGAGTTGGAAGCAGATCTTCATTGACGAGGTGCGCGGCAAGATCGCGACGCCGGATTGGGAGCGGGTCCATTTCCTTGGGCGTATTCCCTATGAGCGGTTCCTGAGCCTTTTGCAGGTCTCAAGCGTGCATGTGTATCTTACATATCCGTTTGTGCTGAGTTGGTCGCTGATCGAGGCCATGAGCGCGGGTGTGCCGATTGTGGCGAGCGATACGGCGCCGCTGCATGAGGCAGTGCATCATGGGGTCACGGGGCGGCTTTTCCCGTTTTTCGAGGCGGAGCGGCTTGTCGAGGAGGTTTGCGGCGTGCTTGAGGATCGCGACATGGCCGAAGGATTGGGCCGGGCGGCGCGAAAGTTTGCGCAGGAGAAATACGACCTGAGGTCGGTGTGCCTGCCGCAGCAGATGCAATGGATCGACCGGCTCGCGTCGATGGAGCCGGGGCGGATCACGATGTAGGCGTTTAGAGCTTGCCGTCGGCGATCCGCAATTCGCGGGCGCGGGTCAGGATGGCGTCTTCGACGGCCTTGACGGTTCCGGCGGCGACGGGGCGACCGCCACGGGTCTGCATGGCGACATGCAGCGAACGGGCATCAAGCGACGGGTCGCGGACATAGACGGTCGCGCGATACGAGCGGCCACCGCCCGGAGGCGTACCATAGCCGGTCACGATCACGCCGGAAAACGGATCGACCGATTGCACCGGAAGGAAATCGAGCACTTCGAGGGCAGCGTTCCAGATGTATTTGTTGACCCGCACCGTGACATCGGAATTGTCGTCTTTGAAGATGTCCCAGATGGTCGACTTGGGCGCGTTGTTCATCATCGGATCGGGAATGGTCGTCGCGTCGCGGCGGGTTTTGGCTTCCATCTCTTGATCATAGGGCGATTTTTTACCGCCGCATGATGCCACAAGAGCAATGGCCGCTGTGGCCGCAAGAGTTTTGAGAACGCGATTCCGTGTCATCATGTTTCAAGCCCGATCCTTGTATTTATATACCGTCCTAGCCAACACAAACGCAGGGAGCAAGGGTATAGTCGCTTGCGCGGGGTGGTCCCGGCGAGGGGGAGGGGCGAAAAACGGGGCATCTGGCGCAGTGTGGCATAGCTGCACCATTTTGAGCCAGTTTGCGTTTGGGAGCGCAGGTTTTCTTGCAAGAGCAGCCGGAAAGGAGTGAAACAGCCTTGCAACCCATGCCGGAGTCACCGGTTTGGGCGCATGAATTGGAAAACCCGAGGGAAAAATCATGAAAAAGATTCTCTTCGCTACGACTGCTCTCGTCGCCACCGCTGGCATGGCAGCCGCAGACATCACCCTGAGCGGCTATGGCCGTTTTGGTATTCAGTATAACGACAACGATCCGGAAGAGTTCCGCGTTGACCAGCGTCTCCGCCTGATCATCACCGGCACCGCCGAGTCGGACAACGGCATCAGCTTCACCGCTCAGACCCGCCTCCAGTGGGATGACGGCGCATCGACTGTTGGTGACACCGTCAAAGGCGCAGCTGGCCCCGGTGCTCGCGACGCTGCGTTCCACGCGTCCTACGGCGGCTTCACCCTGTCGCTCGGTAACGTTTCGGGATCGGAAGCACAGCCTGGCTTCTACGCGGGTTCGCTCGGCTATACCGGCTTCATGTATGTTGATCCGCACTCGATCGGTTACGGTAACCACGACATCGGTCTCGTCACCGCAGGCACCGACGGTGTTGTCATGGCGACCTATGCCGCTGGCGACTTCAATGTCCGCGCATCGTTCTCGAATGACGGCATCAATGACCGTATCTTCGTTGGTATGGACTACACCTTTGGTGACTACCTGATTGCTCTGTCGCATCAGGAATCGGATCTGGCCGGAGAAGACGTAACCAAGCTCTACTTCCAGGGTTCCATGGGCAACACCACCTTCGGTCTCTTCGTGGACGATACCGTCTTTGGTAACTCGTTCGGTGTGACCGCAACCACCGCAATCGGTGCTGCAACCACCGCAACCTTTACCGCAGCTTCGGTTGAAGGTATGCTCGGTAACTACGAAAACTATGGCGTTGGCATCAACCACGACCTCGGTGGCGGCGTGTCCGTTGCTGGCGGTATTGCTGACTTCGAAGGCGATACCGTTGCAGAAGCTGGTGTGGTCTTCAACTTCTAATTCAGAAGTCGACTACAGCATTAGGGGGCAGGTCTTCGGACCTGCCCTTTTCTTTTGCGCGGGGATGATGTTTTAGTCTGGCAAGCTATCGTCATTGGAGGCCGCGTATGTCCCTTGCAGAGATCAAAGCCCGTATTCACAAAGCCGAAGAGGCCGCCGGTCGCCCGGTTGGTGCGACCCAGCTTATTGCCGTAAGCAAGGTGCAACCCAATGAGCGGGTTGAGGCGGTTTTGGACGAAGGGCATCGCCTTTTCGGGGAAAACAAGGTTCAGGAAGCGGCGGGCAAATGGCCCGAGTTCCGCGAGAGATTCGCGGGCGTTGAGGTGCATCTTCTTGGGCCATTGCAAACCAACAAGGCGCGGCAGGCGCTAGAGCTATTTGAGGCGATTCATTCGGTGGATCGGCCCAAGCTCGCCAAGACGCTGGCGCGGTTGGCGCAAGAGATGGGGCGCTGTCCTGATCTATTCATTCAGGTGAATACCGGCGAAGAGCCGCAGAAGGCCGGGGTATTGCCCGCAGAGGCGGATGATTTCGTGGCCGAATGCCGCGCGCTTGACCTTCCGATTCAGGGGTTGATGTGTATTCCGCCTGTGGACGAGGAGCCGAGCCTACATTTCGCGCTTTTGGCGAAGATCGCCGCGCGCAATGGGCTTGAGGGGCTATCTATGGGGATGAGTGGCGATTTTGAACGCGCCGTGGCCCTTGGGGCGACGCATGTGCGCGTTGGATCGGCCATTTTCGGGGCGCGCGATTACGGCTAGGGCACAATCACCCGCGTGCCCGGCGCGGCGCGGGCGGCGATCCACAGGAGATGATCGCGGCGAAAGGCAATGCAGCCTTCGGTCGGGTATCCCTTGCGGCGATATTGATGCAGGAAAATGGCCGAGCCTTTGCCGGGGCGCGACGCGGGCCAGTTCCAATCGGTCAGCAGGATGACATCATAGAGCGGATCGGCGCGGCGCAAGGCCTCATAGCTTGGGCCGTAAGGCGCGTGCACGAGGGTGTTATAGGCCGGATCGTCGGGCGCATCAGACCAGAGGTCATCCTTGCCAATGGCCATCGCCCAAGGGGCCGGGGCGGCAAGGCGGTCGGCGCGATAAAGCAGGCCGGTGATCCGGTGAATGCCGCGCGGCGTTGCGCCATCGCCCTCGCGTTTGTCCGATGTCAGGCCGTCCTTGCCGATGGTGCAGGGGAAGATCCGCCCGCAATAGCGGATACCGCGCGGCGTCAGGACAAGATCGTCAGGCGTCATAGAAGATGCCCGGATTTCGAGGCTTTGGTCGCGAGATAGGCGCGGTTGTGAGCGTTTTCACCGACCTTGAGGGGGACGCGTTCGGCCACAGCAATGCCGTGATCCTCCATCATGGCAACCTTGCGGGGGTTGTTGGTCAAGAGGCGCACAGAGGCAAAGCCCATATCCTTGAGAATCGCCGCACCAATGCGGAAATCGCGCTCGTCGTCTTCAAAGCCGAGCCGGTGATTGGCTTCGACGGTGTCAAAGCCCTGATCCTGAAGCGAGTAGGCGCGCATCTTGTTGGCAAGGCCAATGCCGCGCCCTTCCTGGTTGAGGTAGAGGAGGACGCCCGCGCCTTCGCGCCCCATTTGGGCCAGAGCGCCGCGCAGTTGCGGGCCGCAGTCGCATTTAAGGCTCCCGAGGACATCGCCGGTAAAACAGGCGGAATGCAGGCGGGCAAGGACAGGTTTGTCGCGCGGGGGGCGGCCGATTTCGATCGCGTAATGCTCTTCGCCGCCATCTTCGGGGCGAAAGATATGCAGGCGCCCGGCCTCGGCGGCGGCCATCGGCAGGCGGGCATGAACGACCGGGTGCAGGGGGCTTGCGGCGTCGAGGTGGGGCGCGGCGATGTCTGCGGGTATCACGGTCAGGCCATTGGCGAGTGCGAAACCGGCGGGATCTTCGAGGGCAGTGATCACGGCAGCGGGCAGGAGTTGGGCTGATTTCACGAGGCGCAGGGCGGCGCGATGCAGGGTCGCGTCGCCTTCACGATCCGCAACAAGCGGGCCTTTCATCGGCGTGGCGAGGTCATCCGCAGGGTCGGCAATATCGCGAAGCCAGCCAAGCGAGGCGTCTTCAGGCAGGCGAATACGGGCGAGATCGCCATCATAGGCATGTGCCTTGAGCGTCGTGGCGCGTCGTGCGGTGATCGCGAGGACGGGCGCTCCGCCAAGTGCGCGCAGGTCGTCAAGACGTTCGGCGCGCAGTGTTTCGGCGGCCAGCACCAACACTGCCGTGCCGCCCCCGGTCAACAGGATCGGCACCCCCATACGCAGATCAGCGCGGGCGCGGGCAAGGCGTTCGATAATGTCGGGTGCAAAGCTCATGAAGCAACTTGTTATAGTGTTACGGTATCGAGGGACAGGTTTACCCCCGATTGTCACAATATGAAACATATGGCGCGCGAATTACACGAGGCCGTGAGAGAATTGCAGCATTTCTTGCCCATGCCGTGATGGCGGGCCACATGTCATCTAACCAAGAGAGAAAGGGAGGCCCAAATGCCCCAGCTCAAGAAAATTCTGCTTGTTGATGATGACGAAGACCTGCGCGAGGCGCTGGCTGAGCAGCTTATCATGACCGAGGATTTCGATGTCTTTGAGGCCGGAAACGGCAGCGAGGCGATGGTGAAGGCCAAAGAGAGCCTTTACGATATGATGGTGCTTGATGTGGGCCTGCCGGATACGGATGGGCGCGAGCTTTGCAAGCTGATGCGCAAGCAGGGGGTCAAGTGTCCGATCCTCATGCTCACCGGGCATGATAGCGATGCCGATACGATCCTTGGCCTTGATGCCGGGGCGAATGACTATGTGCCCAAACCGTTCAAGTTCCCGGTTCTCCTCGCCCGTATTCGCGCACAATTGCGCCAGCATGAGCAGTCGGAAGACGCGGTGTTCCAGCTTGGGCCGTATACGTTCAAGCCGGCGATGAAGATGCTTATCACCGAAGACGACCGCAAAATCCGTCTGACCGAGAAAGAGGCCAATATCCTCAAGTTTCTCTATCGGTCGAGCGAAGGCGTGGTGCCGCGCGATGTGCTATTGCACGAGGTCTGGGGGTATAATGCGGGGGTCACGACCCACACGCTTGAGACGCATATCTATCGCCTGCGTCAGAAGATCGAACCCGACCCGTCCAATGCGCGCCTGCTTATCACGGAATCGGGCGGCTATCGGCTTGTTTCGTGAGGCACCGCAGCGCGGGGTATGAAAGGACGATACGAGGTTTGAACCGGAAAGATTATTGCGTTGATCTGGGTCAAAGTCGCGGATTGCATGACTCTTTAACACTAGGGGTCAAGTTCCCTTGCATGTCGGGGTTATGACATGCACCTCCCTGTTGGACTTGGCCCGGATTTTGTCCGGGCCTTTTTTTGTTCAGAGGGCCGCGCTTGGGCGGGCCCGCATGGCGTCATACCAGCGTTTGAGGTTGGGGCGGGTGTCATCGACGCGGAGTTTCACCACGCGGGCGAAATCCACGAAACAGAACGCCGTGATATCGGCAAGAGAAAAGCCGTCCGTGGCGACGAAATCGCGCCCCTCCAGATGGGCATCGAGACGATCAAAGAACAAGGTTGCCCGTTCCAGGCCGCGTTCGGCCAGCGCCGGGATTTGTTCGAAATTGTCGGGACCGGGCAGGGCGCGACCTTTCATATGCGGATTGCCATTGCGCAGCGCTTCGGCCACGGCCATGCCGAGTTGGCTTTCGATGCGGGCATTCCACATGAGAATTTCGGCTTTTTCCTCAGGGGTTTGTCCCATCAGCGGTGGCTCGGGGTGGGTCGCGTCGAGCCATGCGGCGATGGCGATGTTCTCGGTCAAGGTCTGGCCGGTGTCTGTCACGAGGACGGGGACCGTTGCACCGGGGTGCACCTTGAGGAAGTCGGGCGAGAGTTGCTCGCCTTTGGTCAGGGAGACCTCGCGGGTGTCTATGGTCAGGCCTTTTTCGGCAATGAACATGCGGGCGCGTCTTGGGCTTGGGGCCGTGGAGCAGTCGTAAAAGATCATGGTTGGTTCCTCCTTGGGAGAGTGTTGGAGGGATGCGCGAAAATGTCGAGCCTGTCGTTACGGCGCGAGCGGATTTGAGTATTTTTACAGAGAAGAAGAGCGGGCGGTTTTCCTCGTGGCGGGCGTTGGGGGGAGCGGGTAAGGTGGCGCAAAATCGGACACGGAACGGAGCGGATCATGGCCTTTACCCTTGCCACATGGAATATCAACTCGGTGCGGCTTCGAGAGCCTATCGTATTGAAATTGCTTCAAGAAGAAGCGCCGGATGTGCTTTGTTTGCAGGAGTGTAAAAGCCCGGTTGAAAAGATCCCGCTAGAGGGGTTCAAGGCGCTTGGCTATCATTACATTGTGGCGCGGGGACAGAAGGGATATAACGGGGTTGCGATCCTGTCGAAGATTCCGATGGAAGATGCGGGCGACCAGGATTTTGCCACGCTCGGCCATGCGCGGCACGTCGCGGGGCGGCTTGAAAACGGGGTTACGATCCAGAATTTCTATGTCCCGGCAGGCGGCGACAAGCCGGATCGCGAGATCAACGAGAAGTTCGGCCAGAAGCTCGATTACCTGACCGAGATGCGCGATTGGTTTCATGGCGAAAAGCCGGAAAAATCTATTCTTGTCGGGGACTTGAACATCGCGCCGCGCGAGGATGATGTTTGGAACCACAAGCAGCTTTTGAAGGTGGTGAGCCATACGCCGGTTGAGGTTGAACAGCTTGCCCAGGCCCAGGATGCGGGCAGTTGGGTCGATATCACGCGACAGGATATCCCCGCGGGGCAGCTTTATAGCTGGTGGTCTTACCGCGCCAAGGATTGGGATGCGGCGGATAAGGGGCGGCGGCTCGATCATGTCTGGGCGACGCCGGATATTTCCAACGCGGGGCATGGCAGCCGGGTTCTTCGGGCGGCGCGGGGATGGGAAAAACCCTCGGATCACGCGCCGGTTTTTGCGACGTTTGATGTTTAGAAACGCGGGTCTGTATCGCGTCGGTATTGCGTCTGTATCGCGGTGGTGCGGGATTCCGAGGGTTGGTGGGGTGAAAACCCACCCTACGGGTTGGCACCTTGGATCATAGGGGCCATATAGGGGCCAACACGATAGATGAGGGGAAAGACCCATGCTCGAACTTGGACAAGGCAATGCGGCGCCAGCAGGCGATCTTATCAAGGACGTAACAGAGGCCACGTTTATGGCCGATGTCGTCGAGGCCTCGCAGGAGGTTCCGGTTATCGTTGATTTCTGGGCGCCTTGGTGCGGCCCTTGCAAACAGCTTGGCCCGGCGCTTGAGGCGGCGGTTACGGCGGCCAAGGGCGCGGTCAAGATGGCCAAGGTCAATGTGGACGAAAACCAGATGATCGCCGGTCAGATGCAGGTGCAGTCGATCCCCACGGTATTTGCCTTTTACAAAGGTCAGCCGGTTGACGGGTTTCAGGGCGCATTGCCGCCGAGCGAGATTGACGCCTTTGTCAAACGCGTGATCGAAGCGGGCGGTGGCGAGGCCGATGGCGGGCTTGGCGAGGCGCTTGAGGCGGCCGAAGCCATGCTTGCGGAAGGCGATGCACAGAGCGCGGGCGAGACCTTTGCCGCGATCCTTGGTGAAGAGCAGGACAACGCGGCGGCCTTTGGCGGGCTGGTGCGGGCCAACATCGCTATGGGGGCGCTAGATCAGGCCGAAGCGGTTTTGGCGCAATGCCCCGACGCGATGGCCACGACCGCAGAGGTCGAGGCGGCCAAGGCGCAGCTTGAGCTTGCACGGCAGGCGGAACATGCCGGGCCGGTCGCCGAGTTGCGCGCCACGGTCGAGGCGGAGCCGGACAATCATCAGGCCCGGTTTGACCTTGCGCAGGCGCTTCATGCGGCGGGCGATGCCGAGGCGGCGGTTGACATGCTTCTAGAGCTTTTCCGGCGCGACCGGGACTGGAACGATGGGGCGGCCAAGGCGCAGCTCTTTACCATTTTCGAGGCGCTCAAACCGAATGACCCGGTGGTGCTTAACGGACGGCGCAAGCTCAGCTCGATGATATTTGCCTAAGGGGTAAAGCGCGCTAAGCTCTGTCATATGTTGAAAGCTACAGATCTTCCCGGAACGATCCCGATTTTCCCGCTGCCGGGTGCGTTGCTCTTGCCGCGCTCGCGCCTGCCTCTGCATATCTTTGAGCCGCGGTATCTTGCGATGCTGGATGATGTGCTCAAGACGCCGGGGCGGCTTATTGGGATGGTGCAGCCCAACGAGGTTCCGGGTCGCGAGGGGCCGGGATTGCAGAGTATCGGCTGTGCCGGGCGGGTTACGCAGTTTTCGGAAACCGAGGACGGGCGATACCTTGTGACGCTTTCGGGCGTATCGCGGTTCCGGGTTTTGCGCGAGGTGGACGGGTTTGCCCCCTATCGGCGTTGTGAGGTCAGTTGGGACGGGTTCGAAGGCGACCTGCGTGCGCCCGCGCCGGATAACACCTTTGACCGGGGCGCGTTCATGTCGGTGCTGGAACGCTATTTCGACACGATGGATCTTTCGACCGATTGGGAGACGTTGCGCGAGGCGGAGGATGAATTGCTCATCAATTCGCTTTCCATGCTCCTTGACTTTGCCCCTGAGGATAAACAGGCGCTTCTTGAGGCGCCGTCGCTGACCACGCGGCGGGAAACCCTTGTGACGTTGATTGAATTTGCGCTTCGGGGCGGCGCGGGAGAGGATATAATGCAATGAGTGAGAAAACACCGCTTTTTGATCGCCGGATGCTTGAGGTGCTTGTGTGTCCGCAGACGCGCGGCACGCTTGAATATGACGGCGAGGCGCAGGAGTTGATCTCGAAGGCGGCGAACCTTGCGTTTCCGATCCGCAATGGCATCCCCGTGATGTTGGTCGATGAGGCGCGGGTGCTCGACTAGGGCGCTGGCGCGATTTTTCACAGAGAGGGAAGCCTGTTCAGGGGGTTTTAACCTCTGATGTGTTTGCATGGGGCGTCACCAGAAGGAGGCGGCCATGTCCAGAATGAGTCCAGCAGATGCGCTTGGGTATATCCGAGAAGAAATTGCAGCCCTGAAACAGCGGGAGGCAGAGCTTAAAGCGCGCCTGATTGCCGAGGGCGTTGAAGCGGGCGAGGCCTATGAGGTTGAGTTCTGCGAGGTGCGGCGCAAGGTGTTTCGGTATGACCGTCTACCGCGGGCGTTATTGTGCGACCCACGGTATTGGGATGAAAGGTTTTCGATCGAGCTTCGCGTGGTGGAGCGGACGGTTGACTTTGGGCGCGCGCGGCTTAGCGCATAAGGGCCGGTAAATCGCCGGTGAGCCCCGCCGCTTCGCGGATCATGCCACGGCGCAGGGGGGAGATCGCGTTGACAAGCCCCAAGCCGAGATCCCGTCCGACACGCAAGAGCGGGTTGTCGTTCGAGAACAGTTTGTTCGTGAGGTCGGTTGCGGCGATCAGGGCTTGTGTGTCGAAGCGACGCCATTCCTGATAGCGTTCGAGAACGGGGGCCGTGCCGATATCCTCGCCGCGGCGGCGGGCCTCGTCGAGCACTTGCACGAGGGCGCCGACATCGCGCAGGCCAGCGTTGAGGCCTTGGCCCGCAATCGGGTGCATCCCGTGCGCAGCATCACCGACAAGCGCCACGCGGTCCGCGATAAACGCGTCGGCTACGGTCAGGGTTAGCGGATAGGTAAAGCGTTTGCCTGCGAGGGAAATCTCGCCAAGGAAGTCGCCAAAGCGCGGCCGCAGGGCGGTAAGGTAATCCTCATCCGAGAGCGATTGAAAGCGGGCGGCGGTCTCGTCGGTTTCGCTCCAGACGATGGAGGAGACATTGCCCGGCAAGGGCAGGATCGCGAGGGGGCCGGGGGGCATGAAGAATTGATGCGCGATACCGTGGTGCGGTTTTTCATGGGCGATGGCGCAGACGAGAGCGGTTTGGCCATAGCCCCAGCCGCTCCGGGTAATTCCGGCGCGGCGTTGCACGCCGGATTGACGCCCATCGCAGCCGACAAGGAGGCGGGCGCGGATGGTTTCGCCCGAGGCGAGGGTCGCGGTCACACCGGCGGGGTCGATTTCCTGCGCGACGACAGAGTCTTCGGTCACAAGGGTCACGCGGTCTTCGTCGTCCATTGCGGCGAGGAAGGCGCGGTAGAGAAAGCGATCTTCGAGCATGTAGCCCATCGGCCCTTCTTCGAGGGCGCCACGGTCAAAATGCAGGAAGAAGGGGGCCGGACCTTCGCCCGCGCGCCCATCGGTGACTTTGATTTCGTGCATCACCTGCGCATCGGCGACAACACGGGGCCAGACGTCGATGGCGTTCAAAAGGCGGGTCGAGGCCAGCGCGAGCGCATAGCTGCGCCCGTCAAAATTATCTCCGGCGCGGGCAGAGCGGGGGCGGGGGTCAACCACCGTTACGGAAAACCCGGCGCGTGCCAGCCCGAGCGCAAGAGCGGGGCCATTCAGACCGCCGCCGGCAATCACGATATCTGTGTCATAGCTCATGGGCCAAATATGCGCCTGCAAACGGGATTGTCCATGCCGCGCTGGGCCGTTACCGTCTTTTTGGCAGATTATCGCGGGGGATTGGCATGTTGGATTGGCTTTCAAAAAGTGCGGCGGCGCTTGGGCGGGGGATTGGCGACGGGGCGATTGATCCGGTCGCTCTAACGCAGGCGTTTCTTGGGGCGATTGAAAGCCATGATGCAAGGGACCGGATTTATAGCGTTGTCACGCCCGAACGCGCCCTGGCCGAAGCGGAAGCGGCGGCAGAGCGGGCGCGGGCCGGGCAGCGTCTTTCGCCGCTTGATGGGGTGCCAATCAGTTGGAAAGACCTTTTCGATACGGCGGGCGACGAAACCAAGGCGGGATCGAACCTGCTTGAGGGGCGCGTGCCGGGACAGGATGCCGAGGTGGTGCGCAATGCCACGGCTCTGGGGCTCGTGTGTCTTGGCAAGACGCATATGTCGGAGTTGGCATTTTCGGGGCTTGGTCTGAACCCGATGACGGCGACACCGCCTTGCATCAATGATCCTCAGGCGGTTCCGGGGGGGTCGTCCTCTGGGGCGGCGGCCTCGGTTGCGTTTGGTCTTGCAGCGGCAGCGGTCGGGTCGGATACGGGCGGGTCGGTGCGTATTCCAGCGGCGTGGAACGATCTTGTGGGGCTGAAAACAACGTCCGGGCGGGTTTCTTGCAAGGGTGTGGTGCCGTTGGCGGCGAAGTTCGATACCGTCGGGCCGCTTTGTCGCACGGTCGAGGATGTGGCGCTTGTGCTGTCGGTGCTTGAGGGGCGTCCGGCCGCGGATTTGCGCGGGGCGACGCTTCAGGGCAAACGGTTTGCCCTCTTGCAGACCGAGGCGCTTGAGGATGTGCGCGAAGCGCCGATGGCGGGATATTTGCGCGCGGTGGAGCGGTTGCGCGATCTTGGGGCCGAGCTTGTGCCGCTTGAGGCGCCGGAAGTGTCCGAGGCGCTTGCCCTGTCGGGGCCGCTTTTTACCGCAGAAGCCTACGGAACATGGCGCGAGGTTATCGAGGCCGCGCCGGAGAAAATGTTCGATCAGGTTCTTGAACGGTTCCGCGCCGGGGCAAATTTTGACGGGCCGACCTATGTTGAAGCGTGGCAGAAACTTGACGCCTATCGCGCGCGTTGGAATGCGCGGACGGCCGGGTTCGATGCGGTGCTTTTGCCGACCTCGCCAATCCTGCCGCCGGATGCGGGGCGGTTGATGCGCGATCAAGAGTATTATGTGATCGAGAACCTTATGGCGCTTCGCAATACGCGGATTGGCAATCTCATGGGATCGTCGGCGATGTCGCTTCCGACCGGACTTCCGAGTTGCGGGTTGATGATGTTGGGCGCGCCAATGGCGGAAGAGAGATTGTTGCGCGTTGCGGCGGCGGTTGAGGCGGCCTTGCAGGAGGGGTAGGGGCCCGTTCATCCCGGCGGATTGTCACAAATGCCACAACGCGCGGCTTTCAGGGCATTTTTCTGGACGTGAGCGGCGGCCTTTTGTAGTCTGGGGCAAACGGGGCACTCACGATCCCGAACCTTGAGGCAGTCTAAATATGTTTCCCGAGCGGTTTTCGAACCTTCCGGCCTATGCGTTTCCGCGCCTGCGCGCGCTGTTGGACCCCCATCAGCCCGGCGGCGACGTTGTCCATATGACCATTGGTGAGCCGAAACATGCGTTTCCGGCCTGGGTCATGGATGTGATTGCCGACCATGCGGAAGGGTTCAATCGCTATCCGCCGAATGACGGCACGCCGGAGTTGCTTGGCGCGATTTCGGGCTGGATCGCGCGGCGCTATGGCGTTGAGGTTGGCGCGGATCGGATCATGGCGCTGAACGGGACACGCGAGGGGCTTTACAACGCCATGATGGCGCTTTGCCCCGAGACGAAGAACGGGGCAAAGCCCAAGGTTCTCGTGCCCAATCCGTTTTATCAGGTCTATGCCGTGGCGGCGATTTCGGTCGGAGCGGAGCCGGTTTTCGTCAATGCCGAGGCGGCGACGGGGTTCTTGCCGGATTATACCGCGCTTGCGCCGGAGCTATTGGACCGGGTGGCGGTTGCATATATTTGCTCGCCGGCCAATCCGCAGGGGGCGGTGGCGGATCGTGCCTATTGGCGCGATTTGATCGCCTTGGCCGAAAAGCACGATTTCCGCATTTTCGCGGATGAATGTTATTCCGAGATTTATCGCGGCGCGGCCCCGGTTGGGGCGCTTGAGGTTGCACAGGAGATGGGGGCGGACCCGGAGCGGGTTGTGATCTTCCATTCGCTTTCGAAGCGGTCGAACCTTCCGGGGCTGCGGTCCGGGTTTGTGGCGGGCGGGCCGGAGTGCATTCGTCGCATTCGCCAATTGCGGGCCTATGCGGGCGCGCCGTTGCCGTTGCCGTTGCAAAAGGCGGCGGAAAAGGTTTGGGCCGATGAGGCGCATGTCGAGGAAAACCGCAGGCTCTATGCGGAAAAGTTCGATGTGGCCGATGCGGTTTTCGCAGGCGTGGCGGGATATCAAAGCCCGGAGGCGGGGTTTTTCCTCTGGTTGCCGGTTGAAGATGGTGAGGCGGCGGCGTTGAGGCTTTGGCAAGAGACCGGGATCAGGGTTTTGCCGGGCGCGTATCTTAGTCGCGATGCAGAGGCCGGGAATCCCGGCAAAGGATATATTCGGGTCGCCTTGGTGGCCCCAAAATCGCAGGTGCAGGAGGCGCTCGTAAGGGTGCGCGACTGCCTCTACGGATAAAAGAGACGAGGGAACGAGCATGGCATATCAGGCACGCGGGCGCGATCCGCTTCTTGACAGCACCACGCAGGCCGCGATTGAAAAACGCGGCAAGGAATTGATCGGCATCGCGCTACTTGTATTGGCGGCGATGGCGGCGGCGATGATCGTTTCGTATACGCCCGATGATCCGAGTTGGATGTCCGCCACGGATGCGCCGGTTGAGAACTGGATGGGGCGCATGGGGGCGTCGATTGCGGCCCCGTTGTTTACCATTGTCGGTTGGGGCAGCTGGGGGATTGCGCTTGTGCTTGGGGCGTGGGGCGTTCGGTTTGCCCTGCATCGCGGCGAAGAGCGTGTCATCAGCCGGGTTATCTTTGCGCCGATCATGCTTGCGCTTGGGTCCATGTATGCGTCGACCCTCGTGCCGGGGGGCGGGTGGACCCATAGTTTTGGCCTTGGCGGGCTTTTCGGGGATACGTTTCTTGGCGCGATCCTGAATATCTTGCCGATTGGGGCGGTGACAGGGGTCAAGATTCTGTCGGCGCTTGTGGGGCTTTGTTTCGTGGCGCTGGCGCTATTTGTGCTTGGGTTTACGCGCGAGGAGCTTATTCAGGTTGGTCGGTTCATGGTTGTCGGGGTGATCCTGAGCTATGCGTCGCTTATGAGCCTTCTTGGCAAGGGAATGGGCGCAACGGCGCAGGCGGCGCAGAAGGCGCAGGCACGGCGGATGGAACGCAAGGCCGATGTCCGGGTTTCGGCGGCGGCCTCGCAGGGGTGGGCGGATGCCGTGCAGACCGCGCCCGAGCCGATGATGGCCGCGCCGGAAAAACCGCAGGAGCCTAAAACCGGGCTATTGGCGAAGATGCCGGCGCTTATCAAACGGCCCGAGCCGATGCCGGAACCGGAGCTTGTTGAGCAGGAATGCCTTGCCGATGCGGCCAACGCGCCCGAGCCGGACCGTATCCAAGCGCGGATTGCCGAAGCGATTCGACTGCGCAAGGCGCAGGGGCAACCCGTTTCGCCGCCGGATTTCCCCGAAGACAAACCGTTGACCAAAGGCCGGGGGCGCAAGCCCGATCCGTTGATCGTTGATCCGAGGGCCATGCCGGGGCAAGACGCGTTTCCGCCCGAGCCGCCGTTGACGGCCGCGTCATATGAGGCACCGATGGCCGAGGTGGATGTCGATGATGGCGCGGATGAGGTTCTTATAGAGGGGTTCGATCAGCCATTGCCGCTTCGGACGACGCCCGAGCCTGTGATGACACCGCTTCCCACGGCAGAGCCGAAAAAGGCCGTTGTGCAGCCGCGCACCCAAAAAGCCGCACAGCCGTCGAGCCGTGCGCGCGCAGAGGCACAGCCGTCGCTTGCCTTTGATGAGGCGGCCGCAGAATTTGAGCTACCGCCGCTTGGTCTATTGGCCAATCCGATGGAAATTCAGCGTCACCATCTCAGTGATGAGGCGCTTGAGGAAAATGCGCGGATGCTTGAGAGCGTGCTTGATGACTATGGCGTCAAGGGCGAGATCGTATCGGTGCGCCCCGGTCCCGTGGTGACGATGTATGAGCTTGAACCCGCGCCGGGCCTCAAGGCGAGCCGGGTTATCGGGCTTGCCGACGATATTGCGCGTTCGATGAGCGCCCTTTCGGCGCGTGTTTCGACCGTGCCGGGGCGCAGCGTGATCGGGATCGAACTTCCGAATGAGAACCGTGAAAAGGTTGTCCTGCGCGAGATCCTTGCAACGCGCGATTTCGGCGACACGAACATGAAATTGCCGCTTGCGCTTGGCAAGGATATTGGCGGGGATCCGATTGTCGCCAACCTTTCAAAAATGCCGCACCTTCTTATTGCCGGGACCACAGGGTCGGGAAAATCGGTGGCGATCAACACCATGATCCTATCGCTTCTGTATCGCCTGACGCCGGAAGAATGCCGGTTGATCATGATCGACCCGAAGATGCTTGAACTTTCGGTTTATGATGGGATTCCGCATCTCCTCAGCCCGGTTGTCACAGATCCCAAGAAGGCGGTTGTCGCCCTGAAATGGGTCGTCGGCGAGATGGAAGAACGCTATCGCAAGATGTCGAAAATGGGTGTGCGTAATATCGACGGCTACAATAGCCGCGTTGCGGATGCGCTTGGCAGAGGCGAGATGTTCAGCCGCACGGTGCAGACCGGGTTTGACGACGAGACCGGCGAGCCGATTTTCGAGACCGAGGAATTCGCGCCCGAGAAAATGCCCTATATCGTTGTCGTCGTGGACGAGATGGCCGATTTGATGATGGTGGCGGGCAAGGAGATCGAAGCCTGTATCCAGCGCCTTGCCCAGATGGCACGGGCCAGCGGCATCCATATCATCATGGCGACACAGCGTCCGTCGGTTGACGTTATCACCGGCACGATCAAGGCCAATTTCCCGACGCGGATTTCCTTTCAGGTCACCTCGAAGGTTGATAGCCGGACGATCCTTGGCGAGATGGGGGCAGAACAGCTCTTGGGGATGGGGGATATGCTATATATGGCGGGCGGTGCAAAGATCACCCGGTGTCATGGGCCGTTTGTAAGCGACGAAGAGGTCGAAGAGGTTGTGAACCACCTCAAGAGCTTTGGCGCACCCGAGTATATTGGCGGCGTTGTCGAGGGGCCGGACGACGAAAAGGCGGATGGAATCGATGCGGTTCTTGGCCTTGGCGGCAACACGGATTCCGAAGATGCGCTCTATGATACGGCGGTGGCGATTGTCATCAAGGATCGCAAATGTTCGACCTCATATATTCAGCGCAAACTTTCGATCGGGTATAACAAGGCGGCGCGGCTTGTGGAGCAGATGGAGGATCAGGGGCTTGTCAGCCCGGCGAACCATGTCGGCAAACGCGAAATCCTTGTCCCCGAGCAGTAAAGCGCCGTCACACAAGAATGCGCGACAATGTGAGCGCCGCGGGGGGTGCATTCCGGGCGGCGCGCGCTTATGTCTTGGGTATGCGTATGAAAAAACCTTTGTTGACGATTGCCTTGACGATTGTGGCCGCGCTTCCGGTGCGGGCGGATATTCTGCCGTTGGCGGAGGTCTCGGCCTATCTCAATGATCTCAAGACGGTTGAGGCCGCCTTTACCCAGATCAACGATGATGGGTCTATCTCGACCGGGCGGCTTTATATGAAGCGGCCGGGGCGTATCCGGTTTGAATATGACCCGCCGGAAAAGGCGATGGTGCTTGCCAGTGGCAACACGGTGGCGATTTTTGACGGGCGATCCAACCAGCCGCCGGAATCCTATCCGCTTCAGCGCACACCGCTCTCTGTGATCCTTGAGGAGCAGGTTGATCTTGGCCGGGCGGATATGGTCACGGATCATGTGTATGATGGCACGATTACGCGGGTGCGGGCGCAAGACCCAGAGCATCCCGAGTATGGCAGCATTGACATGATGTTTACCGCAGGGCCGGTCGAGTTGCGCCAGTGGATCATCAACGATGGCAATGGTGGACGCACGACCGTGATTCTTGGCGAAATGGAAACAGGTCAAGAACTTGGCAACAGCCTGTTTAGTATTCAGCTACAGAGGCAGAGTCAGAGCCAACAACCTTGATGCGCGCGGCGTCCTAGCGGACGACGCGGCAGTTTGCGAGCTGTGCTTTATACATCTGAGAGCGGTCCGCGACCTCTTGGGATACCCGCACCAGCCACGATTTGTTGCGATAGTTGCCACGGGCATAGCCGGTGTGGCCTTCGTGATAGGCAAGGTATTGATGGCGCGCGTTATTCAGAGAGATGCCGTTGCGTTCGCGGGTTTGGTTCATATACCAGCCCATGAAATCAGTGGCGTCGTCAATGTCATCCCGCTTGGCCCTGCGTTTGCCGGTATCGCGGCGATAATGGTCCCAAGTCGCATCAAGCGCCTGCGAATAGCCATAGGCGCTACTCTGGCGACCCATAGGCAATACGCCCAAAACATAGCGATATGGCGTGCGCGCATCGCTATCGAATTTGCTTTCTTGATAGATGATGGCCATTTGCACGTTGATCGGCACGCCCCAACGGCGTTCCGCCCGGCGAAAGGCTTTGTAGTATTCGGGACGCTGTTTCAGGATTGAACACGCGTCATTGAGGTTGCGGGGGGGAGAATCGTAGCCTCCACCGCACGCCGCCAGCAGCACCAACAGGGTTAGGGTGCGAAAGTATCTGCTCATCTGCCTCTCGCTATGTATTTTTTTATTTGGAATGAGTGTAACGCATCCGACCCCTTCGGCGCAAATCACAATCTGCGGTTTAGAGAACGAGCGCGAGGAGAAGCGGCAGGCCGGCGATAGAAATCAGCGTGGAGACCACAACGAAGCCTGCCACGGAATCGCTATCGGCGCCGTATTTTTCGGCGATGAGATAGCCGGTTACGGCGACAGGCGTTGAGATTTGCAGGACCAGCACGCCAAAGGAGATATCATCGAGGCCAAAGGCGCGTGCGATGATCCATGCGATGGCGGCACAGATCACCAGTTTGGCAAGCGAAAGCCAGATTGCGGTTGAAATGCGTGCAGGCGTCAGGCGGGCGACGGCGACGCCCAGCGTCAAAAGCATCAGCGGAATCGCCATCTGGCCGATCAGCTCAAGCGTATTGGTCAGGAAACGCGGGGTTTCCCAGCCCTGCCACAGGAAGAGCGCCCCGAGCAGCGTCGCGCCGATCATGGGTTCCTTGAGAATTTTCAGGAACGATCCGCGCCCCGCCACAAGCCAAATGCCAAGCGTAAAAGAAAGCACCGCGCTCACCGCGAGAAGCACGACCGCGCGTTCAAGTCCGGGTTGGCCAAAGGCAAAAAGCGCAAGCGGAATGCCGAGGTTGCCCGTATTGCCAAAGATAAACGGCGCAAGAAAGGTTTGTTGGTTGAGGCGAAACAGGGCCAGCAGCCCCGCCCCGACAAGGCCAACAGCGGCGTAGGACGCAATTGACGCCAGCGTCAGGTTGGCCAGCGCGTTCAGATCGACCTCGGTTTTCATCAGGGCGGTGAAGATCAGGCAGGGCACGGCCAGCGTCATGGCGAGGCGCGTCACGAAGGCGATTCGGTATTCAAAGCCCGCCCGAACCCAGACGAAACCAATCCCCGCCAGAAGAAAGACCGGCGCAACGATTTCCAGAACTGTTAAGGCAAGGTTCACAAACTGTTTCCTCGAAAATTAGCCCCGATGGTTGGACAAACACCCCTTGAAAGGCTTAGCTTTGGTCGGTAGGGGCTGCAAGTTATGAACACGACACGCGCAAAATACCATCTCGGCCAAGTGGTCCGTCACCGCAAACACCCGTTCCGCGGCGTGGTTTTTGACGTGGACCCGGAGTTTTCGAATACCGATGAATGGTATGCGGCGATCCCCGAAGACAGCCGCCCCGATAAAGAACAGCCGTTCTATCACCTTCTGGCCGAGAACGATCAGTCTTATTACGTGGCTTATGTGTCCGAGCAGAACCTTATCGCCGACTATTCGGGCGAGCCGGTGGATCACCCGGACATCCCGGATATGTTTGGTCCCTTCGAAGACGGGCAATACCCGCTCCATTTCCAACTGAACTGATCCCTTGAGGGATCATTCGATGGGGGCGCCGCGGGCTTTCCATTGGCTAAACCCGCCGTCCATTTCGGCGATATTCTCGACCCCCATGTTTTGCAAGTCACGCGTGGCCAGCGCCGAACGCCATGCCGTGGCGCAAAACAGGATGATCTTTTTCTCTGTCGCCAGCGCCGGTTTGAAATAGGGGCTTTCGGGGTCGATCCAGAATTCGAGCATACCGCGCGGCGCATGAAACGCGCCGGGAATGCGCCCGTCGCGTTCAAGCTCACGAAAATCGCGGATGTCGACTAGCAGAGCCTCGCCCGCGTCGGTCATGGCCTGTGCTGTCTCTTGCGGCAGGGTTTCAATCGCTTCGCGGGCGTTGGCGATAAGGGTTTTGACAGGGGTAATGGGCATTTTAATATCCTAGCGCGCAGCCATCTTTGCGGGCGTCCGACGCCCCCTCAAGAACGCCTTCGGGGTGAATTTGAATGGCCTGTGCGCCGCCAATCGGGGCGTCGGGGCGGACGATGTTGTGGCCCTTGTCGGCGAGCGCCTGTGCCACGTCGGTGCTATAGCCGTTTTCAAGCCGCACCTCTCCCGCGTCGGTGAAGGCGCGCGGGGCGTCTATGGCGGTTTGTAGGTCCATGCCGAAATCGACAAGGTTAGAGACGAAACGCGCGTGGCCATTGGGTTGATAGGCACCACCCATAACGCCGAACGGTATGGTCACGCGCCCCTCTTTGCGCAGCATGGCGGGGATGATCGTATGCATGGGACGCTTGCCGCCCTGCATTTCATTGGGATGGCCCTCTTCGAGGGTAAAGCCCGCGCCGCGATTTTGAAGCAGGATGCCGAATTTCTCCGACGCGATGCCCGAGCCGAAGCCGTGGAAGATCGAGTAGATGAGCGATACGGCCATGCGGTCCTTGTCGACCACGGTGATATAGATCGTGTCCTTGTGCACGGCTTCGCTCAGAGGGGCGGCGGCGGGCATAGCGCGATCCGGGTCGATGAGTGCGGCAAGGCGGGCGGCGGTGTCGGGCGAGAGCATATGTTCCAGCCGCGTCATATGATCGGTATCGGCGAGGAAGCGGTTGCGCGTATCATAGGCAAGTTTTGCTGCCTCGGCCTCGATATGGGCGCGTTCAGCGCCAAGCGGGTTCATCGCGGCAATGCCGAAATGGTCCAGAATGTTGAGCATGAGAAGCGCGGTCGCGCCCTGGCCGTTGGGCGGATGCTCGACAAGATCGACGCCTTTGTAAGGGCCGTTGATCGGCGCGGTTTGAAGGCCACAGGTGGCGGCGAAATCGTCGGTTGTATGGATGCCGCCACGGGCGGTCAGGGCGGCGGTCATGTCCTCGGCGATCTCGCCTTCGTAGAACGCGGCGCGCCCCTCTTTGGCAATACGGCGGAGCACCTCGGCCTGACCGGGAGAGCGGAACATCTGGCCGATTTGGGGCACCTTACCGTCCACGAGGTAATGGTTGCGCGCCGCGCCTTGGAGCACCTTGGCGTGTATCCCCCAATCAAAGGCGACGCGGGGCGCGACGGGGACGCCCGCATCGGCGTAGTGGATCGCGGGGGCGAGCACCGCGTCAAGGCCGAGCTTGCCGTGGCTTTCACTAAGCCGGCAGAAGGCGTCAACTGCGCCGGGAATGGTCACGGCCTCGGGGGCGTGTGTCGGGACGGCGGTTAATCCGCGCGCGCGCAGGTCAGCTGCAGAAGCGGCAGCGGGCGCGCGGCCCGAGCCATTATAGGCCACGATGTCGTTCCGTCCCGCAGGCGAGATCAGGACAAAGCAATCCCCGCCGATTCCCGTCATCTGAGGTTCGCAAATGCCAAGCAAGACGCCCCCCGCAATTGCGGCATCCAGGGCATTGCCACCCCGTTTGAGGATGTCGATGGCGGTTGCGGCGGCCAACGGATGGGACGTTGCGCACATGCCGTTCTCGGCAAATACGGCGCTACGCCCCGGCAAATGAAAGTCTCGCATAGTGATCTCCCCTCGCGCTTTGGGCTGACCTTAGAAGGAGATTTGCGCCTTGCCAATGCGATCATCGGGGGCGGCTCAGTGCTCGGGAATGACGAAGGTCAGGTGATTGCCTCCGGCCCTGCGCCGATAGTGCAGATCGCGGGCAAGCGTGTTGACGATGGCCCAACCAAAGCCGCCCTCGGGCAGATTCTCAAGCGGGCAGTTGTTTCCGGGCAGGTCGGGGTGGGGGACGATGCCGCCGGGCATGGCAACCCCGCCGTCGCGGATATCAAAGTGCCAGCCGTCGTTTTTCCGGGTCGCCGTGAGGTGAATTTCGCCTTCTTCTTCGTGGCGCAAGGCGTGCTCGACCACATTGTTGAGCACCTCTGCGAGGGTGATTTCAATACGGCCCACGGTATCCGGCCCGCTTCCGCTTGCGTCGGTCCGTCCGCAAATTTCAACGAGTGCCCGGCGCACCGCTTTGGGGCGATTTGGGATGCGGAGAGAGAACTGTGTTTCGGCCATGTAAGGACGATCCGAGCTAGGGCGGGAGGGCGCGCGGCGGGCCGCGTTAGAGGGCACCGGCGTCCTCCAGCGTATCAAAGATACGGAACACGCTATCCATGCGTGTTAGGCGAAAAACCTTGTCGACATTGGGGTTGAGCGCCACGAGATCAAGGCGGCGATCCGGCCCAAGCTGTTTCATGGCGGCGACGATGGCACCGAGGCCGCTTGAGTCGATAAACTCCACCTGTCCAAGATCGAGCACGATCCGCGCCCCGGCGTCTTCGGTTTTGTCGCGCATACGGTCCTTGAATTGGATCGCGACCGCCGCGTCGATGCGGGTTTCGTTGACCGAAATGACGCAAGCATCCGCCGTCTCATGGCGAGAGAGGTTCATGGTTCGGGTCCTCCATTGGTTCTCTCTGACGCTAGAGGCAAATGCTTATCAAAGGGTTTCCCGCCTCCCGTAATAGCACGGGATGGACTTGGCCGGATTTGAAGGCGAAAATGCGCGTTGAAATAACGGTGCAAGATTTTTCGGTCAGAACGCCGGACAAAGGCACCAGTCTCGGGAGGAAAACGAGAATGAAGAATGTAGTGATCGCGGGCGCAGCCCGCACACCTATGGGCGGCTTTCAGGGCGTGTTTGATGGCGTTGAAGCGGCCAAACTTGGCGGCGCGGCCATCAAGGCGGCCCTTGCGGATGCCGGGGCGAGGACGGTGGACGAGGTCCTTATGGGCTGTGTGCTTCCGGCGGGTCAGGGGCAGGCACCGGCACGGCAGGCGGGTTTCGCCGGTGGTCTTGGCGAAGAGGTGCCTGCGACGACGCTCAACAAAATGTGCGGATCGGGGATGAAGGCGGCGATGGTGGCGTTTGATCAGATCGCGCTTGGCCATACAGATACGATGATCGCGGGCGGCATGGAGAGCATGACGAACGCGCCTTACGTCTTGCCGAAGATGCGCGGCGGGGCGCGGATCGGGCATCAGGAGGTCAAGGACCACATGTTCCTTGATGGGCTTGAGGATGCCTATGACAAGGGTCGCCTCATGGGCACCTTTGCCGAGGATTGCGCCGAAGCGTTTCAGTTCACCCGCGAAGATCAGGACCAATATGCGATTGCGTCGCTCGACAATGCGCTTGAGGCGGAGCGGTCTGGTGCGTTCGAGGGCGAGATTTGCCCGGTGACGCTTCATACCCGGACCGGCGAAGAGATTATTTCGCGCGATGAACAGCCCGCCAAGGCGCGGCCCGAAAAAATCCCGATGCTGAAGCCCGCGTTCCGCAAGGACGGCACGGTCACGGCCGCCAATTCCTCGTCGATTTCAGACGGTGCGGCGGCGCTTGTGATGGCATCGCAGGAGGCCGCAGAGGCGCAGGGGTTGAATATCCGTGCCCGTGTTCTTGGTCATGCGAGCCATGCACAAGCGCCGTCGCAGTTCCCGACGGCCCCGGTGCCTGCGGCGCGCAAATTGCTTGAGCGTCTTGGTTGGTCCGTGGGCGATGTGGACCTCTGGGAGGTCAACGAGGCCTTCGCGGTTGTGCCGATGGCCTTTATGAAGGAGATGGGCATTGCCCGCGATATCATCAACGTCAATGGCGGAGCTTGTGCGCTTGGCCATCCGATTGGTGCGTCGGGGACGCGAATCATGGTCACGCTTCTGAACGCGCTTGAAAAGCGCGGGCTAAAGCGCGGCGTGGCGGCGATCTGTATCGGCGGCGGTGAAGGCACGGCGATCGCGATCGAGCGCGTCTGACGCCTCTTGCAGGTTATGAGAAATCGGCCCACCCTTGCGCCAGGCGCAAAAGGGAGGGCCGCACCATGTCGAAACTTGCCATTCTTTGGGGTCTCCTGCGGCTAAACCTACCGGAGCCTATGGTTGCGGCGCTTTATGGCGGGCGGCGCGAGGTCATTGCGGGGCGCAGGATTGATCCCAAGGCCAAGGCGGTGTCGGATCTTGTGGCGGTGCTGCGGGATGGGCAGGCGATGCCGAGCCTGCAAGAGAGCCGCCAGCAACTCGCCGTGATGGCGGAGAAGTTTGAAAAGCCTTGTCCCGCGTCGGTGACAAAACGCGATATCACCTTGCCGGGGGCGGAAGGCCCGCGACCGGCGCGGCTCTACCTGCCTGAAGGGGCTGGGGGCGAGGCTGCGACGCTTCTTTACCTGCATGGCGGGGGATGGATTCAGGGCGGAATAGAGACACATGATGGCCTCTGTGGGAGGCTTGCCGAGATGGCGGGCATACGGGTCATTTCCTATGATTACCGGCTTGCGCCCGAGCATCCGTTCCCGGCGGCGGCGGATGATAGTCTCGCCTGCTATCAGGCGTTGGTGACGGGGTCTGCGCAGGTCAAGGTTGATCCCGCCCGCCTTGTTGTTGGCGGCGATAGCGCGGGGGGGAACCTGACGGCGTGCCTCATGCATGATCTTTGCGTGGCGGGGCTGGCGCTGCCTGCGGGGCAGGTGCTCATATATCCCGGCGTCGATGCGCGGCTTGCGACGCAATCCATGCAAGATTTGAAGGATCAGCCGTTGTTGTCGGCGGCGCGGATTGATTGGTATCTCGGCATGTATTTGCCCGAGGCACAGGACCGGCATGATCCACGCGCCTCGCCGATTTTTTCCCAAACGCTTGGCCAGCAGCCCCCGGCGTTCATTGTGGCGGGCGGGCATGATCCGCTTTGGGACGATGCCCAGAATTATGCCGCCAAGATGCGGGCGGCGGGCGTTGAGGTTGAACTTGTGGAATACCCCGGTCAAATTCATGCGTTCATGTCGTTGACGAAGGTGATCCCGCAGGGCGATGAGGCGTTGAGGAAAACGGCGGACTGGCTACGGGCGCGGGTAGGATAGAGAATGCGGGTCAATTACGACGAACTGGAACAGCGGATCACGGCGGTGGCCGAGGGCGAGACGGATGCCGTGGCGCTTATGGCGACGGTGGCCTGTGAGGTGCATCATAGCGATGATCGGTTCGACTGGACCGGGTTTTACCGCGTGGTCGCGCCGGAGCTTCTTAAGATCGGGCCGTATCAGGGCGGTCATGGCTGTCTCGTGATTCCGTTTGCGCGCGGTGTCTGCGGCGCGGCGGCGCGGTTGGGCGCGGTTCAGCTTGTGCCGGATGTCGAGGCGTTTGAGGGCCATATCGCCTGTGCGTCGTCCACGCGGTCAGAGTTGGTTTTGCCGGTCTGGAATGGCGCGGGCGATCTATTGGCGGTGTTTGATCTTGATAGCGATCAGCCAGATGCCTTCACGCAGGACGATGCCGACCGTTTGGCGCGAATATTGGCGGCTGTTTTCAAAGACGCGATTTGATTGGCTTTGCGTGAAATTGTGCTTGGAGATTTCACGATTCTGCGGCAGCGTGAAATTTGAGGGCTAAATTTCACGAAAGTGCCGCGCCATGAAACACGATATGCCAACCTCCTCCGAAACTCTGGGGGCCGATCTGCGCGCGCTGCGCAAGGCGCGGGGGCTGACGCTTGTGGAGATGGCCGAGCGTCTTGGGCGGTCGGTGGGTTGGCTCAGTCAGGTGGAGCGCGACATGTCGGAGCCGACGATTTCCGACCTGCGCGAGATGGCCGGGGTTCTTGGGGTGCCGATGTCGATGCTTTTCGGGCAATCGCGTGTGCCTGTTGAGGAGCAGGGCCATGTTGTGCGCGCCGGGTCGCGCCGCCGTATGGGCGCGGGCGAGGAAGGGTTGATCGAGGAGCTTCTGTCGCCCGACCTTACGGATGATTTCGAGGTTCTGCATTCGACCTTTGCCCCGCGCTCAACCATGCAGACCCCGACGCGCCGTGCCACGCAGGAGCTTGGCTATATGGTGTCGGGACGGATCGAGCTTCGGATTGGGGACAAGACCTTTTCGCTTGGCCCCGGCGATAGTTTCCGGGTTCGGGGCGAGGAATACCATTGGCACAACCCATATGACGAACCGGCCGTGGCAATCTGGGTGATCGCGCCGCCGGTTTATTGAGGAGGACATCATGGCGGATATTCCAAACAAGGCCCGTGTGGTCATCATTGGCGGCGGGGTCGTGGGCTGTTCCGTGGCCTATCACCTGACGAAACTCGGCTGGCAGGATGTGGTTCTGCTTGAGCGCAAGCAGTTGACCAGCGGCACCACATGGCACGCGGCGGGCCTTATTGCGCAGCTTCGCGCGACGGCGAATATGACCAAGCTGGCCAAATATAGCCAGGAGCTCTATGGCGCGCTGGAAGCGGAAACCGGGGTTGCGACGGGGTTCAAGCGGGTCGGGTCGATCACTGCGGCTCTCACCGAGGAACGCAAGGAAGAGATTTTCCGCTCAGCCGCGATGGCGCGGGCCTTTGGGGTCGAGGTTGAGGAGATTTCGCCGGACGAGGTCAAGGCGCGCTATGAGCACCTCAATATTGAGGGCGTGACCGGGGGCGTCTACCTGCCCAAGGACGGACAGGGCGATCCGACGGGTATCGCGCTTGCGCTGGCCAAGGGGGCGCGGCAACGCGGGGCGGTCATCAAGGAACGTATCTGTGTCACGGGTATTGCGCGCCAGGGGCGTCGGGTTACGGGCGTGGACTGGGCCTCGGATGATGGGGCCGAACAGGGGCATATTGCCTGTGATATGATCGTCAACTGTGCCGGGGTGTGGGGTCACGCCGTTGGCAAAATGGCGGGGGTCACTGTCCCGCTTCATGCTTGCGAGCATTTCTATATCGTGTCCGAGCCGATCAAGGGGCTGACGTCTATGCCGGTGCTGCGGGTGCCGGACGAATGCGCCTATTACAAGGAAGAGGCGGGCAAGATCATGCTCGGGGCGTTTGAGCCGAATGCCAAACCCTGGGCAATGGACGGTATCCCCAAGGATTTCGAATTTGACCAGCTGCCGGAGGATTTCGACCACTTTGAGCCGATCCTCGAAGCGGCGGTGAACCGGATGCCGATGCTTGCCGATGCGGGGATTCATACGTTCTTTAATGGGCCGGAGAGTTTTACGCCCGACGACGCCTATCACCTTGGCCTTGCGCCGGAGATGGACAATGTCTGGGTCGCGGCCGGGTTCAATTCGATTGGCATTCAATCGGCTGGCGGCGCGGGCATGGCATTGGCGCAGTGGATGGAGGACGGGGAGAAACCGTTTGATCTTGGCGATGTGGACATCAGCCGGATGCAGCCGTTTCAGGGCAACAAACACTACCTTTATGAGCGCTCCAAGGAGACGCTTGGCCTGCTTTATGCCGATCACTTTCCCTATCGGCAAAAGGCCAGTGCGCGGGGCGTGCGCAGGACGCCGTTTCATCACCATTTGGCCGAAAACGGCGCGGTGTTTGGCGAATTGGCGGGCTGGGAGCGGGCCAATTGGTTCGCCGACGCGGGGCAGGAACGGGACTATTGCTATAGCTGGAAGCGGCAGAACTGGTTTGAGAATGCCGCGCGCGAGCACCGCGCGGTGCGTGAGAATGTTGGCATGTATGACATGTCGTCCTTTGGTAAAGTCCGCGTCGAAGGTCCGGATGCCGAGGCGTTTTTGAACTATATCGGCGGCGGGGACTATTCGGTCGTCAACGGCAAGATCGTCTATACTCAATTCCTCAATGCGCGGGGCGGGATTGAGGCGGATGTCACTGTGACGCGGCTTACGGAAACGGCCTATCTTGTTGTGACGCCAGCAGCGACACGGCTGGCGGATCAGACATGGATGGCGCGTCACAAGGGCGATTTCAATGTGGTCATCACGGATGTGACAGCGGGCGAAGGGGTTCTCGCGGTGATGGGGCCGAACGCGCGGGCGTTGATGGAAAAGGTCTCGCCCAATGATTTCACCAACACGGCCAACCCGTTTGGCACGGCGCAGGAGATCGAGCTTGGCATGGGCCTCGCCCGTGCGCATCGGGTCTCTTATGTGGGCGAGTTGGGATGGGAGATTTATGTCTCATCCGACATGGCGGGCCACGCGTTTGAGACGCTTTGGGGCGCAGGGCAGGAGATGGGGCTTAAACTCTGTGGGATGCACATGATGGATAGCTGTCGGATCGAGAAGGGCTTTCGCCATTTCGGCCATGACATCACCTGCGAAGATCATGTGGTCGATGCGGGGCTTGGCTTTGCGGTCAAGACAGACAAGCCCGATTTCATCGGCAAGGCGGCGGTTCTTGCACGCAAGGAAAGCGGGCCACAAGCGCGGATGGTGCAGTTCCTTCTCGAAGATGCAGAGCCGCTTCTCTACCACAACGAACCGATCCTGCGCGATGGCGAGATCGTCGGGCACCTGTCGTCGGGAAACTATGGTCATACGCTCGGCGCGGCGGTGGGTATGGGATACGTGCCTTGCGCGGGTGAAAGCGCGGCAGATGTGCTTGCATCAGGCTATGAAATCGACGTGATGGGCAGGCGGGTCAAAGCGCGCGCGTCGCTCCGGCCGATGTATGACCCCAAGGCAGAGCGGGTCAAGGTTTGAGCGGGCCAAGGGATATTCACGACGTGTTATGGGCGGCGTCACAGAAAACCATGCTCGGGTTTCGAGAAAGACTGGCATAACGGCCTGATCAAATGAGGACAGCCGATGTCAAACGCCGCACATGATAAAAACACCGATACGCCCTTGGGTCTTGTGTTTGTGATTACGGCCTATGTGCTCTGGGGGTTTTTGCCGCTCTATATGAAGGGCGTGGCGCATGTCCCGTCCATCGAGGTTGTGGCGCATCGGGTGATTTGGTCCGTTCCGGTGGCCGGGGTTGTGCTTGTTGTATTGGGGCGCACACGGGATTTGCGCGAGGCGTTGCAGACACCGCGCATGCTTGGCATGGCCTGTCTGACGGCGGCGCTGATCTCTATGAATTGGGCGATTTATGTCTGGGCGATTGCGTCCGGGAACGCCATTGATGCTGCCCTTGGATATTACATCAACCCGTTGTTCAGTATCCTTCTTGGCGCGGTGCTTCTTGGGGAACGTCTGGCGCGGGTGCAGATGGTGGCCATTGGCCTTGCGGCGATGGGGGTTCTTATCCTGATCCTAGAGGCGGGAGAGGTTCCGGTCGTGGCCTTGGGGTTGATGTTCACTTGGGGGTTTTATGCGCTGTTCAAGAAGTCGCTGCCCATTGGGCCGAACCAAGGGTTCCTCCTTGAAGTGTTGATCCTATTGCCGGTGGCGCTTGTGTATATGGGATGGCTTGGGGTCACGGGCCAGAGCGCCTTTGGCGGGTCGCTCTATGATACGCTGATGCTTATGGCGGCGGGGATCGTCACGGCGGTGCCGCTATTGTTTTATGCGAACGGGGCCAAGCAGGTGCGTCTTTCGACCGTGGGTATCTTGCAATACATCGCGCCGACGATGATCTTTTTGATCGCAGTTTTCGTCTTTGAGGAAGAGGTTGATCGGGCGCGCGTCCTGGCCTTTCCGCTCATCTGGGCCGCGCTTGTGATCTATTCGTGGTCCATGCTGCGCCAGATGCGGCGCCGGGGTTAAGCGAGGATCGGGTCGCTCAGCATGGCGGCCCAAAGCGTATAGGCGGCTTGCGATGGATGAAATCCGTCACGCGCGACGAGATGCGGCTCAAACGGTAGGGCAAGGGGGAGGTGTTCGACGCCTGCGCGTTCGGATGCGAGCCGTGCGAGTTCAGCATCAAGCCGCGCGGCATGGCGGCCCAAGACTCCGCGAAGGGGTTGTGGCAAGAGCGGGAAGTGTTGCATCGGGGGGATACCGGAGAGGATAAACCGCGTCACACCATGACGCGCGGTGAGCGCCTCCATGAGGGCAATTTGACGGGAGCGAAAGGTTGCGGGCGCGGTGAGGCGGGTGGTGTCGTTGACGCCATGAATCAAGAGCGCGAGATCGAAAGGGCGGTCCGGTAGAGCTGCAAGTTTGGCCAGAGAGGTTTTGGTGGTCGCGCCGGTTTCTCCCTCAAGATGCCAGTCAAGCGACACATGAGGCGCAAGCGCGCGGGCAAGCGCCCCGGAAAGCGCGCTTTCCTGTGTTTCGGCCCCGACGCCAGCGGACGAGCTATCCCCGAGGATCAAAAGGCGCAGCGGTTTGCCGTGTCCTATGTGTCCTGAGCGGGGGCCGGGCGGTTCGGGCAGGCGCTCTGCCCGCGCCACAACCCAGAGCGCCTGCGCCACGAGAAGCGGCGCAAGCGAAAGCTGTAGCAGGCGGTCCCCCGCGAGGGCCATGCCTTAGCGAATCCGCATGCCGTTGTTGAGAACTTGACCCTCTGGCGTCACCTCAAGAACGGTTTTGCGGGCATCCTCGCCGTTTTCAGGATCGGGCGCGGTAAACATGCCGAGCATCATCATGCCACTGCCGATCTGGTCGTCGGGCATGCCCAGTTGTTGGAGCTTTTGCAGCAAAGCGTTGAGGCCCTTGGCGCGCAGGGTCAATTTGCCTTCGGGGCGGGGCATACCATCGAAGCTCTGAAGGTCGGTGAGGTCAAAGGTAAACGCGCCTTCGCCGGTGATCTCTGCACCTGCGGCAGAAAGGCGTAGCGTGTTGAGTTGAAGGCTCTCGGGTTCGACTGGAAGCCCCGTGAGGGTATCGGTCGCGGCTTCGACATTTGCAAAATCGAGCCATTCGACCTGATGGCGAATCTTGCCGGTCAGGTCGAGGTTCAGGTTAGCGGGGTCGCGCGGCAGGATGCCGGTTGGATCGCCCATAGCCCAAAGGGATTCATCAAGGACAATGCCGTTCAGGTCGAGTTTTATCTGGGCCGCGTCAAAGGTCTCGTCCTTGAGAAGCGGGGCGCGGAATTTTCCGTATCCAGAGGCGATATCCGCACCAAAGATCATGCCACCCATTGTCGGCATTTCAACCTCGATCCGAAGGCCTTCGGATGGGCCTTCAATCGAGGCACCAGAGGCATTTAGGGTCATGGATGTTTCGTAAGATTCGGCGGTTACATGTTGACGGGCGATGACAGCACCATCTTGAGCCGTGACCTGATTGGTGGAGTAGTCAGAGATTTTGGCAAGTCCCGAAACCGCAAGGCCCGACCGCAGCGAGGCGGCAAAGTTCACAAGGTCAATGCCGCCAGCGGGGATACTGGTCTTGCCTTGGGCGGTCATGCTGTTGCCGCCGGAGGTATTCTTGACCTGCACCGCGCCGTCCTCGTCCTCAAGGCGCATTGATTGATCCGCCGTGAAGGAATGCTTGCCAACCGAGAGGGAGGCGTCGGCATCAAGCCCAGAGGCCATTTGATGCACGGAACGCCCGGTCACATCGCTTAGGAAGCCGCTGCCGCTATAGCTTTCGAGACCTTCGGGGAGGGTTGGGATATCGAGGGACATGTCGATGCGCGAGGCGGCGTAATCAAAGGTGATTTCATCGCGGCGACCGGTGGCTTTGCTTACGAGCCCCTCATGGGTAACGGTCATGCCGCCACCGTAGGTTTCGCCATCTGCCGACATATAGCGCATTTGCAGCACGATATTGGACGGGTAGATCAGGGAGACGGAGCCATCAGAGGCTTCGCGCAGTTGAATGTCCCCGAGGTCGACAGCAAGCTTGCCCGCGTCAAACGGTAAGTCGGCGGCAAAGCGCATGTCTGTGACTGTGAGAGTCTCGCCTTTTTGAGAGGTTGTGCCTTCGAGCGCGCCGCCATAGAGCGCCGAGACATCCTTGAAGTGTTGCCAGACGTCATTGGCGGCAAGGTCCGCAATAGCGGCGCCGGGGACAAAGGTTGCGCCCAAGAGCATGGCGCGCGACAGCGGGGCAGAGAAGACGGACATCGGCAATAATCCTGTAAATCACAAGGGGAATGAATACCCTCAATCTATGCCTCGGCCGGGGGTTATGCAACTGCGCCAAGGTGCAGCGCAATCAACTCAGCGCGTCGCGATAGGCAAGAAAACGTGGATCGGTCGAAATGCTGGCCATCATCGCGTCGCGTAGGGCGCCGATGGATTTGTAGGGTCGCATGACCACCTCAAAAACCTCGATAAGGCCATCGTCGTTGAGGGTAATCAGGTCAACGCCGATAGCGTCGAGGTCACCGATCCGGCATTGGAACTCAAGCGCCCAATCTTTGCCCTCGCCCATGACGCGGCGATAGGAGAAATCCTTAAAAATCCGGCCCACATGACCAAGGATCGCGGCGGTTGGTTCCGCGCCTTTCCACGTCTTGTAGTAGGTCGGCGGCAGGAAACGGCAATCCGGGGCAAGGATTTCGATAATCTTGGTGTCATCGCCGGATGCGACGATTTCTTTCATTCTTTCAATGGTCGGGTGCATGGGAATCCTCCTATTCCCTGAGCAGTCTGCCTTTGGTGGGCAGTCTGGCAAGGCTGACGTTGGGTTGCCGTGCGGGTGTGTTGGCTCTAAAGCAGGCGATATGACGCTTTCCTCGGATTATCTCCCGCCCCAAAGCCCGCTTGACGTGATCCATGAGGACCACGAGTTGCTGATCGTCAACAAACCGGCTGGTCTATTGTCGGTGCCGGGTAAGGGTCCAGAGTTGGCGGATTGCCTTATATCGCGCGTGCAGGTTGCTTTTCCTACGGCGCTTCTTGTGCATCGGCTTGATCGCGATACGTCCGGTGTCATGGTCTTTGGCCTTACGCCCCATGCACAGCGTCATCTTGGGCTTCAGTTCGAAAAACGGATGACCAAAAAGACCTATGTTGCCCGCGTTGATGGGCGGCTAGAGCCGCGGGACGGGACGGTCGACTTGCCGCTTATTGTCGATTGGGAGCGCAGACCGCGACAGATGGTTGACCATGAGAATGGCAAGCAGGCCATTACGGATTGGCGCGTGGTCAAATATGGCGAGCATGAAACGCGGGTGCGGCTTATGCCGAAGACCGGGCGCAGTCATCAGCTTCGGGTGCATATGCTGGCGCTTGGGCATGTGATCCTTGGCGACCCGCTCTATGCCGAGGGTGCGGCGCTGGACCGGGTTGATCGCCTTATGCTTCATTCCGAAGAATTGCGTCTGCGGCATCCCGATGGCGGTAAGGGGATGCGGTTCCGGGCCAAAGCCCCTTTTTAGAGACTGTTCAGAGCCCCGCGCCCGAAGGGGCAGAGGCTCTGTCTGGGTGTCTTTGCATGTGGCGGGTGAGTTGATTACACGGCGGAGAAACCTGCGTCGAGGGCGGTCAGGATCGTGTTGATCTCGGCCTCGGAGATGGTCAGGGGCGGCGACATGAGGATGTTATGCGCGCCCAGACGCACCATTGCGCCGGCCTCATAAGCGGTTTGGTGGATGCGTGCCATTGTTGCGGCGTCCATCGGGATTTTTGCCGCTTTGTCTGAGACGATTTCGATCCCGGTCATGAGACCATGACCGCCGCGCACATCGCCAATGATGTCGTATTTTTCGGCGAGGTTTCGCACGCCCTCATAGAGTTGGGTGCCGCGGGCGGCGGCGTTGGTCTTGAGGTCGAGGCGTTGGGTTTCGGCAAGGGTTGCCACCACGGCGGCGGCGCCGACGGGATGCGCGGAATAGGTATAGCCGTGATAAATAGCGGCCTCGCCGCTGGTGTCTTTCTCGAAAACCTCGGCCACGGCTTCGCTCAGGAGGCAGGCGCCGACGGGGAAATAGCCGGAGGTGATGCCTTTGGCGGTGGTCATCATGTCGGGTTGGACGCCCCAGTGACGCGCGCCGGACCAATCGCCGGTGCGGCCAAAGCCGGTAATGACCTCATCCGAGATCAAGAGGATGCCGTGGCGATCGCAGATATCGCGCATCAGGCCCATGAAGGAGGCATCCGGCACGATGACGCCGCCCGCCCCCTGGATCGGTTCCATAATGAAGGCGGCGATGGTGTTGGCACCCTGAAAGGCGATTTCGTCCTCAAACGCGGCGGCGATATTCTGTGCCAGTTGTGCCGGATCGGTCTCGTGGAACGGGTTGCGGTAGGGGTAGGGCGAGGGCAGGTGAAAACAGCCGGGCAGGAGCGGTTCGTAATTGATACGAAAGCGGTTGTTGCCGTTTACCGACGCGCCGCCGAAATGTGTTCCATGATAGCCCTTTTTGAGCGAGATATACTTGGTGCGGGTCGGCTCGCCGCGCAGGCGGTGATATTGCCGCGCCAGACGCAGGGCGGTCTCGACGCTATCGCTTCCGCCGGAGGTAAAGAACACCCGGCCCATGCCATCGGGGGCAAAGAACTCGCGCACGGCGTAGGACGCTTCGATGGCGGGCGGGTTCGATGTTCCGGCAAAGGCCGAGTAGTAGGGCAGATCGTAGAGTTGCTTGGCGATGGCCTCTTTCACCACGTCGTTGGAATAGCCGAGATTGACGCACCACAGACCGCCCACGGCGTCGACCGCGCTATGGCCGTCAATGTCGGTAATCGAGACGCCGGAAGCGCCGGTGATGATTTTCGGCGTGTTGGCCTGCATGTCGCCGGGGGCGCCCATCGGATGCCAGAGGTGGCGGGCGTTGTTTTCCTTGAGGAAGTTTTCGTCTTTCATGGCATGTCCTGACTCTCGTCGCGATTCTCAAATCTATGTAAATTTGATCAAATCCTACGCCTCTTGTTAACCCTGTCCAGAGAGAAGGCCTTTGGCATGGGACATCGGTATCAATCGCTGTGGCAGAATCGGAGTGGGGCGTGCTAGGTTTTGGGTCATGTCTCAGATTGACCCCAAGATAAGCGAAAAGCGCCCGATTATTCGGCAATTGGACGAGGCCGCAATCAATCGGATTGCGGCGGGTGAAGTTGTGGAGCGGCCCGCTTCGGCGGTCAAAGAATTGGTTGAAAACGCGCTTGATGCGGGCGCGCGGCGGATTGATGTGGCCTACGGCGATGGCGGCAAAACGTTGATCCGGGTCATGGATGATGGCTGTGGTATTGCGCCGGGGGATTTGGCGTTGGCGTTGGCGCGCCATGCCACGTCAAAGATCGACGGCAGCGATTTGCTCGACATTCATACCTTTGGGTTTCGGGGCGAGGCCTTGCCGTCGCTGGGCGCGGTGGGGCGGTTGAAGATCACCACGCGGGCGGCAGGCGAAGAGGCGGCCGAGATCGCGGTTGAGGGCGGACGCATGGGGGCGGTGAAACCGGCGGCGCTTTCCAAGGGCACGCGGGTCGAGTTGCGGGATCTGTTCTATGCGACACCGGCGCGGCTCAAGTTTATGCGCTCGGACCGGGCCGAGGCGCAGGCGATCACGGATGTGGTCAAGCGGCTGGCGATGGCAGAGCCGTTCGTCGCCTTTAGCCTGCGTGATGTGACGGGCGGCGGCGAGGGGCGTGTGACGTTCCGGGCCGAGGCTGAAAGCGGCGATTTGTTCGATGCGCTGCATGGGCGGTTGGCGGGGATCATCGGCAAGGAGTTTGCCGAAAACGCGCTACGGATTGATGCGACGCGTGAGGGGCTTCGGCTTATGGGGTATGCGGCCTTGCCGACCTATTCGCGTGGCTCGGCGGTGGCGCAGTATTTGTTCGTCAATGGGCGACCTGTGAAGGATAAGTTGCTCGTCGGGGCGTTGCGCGGGGCGTATTTTGATTTCCTGAGCCGGGATCGGCATCCGGCAGCGGCCCTGTTCATTGATTGCGATCCGCATCTTGTCGATGTGAACGTGCATCCGGCGAAATCAGAGGTGCGGTTTCGTGATCCGGGGATGGCGCGGGGCTTGATCGTGTCGGCACTGCGCCATGCGTTGGCCGAGGCAGGACATCGGGCATCGACCACCATCGCGGGGGCGACCTTGGGGGCGTTTCGGCCCGAACCTGTGGGCGAAGCTCCGGCGCGGGTTTACCAGATGGATCGCCCGTCGCTTGGTGCCCGGACGGCAGCGTATGGTATGCAGGCACCGGAGCCGGGGTTTGCCGAGCTTTCGCAGGCCTACAGCGCGCGGGTGGAGCCGGTTGTCGAGGACGCGGCGCAGGAGACGCCGCTTGAGGCGCTGCCCTTGGGCGCGGCACGGGCGCAGGTGCATGAGAATTATATCGTGGCGCAGACCGAAACCGGGATGGTGATCGTCGATCAGCACGCCGCGCATGAGCGGTTGGTTTATGAGAAGCTCAAGGCCCAGATGGCGGAGAATGGTGTCGCGGCGCAGGCGTTGTTGATCCCCGAGATCGTCGAGTTGTCAGAGGGCGATTGCGCGCGGATCTTGGCGGTTGCCGATGAGTTGACCAAACTTGGCCTGACGCTTGAGCCGTTTGGCGGCGGGGCGGTCGCGGTGCGCGAAACCCCGGCGATCCTTGGCGAGGTCAATGCGCGGGCGATGGTGCTCGATATTCTTGATGAACTGGACGATCAGGGCGAGAGCCTTTTGGTGCGCGCCAAGATCGAGGCGATCCTGAGCCGGGTGGCCTGTCACGGGTCGATCCGGTCGGGGCGGCGGATGCGGGCCGACGAGATGAACGCGCTTTTGCGCGAGATGGAAGCAACGCCGCATTCGGGCCAGTGCAATCATGGGCGGCCGACCTATGTCGAGTTGAAACTCAGCGATATCGAGAGGCTATTCGGGCGGACATGATCCAGGTGGGTGAATACGTGTTGGGGCCGGTGGAATTGGCGGCGATTGGTGCTGTGGTGCTGGTGATCCTGTTGTTGATCCTGTCGATCAGGGCGGCGGGACGGTCGGCGCGGGTTGCCGAGCCGTTGGCGCATCAGATCGGGGCGCTTGGGCAGCGGGTTGAAGGCCTGTCGGCAGGGCAACAGCAATTGTCGGGCGGGTTGACTCATGTAGCCGAGGCGCAGGCGGCGGCGCAGGCCAATCTATTGCAGCATATGGAAAAGCGGCTTCAGCAGGTCAATCACCAGATGACCGAGAACCTGCAAGGATCTGCGCGGCGCACGGCGCATTCCTTGGGGGAGTTGCAAGAGCGGCTCAAGACCATCGACAAGGCGCAGGAGAACATTACCAAGCTCTCGGGGGATGTTCTATCGCTTCAGGATATTCTGTCAAACAAGCAGACGCGCGGGGCGTTTGGCGAGATCCAGTTGAACGATATCGTCAGCAAGGCGCTTCCAAAGGATTCCTACACGCTTCAACATACGCTATCGAATGGGAAGCGGGCAGATTGCCTGATCCATCTGCCGAACCCGCCGGGACCGATTGTCATTGACTCGAAATTCCCGCTTGAAGCCTATGAGGCGCTGCGTCGGGCCGACACGCAGGCGCAGTTGAACGAGGCGGCGCGGATGCTTCGGACATCGGTCAAGGCGCATATCAAGGCGATCTCGGCGAAGTATATTCTTGAGGGAGAGACGGCGGATGGGGCGTTGATGTTCCTGCCATCCGAGGCCGTCTATGCCGAGTTGCATGCGAATTTTCCAGAACTTGTGCGCGAAGGATTCGCCGCGCGGGTCTGGATCGTGTCGCCCACCACTTGCATGGCGACGCTCAACACCATGCGTGCCATCCTCAAGGATGCGCGGATGCGTGAGCAAGCGGGGGCGATCCGGCGCGAGTTGGGGCTGCTTTATGCAGATGTGGAACGCTTGGGGACGCGGGTCGAGAACCTTGACCGGCATTTCGGGCAGGCGGCGAAAGACCTTTCGGATATCAAGATCAGCGCCGACAAGGCAGGCCGCAGGGCGCGGCGCCTCGACAATTTCGACTTTGAGGAATTGGCACCGGAGAGCGAAGAAGCGGTCCCCTTGGTCGAGCCAAAGACCTAGCCGCAGGAGCGCGCGACTTTTCAAGTTGCGTGAGACGATGGACGGTGTGCATAAAGGGATGCGCACTACACATGCACACCAAGACGGAGGTCCGATATGCTTGAGATTACACCATGGAAGGTCGCACAGGTGGTTCTGATGGGCCGCGAGCTTGACCGAGCAGAGGGTGAGCTTCGGGCTTTTATTGAGCGCCTGAACGAAGATGAGCAGGCGAGCCTTGTCGCGGTGATGTGGGTTGGGCGGGAAAGCTTTGCCGCAGATGAGCTTGCAGAGGCGATTGCCACGGCCAAAACCGAGGCGACGGCCCCAACAGCAGACTATCTCCTCGGGTCGCCGCATATGTCGGATCATCTTGAGAATGGCATGGAGGAACTTGGGTTCTCGTTGTCCGATGCAGAAGACGAACTTGTGCGTGGCGGCTAGGATTTAGCTGAAAACATGATTTATTTGGCGGCCGCAAGGTCGCCTTTTTCGTTTTAGGGGCCTGTTTTGCTTTTTGGGACGTCGTGAGGTTTCGTGATCTCCCGTCATCAGGGCACAGGTGTTCCTGCGCCAAATGCCTTGTGAAGAAGGACGACATTGTATCACGCATATGTGTCGTGGATTTATGCAGGCGTCCTCTCGCATTATCGCACAGTTTTCAATGGGTTGTTCGGATTGTCAGAAACGATTTGCGCCCCAAATGGTGTTGCAGATCGAACGACGATCCATTGAAACAGAAAGGAAAGACAATGAAACTTATCGCAATGAGCACCGCCGTCCTTATGGGTATCGCATCGACCGCCAGCGCACAGATGGATACCGCGAACCCGACCGTAATGACACGCAGCGCCCCGGCCAGTGTTGTCTTGGGACCGAATGACGGCAGCATCCAGCGCAGCGATACTGTGACGGTTACTTTTGGTAAGCCGGTCGAAGTCAGCCTTGATCCGACGTCATTCCCGCGCATGGCGGCGCTGTCGTCCTCGGATACTTGGGTGCAATACAAGTTCGGTGGTGCAAAGGGCGCCACGGAGTATGACCTTCTTGGTCGGTAATGTATTGTCCGCATGAAAAAGGAAACGCCTGCCATTTTGGCAGGCGTTTTTTGTCGAAACGGTTTAGGCGCTGGGCGCGTCAGGCCGTGTGAGTCACGATGTCCAAGTGCTGGGCGAGGGTGTCGATTTCGCCGAGCCAGCGCGTAAAGAGCTTAGGATCGCTTGGTGCAGCGGAAACGCCTGCGGGAATTTCACGGTTCAACACCGCCTCGACGGCAAGCGAAACCGGGATCGAAACAAGGCGGGACATGGCTGTACCGCGTTCGTCGCCCCAAGCATCCATGACATAGGTTTTGTGCCAGACCTCTTTGCCGTCCTTTTCAGCCTTGAGGCCGACACAGAGCACGACGCGATCCGCTTCGCCCTTGTCATAGGCGTTTTCGTCCCAGAATTGATCCGACATTTCCTTGAGGCGCGCGTCGCCTTCGGGGCCGGAAAGCGTTTCGATTTCGCGGAACACATCGCTCCAGGCTTCGGTCCAGCCGTTGAGGCGCAGGGTGCCGCGCACGAATTCTTTGACCGACCAATCGGGATCAAATTTGTAATCCTCCATGAAAGGGATCGAGTCGCGGTTGGGGTAGACCTCAAAACTTTCCGGGGTCGGCAGTGGTGCCTCGTATGACGAAATTGCGTCCCACGGCCGGGCCACGTCGAGCGGTGCGAAATCACGGATCGAGCGCGAGGGCGACCGGAGCGCCTTCAGCACGCCGAGGGGAGACCAGCTAAATTTATAGCGGAAGGGATTTGCCTCTTTCGGGATGCCACCACAATAGGAGGTAAAGGAGAGGGTATTTTTCGCATCATAAGCGTCTGAGGCGCGGTAATCTGCGACCAGTGCATGGGCCATCAGGTGGTCGATACCGGGGTCAAGCCCAACCTCGTTTACGCAGGCCACACCGGCGGCGCGGGCCTTGGCGTCGAGCGCCTTCATTTCGGGCGCGATATAGGAGGAAGAGACAAAATGCGCCTGTTTGGAGATGCACAGTTCGGCCAGCGGCACGTGCCAATCGCCGGGTAGCATGGAGACCACGACATCATCCTTGGCGAGCTCTGCGTCGAGGGCGTCGATGTCGAAGGCTTTGATATTATCGGTCAAATCGCCTACGGCCTCGCGGGCTCTGTCGACGGTTCGGTTCCAGACGGTGATTTCGTGGCCTGTCTCAAGAAGGCGTCGCAGGCCGGGGATTGCGGAAAGGCCAGTGCCGCACCAATGAATAGTCATGTGTCTCGCTCCGTGTTGTCGTCGTTCATTTCTGGCGGGTGGCGCTCAGAAGGGGGTGCTATGGGTATGGAAGTCCGCTTCGGCGCGGGTCCAAACCCTGCCCGAAAGGTCGTCGATCGTCAAAAGGGTCGTCAGTAACTGCCCGGCGTAATCCTCAGAGGACTCGCGCGGTAGAAGCGACGGCAAGTTGTCGATGGCCATGACGTCGAGCGGCGGCGTGTCATGCACGCGCAGGGCCGGGGTGTCCCATGTGGTCGCTTTGTGATAGACCGGCACGGGATTATAATCGCTGTCGGGGTCGCAGGCGACATCGCCGATGGCGGTCAGGGTGCGGGGTGAGGTCTTGGCGCTTTCGGGGACGAACACCGGCGTGCCGGGGCGCGCAAAGATACAGTTCATGAAGATATCATGCGAGAGGATTTCCGGGAAGGGGCCGCCGCTTGCTGTTTCGGCCATGTCCCATTTCGTAACTTTGATATCCATGCTTTCGAGCATATCAGATGCCCCTGTGCCAACCCGGCCAAGAGCACCGATGACAATGGCAGAGGGCAGGGCGCGGTTGAGCCGTTCAAGGCCATCGCGGATATCGTCCAGGAGTGCGTTTTTGTGCGGGTAGCTTGATACTGGTCCGCAGATGCTTCCGGATTGTTGTTCAATCCATGCTTTGAGGGTTATGGCGGCTCCGGCATAGCCCGCCCAATAGCCAAAGGCGGCGACGCGGCGGCCGTTCTCATCGGCGAGATATTCCAGGTCATACAGCATTCCGCCACCGGCCTTGAAACGCTTGAGGAGCGCCACGCCGGAATGTTGACCCTTATAGGCGTGGCCGAACATGATGTGGCGATGTGGCAGGGGGCTTCCGTCTTCGGGGAGTTCCTTGAGGCCGAAGATGATCGCGTCGCGCGGGGCGTCGGGCCAGCTATTCTCTGGGGCGATATCACAGCCTGCGTTACGGTATCCATCAATCGGGATCGCGCGCACGGAGCTTTCCTCTATGGTTACGCGAATACCTTTGTCCAGAAGCGCCCTTGCCCCTTCCGGCGTCAGTCCGACGCGGTCTTCGTTGGGCCGCTGCTCGGCTCGCACCCAGAGATGTGTCATGTCCGTTCCTCGCTTTTGGGCAGAAGGTAAATCAGCATGCGAACGCAATGACAAGCCGTTGGGGTCATACAAAGGCGCACCGCTCGGCGGTGCACAGTAGGCGCGCCCCAAGGGCGCAGATTGAGGGGCGCTGCCCCTCTTGGCCGCAAGCGGCCCATTCACCCCGGAGTATTTCTACAAAGGTGAAGGGATGGGATTGTGCCCTGTCTTACCGACGGCCTTCACGCAGCCAGCCGAAAAGGATCAGCGATGAGGCGAGGAACAAGGTCAGCCACGGTGGAAGAAGGGTCGTGCGGGCGATGTCCAGTGTTTCGTAGGCTCCGCGCGGGGTCAGCCCCATCCAGCCACGCCCGGCGGCGGGACGGCCCTCGCGCACGGCGCGCAGCGTGGGCAGGCCGTCTTCGAGGGCAAAGCTACCGCCTTTGCGGGAGGTGAGCGCCGGGGCGAGAATTTCATCGGTGGCGATTGTGCGTTCGAACTCACGCGGGGCGGCGGGGCCGAGGCCAATCACCGCTTTGTGGTCGCCATTGGCGAGACGGTAGAGGCCGATTTCGGGGCCAGTGTAGCGGGCTTCGAACTGGCCGGGGCGGGTTTCGCGCATGGGTAAGGTTTCGCGCAAGCCCGAGGGTGTGGTGATGGTCACGTCGTCGACGGTATCGGAAAGAGAGCGGCGCAGGATGCGCATGGTTTGGCCTGTGGCTTCGGCCCAGAGGGCGTCTTCCTCAAGGTCAGGTTCGCCCATCATCCAATGGGCCAAGCGGCGCAGGAGTTCAAGCTGTGGCCCGCCGCCCTCAAACCCACGCGCCCAGAGCCAAGCATGATCGGAGGCGAGCAGGGCGACGCGGCCCTCTCCAACGCGATCAAGCACAAGCAGCGGAAGGTCATCATGGCCGGTCATCAGCACATCGCCAGCGGTTGGCGTGACCTCAATTTGCCGCAGCCAGCGGCCCCAGTCGTCTTTCTGTGGCAGGTCGTTTGTTACCGGGTGGCGTGTGCCGAGGTTGGAGAGTTTGGGGCGGAAAGGCGCGTCGATGACCCGTGCCGTGGGGCTTGCGGGGAGGATCTCGCCCAAAGGAGATCGGAAGATCGAGTCGGCGCTGGCAAAATCCGGCCCGGCGGAGACCAGCACGGCACCACCGTTTTCCACATAGTTGGCAACATTTTCGAGGTAGAGCGAGGGCAGGATGCCACGGCGTTGGTAGCGGTCGAAGATGATGAGGTCGAAATCTTCGATTTTGTCCATGAAGAGTTCGCGGGTCGGAAAGGCGATGAGTGAAAGCTCGGAGACGGGCACGCCGTCCTGTTTCTCGGGCGGGCGCAGGATGGTGAAATGCACCAGATCGACGGAGACATCGGATTTCAGCAGGTTGCGCCATGTGCGGCCACCGGGGTGGGGTTCGCCGGAGACGAGGAGGACACGGAGACGATCACGCACGCCGTTGATCTGCACCACTGTGCTGTTGTTGCGGTCAGTGAGTTCGCCAGGGGCGGCAGGCACGGTGATCTGGATAACGTTGCGCCCGCCGTGAGTCAGGGTCAGGGGAAGCTCTGCCGTGGTGCCGGTGCGCAACTCAAACCGTTGTGGGGGTGCTCCGTCAATCGAGATGTCGAGCGGGGCAATGCCGGTTTCGGTATCTGGCACGGCACCGTGATCCTCGATCCGAAGGCTCAGGCGGATCTCTTCGTCGAGGATGGCGAAGGCGGGCGCGCCGGTCACGACAAGGCGGCGGTCCCAGTCGGTGGTGCGCCCGGTGTGCAGGAGGTGCATTGGGGCGGGCAGATCGGGAGCGCGGGGCATGTCGTGCACATGGCCGTCGCTTAGGGCAAAGATGCCGGCGATGCGCGCACGCGGTTCTTCTGCGAGCGCATCGGACAGGACGGTCATCAACTCGGTCCCGGCATTGTCGGCCCCGTCGGGGATCGTGATCCGGCGCAGGTCTGTATTGGGGCGGGCAGACAGGCGCGCGGCGAGCGTGTCGGCGGCGGCGCGTGTCATAGCGGCGCGATCACCGAGAGACTGGCTTGCGCTTTGATCTTCGAGAAGGAAGACGATGTCGCTGAGAGGGGCGCGGTTTTCGCGTTGCAGAACAGGGCCGGAGAGCGCGGCAAGGATCACCAATGCTGCCAGGGCGCGCAACGCCCAGCCGGACAGGCCGCGCCAGAAGGCCCAGCCCGTAAAGACCAGCGCCAAGACAGCCAGCAGGCCGAGCGCCCAGAGAGGGAGAAGGGGAGAGAAGAGCACTTGTTCGGTCATTGCCCGAGCCTATCGAGGAGGGCGGGGACATGAACCTGATCGGATTTGTAATTGCCGGTGAGCACATGCATCACGAGATTGACGCCAAAGCGGTAAGCCAATTCACGTTGGCGTTCGCCAGTGCGTCCACGCCCCACGGGGTAGAGCGCGTTACCGCGCCGGTCCATAGCCCAGGCCGCAGCCCAGTCATTGCCGCCGATGACCACCGGACTCACGCCGTCGTTGAGGTTGCGGAAGGGCATGCCCTCGATCTTTTCGGCATCTGCAGGGGCGGCTTCGACCCAGACGTCGCGGCTTGCAAAACGACCGGGAAAGTCCTGAAGCAGATAGAAGCTTCGGGTCAGCACGTGATCGGAGGGGACGGGTTCGAGCGGCGGGATGTCGAGCGGAGCGGCGAGGCGTTGTAGCTTGCGGCCATTGGGGCTTGCTGCGCCAAAGCGGGCGACATCGGCATCGCGCGTATCAAAGAGGATCATCCCGCCCGCGCGCAGGTAGGCGTTAAGCTTGGCATAGGCTTCGTCCGAGGGGATCGGCTGTTCGGGGGTGATGGGCCAGTAGAGCAGAGGGTAAAGGGCGATCTCGTCGGCCTCAAGGTTGATGGCAGCGGGTTCGGTCGGTTCTACGGAGGTGCGAAAGAATAGCGTTTCGGAAAGGCCAAGGAGGCCCGCATGGGCGGTGTCGTCAATGCGAGGGACACCGGTTAGGACATGAGCGAGGACCACTTCGCGGGTATCTGCAATGGCGCGGGCATCGTCGGCGCGCGCGTCCGAGAGGGGGAAGGTCAGGACAATGAGCGCAGACGCGGCGACGCGTGCGCCGTGCAGGCGGCCAGACACGGCCAGAGAGGCGATGATATCGAGCATGAGGAGCGCCAGAGCGCCCGCGAGAAACAGACCGGCCAGCGGGCGTTCGGGCGTGGCCTTATAGCTGGAGATCGCCGTGCCAGCGGGCCACTCGGCGGGGCGCAGTTCGGTGTCAGCAGTGATCACGTTGCGGGCGACGAGACGAGCACCAGAGCGATAGAGGCCGGGGCGTAGGGTAGGGCCGAGCGCGGCAGTGGCGAGGTCTTCGCCGGAGACGCCTGAGAGGGTCGCATCGTTTTGCAGCCGACCAAACCCGTCGAGGACGCGGACGGGCTGCCATGTTGTCCCCGCAAGTCGATCGTCTTGAGAGAGCGTTGTGGCGCTTAGGATGGCGAGGCGGTCGAGCATACGCACAAAAAGGCCAGAGAGCGGCAGGCCGGACCATTCGGCATTTGCGGTGACGTGGAAGAGGACGACCTGTCCTTCGCCAAGGTGTTTTCGGGTGACGAGCGGGGTGCCGTCAGAAAGCTCGGCAATGACGCGAGAGGCGAGGTTTGGATCAGGCTGGGCCATGACCTGTGCCTCGATGCGGACCTCGTCGGGAACGGGCAGACCGTGGAACGGGCTTTCGGGGGGGAAGGGGGCGAGGGCCTTGGGCTCGCCCCAACTCATGGCACCGCCGACGCTGCGCCCGCCCGCGCGTAGGCGAACCGGCAAAAGCGGATCTTCAGATGTGTGGCTCGCGCTTGCGGCAGCGAGGCGGGGACCGGCAAAGCGCAAGAGGATACCGCCCTCGGCGATCCAATCGGAGAGGTCGGCGGTTTCACCGTCCGAGAGCGTCGCGACATCGGCGAGGACGATCACGTCCGGGTTGGCCGGGAGCACATCGGAGAGTGCGCCTTCGAGGATATCGGCATTGGGGGCGAGGGCTTGGCGTAGGAAGTGCAGCGGCGAGAGAAGCTCAAGCCCCTCGCGGGAGTCGCGCCCTGCGATCAAGGCGACCTCGCGGCGGCGTAGGGAATCATCCGAGAGCGAGACGGCGGCGGCGGAGCGTTGGCCCGCAATCTCAAACCGGGAAATGCGCGCGCGCAGTTCGGCGGGCAAGGAGACATCGGTTGTCGCGCTGGCGTCGCCCGGCGCAAAGGATAGCGGCACGGTGGCAAGGATGCGGGCAGCCCCGGACGGATCGGTGCCGTGGGCTTCTACGGTGATCTCGCGCGCCAGAGCGGTGGTGGCGCGACGGGCTTTGAGGGTGAGGATGCCATCCGAAACTTCGGTTGGGGCAAGGGCCAGCGCGGCGCGGCTGCCTTCGACGATTTCAACCTGGCCTTTGGCGTCGAGCGCTGTGAGCAGTGCGTTGCGTTCTAGGTTGGTGAGGCCGTCAGACATCCAGAGCGTATCAAAATCGACCTCGGGGAGTGCATTGGCCAGGTCGGCGAGCGTTTCCGGGGTAGGTTGCCACGGGGTTGGAGAGAGGCCTGCGAGAAGGGTTTGCCATGTTGATGCAGGTTGAAACTGTGGCGGTTCGGGCGCGGTTAGTTGCACGAGGGCCACCTCGCGGCCAGCGCGGTGAGCTTCGTCGAGGCGGGCATCGAGCATGGCCATCTGTGCGCGCCAGTTGGCGGCTGCGCCCCAGCCGCCATCGAGCAGCACAAGCAGGTGATCCTTGCGTGCGGTGTCGGTTTGGGCGGGGTTCAGCACCGGACCGGCAAGCCCGACGATCAGCGCGGCAACGGCGAGTGCGCGCAGAAGAAGGAGCCACCAAGGCGTGCGATCAGACACGGTGTCGTCATCCCGTAGGCCGATCAGGAGTGCGACACCGGGAAAACGGCGCACGACGGGGGCGGGAGGGATGGCACGCAGGAGAACCCACAATGCCGGTAGCGCCAGCAATGCATAGAGCAGCCAAGACGTCGTAAACCCTATGGAAAGCGCGCCGATCATGAGCGGCGCTCCAGTGCGCGGTAGAGCCAGAGCAAAGCAGATTGTGCCGATTGCGCCGTGTTGTGCGAGGTGAATTGCCAGCCGGTTGTTGCAGCGAGCGCCTTGAGGCGGGCGCGGCGTTCCGTCAGACGGTCTATGTAGCGGTCGCGTAGGTCAGATGCCTTGCGGGTTTCGTGGCTGAGGCTTGCGCCCATGCTTTCGAACACGGCGCGACCGTGGAAAGGGAATTCTTCTTCGGCGGGGTCGAGCACTTGCAGTAGGACACCGCGAATGCCTCGGTCGGCGGCTTTGAAAAGTGCGGCCTCGACGGCATCGAAATCACCAAGGAAATCCGAGACAAAAAGCGCGCGGGCATGGGGCAGCAGTGCGCGGGCCTCGGGGGTGCCGAAGTCCTCGCCGCTTGGACCTAAGAGCATGTCGGTCAGGCGCAGGATTTGCCCCTCCCCGCGGCGCGGCGGAAGGGCGGTGCCAGTGAGACCGACACGTTCTCCGCCGCGGATCAGCAGGATCGCTACAGCTAATGCGAGGCTACGGGCGCGGTCGCCTTTGGTTGTGGTGTCCTTGAGGCTTGTAAAGTCCATCGAGGCGGAGCGGTCCACCCAGAGCATCACCGATTGCGCCACCTGCCATTCGCGTTGACGGATGAACTGCGTATCGGACCGGGCCGAGCGGCGCCAGTCGATCATGCGTAAGCTATCGCCCGGTTGCACGGGGCGGTATTGCCAGAAGTCGTCACCCAGACCAGCACGGCGGCGTCCGTGTTCGCCCAGAAGCACCGTTCCGGCAAGGTGTTCGGCCTCGGCCAAAAGCGGCGGAAGGCGCGCGGCCTCGGTTTCGGCACGCGTGCGAAGGCGGGCGGTGTCTGTCACGCGGCAGCTCCGAACCCGTTGAGGGTTGCGAGGGTTTCGGCAATCAGGCTGGTCACGGTCTCGCCACGGGCGCGGGCCGCGAAGGTCAACGCCATGCGGTGCGACAGGACGGGGACGGCCATTGCGGTCACATCCTCAGCCGAGGGCACGAGGCGGCCATGCAACAGCGCCTGCGCGCGCACCGTCATCATCAATGCTTGGGCGGCGCGGGGGCCGGGGCCCCATGCGACGGTATCGCGCACGGCTTCGGAGGCAGAGGGGTCTTCGGGACGGAAGGCGCGCACGAGATCTAGGATCATCTCGACCACGCTTTCCCCGACAGGCATGCGGCGCAATAAGGTCTGGGCGGCGATGAGGTCGGCAGCGGTAAACACGGCGTGCGCCTCGTCTTCCTCGACGCCAGTGGTCGCGAGAAGGATGTCGCGCTCGGTTTCGCGGTCGGGATAGGGCACGTCAATCTGCACGAGGAAGCGGTCAAGCTGGGCCTCGGGGAGGGGGTAGGTGCCTTCTTGTTCGATGGGGTTTTGGGTTGCTAAAACATGAAACGGCGCATCAAGGGGGCGGTCTTCGCCTGCGACGGTGACTTTCTTTTCCTGCATCGCCTGCAAGAGCGCGGATTGGGTTCGCGGGCTGGCGCGGTTGATTTCGTCGGCCATCAAGAGCTGACAAAAGATCGGCCCCGGCACAAAGCGGAAGGCGCGGTTGCCGTTCGTATCCTTGTCCAGCACTTCCGAGCCAAGGATGTCGGCGGGCATAAGGTCTGGGGTGAATTGCACACGGTTCCCGTCGAGGCCCATAACGGTCGAAAGCGTGTCGACAAGGCGGGTTTTGCCAAGGCCCGGCAGGCCAATCAGCAGAGCATGCCCCCCACATAACAAGGCCGAGAGCGTGAGGTCGACAACCCGCTCTTGTCCGATGAACCGCTTGGTTATAGCAGTCTTGGCTGCGGCGAGCTGCCCGGTCAGCGCCTCGATATCTGCAACAAGATCGGCGTCTTGGGCCATGACAAGTCCTCCGCTAAGTTTATATCTTAAGAGAAACCATATCGCGGGGAACGGAAATGGCAAAAGCAATGAGCGGACAATTTCCCGTGACCTTCTCGATTGAGGGGATCGCGGATACCGTAAAAGAAGCGGGAAAAGGTAAGAAACTTCCGCCCGTGCACCTTTGGACTCCGCCGCTTTCGGGCGACATCGACATACGAATTGCCAAGGACGGACGATGGTATCACGACGGTGGCGAGATTCGCCGTGCGGGTCTGGTGCGGGTGTTCTCGACGATCCTGAAGCGGGAAGGGGACGAGATATTCCTCGTTACCCCGGTCGAGAAGTGGCGGATTACGGTCGAGGATGTGCCGTTTGTCGCGGTGGATGTCGAAGCGCAAGGCGAAGGCGAGACGCAGGTTTTGCGGTTTGTAACCAATGTTGGCGATGTTGTGGACGCAGGGCCAGACCATGCGATCCGTATCGAGGATGAGGCCGGAGAGCCGGCACCCTATGTTATGGTACGCGCAGGGCTTGAGGCGCGGATTGATCGCAAAAGCTTTTATCGCATGGTGGAACACGGTGTAGAGGCTGAGGTCGATGGACAGCGGCAATACGGCGTTTGGTCGGGTGGGATGTTCTTTCCCCTGATTGCGGCAGAGGCGCTCGGCTAGGGGCGGGGCACCGACGCGGGGAAAGTCCGCGCGGAATTGGGGCCGCGTTCGTGTTGATTCTCGCAGAGGGCGCTGTTTTCGGACTTTGCCCTAGTTTTGCCCTAGTCATGAGCAGCGGCAAGGATGCGCGCATGCCAAGAGTCGCCGCCAATATCAGTATGCTGTTTACAGAAGCGCCGTTCCTTGAGCGGTTTGCTATCGCAAAGGCGGCGGGATTTGACGCAGTCGAGATGTTGTTCCCCTACGATGTCTCGCGGCGTCGGGTCAGCGCAGCGCAGGCTGCGGCGGGGCTTCCAGTTGTGCTGATTAATACGTGGGGGCAGGGCGCGCGGGGCTTTGCCGCTGTGCCGGGGGCCCGGCGGCGGTTTGGTCCGATTTCAAGCGTGCGCTGCGCTATGCCGAGGCGCTTGATGCCGGGATCATTCACGTGATGTCGGGTCTTGCCGAAGGAGCGGAGGCGCGGGCGACCTTAATAGGGAACCTGCGCTGGGCAGCGATGCAGGCACCGCAGCAGAGGCTTACCGGCGATGCGCTTGCGGTTTGGCGGGCGTATGGCGCGCGGGCCGGGCATGTGCAGATTGCGGATGTGCCGGGGCGGGTCGCACCGGGGTTTGGCGGGATGGTCGATTTCGAGGCGCTTTTCGCCGCGTTAGGGGCGGATGGCTATGACGGTTTTATCAGCGCGGAATATCATCCCGGCGAGGCAGGCACAAACGCGGGCTTGGGGTGGATGAAGGCGCTTTAATGACCAATCCGGGCCGGGTCGGGGCAGCGGTTTTCGGGGGTTTCCATTTCGATCATGCCGTGATGGATGCCAAAGCGGTCGGTCAGCATCTGGCGGAGGGACCGGCGCAGGTCATCGGCTGCGATGGTGCCGTCAAGCACAACGTGGGAATCGAGCGATATCTCATGTTCTTGCATGCGCCAGAGATGGACATGGTGGATCGAGTCGACGCCGGGCATTGCCTCAAGCGCGCGGAGCACATCTTCGAGGGGCGGGTCGTCGGGGCTGGCCAACATAAGAATACGTATGACCGGGCGCAGGCCAATGATGGAATGCCATAGGATATAGGCGGCAATCAGAAGGGTCAGGATTGGGTCGATCAGGCGCCAGTCATAGAGAATAATCAATACCCCTGCCACGATGACAGCAACAGACCCCAGCGCATCGGCAAGATTGTGGAGAAATGCCGCGCGCATGTTCACGCTGTCGCGCGACAAGCGCATGATAAGAAGGGCCGTAACCGCATCAACTACGAAGGCGATACCGGCGACCATGACGACGATCCAGCCTTCGATCTCAACCGGGTTGAACAGCCGCCCAATACCCTCGGCCACGAGGTAGAGCGCGATGACAATCAATGTCGTATAGTTCACCAGCGCGGCCACCACTTCGGCTCGGCCATAGCCAAAGGTCATGTCTGCATCCGCCGGGCGGCGCGCAATGCGGCGGGCAACGAAAGCAATCACCAGCGAGAGTGCGTCTGAAAGATTATGGATCGCGTCCGCGATCATGGCCAGCGATCCAGAGAACACCCCTGCGACGATCTGGGCCACGGTGAGTGCGATATTGACCATCACCGCCCAGAGCACACGCCTGTCCCCTGTCTCCGGCAGGGCATGATGGTGATGATGGTCGTGCGGCATTGAAGGCTCCTAATTGCGGGGCAACTGCCAAGTCATTGCGGCTGTTACGCTGGCAAGGCTAGTGTGCTTCGGCCCAGTTTGCACCTTGTCCCGCATCGACGATGAGGGGAACGTTCAATTTCACCACCGGTTCGGCGGCTCCCTGCATGATCTCGCGGGCGACTGCGATGGTCTCGTCTACGGCGCTATCCTCAACCTCGAAGATCAGTTCGTCGTGCACCTGTAGGAGCATCTTGGCGGGCAGGTTGGCAATAGCAGCGGGCATACGGATCATGGCGCGGCGGATGATGTCGGCGGCGGTGCCTTGGATCGGCGCATTGATCGCGGCGCGGTTGGCAAAGCCTGAGCGCGGACCTTTGGCGTTGATCTCGGGCGTGTGGATCTTGCGGCCAAAAAGGGTCTGAACATACTCGTGTTCTTTGGCGAAGGCCTTGGTGTCGTCCATATAGGCGCGGATGCCGGGGAAGCGTTCGAAGTAGCGGTTGATGAAGTCCTGTGCCTCACCGCGCGGGATGCGCAGATTGCGGGCAAGGCCAAAGCCGGAAATGCCGTAGATCACGCCAAAATTGATCGCCTTAGCGCGGCGGCGCACGTCTGGCGTCATTTCATCAAGTGGCACATCGAACATTTCCGAGGCGGTCATGGCGTGAATGTCGAGCCCGTCGTGGAACGCCTGTTTCAATGCGTCGATATCGGCGATGTGGGCGAGGATACGCAATTCGATCTGGCTATAGTCGAGGGAAATCAGGGTCTTGCCCTCTTCGGCCACAAAAGCCTCGCGGATGCGGCGGCCTTCCTCACTGCGCACGGGGATGTTTTGCAGGTTGGGATCGGTCGAAGCGAGGCGGCCGGTGTTGGCGCCGGTCTGCACATAAGAGGTATGGACGCGGCCCGTCTCGGGGTTGATGTGATCCTGAAGCGCGTCTGTATAGGTCGATTTCAGTTTCGAGAGTTGCCGCCAGTCGAGGATACGGGCGGGCAGGTCATGTTCCGTCGCGAGATCTTCGAGCACGTCGGCGGGGGTTGAATACTTGCCGGTCTTGCCCTTCTTGCCGCCGGGGAGCACCATTTTCTCGAACAGGATTTCGCCCACCTGTGCGGGCGAGCCGACATTGAAAGTCTCGCCTGCAAGTTCGTGAATCTCGGCTTCGAGGCCTGCCATTTTCTGGGCGAAGGCATTGGACATGCGGCTCAGCGTGTCGCGATCAACCTTGACGCCGTGGCGCTCCATCTGGGCCAGCACGGGCGAGAGCGGGCGTTCGAGCGTTTCATAGACGGTTGTCACCTGCGCCTGATGCAGTTGGGGTTTGAAAAGTTGCCACAGGCGCAGGGTAATATCGGCGTCTTCGGCCGCGTATTTCACCGCATCTTCGAGAGGCACCTTGTCAAAGGTGATGGCGGATTTGCCAGACCCCAGAAGCGACTTGATCGGAATCGGGGTGTGGCCGAGGTAGCGCTCGGAGAGCGTATCCATGCCATGTCCGTGCATCCCGGCGTGGAGGGCGTAGCTTAGGAGCATGGTGTCGTCGATGGGGCCGACCGTGATGCCATAGCGAGAGAGGATCTTGGCGTCGTATTTGGCGTTCTGAAATATCTTCAGGATCGCGGGGTTTTCAAGCACCGGTTTCAGCGCATCAAGCACCTCGTTCAGGGGCAGTTGACCCTCGGCCAACTCATCGGTAGCGAAAAGGTCGTTGTCGCTGGCCTCTTTCTTGTGGGTGAGGGGGATGTAGCAGGCCTCGCCCGGCTCGACGCAGAGGCAGATGCCGACAAGATCGGCAACCATTTCATCAAGGCCGGTGGTTTCGGTGTCGACGGCGATATAGCCCTTGGCGTGGGCTTTGGCGATCCAAGCCTCAAGCGCGGCGCGGTCGCGGACCCATTCATAGGTTTCGGCGTCGAAGGGTTTGGCCTCGGGCTCGTCAGCGTCACCGCCCTGCGCGGGACTGGCAGCGGCGGGGGCTTCGGGAATGACGGGCGCTTCAACGCCGAGATTGTCGGCGACACGTTTGGAGAGGGTGCGAAATTCCATCTCGGAAAGGAACGCCAGCAGGGTCTCCGGGTCGGGATCGCGGACTTCGAGGTCTTCGAGCGAGAAGTCGAGGGTCATGTTACAGTCAAGCTGCACAAGCCTTTTCGACATCTCGATTTGTTCGCGTTTCTCGATCAGGGTCTGGCGCCGCTTGGGCTGTTTGATCTCTTCGGCGCGGTCGAGAAGCTCTTCGAGCGAGCCAAATTCATTGATAAGAAGCGCAGCGGTCTTGATGCCGATACCGGGCGCACCGGGGACGTTGTCGACGCTATCGCCTGCAAGGGCCTGCACGTCTACGACGCGATCAGGGCCAACGCCAAATTTCTCCTCGACGCCTTCGCTGTCGATGCGCTTGTTTTTCATCGCGTCGAGCATTTCGACGCCGCCGCCGACAAGCTGCATAAGGTCTTTGTCGGAGGAGATGATGGTCACGCGACCGCCTGCGTTACGGGCCTGACAGGCGAGGGTGGCGATGATGTCATCAGCTTCGTAGCCCTCGACCTCTTTACAGGCGATATTGAACGCTTCGGTTGCTTTGCGGGTCAGCGGAAATTGCGGCACGAGGTCTTCGGGCGCGGGCGGGCGGTTGGCTTTGTAGAGATCATAGAGATCGTTGCGGAAACTTTTGCCGGAATGGTCGAAGATCACCGCGGCATGGGTTGGCGCGTCGGGGCCGGTATTGGCCTCGACATAACGATAAATCATGTTGCAAAAACCCGCGACCGCGCCAATGGGGAGGCCATCGGATTTACGCGTCAGTGGCGGCAGGGCATGGTAGGCACGGAAAATAAAGGCCGAGCCGTCGATCAGGTGCAGGTGACAGCCCTTGCCGAATCCGGTTTCCATGTCGCGATCTCCTTCATGTCCTGCGGTGCCCTTTGTTGTGCCATGTGTGGCGGGTGCATGCCAGACGGAAATCGGAGCGTGGATCGGCGGGAAAGGGGCAAATGGCAGCCGTTGGGGAGAAAGCGGTTCACGTGGAAGCCGCCGCGCGCTAGAAGGCGCCCAAAGTGTTATGGAGCCGCCCGATATGACCACACTGAAACCTGTCGTGCTTTGTATTCTCGATGGCTGGGGGCTGAGCGAGACGTCAAAGGCAAATGCGCCCGTGTTGGCGAAGACGCCAGTCTTTGATGATATGATGGCGCACTGCCCCAATGCGGCGCTTATTACGCATGGCCCGGATGTTGGGCTCCCGAGCGGACAGATGGGAAATTCGGAAGTCGGCCATACCAATATCGGCGCGGGACGTGTTGTGGCGATGGACCTCGGGCAGATCGACCTGGCGATCGAAGATGGCTCGTTCTTTGATAACACAGCCATCAAGAATTTTTGCGCGACACTCAAGGCCAGTGGCGGCACGGCGCATTTCATGGGAATGATCTCGGACGGTGGCGTGCATGGCCATATCGAGCATATCCTTGCAGCGATGAAGGCGGTCACGGAGGCCGGTGTGCCGGTTGTTCTTCATGCGATCACAGACGGGCGCGATGTCGCGCCAAAGTCAGCCTATACCTATCTTGAGACGATGGCAGAGCGGATGCCGGAGGGGGCGAGGATCGTTACCCTTTCAGGGCGCTATTTCGCCATGGATCGAGACAACCGTTGGGAACGGGTTGCCGAGGCCTACCATGCTTGGATCAAGGGCGAGGGCATCAAGGCCAAGGACGCGGTCACGGCGGTTTCGAATGCTTACAACAGATCGGAAAGCGACGAATTCATCACGCCGACCGTGCTTGGTGGGTATGACGGGGCCAAGGATGGGGATGGATTCTTCTGTCTCAATTTCCGCGCTGACCGGGCGCGTGAAATCCTTGCCGCGATTGGTCAGCCGGATTTTGACGCTTTCGAGACCGGCAGGCGCCCGGTCTGGGCGACGCTTCTGGGGATGGTGGATTACTCGGAAGAACATTGCACCTACATGACCACGGCCTATCCCAAACAAGAGATCGTCAATACGCTTGGCGAATGGGTGGCCAAGAAGGGGCTGCACCAGTTCCACCTTGCCGAGACGGAGAAATATCCGCATGTGACCTTTTTCCTCAATGGTGGCAAGGAAGACCCGGAAGAGGGCGAGGACCGCTATATGGCGGCGTCTCCGAAGGTGGCGACCTATGATCTTCAGCCTGAAATGTCGGCGGGAGAAGTGACCGAACATTTCGTGGCGGCGATTGAAGAGGGCTATGACCTTATTGTCACCAACTATGCCAACCCGGATATGGTTGGCCATACCGGAGACCTCAAGGCGGCGATGGCGGCCTGTGAAGCGGTGGACGAGGGGCTTGGCAAGGTGCGCGCGGCGCTTGAGAAAGCGGGCGGCGCGATGATTGTGACCGCCGATCACGGAAATTGCGAGACGATGGTCGATCCGGTGACGGGCGGGCCACATACGGCGCACACGACGAACCCTGTGCCGGTTATCCTTGTTGGTGGGCCGAAAGGGGCGAGGTTGCGCAATGGACGCTTGGCCGATCTGGCGCCGTCGCTGCTTGATCTGATGGGGGTCGAAAAGCCGCAAGAGATGACCGGGGAGAGCCTGATCGTCCGATGAGAGCCTTTGTCGCCGCAGCTTTGGTCGCCCTCGGGTTTACAGGTTCTGTTTCGGCAGAAGGCGGCACGAGTCCGGCGGAAGCAGCGAAGGCGGCGGCTGAACAGATTGAGGCCGCCTCGCTTGCCTTGCAGGTGGCGGGGGCCGCACGCGATAGGGTCGCGGCGCTTACCGACACGGTTCAGGGGTTTGAAGCCGGCCTTCAGGCGATGCGAGAAGGTCTACGCCGGGCCGCAGCGCGCGAAGCCCGAATCCGGCGTGATCTCAAGCGTCGTGAGGACGAAACGGCCCGTCTGCTGGGCGTTTTGCAATCTATGGGGCAGGGTATGGGACCGGATGGCGCGCCGGTGATGCTATTGCATCCTGATGGGCCGGTGGGCACGGCGCGGGCGGGGATGATCCTTGCGGATGTCACGCCGGCGTTGGAAACGGGCGTGTCGCGGCTTCGGGCAGACCTTAAGGAAATCGAGATTTTGCGCACTTTGCAGCAAGATGCTGCGCAGACCTTGCAAGAGGGACTTGGCGGCATCCAGACAGCGCGGGCCGAGCTTTCGCAGGCGATTGCGGATCGCACCGATTTGCCACAGCGATTTGCGGATGATCCAGTTAAGATCGCGCTATTGATTGCATCGACGGAAACGCTCAATGGCTTTGCAAGCGGACTCGTCGATATTCAGGAGACTGGCGACAGTGCGGTCATGCTCCCCGATCTAGAGGCCCGCAAGGGCGAGTTGCGTCTTCCGGTCGAGGCGCAGGTGTTGCGCCGTGCGGGCGAGGCGGATGCGGCGGGGGTCCGCCGTCCGGGGATCGTTCTTGCCGCCCGCCCGAGTGCGCTTGTTGTGTCGCCAACGGCGGCTACGATCCGCTATCGAGGTCCGCTTCTTGAGTATGGTAATGTCATCATCCTTGAGGCGCAGCCGGGGCTGCTATTCGTTTTTGCAGGTATGGCGACGGTCTATGGCGACGCCGGGCAGGTGATCCCGGAGGGCACACCTGTTGGTCTCATGGGTGGAAATGACGCGGAAATCGGGGCAATTCTCTCACAGGTCGGTGATGGCTCTGGTCAAGGCCGGACAGAAACGCTCTATATAGAAGTCAGACAAGGCAAGACCACCGTGGACCCGGAAACGTGGTTTCGGACAGACAAGGATGAACTATAAATGAAGAAATTCGTCATTGCCGCGCTGGGTGGCACCCTTACAGGCGCGCTTTTTGCGATGCAGGTGGCGGGGCCGCTTCTCGCGCAGGAAAACGCGAAATCCAGCAATGTCTATGAACAGCTTGATCTGTTTGGGGACATTTTCGAACGTATTCGTGCGCAGTATGTGGAAGAAGTGGATGAGGCCGATTTGATCGAGGCGGCCATCAACGGGATGTTGACGTCGCTTGATCCGCACTCCTCCTACCTCTCGCCGGATGATGCCAACGATATGCGTGTGCAAACGCGCGGTGAGTTTGGCGGACTTGGCATTGAGGTCACTCAGGAAGAGGGATTTGTCAAAGTTGTATCGCCCATCGACGGCACTCCGGCCGACGCAGCGGGCATTGAGGCGGGCGATTTCATCACACATGTAGACGGTGAAAGCGTGCTTGGCATGAACCTCGACGAGGCGGTTGAATTGATGCGCGGTCCGGTGGGGTCTGAGATTGTCATCACAGTCGTGCGCGAAGGCGAGATTGAGCCATTTGATGTCTCGATCATCCGCGACACGATCAAACTTACAGCGGTGCGCTCACGCACCGAGGGGGACTCGGTCGTTCTTCGGATCACAACATTCAACGATCAAACCACGCCGAATCTCGAAGCCGGACTTGAAGAACAGGTCGAGGCACTTGGCGGCATGGATAACGTCAATGGTATCGTGCTTGATCTGCGCAACAACCCTGGTGGTTTGCTCACACAGGCGATTACGGTGTCGGATGCCTTCCTTGAAAAGGGAGAGATCGTCTCGACGCGTGGACGCAACCCGTCGGATGGGGATCGTTTCAATGCGACTCCGGGGGATCTGACCAATGGCAAGCCGATTGTGGTTCTCATCAATGGCGGATCGGCCTCGGCGTCTGAGATTGTGGCGGGTGCGCTTCAGGACCACCGTCGTGCGATTGTCGTTGGGACCAAATCTTTCGGTAAGGGATCGGTGCAAACAGTGATGCCACTTCGGGGAGAGGGCGCAATGCGCCTGACCACGGCGCGGTATTACACACCTTCGGGCCGATCAATTCAGGCGCTCGGCGTATCGCCGGATATTGTTGTCGAACAGCCGCGTCGGAAGGCCGCGAGCGAGGAAGACGAAGAGAGGACCAAGCGCAAGTTCCGCTCTGAAGCGGACCTGCGTGGTAGCCTCGACAACGATAGCCTGACCGAGGATGAAATCCGTCAGATTGAAGCCGACCGCGCCAAAGCCGAAAAGGCCGCCAAGCTGCGCGAAGAAGATTATCAGCTCGCCTATGCGATTGATATTCTCAAAGGGCTTTCGAAGCTCAGCTCGGATTAATAAGGCCGAGCGAGATGGTGTGACGAGGGCGGGGGTTCCCCGCCCTTTTCTTTTTGTGGCTGAAAGGCGAATTGCTTGACGGGCGCGGCTTGGGTAGGAATTGGCAACACCAGATTGGAGAGATGCCATGACCCCGGAAGAGATTACCACACTGCCCTATCGCCGTAATGTGGGGGTGATGCTCGTCAATGCAGATGGGCATGCCTTCGTCGGGCAGCGGTTTGATAGCGAAGTTCCCGCTTGGCAGATGCCACAGGGGGGGATCGACAAGGGCGAGAGTCCGCGCGAGGCGGCGCTTCGTGAGCTAGAGGAAGAGACCGGCGTCTCAGCCGCGCTTGTGACGGTCGAGGGGGAAACCGAAGGCTGGATTTCCTATGATCTTCCTGCCGATATCGTGCCACGCATCTGGAAGGGGCGCTACAAGGGGCAGGAACAAAAATGGTTCCTGCTGCGCTTTCATGGCCAAGACTCGGATGTAAATATCGACGTTGAACACCCCGAATTCTCGGAGTGGCGCTGGCTTGCGGTTGATGAACTGATCGACAATATTGTGCCGTTCAAACGCGGCGTCTACGAACAGGTTGTGGCGGCCTTCGCGGATCGCCTTTAGGCCGCGAACAGGCGGGATTGATAGCCCGTGCCGAGAGGCACGGCACGCCATTGCGCTTCGGGGTTGCGGGCGGCTTGGGTGGTGGTGATTTCCACATCGTTAAAGCCTGATCGTAGCGCGGCGCGAAACTGATCCACAAGGATATGGCCGCGTGCGCGCAGATGGCCCTTATAACCCTGTGCACGCAGGGCGGCGGCGAGGGAAAAGCCGCGCCCGTCTGCTGAGCTGGCAAACGGAACCACAATGAGGGACAGTACGCTGAAATGCGGGGCGAGAGAGGCCGGGTCGGCGTTGACGGGCAGAAACACCGCCACGCCGCCTCTGTAGTCTTCTAGCGTCGGCACCGGCGTTTCGGCAAAGCGATCTTCTGCAAAGCCCTCGGGCGTGATGATCTGGGTTTGGTCGGTCATCCTGCCTTCCTTTCGATACGTCCATCAGGGGTAATGTGAATGCCGCATTCTTCGCGGTCTTCCTGACGCCAGCGCCCCGCACGAAATTCCTCGCCGGGGGCAACCGGCGTGGTGCAGGGAGCGCAGCCTATGGAGGGAAACCCCTTGGCCACAAGCGGATGGCGCGGCAAAGCGTGCCGGTCGAGATAGGCAGCGATATCCGCAGGTGTCCATGCCGCGAGGGGGTTTGCCTTGATAAGCCCGTCTGTATCGACCTCAAAGGCGCGCATGGCAGCGCGTTGACCCGTCTGGAAGCGTTTGCGACCAGAGATCGACGCGGTGAAAGGCGCGAGCGCATTGCGCAATGGCACGACCTTGCGCAGATCGCAGCAGGCGCTGCTATTCCGGGCATTGAGGTCACCGTTGGGATCGGTCTGTTTCACCGCCTCAGAGTCTGGGGAAATGCGTCGCACATCCGTCAGCCCGAGATAGGCCGAGAGATCGCGCTGATAGTCGATGGTCTCGGGGAAGAGCATCAGCGTATCAAGCATCAACACCGGCACAGAAGTGTCGAGCGTTGCCAGCATATGCAAAAGCACGGCGGACTCGGCTCCAAACGAGGATACCATAGCGATTTCACCGTCGAAGCGATCCAGCGCCACAGCGAGGATCGTTTCGGCAGAGGTATCGCCGAAGCGGGCGTTGAGCCGTGCGGTCGGCAAGGCGTTATGCGGCCTTAGCATGTGTATCTCCATAAAGAGCGGCCTTGAACGGCGCGAGGCCGAGGCGGCGATAGAGGGCAAGGAAGGTCTCATCGGGAGAAGAGCGATGGTCGAGATAGGTTTCGATCAGGCGCTCCACGGCTGGCACGATCTCGTCATAGGCAAAGCCGGGTCCGGTGCGCGCGCCAAGGGTGGCATCTTCGGTGCCATCGCCGCCAAGCGTGATCTGGTAGTTCTCGACGCCGGCGCGGTCGAGGCCGAGGATACCGATATGGCCGACATGGTGATGGCCGCAGGCGTTGATGCAGCCCGATATTTTGATCTTAAGCGGGCCGATATCATGTTGTGCGTCGAGGTCTGAAAAGGCTTCACCTATTTGTTGGGCGATGGGGATCGACCTCGCGGTGGCAAGTGCGCAGTAGTCCATGCCGGGGCAGGCAATAATGTCCGATATCAGCCCGATATTCGCTGTCGCGAGGCCCGCGTCGCGCAAGGCGGCATAGATCGCCGGAAGGTTGGCGCGGTGCACATGGGGAAGGATCACGTTCTGCTCGTGGCTGATGCGCAGCTCGTCATAGGCATGGGTTTCGGCAATATCCGCCAGAGCACGCATCTGATCGGACGTAGCATCGCCGGGTGTGCCCCCAATCGGTTTGATCGAGACCGTAACGCTTAGGTGATCGGCACGTTTATGGGGGTGAGTGTTGGTATCAATGAAGGCCTGCAAAGGGGGTGTTTGGCCTGTATTAGGGTCGAAATCAGTCTCTTTGAACGCTGGAGGCGCAAAGCTCTCGTGGATGCGGTTGACGACATCGGGGTTGAGGTCAGGGAGAAGGCGTTTTTGGGTTTCAAACGCGCCTTCTATTCTGGCTTTTAGCTCTTCCACGCCAGTCTCGTGCACAAGGATCTTGATCCGCGCTTTGTATTTATTATCGCGTCGCCCGGAGAGGTTGTAGACCTTCAGGATTGCCTCAAGATAGGCGAAGAGATCGGCGCGCGGCAGGAAGTCACGCACCACCTTGCCGATCATGGGGGTGCGGCCAAGACCGCCACCGATAACGACCTGATAGCCGATCTCGCCATTCTGTTGGCGCACACGGATGCCGATATCATGGAAGCGGATGACGGCGCGGTCTTCCTCGGTTCCGGTCACCGCGAGTTTGAACTTGCGCGGGAGATAGGCGAATTCGGGATGATCGGTCGACCATTGGCGGATCAACTCGGCGGTGATGCGCGGGTCTTCGACCTCGCCCGGCGTTGCTCCGGCAAAGTGATCGGCTGTCACGTTGCGGATGCAGTTTCCAGAGGTCTGGATCGCGTGCATGTCCACATCTGCCAACGCGTCGAGCATGTCCGGCACATCCGATAGTTTGGGCCAGTTGAACTGGATATTCTGGCGGGTGGTGAAGTGGCCGTAGCCCTTGTCCCAACGATCCGCGATCTCGGCGAGTTTGCGCATTTGCGCGCTTCGCAGGGTGCCGTATGGGATCGCCACGCGCAGCATATAGGCATGTAGTTGCAGGTAGACTCCGTTCATCAGGCGCAGCGGTTTGAACTCGTCCTCGGTCAGGGAGCCATCAACGCGGCGCGCGACTTGGTCTCGGAATTCAGCGACGCGGGCGCGCAGGAAATCGCGGTCGAAATCGGTATAAGTATACATCACTCTGCCTGCTTTCCGTGAAAGTAGTTGGAGGGGCCGCAGGTGCGGAATGCCTCGCGGAAATGGGTTGGGGCGGGGCGTCCATCAACGAGTGCGGCATCGGCGAGATAGACGCCGACTGTCAGGTGCGGCTCTTGCGAGGCGCGGGCGAGGAGGGCATCTGCTTCTGCCACGGTTTGCGCAACGGCGGCGTCGGAATGGTCGCGGCTCCAGCCCGGATCAGTGAAATAGATCACGTCACCCTCAAGAAGGTGATTGGCCGTGGCGATCTTTGGTGCGAAGGGGCGGGGCATCAGAGAGCCTCCCGTAGGGCCGCAGCAGCGGCGTTTCGCGGAGCGAGGCCCAGCATGAGAACGGCGGGGCCGGTGACGGTTTGCAGGGCATCGGGTAGAGAGACCAGCGTCGCGGGCTGGATGCGCTGATCCGGGCGCGATGCGTTTTCGACGATTGTGATCGGGGTGGCTTCGTCGGCGCCGTGCATGAGGAGGCGACCACGCAGATAGGTGGCGGCGGCTTTGCCCATGTAAATCGCGGCAATGGCACCGGGCTCGGCCAGCGCGCGCCAATCCTGATCGGCGAAACCGTCGGTGTCATGGCCGGTGAGGATGCGTAGTCCGGTATTGCGCCCGCGTTTTGTCAGGCTTGTCTTGAGGGTAGCCGCGGCGGCGACAGAGGCCGTGATGCCGGGGGTGATGGTAAAGGGAATATCCGCGGCGTCGAGGGCGTCCATTTCTTCGTCCAGGCGACCGAAGATGCCGCTGTCCCCGGATTTGAGGCGAACGACGCGCGCGCCCTTGCCTCGGGCAACAAGAAGGGCGTTGATGTCATCTTGCTTCCAAGACGGACCAAAGGCAGTTTTCCCGGTCTCTATGATCTCTGCGGACGGATTGGCGAGCGCAAGGATTGCGTCTGGGACAAGGCGGTCATGGATCACAACCTCTGCAGCACGCAGGAGGGTATGGGCGCGGCGTGTCAAAAGGTCGGGATCGCCGGGACCAGCACCGATAAAATGCACATGGCCGGGCGTCTTTTTTCCGAGGAGAGCAACGGTCGTGTCTTGTGCGGGATTGCCCGTCGCGATGACAAGGCGAGCGGCCTGGATCATGTCAGAGCGGGTCAGCGGGCGGGAGATATGTGAGAGCATCCCGGCCTCGGCCCAGGCAACGATCTGGGGCGCAGGTTTGGTGCCAAAAACACGAATGCGATTGCCCTCGCCAATCAAGGAGCGCAGCCGTTCAACGGCATATTCTCCGGCTCCCGAAACGATGACGGTTTGTCCGGTCGTGCCCATCGTATTCTGAGGGTCGGTCATGAAGGCTCCGTGGTTAAAAATGAAAGGCTGGCGCGTGTTTTGGTGAAATTTGGACAAATGTTCCGGGTTTGCAATCTCTGATCCCATCTATATGAACAGTGTTCCAATTGAAGCCGTGAGGCGGAGTGCTGTTCAGGGGGTGACATGAGCCAGGGAACGCCAGACATAGATGAAGATGATCGTAAAATTTTGCGCGAGGTGCAGAGGGATACGAACCGCTCGCTTGAGCGAATCGCAACCAAGGTTGGTTTGTCGAAAACAACCGTCTGGAACCGACTTCAGCGGATGATACAGTCGGGGACGATCCTGCGGCAGGCGGCGATCCTTGATCCGCGCAAGATCGGGCTTCGCGAAACGTTCTTCGTGAGCATCCGCACCTCGGCGCATGATGCTGAATGGCTTGACGCATTTCGGACGGCGATCGAAGAAATGCCCGAGATCACCGAGGCGCACCGCCTTGCGGGGACGACGGATTACATCCTCAAGGTTCAGGTCGAATCGACGGAGGCGTTTGACGCTTTCTACAAGGCGTTGGTGTCGCGGGTGGCGATCTATGACGTATCGTCGAGCCTGTCGATGGAAGAGATAAAACATGCGCTTGAACTCAAAGTTTGACGCCCCTGCGTTGTCGCATGTCGTCTATTGATATGGCGCTGGATATTTTTCGCCTCTAGAACCTGAAGCAAGATTGAATATCCGGTCAAAATATCAGGGGGATACATGGATAAGGTCGTCGTCAATAGCTGGAATGAATGGGATCCATTGAAGCATGTGATCGTGGGGCGTGCCGACGATTGCCATATCCCGCCCGAGGAACCCGCGCTCGATGCCAAGGTGCCCGAAGGCAGCGATATGCGCGGCCAGTGGGGCAAGCGTCCACAGGAGACGATTGACCGCGCCAACGAGTTGCTCGACACTTTCGTGGGCCAGCTTGAGGCGCGTGGCGTGCGGGTTGATCGACCAACGTCGATAGATCACTCCAAACCCGTCACAACGCCGGATTTCCACACCGATAGCCAGTTCGGGTGTATGCCGCCGCGCGATGTTCTTTTGACGGTGGGGTCGGAGATTCTTGAGGCCACGATGTCCTATCGCTGTCGCTGGTTCGAGTATCTCAATTATCGCCCCTTGATGCAGCAATATTGGGAGGAAGACCCAAATTTCCGCCACGAGGCCGCGCCTAAGCCGCGCCTCACGGATGCGGATTATCACCCTGATTACCTCTCCGAGAAGATTGGGGTGGAACAGCGCCTCAAATGGGCCGAAGAAAAGTTTTTTGTCACCACTGAGGAAGAACCGTTGTTTGATGCGGCGGATGTGCTGCGCTTTGGACGCGATCTTGTGGTGCAGCATGGGTTCACCACCAACCTTAAAGGGATCGAGTGGCTACGCCGCCATTTCCCGGACCACCGTGTGCATACGGTCAACTTTCCCGGTGATCCCTATCCGATCCATATCGACGCGACCTTTACGCCGCTGCGCCCCGGTCTCATCCTGAACAACCCGCAACGCCGCTTGCCAGAAGAGCAGCGTAAGATGTTCAACGACAATGGCTGGGAGATCGTCGATGCGGCGCAGCCTGCGCATAACGCGCCGCCGGCGCTCTGCTATTCGTCGGTTTGGCTGTCGATGAATGTGCTTGTGCTTGATCCCAAGACCGTTTGCGTTGAAAAATCCGAAGTGTATCAGGCCGAGCAGATGGACAAACTTGGCATGGAAGTGATCGAGGTTGATCTACGCGATGCCTATGCATTCGGCGGCGGCCTGCATTGCAGCACGGCGGATGTCTATCGCGAAGGCACCTGTGAGGATTACTTCCCCAACCTCGGCTAGGGGTGGATCGAAGACAGACAAAGGCCGGTGTCAGCTACGTGACGCCGGCCTTTTGCGTTGGATCCGCTCACTATGGGCGTGTTTCGCGCGCCTTCTGGCGCTTGAGGAACGGGTCGTTGATAAAGGTGCCAAACGGATAGAAGGACGCCAGCGTGGTGCGCATCCATGCCGAGCTGCTCCAGCCGCGACCGCGCAAGGCGAGGATCATCATGACGATATAGGCGATGAAAGCATAGCCGTGGATCAGCCCGGTCATCGGAACCCAGCTTGGATCGTTGAACAAGTATTTGAGCGGCATAGCCACCAAAAATAGGGCAAGGGTCGTGATGCCTTCGACAAAAGCGACAAGACGAAAGGCCGTGAACAATCGGTCTTTTCTCTGAGTCGGGGCATCGGTCGCTGTGCTGGTCATAGTGTGAGTGCTCATCCTGTTGCGTGGTTGAGGCCGTTGTTGGCCAAGCGCGTGAGATTTCAACCTTGTCAGGCAAATCCGGAAGGTGCACGGGTACAAATTGACCCATCAAAACCATCATCACATATAGAGAGGTTTGGTGGAGCCTAGGAGGATCGAACTCCTGACCTCTACAATGCCATTGTAGCGCTCTCCCAGCTGAGCTAAGGCCCCAAAACCATCAGGCATTCCAGCCTGTGCGCGCCTCTTTAGGCGTATGTCGGAGCGGGATCAAGTGAAAAAACCCGCTCCGAAAAATTTAGCTGTCGTCGTCTTCCGAAGCGACGTCAGCGATCTCATCAAGCGATACGTTGTCGTCCTCGTCGTCATCTTCGAGCACGTCATCGCCGAGGTCGAGATCGACAGAATCGTCATCTTCAAGCACTTCCGCGTCCTCGGCATTGGCTGCCTTGGCTTTGAGGGTCGCGGCGTCTTCGGCGTCGGCCTCAATCATACGGCTTTTGCCAGCTTCGACCGCGACCATTTCGCCAGTATAGGGCGATACAATCGGGTCTTTGTTCAGGTCGTAAAAGCGTTTACCAGTGGTTGGGCATACACGTTTAACGCCCCATTCTTCCTTGGGCATGGGATATCCCCTTTAGTATCTCATGAGTCTTGTCGACGGTTTGGGCCACCTGCCACAACCTGAGCGGCGTGTCAAAGGATATCAGCGTGCGAATCTTCAGGGAGCGTAAATGGCGCAACATTTCCTACACGGATTTCCGGCGGTGCCGGTTGTGGTGCGAACGTCATCACGGGCGCGGCGTATCTCGCTTCGGGTCTCTCGACTTGACGGGCGGGTGACGTTGACGTTGCCGCGAGGCGTTCGCGAGGCAGAGGGCTTGGAGTTCCTCACGGAGAAAGAGGAGTGGGTCCGCAAGCAATTGTCTGGGCGTGCCGCGCCGGTGCGTGTGGGTGTTGGGAGCGAAGTCCTGCTCGAAGGGCGCCGCTTGCAGGTGGTGCAGGGGGAAGGTCGCAGGATACAGGTTGCGGGAGGTGAAATCGCGGTGCCGGGCGCGCCGGAACGCTTTGGCGTGCGCGTGCAGGTGTATCTCAAGGAGCTGGCGCGGGCGCGCCTCGGGGCGGCCTCGGACCGCTATGCCGCGCGACTTGGTCTGCCCTATTCCCGCATAACACTACGCGATACGCGGTCGCGTTGGGGGTCATGTTCGTCGAGGGGCGCGCTGATGTATAGCTGGCGGCTTATTATGGCGCCGTCGTCGGTTCTTGAATACGTCGCGGGCCATGAGGTTGCGCATCTAAGAGAGATGAACCACGGACCGCAGTTTTGGGAGCTTGTGGAAGAGATTCATGGCCCCTACGAGGTTCCGCGCCGGTGGCTTCGAGAGCATGGCGAAGAATTACATCGCTATCACTTTGCAGATTGACGGGTGTGTGTTTTGTGATCACATATAGCCCATGCTGAACCAACCCCGTCCTCAGGATATCTCAAGTTCGGCCCATGACAGGGTCTATCGGCGGCTTCGCACGCGTATCATGCACGGCGAAATTGGCCCTGGTGAGCCGCTAACCCTGCGCGGGATCGGGCGGGAGTATGAGGTATCGATGACTCCGGCGCGCGAAGCGGTCAGGCGTCTTGTCGCTGAAGGGGCGCTTTTGCTGTCAAGCTCGGGTCGCGTTGCGACGCCTGAACTGACGGGAGAGCGGATCGAGGAATTGGCGGCGCTTCGGGCCTTGATCGAGGTTGAGCTTGCGAGCCGGGCTTTGCCGCGGGCGCATATGGCGTTGATCGAAAGGTTGCAGATGATCAATGGCAATGTCGCCAAGGCGGTCGAGAACCGCGATGCCGTGAGTTATATCCGCCGCAATCTTGAATTTCATCGCACACTATACCTGCGAGCGCAGGCACCTGCGATGTTGGCGATGGCCGAGACGGTTTGGCTCCAACTTGGGCCGACGATGCGGGCGCTCTATGGCAAGCTGCGCAAAACGGAACCGCCGCACTACCACAGGCTTATCATTGCCGCGCTGCGGGCCGGAGATGAGCCAGGCTTGCGGCTTGCCGTGCGTTCGGATGTCACGCAGGGGTTGAAGCTATTGGCGCGCTAAAGCGGTCTCAGGCAGCGAGACCTTTTTTGCCAAGGCCAAGGAATTTTTCGCGGCGTGAGGCGATGAGCTGCTTTCGGTTCATCCCGTCAAGATCCTTAAGCATTTCGGGAATCATTTTCCCTACGGCGGATATGGCCGCATCGCGATCGCGATGAGCCCCTCCGCGCGGTTCGTCGATGATGGCGTCGATAATTCCCAGCTTGTGCAGGTCTTGCGCGGTCAGGCGGAGCGCCTCGGCGGCTTCGCGCATCTTCTCGGCGTCTTTCCATAGGATGGAGGCGCAACCCTCTGGTGTAATGACCGAATAAACCGAATGCTCAAGCATCGCCACCCGGTTGGCCGTTGCAAAAGCCACGGCCCCGCCCGACCCGCCTTCACCGATCACGACCGACACGAACGGCACACCGATCTGAAGGCATTTCTCGGTTGAGCGTGCAATGGCTTCTGATTGTCCGCGTTCCTCGGCCCCTTTTCCCGGATAGGCGCCGGGGGTGTCGACGAGCGTAACAACGGGAAGGCCGAATTTGTCCGCCATTTCCATCAGGCGGATCGCCTTGCGGTATCCTTCGGGGCGGGCCATGCCGAAATTGCGTTCGATGCGGCTTTTGGTGTCGTCGCCCTTCTCTTGGCCGATCACCACGACAGGACGGCCCTCGAAGCGCGCCAGCCCCCCCATGACAGCATGATCATCGGCAAAGTTTCGATCACCGGCAAGCGGGGTGTATTCGGTAAAGAGGGCTTCGATGTAATCTTTGCAATGTGGGCGCTGGGGGTGGCGGGCGACTTGGCATTTGCGCCAAGGCGTCAGGTTTCCATAGAGATCGTCAAGCATTGCGGCAGCCTTGCGATCCAGCGCGGCGGCCTCGTCTGTGATATCCATTTCCTCGTTTTGGCGCGCCAGCGCGCGGAGTTCTTCGGCTTTGCCTTCAATTTCAGCAAGCGGTTTTTCGAAGTCGAGGTAATTGGTCATGGGGGTCTCCGGTCCCTGTTTTCACGTCGTTATATGACGTCGGGGCACGACAATTGCAACAAGAGGAGTCACCGTTTAGCGCGTGAAGAGCACCGGGTAGAGGGATGCGATCAGGAGCGCGGCCATTGACCAGTTAAAGACGGTGAGGCGGGTTGGGGTGCTTAGGACGTGGCGCATTTGGCGGCCGAGGAGGGTCCAACTGCTGACGCAGGGGAGGTTTACGGCACCGAAAATGCCAGCGACGAGAAGCACGGCGCCGAGTGAGCGGTCGGGGGCGTAGAGCGTGATCGCGGTCAGCGCCATCGACCATGCCTTGGGGTTCACCCATTGGAACAACGCCGCCTGCAAAAACGTCAGTGGACGGCCCCCGGAACCGGCCTTGGAGGGCGCGCTTGCGTGGGCAATTTTCCAAGCAAGGTAAAGGAGATAGCCCGTGCTTAGCACCTTTAGGATGGTGTGGGCGATGGGGGTGGTGTCGAAGACCTGCATCAGGCCGATTCCGACCAGAAACACCATGATGACAAAACCGACGCCGATCCCAAGCATGTGCGGGATGCTGCGCCAGAGGCCGAAATTGGCCCCGGAGGTCATCAACATGAGATTGTTCGGACCCGGCGTAATCGACGAGACGAAGGCAAAAAGGGCAAAGGCGGTGAGAAGGTCTGGTGTCATGGAGCAAGTTTGCCGCGATTTGCGCGATATGAAATTGCAATTTGCCCGAAAGATCAGGTAATCTTGCAATTAATGACGAAGATGGATCACATATCCGATCATATATTGCGCGAGCTTGAGCGGAATGGACGGATCAGCAACCTTGAGTTGGCCGAGCGGGTGGGGCTTTCGCCTTCGGCCTGCCTGCGTCGGGTGCAGGAATTAGAGCGCAGCGGAATTATCACGGGATATCGGGCTGTTACGGACCGAACGGCGCTTGGGGTAGGGTTTGTCGCCTATGTCATGGTGGGGTTAAATGAGCACACCAAGGCGGCTCAGGAAGGGTTTGAGCGGGCTATGGCGCAGGCGCCGGAGGTGCGCGAATGCCACAATATCACCGGGGCGGTGGAGTATCTTTTGCGGATCGAGGCGGCGGATTTGATCGCCTATAAACGGTTTCATACAGAGGTTCTTGGGACCGTGGCGCATGTCAATGCGATCACCTCATATGTGGTCATGGGCAGCCCGAAAGATGCCCGCGCCTAAGGCACAGGTTAACGCGAAAACCCACGTCGGTATTACGTCGGTATTGCATCTGTATCGCGTCGGTGCGGGGTTTGGGTAGGGGCCGTGCGTTAAGGATTAAGGGGCGCTGCCCCTCTTGCCTGCCAAGGCAGGCAATTCACCCCGGAGGTATTTGGGCCAAGATGAAGCAGGGGCGTCAGCGCATGAGGGCGGCGCGCAGGGCGGTTTCGGGCGTGGTCAGGACCGGCGTGTCGAGGTCTTGGAGGCGGTGCGCGGCGGGGGCCATGCTGGCTTGGGCCAGGAGGACGCAGGCCGGACCGGTGGCGGGGAGGGCGGCGCGGATCGCATCAGCGATGCAGGCGGCGAAAGCGTCGATTTCGCCCGCCTCGAACAGGGGCCAGAATTGCGGCAGTGGTAGCGGGATGATGCGGGCGGTTCGGTTGGCGCGGGCAAGGGCGCGTTCGAGCGCGGCGAGGGAGGGGGCGGCGGTGCTCTCAAGCGCGTAGGCCATGAGGATCGGGCCACCGATGCGGG
>JAPHRE010000075.1 GCA_026195905.1 Pseudopelagicola sp. | reverse complement strand
CATATCCGCGAATTCCTGGATCAGCGGTTGATAGAGGGCTTGCAGGCGGGCCGGGGTCAGATCGAAGACCTCCATCAGCTCGGCGTTGTCGGTGCGGAAGTCGCACATGAGCATCTCGATCATCCGCCCGCGCAGCTTGTCTTCTTTGGTGAAGGCGTGGCCGCGTGTGGTGGTGAAATTGCCATCGCGAATACGGCCTGTGTGGGCCGAGGTGGCGGGGGCGTTTTGGGCGTAGCCTTGTGGGAAGCGCGAGATGGACGATGCGCCGACGCCAATCAAAACCTCGGAGGTGTCGTCGGTGTAGCCTTGGAAGTTGCGGCGCAAGGTGCCGTTGTCGAGGGCGACGGACAGGCCGTCTTCCTTGGTGGCAAAGTGGTCGATGCCGATTTCGTTGTAATTGTCCCAGACAAAGAGTTTGCGGGCGGTTTCAAAGAGGTCGAGCCGTTCTTCGGGCGTCGGGAGCGCCTCGGAGGGGATCAACTGTTGGCGCTTGGCCATCCAGGGCACATGCGCATAGCCATAGAGCGCGACGCGATCCGGCGAGAGCGAGAGGAGTTTCTGCACGCTTTCGGTAATGCGGGCCTGATTCTGATGTGGCAGGCCATAGAGGATATCGGCATTGAGGCTATGGACGCCGTGGGCGCGGATCATGTCAACGGCGTCCTTGGTGATCTCGTAGCTCTGGATGCGGCCAATGACTTTTTGGATTTCCTCGTCGAAATCCTGCACCCCGATCGAAGCGCGGTTCATGCCGGATTTTGACAGCACGGCAAGGCGCGCGTCGTCGATTTCGCAGGGGTCAATCTCGACAGAGAATTCCCCGTCTGCGGCCATCGGCGCGACATCGAAAATAGCCCCGGCGAGGTCTTCCATCATGCCCGGTTCAAGCAAGGTTGGCGTTCCGCCGCCCCAATGCAGGCGCGACAGGGTCACACCGGACGGTAGATGCGCCTTGAGAATCTGGAGTTCCTGTTTCAGCGTCTCGACGTAGGCAGCTACAGGAGAGGCGCTCGTGGTGCCCTGGGTTCGACAAGCGCAGAACCAGCAGAGGCGGCGGCAGAAGGGCACGTGCACATAAAGAGATATCTGCGAATCACCTTTGATCGCGGAGATCCATTCACCAAAGAGATCCGGCGTCACGTTGTTCTTAAAGTGCGGGGCCGTTGGGTAACTTGTATAACGCGGCACTTTTGCGTCAAAAAGGCCCAGCTTTGCCAATTGAGTTTTCGTTTCCATAAGATTACGCTTAAGAGCATTGGGGCAGGGGTATCCTTGACCCAGATCAAGCGCGAACATGAAAATGCCAAACGACCAGTTAAGCCAACACACGCAGCATTGCGATGATTGTCCGATTCGTCATCGGGCGGTTTGTGCGCGATGTGAAGCCGACGAACTCGAAGCTCTCGAGGAAGTCAAATATTACCGCACTTTCGAGGCGGGTCAGACGGTTGTCTGGTCCGGCGACCAGATGGATTTCGTCGGCTCGGTGGTGTCGGGGATTGCCTCGCTGACCCAGACGATGGAGGACGGGCGCACGCAGATGGTCGGCCTTCTGCTGCCGAGCGATTTTGTCGGCCGTCCGGGGCGCGACGCAGCGGCCTATGATGTGGTTGCCACCACAGAGCTTGTAATGTGCTGTTTCCGCAAAAAACCGTTTGAGCGGATGATGCTTGAAACGCCGCATATCGCGCAGCGCCTGCTTGAGATGACGCTTGATGAGTTGGACGCGGCACGGGAATGGATGCTTGTTCTGGGCCGTAAGACGGCGCGGGAAAAGATTGCCTCGCTCCTGTCGATCATCGCCCGGCGCGATGCGACGCTGAAACTTGCCGGAACCAAGGGGCCGCTGGTCTTTGATCTGCCGCTGACGCGGGAGGCGATGGCGGATTACCTCGGGCTGACGCTTGAGACGGTGAGTCGCCAGATGTCGGCGCTCAAGCGGGACGGGGTGATCCATCTTGAAGGCAAGCGCCACGTGACCATTCCCGATCTCGGGCGGCTTCTTGAGGAAGCCGGGGATGACAATGATGGCGGGCTTATGGCCTGACTGGTCCTTGGCGCAATGTCGGGATTGAAAAAGCCGCCCAATGGGCGGCTTTGTTCGTTTTGCAGGAGGCGATGGCGTTCAATGCGCCATGAAGACGGGAATCTCGGCCTGTTCGAGCATGTTGCGGGTGGCACCGCCGAGGATCGCTTCGCGGAAGCGCGAATGGCCATAAGCGCCCATGACGACCATATCGGCCTCGGTATCCTTGGCGTGGCGCATCAGCACATCCGAGACCCGTGGCAACGTCTTGGAGAGCACGTCGATCTCCACACGCACACCGTGGCGCGAGAGGAATTGCGACAGCAGACCGCCTGGATCGGACCGGTTCGGGCCATGCGTTGGCGGGTCGATGACGACGACGCGGACCGTATCGGCGGTTTTCAGGAAGGGCAGGGCCGCGCGCACCGCAACCAGCGCCTCGCTGCTTTCGTTCCAGCCGATGGTAATATGTTTGGGCGTGCTCATCGGCGCTCTATCGGTGGGCACCACGAGCACGGGTGCCTGACCTTCGAAAAGCGCGGCCTCGATGGTCGGCTCAATCTCCGCACCGATTTTGTCGCCATAGGGGCGCGGCAGGATCACAAGATCGGAAAACCGGGCATGAGCCGCAACATGGCGGCCAAGGTCGGCAATCTGGGCAACGCCGGTTTCGACCCCCCAGCGCACGCCCGAGGGGCGCAGAATTTCAATCGCCTTTTCCTCAAGTTCCTGACTTTCGGTTTTGGCGCGGGTCAGGGTCTCTTGAAGGATCATCGCATTGGCACCGGCGTAGTAATAGCCGGTCTGACTACGATCGACGCCAAGGCACAGAGCGTCGTAGTGAGCATCTGCATCGCGGGCGAGCGCAATGCCCTGAGCCAGGACGGTGTCCATGAGGCTCAGGTCGGTGAGGACCGAGAGCATTGATTTGAAGGCCATGTTAATCTCCGTGGGATGGCGTTTGCGTGTGCGGCAGCGCGTGTGCCGTGTCCTATCCCCATGATTGGGACGATTTTACAATTACTTGCTTTGATGCAGATCAATGCGCCAAAAGGGGGGGAGTTCCAAAAGGAACCCAGTCTAAATCCGCCGTTTCGTGTTAGAATCGCGGGCGGCAAGACGAAGGGACGCAAAATGTTGAATTATATCAAGCTGATCGCGCTTGCTCTGGTCACGCTTCTGGCGTTGATTGCAGCAAACTACGCACGCGATCTGGCCTATCTGGTTCACGCCATCTTGGTGGCGGTGGTCGCAGGTGGGCTATTTATCTACCATCTACGCAAAGTAGGTGACAAAAATGTAGCACCTCAGAACGAGTACAATGATGGACTCATTCGTATGGGTGTTATTCTCACGGCCTTCTGGGGTGTGGTCGGCTTTCTGGTCGGCGTGACCATTGCCTATCAGTTGGCTTTCCCGCAGCTCAATTTCGAATGGGCGCAGGGATATATGAACTTTGGTCGTCTTCGCCCGCTGCACACCAGCGCGGTGATTTTCGCCTTTGGCGGCACCGGCCTCATCACCACGTCGTTCTATGTCGTGCAGCGCACCAGCGCCGCGCGCCTCTGGGGCGGTGGCTTGGCAAGTTTCGTATTCTGGGGCTACCAGTTTTTCATTGTTCTGGCGGCAACCGGCTATGTTCTTGGGGCAACCCAGTCGAAGGAATACGCCGAGCCGGAATGGTATGTGGACTTGTGGCTGACCATTGTATGGGTCGCTTACCTTGTGGTTTACCTTGGCACGATCATGAAACGTAAAGAGCCGCACATCTATGTGGCCAACTGGTTCTACCTGTCGTTCATTGTCACCGTGGCGATGTTGCACGTGGTCAACAACCTGTCGATCCCGGTCTCGCTCTTCGGGTCCAAATCGGTTCAGGTCTTCTCGGGTGTTCAGGACGCCATGACGCAGTGGTGGTATGGCCACAACGCCGTTGGCTTCTTCCTCACCGCAGGCTTCCTCGGCATGATGTATTATTTCATCCCGAAACAGGCGGAACGTCCGGTCTTTTCCTATAAGCTGTCGATCATCCACTTCTGGGCGCTGATCTTCATCTATATCTGGGCTGGCCCGCACCACCTGCACTACACCGCGCTGCCGGATTGGGCCTCGACCCTCGGTATGGTGTTCTCGATCGTGCTCTGGATGCCGTCCTGGGGCGGTATGATCAACGGCCTCATGACCCTTTCGGGCGCATGGGACAAGCTGCGCACCGACCCGATCATCCGTATGATGGTTATCTCGGTTGGTTTCTACGGCATGTCGACCTTCGAAGGTCCGATGATGTCGATCCGCGCGGTGAACTCGCTGTCGCATTACACGGACTGGACCATCGGGCACGTGCACTCTGGTGCGCTTGGCTGGAACGGTATGATCACCTTCGGTGCTCTCTACTATCTGGTTCCGGTGCTTTGGAAGCGTGAGCGCCTCTATTCGCTCAGCCTTGTGTCCTGGCACTTCTGGCTCGCCACGATCGGTATCGTGCTTTACGCCGCGTCGATGTGGGTTACGGGTATCATGGAAGGCCTGATGTGGCGCGAAGTGGATGCCAATGGCTTCCTCGTGAACGCATTCGCTGACACCGTGGCCGCGAAATTCCCGATGTATGTGGTGCGTGCAACTGGTGGGCTTCTGTTCCTGCTTGGTGGCCTCATCATGAGCTACAATCTCTGGATGACTGTTCGGAAAGCGCCGGCCAAAGAGCCGCTCGTGACCGCAGTCCCGGCTGAATAAGGAGGGCCGGAGCAATGGCTATTCTCGATAAACATAAAATCCTCGAGACCAACGCGACCCTCCTGCTGATCTTCAGCTTTTTGGTTGTGACCGTAGGCGGCATTGTGCAGATTGCACCGCTGTTCTGGCTCGAAAACACCATTGAGGAAGTGGAGGGCATGCGCCCTTACACGCCCCTCGAAATGGCGGGCCGCAACATCTATATCCGTGAAGGCTGTTATGTCTGCCACTCGCAGATGATCCGCCCGATGCGCGATGAGGTGGAACGCTATGGTCACTACTCGCTGGCTGCAGAGTCCATGTATGACCACCCCTTCCAGTGGGGCTCCAAGCGGACGGGGCCAGACCTCGCCCGCGTTGGTGGCCGTTACTCGGGTGAGTGGCATGTGGACCACCTGCGTGATCCGCAGTCGGTTGTGCCGGAATCGGTTATGCCGAAATATGGCTTCCTTCTGAACAAGGAAATCGACGGCAGATACATCCAAGATGTGCTCAAGACCAACTCTATGGTCGGTGTGCCTTACTCGGACGAGATGCTCGAAAACGCCCAGGCGGACTTTATCGCCCAGGCCGACCCCGACAGCGACTATGATGGTCTGCTGGAGCGGTATGGCGAAGATAGCGTCACTGTGCGCAACTTCGACGGCCAGCCGGAAATCACGGAGATGGACGCGATGATCGCCTATCTTCAGATGCTCGGCACCTTGGTTGACTTCTCGACCTTCACGCCCGACGCGAGCCGTTAGGAGGACGGAACATGGAAACATATTCCCTTCTAAGACAGTTCGCTGACAGCTGGATGTTGCTATTCCTGTTTGCTTTCTTCGTAGGCGTCATCATCTGGGTTTTCCGCCCCGGCGCCTCGAAGGAATACAAGGATACGGCAGACATCCCGTTCCGGCACGATGACAAACCCGCCACGGATAAGGAGGCGAGGACATGAGTAAGAAACCTGTTCAAAAAGGAAAAGAGGTCGAAACGACCGGCCATTCCTGGGACGGCATTGAAGAGTATAACAATCCGCTCCCGAAGTGGTGGGTCTATATCTTCTACGTCTGTATCATCTGGGCCATCGGCTATACGATTGCCTATCCGGCATGGCCGGGAATCAAAGAGGCCACACCCGGTCTTCTTGGCTTCTCGACTCGCGGCAATGTCGCGGAAGATATCGCCGAACAGCAGGAAAAACTTGGCCCGATCAATGCCAAGCTTGAGGCTGCTGAGCTGACGGAAATCACCACGGACCCTGAACTTCAGGGCTATGCGGTTTCGGCTGGCTCTGCTGTCTTCAAAACTTGGTGTGCTCAGTGCCACGGGTCTGGTGCGGCGGGGGCGGAAGGCTATCCGAACCTGCTCGACAATGACTGGCTCTGGGGTGGGGACATCGAGGCGATTCACACCACGATCAGCCACGGTATCCGCAACGAGGACGACGACGATGCGCGTTTCTCGGAGATGCCGGCCTTTGGGGATGATTACCTCTCAGAGGAAGAGATCGACTCGGTGGTCAACTACGTGATGACCCTTTCGGGCCAAGCGCCGAATGACGCGTCGCTTGTTTCGGCAGGTGCGGAGATTTTCGATGCTGAATGTTCCGCATGTCACGCAGAAGACGGCACAGGGGACCGCATGCAAGGCGCGCCGAACCTGACCGATGCGATCTGGCTCTATGGTGGCAACTACGACGCCCTCAAAGAGACCGTCACCTACAGCCGCTATGGCGTTATGCCGCCGTGGTCGAAAGAGGCCTCTGAGGCGGGGCGTCTGACCGAAGCACAAATTCGTGCGGTTGCGGTCTACGTCCATCAGCTTGGTGGTGGTGAGTAACCTCACCTAACAGATATCCGGGGGCGGCCACGCCCCCGGCACAAACGCCGGTTTTCCGTTATGTTCGCGCATTCCCCGGAAAGCCGGCTTTTTCTTGTCCGGCAGGGGCACCCGCTCTGCCGAGTCTCGCGCGTAAATGAGAGCGATTTCTCGCCTTTGTGGACGGAAAAATAGGCCAGTTTGATCTGGGTCAAAGGAGCATCGCGGCGCATCTGGGAAGGTCAGCCCATAACCGGCTCGGAATCATCGCTTGTATGAGGAAGAGTCTTTCGGGTTGCCGCCGATTTATCGGAGAGGCAAGGAGTGTCGGCTTTCCGTCCTGTTCGCGCGTTTCCTGGAAAGCCGACACCTACCCTGAATATGGTATCACCCGCGGATATTATTGCAATCATGCCGGTGCGACGGAATAACACGGTTTCGTGAGGGGGATTTCTCACAAACCTGCATTTGAAATGCCTAATATGTGAATATGTTGACCCATATCAAAGTCAGTTCGGAGCGTAGGGTTCAGAACGATAGGTAGCCAATCTTAAGCGCGAGTGAGTCCTGTGAGCACTACAGACCAAGAACCGGGCCTATATGCCGCCCGCGAGCCAGTTTTCCCCAAACGCGTCAGCGGTAAATTTCGGAACCTGAAATGGTATCTGATGGCGCTGATGCTTGGGCTATATTACCTGACCCCGTTTATTCGGTGGGATCGGGGTCCGAGCCTTCCCGACCAAGCGGTCCTTCTTGACCTTGCGAACCGGCGATTTTATTTCTTCATGATCGAAATCTGGCCGCATGAATTCTATTTCGTGGCGGGCCTTTTGATTATGGCCGGGCTTGGGCTTTTCTTGTTTACGTCGGCCTTTGGGCGTGTCTGGTGCGGCTATGCCTGTCCGCAGACCGTCTGGACCGACCTGTTCATCCTTGTGGAGCGATGGATCGAGGGCGACCGCAATGCGCGCCTGCGTCTGCACCGTCAGAAGAAATGGGATATGCGCAAGATCCGTCTACGGATCACGAAATACCTTTCATGGGTAGTGATCGGCGCTTTGACCGGCGGGGCGTGGGTCTTTTATTTCACCGATGCGCCGACGCTTTTGGTTGATCTCGTGAAGGGCACCGCGCACCCGATCGCCTACACCACGATTGCCGTGATGACCGGCACGACGATTTTCTTTGGTGGGATAGCGCGCGAACAGATTTGTATCTACGCCTGCCCGTGGCCGCGCATTCAGGCTGCGATGATGGACGAAGACACCATCACCGTTGCCTATCGTGAATGGCGCGGAGAGCCGCGCGGCAAAGGCAAACGGACCAATGATACCGAGCTTGGCGATTGTATTGATTGCATGGCCTGCGTGAATGTCTGTCCGATGGGGATCGACATCCGCGATGGTCAACAGTTGGAATGCATCACCTGTGCGCTCTGCATTGATGCCTGTGACGAGATGATGGAGAAGGTCGGCAAGCCGCGTGGTCTTATTGACTATATGGCGCTTTCGGATGAGGCCTCGGAGCGGTCCGGCAATGCACCCAAGAACATCTGGAAGCATATTCTGCGTCCGCGCACCATTCTTTACACGACCCTTTGGTCGCTGGTGGGGATTGGGCTTGTCGTGGCGCTGTTCATGCGCTCGGATATTGATCTGACGGTTGCCCCGGTGCGCAATCCGACCTTCGTGACCCTGTCCGATGGCACGATCCGCAACACCTATGAGGTGCGGCTACGCAACAAACATGGCGATGATCGTCCGTTCAAGATCAGTGTGACCGGTGCGGATGCGCTTGAGGTGCGGCTTGAAGGGACCGACGGCGACATCGTGACCGTGCCTGCGGATGAGATGAAGCTTCAGCGGATCTATGTCCTTGCCCCGCCGGATTCTGATGCGGCGCATTCCGAACGCACCGATTTCCGTATGTGGGTTGAGGATACCACAAACGCAGATCGCGTGTATAAAGACACCGTATTTAACGGAAGGTCCAACTGATGGCGGAGAAGAAACTTACCGGCAAGCACGTGGCGATGATCTTCGTCGGTGCTTTCGGTATCATTATCGGGGTGAATATCGCACTTGCCGTTTCGGCGGTGCGCACCTTTCCGGGGCTAGAGGTCAAGAATTCCTATGTCGCAAGTCAAGAGTTCAACACCCGCCTGCAAGAGCAGACGGCGTTGGGTTGGAATGTGAAGGCCGAATATTCGGGCGGCATGTTGGTTCTTGCGATCACGGACGAAGAGGGCGGAGCGGTAAAGCCGCAAACCCTTGACGCCGTGGTCGGGCGTCCAACCCATATCAAAGACGATGTGACCCCGGATTTTCAGTTTGACGGCAATGCCTTTGTGGCGCCGGTAGAGCTTGGCCGGGGGAACTGGAACATTCGGATGAAGGCGACGACAGCGGATGGCACAGAGTTCATTCAGCGGGTCGTCTTCCGCGTCAAAAAGGATAGCTGAGGATGACTGCCGCGATGCGCCCGCAAGCATCGGCCTGTCCGGCCTGTTCTGCCGCGCCCGCGGCAGAAGCCCTTGCAGAGCAAGCGGCAGACAAGGACGCGCGCCTCGCGCTTTCGGTGCCGACAGTGCATTGCGCGGCCTGTATTTCCGCGATCGAGCGGGAATTGGCCAAGGCGCCGGGGGTGCATTCAGCGCGGGTTAACCTGACGCTCAAGCGGGCCTCGGTTGAAGCCGATCACGACGTCACCGCCGCCGATCTTATCGCGGTGCTGGACCGGATCGGGTATGAGGCGCATGAGCTGGATGTGGGCACGCTCTCGTCCACAGCGACGGACAAAGCGGGGCGGGATCTTTTGATGCGCCTTGCCGTGGCCGGGTTTGCGTCGATGAACGTGATGCTTTTGTCGGTCTCGGTCTGGTCCGGCGCAGAAGCGGCGACGCGCGATATGTTCCATTGGATTTCGGCGGCGATTGCCCTGCCGACCATCGTGTTTTCGGGCAAGCCGTTCTATGTCAACGCATGGTCGGCGCTCAAGCATAAGCGGCTCAATATGGATGTGCCGATTGTTTTGGCGATCATCCTGGCGGTGGCAACGTCGCTTTGGGAGACCTCGCTTTCGGGCGAACATGCCTATTTCGACGCCGCGTTGGCGCTGACGTTTTTCCTATTGGCGGGGCGTTACCTTGACCACCGAACCCGCGCCGTGGCGCGCTCGGCGGCAGAGGAGCTTGCGGCGCTTGAGGTGCCGCGCGCGGTGCGTGTGCGCGATGGTGAAGAAGAGACCGTGCAGGTGAGCGAATTGGCCGTGGGGGATATGATCCTTGTGCGGCCGGGCGGGCGGATGCCGGTTGATGGCGAGATTGTCGAGGGGCAATCAGAGTTGGATCGCTCGCTTTTGACGGGCGAGACCGTGCCGGTTTTTGCCGGGCCGGGCTTTGGCGTCAGCGCGGGCGAGGTCAACCTCACCGGGCCTTTGGTCATTCGGGCCACAGCGGTGGGCGAGGAGACGAGCCTGCATCGCATGGCCGACCTTGTGGCGATCGCGGAATCCGGGCGCAGCCGGTATACATCGCTCGCGGATAAGGCGGCCAAGCTCTATGCGCCGGGGGTGCATATCCTGTCGGCGCTCGCCTTTGTGGGGTGGTATCTCTACACGTTCGATATGCGCACCGCGCTGAATATCGCGGCGGCGGTTCTTATTATTACCTGCCCCTGTGCGCTTGGGCTTGCGGTGCCTGCCGTGACAACGGCGGCCTCGGGGCGGCTGTTCCGTCGCGGTATGCTTATCAAACATTCAACCGCTTTGGAGCGACTTGCAGAGATTGATACGGTCGTCTTCGACAAGACCGGGACGCTCACGGCGGGGACGCCACAGGTTGAGAACCTTGGCGATTTTGCCCGGCGCGATCTTGAGATTGCTTTGGCGCTTGCGATGGGATCATCGCACCCGCTGAGCACGGCCTTGACCCATGCGGCGCGCGAGGCGGGGATCAAACCGGCACAGGTCAGCGATATTGAAGAGGTGCCGGGCTATGGCACGCAGGGGCGCATCGGCGACACATTGGTGCGGCTTGGCCGTGCGGCATGGATCGGGGCGCAGCCTTTGGCCCAGACCTCGGCTTTTCTGTCGCTTGGCGAGGGGCAGGTGCGGGCCTTTACCTTTAGCGATAGCCTGCGCGAAGGGGCCGCAGAGGCCGTGCAGGGGCTTCTTGATAGCGGCAAGGATGTGCTTCTTGTGTCGGGCGATAGCACCGGCGCGGTTGAAGCCCTGGCAGAGCGGTTGGGGATCGAGAAATGGATCGCAGAGGCGCTTCCCGAGGATAAAGCCGCACGGGTTCAGGCGCTGACCAATGAGGGCAAGCGCGTGTTGATGGTCGGCGATGGCCTCAATGATACAGCGGCGCTTGCGGCGGCGCATGTGTCGATTTCCCCGGCTTCGGCGCTTGATGCCGCGCGGGTGGCGTCGGATATCGTCCTTCTTGGCGGCGACCTCAGCCCGATTGCCGATGCGGTCACGACGGCGCGGGCCGCGACCAAACGCATCCGCGAGAATTTCCGTATCGCGACGATCTATAACATCATCGCGGTGCCGTTGGCGGTTGCGGGGTTGGCGACGCCGTTGATTGCGGCCTTGGCCATGTCGGCGTCTTCGATTACGGTCTCGCTGAATGCGCTGCGCCTGAGGTAAATCGTTTTATGCAAGTTCTCTCTTACCTGATCCCGATTTCTATCCTGCTTGGGGGCGTTGGGCTTCTGGCCTTTGTCTACACGGTCAAATCGAACCAGTATGACGATCCAGAGGGTGACGCGCGCCGGATTCTAAGCGACGAATGGGACGACCACCCCAAGCCGTGATCCCAACGCGATGCACAAAAAAATAGGCGCCTTGAGGGGCGCCTTTTTTGCGTCTGTGTGCGCAATTGTCAGGAGGGGCCGATGGTAAAGCAGGCGATCTGGCGGGCTTGTAGGCGGCGGCAGGCTAGGTCAGCGGTTTCGCGGGTCATGCCGACGAAATTCGCCTCAAAGCCCCGGTTGCCGCGCACCACTTTGCGTAGGGTGCCGTCCAATGTGCTCATCTCCGTGAGCGCGGTTTTCAACAGCACCTTTTCGGCGGCATAGCGGGACGGATAGCGCCCGACATTGATGCCCCAATGCCGTCCACCGGAGGTCGACAGGCGGGTGACGACTTGTGGTGTGTCGAGCGCCTCGTCCACAGCGGTTTCGGGGACGGGGGCCGCGCCGCGCGCTTCGATCAGGGCCGACTGGATATCGTATTCGATGGTGCGCGCGGTGGCGACGATTGCGGTTGTTTCGGGCGCGGGCGGTGTGGCGTCTGGGGTGGTTTCGGCCACGACGACAGGCGCAACAGCGGGCGCAATGGGCTTTTCTATATGGGCGGGGCGCAGCATCGGGCGCAGGCTTTTGGAGACGGCGGTCACGACGCGCACCGTCTTGCCAGCCTTGCGCAGACCGTTGTCATTATATTGCGGCGGGCTTGGTTTGCGCAGGGCGACGCGGCTTGGAGCGCGCCGGAACCCAAGATCAAGGAGTTCGGCGACCTTGGCGTTGCGCGATGCGGTGGAGCGGCCGCCAAAGACCGTCGCAATCACCCGTTCGCTGCCACGCTCGGCGGAGGCCACAAGGTTGAACCCGGCCGCGCGTGTATAGCCGGTCTTGATCCCGTCCGCGCCGCGATAGGCAGCAAGCAGGCGGCGGTTGGTGTTCGAGACGGTTTTGATCCCGGCATGGGTCGAGCGCCGTGAGAACAGATTATAATATTGTGGATAATCATAGAGTAGGTGCCGACCCAGGGTCGTCATGTCACGCGCCGTCGACATATGCCCGTTCTCGGTCAGGCCGTGGGCGTTCTTGAAGGTCGTGTTGGACATGCCAAGAGCGCGGGCGGTGCGGTTCATACGGCGGGCGAATTTCGCTTCGGAGCCTTCGATGGCCTCGCCAAGGGCGGTGGCGGCGTCATTGGCGGATTTTACCGCCGCTGCGCGAATCAGATAGCGCAGTTTGATACGTTGTCCGGCCCGCAGTCCAAGTTTGGAGGGCGGTTCACTGGCCGCGTTCCGCGAAATCCGCACGTTGGTATCAAGCGAAATCTCACCGTTTTTGACCGCTTCAAAAACGATGTAGAGCGTCATCATTTTGGTAAGGGAGGCGGGATGCAGGCGGGTATCGGCGTTGCGCGAATGCAGGACTTCGCCGCTTCGGGCGTCTATGACCATAGCCGCATAGGGCGCTGCTATGGCGGAGACCGACATAGCGAGCATCCAAAAACAGGATACGATTGCAAATAGCCCGATTCGAGCCGGCTGATGATGCCGAACCTTCAACTTGACTGCCCTTACTGCCTCGTGCCGCCGGTTTTCCGGTTCGGCTTTTGTTATTTGATACGACGCTAACACAGCTTAGAATCGCGTTAAAGTATAGCTTTTCTATCCGAAGATAGGTGTTGAGCAGATGTCACCTACATGTTGGGGGTGGTTGTTTTATTGCCGCAAGAAGGGCGATAGGGGGGGGCGTGACGTATCGTCACCCAAGGCTGCGCACGAAATCGTGAAGCTCTCCGAGAGAGGGAAGTTCGGCAAAGCGGCGTTCCTCGCGCGGAGCAGCGGCCTGTTCCAGTGACCATGTCAGCTCATGCGGCACATACACACCCCAGCCGCCCGCCTGAATGGCCGGAATCACATCAGAGCGCAGCGAGTTGCCAACCATCATAGACCGCGCCGCGCTCTCGCCGTGGCGGGCGAAAATATCGGCGTAGGTTGCGGTGGTTTTATGCGAGACGATCTCGATCCCATCGAACAGATCCCCAAGGCCAGATTGCGCAAGTTTGCGTTCTTGGTCGAGAAGATCCCCTTTTGTTATCAAAAGGATGCGATACGTCGAGGCGAGCGACTCTATGGCTTCGCGGGCATGGGGCAAAAGCTCGATTGGGTGACGAAGCATGTCGCGCCCTGCCGCCATAAGCTCGGCAATGACAGAGGCGGGGACGGCCTCGTCCGTGACCTCAATCGCGGTTTCGATCATCGACAGAACAAAGCCCTTGATGCCAAACCCATAGTGTCCAAGGTTGCGTTTTTCGGCGGCAAGAAGGCGGTCGTTCAGGTGATCGCGATCGGTATAATCGGCCAGCAGATCGGCAAAATGATCCTGTGTCACCTTGAAGAACCGCTCGTTGTGCCAGAGCGTATCATCCGCGTCGAAACCAATCGTTGTCAGGGTCTGCGCCATGATGTTCGTAGATTTCCTTTGTAGAGGCTCTTTTCTCATGTGCAGGACAGGTTATATAGATCGCTCAGAGCGACAACAGGATTCACACCCAGCCAAGCCATGATTTTCGAGCCGATTCATATGTCTGCCAACGACGGCGATGAAGGCGATCTTGGTGTGGCGCTCAAGACGCGTGCCAAGACCAAACGCCCGCCGCTCTATAAGGTTCTTCTTTTGAACGACGATTACACGCCGATGGAATTCGTGGTTCATATTCTCGAACGGATCTTTGGCATGACCCATGCCGAAGCGTTTGAGATCATGCTTACGGTGCATAAAAAGGGGCTTGCGGTGGTCGGGGTCTTTAGCCACGAGATCGCGGAAACCAAGGTCACGCAGGTGATGGATCTTGCCCGTCGCCATCAACATCCGCTGCAATGCACTATGGAAAAGGAATGATCCGCGCGCGGATCGTCGAGTGGATATGTCCCAAACCCGTCTGACATCGGCCCTTGAAGGGCATGGCCTGGAGCTGCCTGAAAGCGGCAATATCGCCGTATTCGCGCCGCATGCGGGGGCCGACCTTGGGGCCATTGCGCGGGATCGGGTCCGAATCATCCAACCGAACCGTGTTGATTATGACGCCTTCAAACGGGCGGGCTATAGCTGCGATGTGCGCGAGACGGGGCGCTATGGCGCGGCGATTGTCTGTCTTCCACGCGCCAAGCAACTGGCGCGCGACCTCATTGCGCGCGCCGTTGCGGTGGCGGATCTGGTGATTGTGGATGGTCAAAAGACCGATGGTGCCGATAGTCTTTTGAAGGCGTGTAAGGCGCGGGCCGAGATTGACGGTGTGATCTCCAAGGCGCATGGCAAGCTGTTCTGGTTTGCGGGCGGTGATTTTGCCGATTGGCATGCCGCCCCAACAGAGGTTGACGGGTTCGTCACACGCGCGGGGGTGTTTTCGGCGGACGGGGTTGATCCGGCCTCAAAGCTATTGGCGCAAACCCTTCCGGCCAAACTGGGGCGCAACGTGGCCGATCTTGGCGCGGGCTGGGGGTATCTTGCACGAGATATCCTGACACGGGAGGCGGTTGAGACGCTCTACCTTGTCGAGGCCGATCACGTGGCGCTTGAGTGCGCGCGCGAAAATATCACCGATCCGCGCGCCGCGTTCCACTGGGCCGATGTCACAACATGGGAGCCACGGGCGCGGATGGATGCGGTTGTGATGAACCCGCCGTTTCATGCCGGGCGTAAGGCCGATCCGGCGCTTGGCGAGGCCTTTATCGCAGCGGCGGCGCGTATGCTCGCCCCGACGGGGCAGCTTTGGGTTGTTGCCAACCGGCATTTGCCATACGAAGCGGCGCTTCAGGCGCGGTTTGGCGCTGTGCAAGAAGTCGCCGGTGACGGGCGATTCAAGGTGCTTCATGCCCTGCGCCCGTCTCGCGTGCGGCGCGGATAGCGCGTAAGCTTCCCCTCAGAATCACGGGAGATTTTTCATGTCCTTCTCGATTGCAGGCAAAACCGCCATCGTGACCGGCGCAGCGAACGGCATTGGCCTCGCCGTGGCCCGCCACTTTGCCGATCACGGCGCGAATGTCATGTTTGCCGACATGGACGAGCAACGTCTGGTTGATGAGGTTGGCGAGAACAAGGAAGACGGCAATATCCGGTATTTCGCGGGCGACCTGCGTGAAAAACTTACCATTGCCAACCTGCTTTCGGCGACGATTGATGCGTTTGATACGGTGGATATCCTCGTCAACGGCTGTCGGCAGGTGATCCGCTCCGACGCGCTTGATCCCGATGACAAATCGGTTGAGACGATGCTTGATCAAAACCTCATGACTGCGCTGCGCCTGTCGCAATATGTGGCCAGGCGGATGATCAAACAGGCCGAAGGCACAGAGAATCGCAAACAGGCCGGTGCAATCGTCAACCTGTCGTCGATTGCCTCGCGTCGGTCGCACCCGGATCTCATGGCCTATTCGGTGTCGACGGCGGCGCTGGATCAGATGACCCGTGCGATGGCGGTTGCGCTCGCGCCGAATTTGATCCGGGTCAACGCGGTGGCCTTTGGGTCGGTGATGTCCTCAAGCCTCAAGAACGTGCTCAAGGACAATCAGGAGTTCCGCGAAACCATCGAGGACAATACCCCGCTGGGCCGGATTGCCGGGCCGGGGGAATTGGCGGATGCGGTGCAATACCTTGCCTCGGAAGGGTCGGGCTTTATGACCGGGCAGATCATTACCGTGGACGGCGGGCGCACGCTTGTTGATCCGGTGGCGGCCCCGGCGCACTAGCGCCCGGACAATAACAAAAATCGCGGGAGGGAAAGATGAGCGACCAGATGGACACTGAAAAAGCGCGCGCATCGGCATGGTTTCGAGAGCTGCGGGATCAGATTGTCGGCGCGTTTGAGGCGCTTGAACAGAGCCATAGCACAGGCCCATTCGCGGACCAGCCCGCAGGGCAGTTCGATGTGACCGAGACCACGCGCGCCAGCGCGGATGGATCGGATGCGGGAGGTGGGCTGATGTCTGTGATGCGCGGCGGGCGGGTGTTTGAAAAGGTCGGCGTCAACGTCTCGACCGTCTATGGCACGCTTGGCGCACGCGCGCAGGCGGCGATGGCAGCGCGCAAGGGATTGCCGGGGATGACGGACGATCCGCGTTTCTGGGCCAGCGGAATTAGCCTTGTGGCGCATATGCAGAATCCGCATTGCCCGGCGGTTCATATGAACACGCGCATGTTCTGGACCCCGCATGGATGGTGGTTCGGGGGGGGATCAGACCTTAACCCTTGCCTTGAATATGACGAGGACACCGCGCATTTCCATGCCGTGCAAAAGACCCATTGCGACCGCCACGGCACCGAGCACTACCCGCGATTGAAGGCCTGGGCGGATGAGTATTTTTATATCCCGCACCGGGGTCGGGCGCGCGGCGTGGGCGGAATTTTCCTTGATGACCACAATAGTGGTGATTGGGAGGCGGATTTCGCCTTTATCAAGGATATTGGTCAGGCGTTTTTGCCCGCCTTCACGCCGCTTGTTGAAAAGCGGCGGGTGGATGCCTTTGGCGCGGCCGAGAAGGATGCGCAGCTTGTGCACCGTGGTCTCTATGCCGAGTATAATCTCGTCTATGATCGGGGCACGAAATTCGGCCTTGAGACCGGGCATGACGCCAACGCGGTGCTTATGAGCCTGCCACCGATGGCGAAATGGGTCTGAAGACGCAAGCGGGGGGGCGGTCCGCCGCTTTGCGATTGGCCTAGCCGTTGAGCAGGCGGATACTTCGGCAAAGTGCGCGGTGCATCAATTCGATATCATCATACTGGCCGCGTAGGGCCGTGATTTCCTCGTCCCGCGCCTTGAGGCGGATGCGCATCTTAGAGGGGGTGCCGATCGCATCGCTCTTGAGCACATAGATGCTCTTGATATCGCTGAGTTTTATGCGTCTGGTTTTGCGGACATTGTCGCGTCGGTCAAGGCGCGATAGCGTCAGGGTTTTGCTCGTGGGGTCGAGCGCGATCTCGTAGCGATTGCCGCGCATGGTCGCGGTAAAGAACGCAAGACCGATGATCGAAAAGGCGACGGCGAGGCCAACCTTTGTCATCATCATCTCGATGGTGTTGTCTTGGGGCAGGAGCCACTGGATGAAGGCACCAAGCACGACCACGATTCCGATAAAGCGCAGGACCGCTTCGCTCTGGGTTGTGGTGCGGAAATAGCCTTCGGTTTCACGCGCACGATAGCTCTGCTTGCTGCGCGAGGCCTTGATACTGCGTTTCTTTGGCGGACCTATGGAGAGGTCGCTGATTGCTGCGTTCATGGTCATCCCTCCGAACACGTTTCCAAGGCATTAAGCCAAGGGAAAGTGTCGCAAATGAGGTAATCATTTTGCGCAAATTAGGTGTTTGTTCATGAAATCGGGGCTAAGAGAGGCGTTTCGCCGCATTCTTGGCACAGTATCGCGTTCGCGCCTTGCGGGAGTGCGAGAGTTGCGCATTCCCGCATGTCTTTAGTTGCGCCAGTCGAAAAAGCCCTCACCCGCGCGCGCCAAAAGCGATTCGGCCATTTCGCGGCCAAGCGCGGCCCCATCTTCGATCGGGGCGCTGCGGTCGTCGTCCAGGCTCTCGGAGCCATCGGGGCGCAGCACCTGACCCCGCAGACGCAAAGTTGTGCCATCAAGCTCGGCCAAGCTGGCGATCGGAGTCTCGCACGACCCATCAAGCGCGGCAAGGAAGGCACGCTCGGCGGCAAGCCGTTGGCCCGTTTGCGTATCGTGAATGGCTTCGAGCATCTGTGCGGTGCGGCTATCATCGGCGCGGCGTTCAATGCCAATCGCGCCTTGGGCCACGGCCGGAAGCATCTCTTCGGGGGCAATCGCAGATCCCGCCACATGCGCCATATCGAGCCGATGCAGACCGGCCATCGCAAGGAAGGTGCAGTCCGCGACCCCGGCTTCGAGCTTTTTCAGGCGGGTCTGCACATTGCCGCGGAATTCAACGACGTTGAGGTCTGGGCGATAGTTCAAAAGCTGTGCCCGACGGCGCAGAGACGAGGTGCCGACGACAGCGCCTTGGGGCAGGTCTGCAAGGGTCTTGAACCTTGGTGACACGAAGGCATCGCGCGTGTCTTCGCGCGGCAGGTAGGTCTCCAGGAGAAGCCCCTCGGGCTGCAGCGTGGGCATATCCTTCATGGAATGCACCGCAATGTCGATCTTGCCCGACAGGAGGTCTTCTTCGATCTCTTTGGTAAAGAGACCCTTGCCGCCGATGTCCTTGAGCGGTTTGTCCTTGGCAATGAGCGCCGCATCGTCGCCCGTCGTCTTGATAATGACGATCTCGAACGCGTCCTCGGGAAGGTCAAAGGCGTCCTTCAGGCGGCGGCGCGTCTCGAAGGCTTGTGCCAAGGCGAGCGGCGAACCACGGGTGCCAATCTTGAGGGGCGAGTCGGGGGAGGGCAGAGTCAATGTCATGGTTCAACCTCTTAGTCGCGGCAGGTTGTCCTTTCAAGTCATCCATGCTTGACATCTCGTCGCTGTGGCGAGACCTACAGTCGACAAAGAGGAGAGACCGCACATGGCTACGACCAAGAAAATTCTGCGCGCGTTGGCGGGCGAGACGCTCGACACGCCCCCGATCTGGATGATGCGTCAGGCGGGCCGCTACCTGCCGGAATACCGCGCGACGCGGGGCGAGGCCGGGGATTTCCTGTCGCTGTGTTATAACCCGGAGCTTGCGGCCGAAGTCACGCTTCAGCCGATCCGGCGCTATGGGTTCGATGCGGCGATCCTGTTTGCCGATATCCTTTTGCTGCCGCAGGCGCTTGGGGCGGACCTTTGGTTTGTGACCGGCGAGGGGCCACGCCTTTCGACGATCCAGAGCCAGGAAGATTTTGACAAGCTCAAACCCGCGAGCGCGTTTCATGAGACGCTCAACCCGGTCTATGAGACGGTGCGCATCCTGTCGCGCGACCTGCCTGAGGAGACGACACTCATCGGCTTTGCCGGCGCGCCCTGGACCGTGGCGACCTATATGATCGCGGGCCGTGGCACCCCGGATCAGGGGCCGGCGCATGCATTGAAGGATAGCAATCCGGCGCTTTTCGATCAGGTCATGGACCTGTTGACCGAGGGCACGATTGATTACCTGTCCAAACAGATCGAAGCGGGGGCCGAGGTCGTGAAGATTTTCGATAGCTGGGCCGGATCGCTCAAGGGGGCGGATTTCGACAAATACGCGCTTGAACCGGCCAAGAAGATCATCGCCGCGCTGAAAGAAAAGCATCCGGGGATTCCGGTTATTTCCTTCCCGCGCGGCGCGGGCGAACGCTATGAGGGCTTTGCCAAGGCGACCGGCGCGGATTGTGTTGCCGTGGATGATGCGGTGAGCGCCGAATGGGTGGCTGAGCATGTGCAGCCTGATGGCTGTGTGCAGGGCAACCTCAAATCCTCGCATATGGTAACGGGCGGGCAGGCGCTTGTGGACGAGACGCGCCGCATCGTCAACGCGCTTGGCAAGGGGCCGCATATCTTCAACCTTGGCCACGGCATTACGCCGGATGCAGACCCGGAAAACGTCCAGCTTATGATTGATACGGTGCGCGGCAAGTAAACGCGCGCTTTGATGATTGAGACCTACGGCCCGAAATCTATGATGGATTTCGGGCCGTTTTCTTTACAAGCGGGGGCTAGAGACCCAGTTCCGCGAGGATTTCGTCGCTGTGTTCTCCGCGTGTGCAGGGTGGATTGAGCGGCCCGGTCACACCGTCAAAGCGGGGCGCGGGCATCGGTTGCAGGGTGTCGTTTGCGTTCGTCCACACGCCGCGCGCGCTCATATGCGGATCGGCCGCGGCCTCGCCCGGTGAGAGCACGGGCGCGACGCAGGCGTCGGAGCCTTCAAAGAGCGCGGCCCAATGGCTGCGGGGTTCGGCGGCAAAGATATCCTCAAGCCGCGCGGTAAGCTTGGTCCAGAGCGTCTTGTCGAGTTGGCGTTTGAACTCGGGATCGTCCGAGAGGCCGAGGGTTTCAAGAAACAGCGCGTAGAATTGCGGCTCGAGGCATTGCACCGAGATATAGCCGCCATCGGCACAAGGGTAGCTGCGCGACCAATGCGGCCCATCCAGAAGGCTCTGGCCCCGGTCATCCACCAGTTGACCCGATTGGCGGATCGCCATCAAGAGGCCCATCATATGTGCCGAGCCATCGACGATGGCGGCGTCGACCACCGTGCCTTGGCCGGTGGCGCGGGCTTTGAGGATGCCCGAGAGCATCCCCACCATGAGATAGAGCGCCCCGCCGCCGATATCTCCGACAAGCGTGGCAGGCGTCATCGGAGGAGAGCCGGGTTCCGAGGCGTAATGCAGCGCGCCGGAGGTGGCGATATAGTTGAGGTCATGGCCCGCCGTATGGGCACGCGGGCCGTCCTGTCCCCAGCCGGTCATACGGCCATAGACAAGGGCAGGGTTCTCGGCGTGACAGGCGTCGGGGCCGAGGCCAAGACGCTCCATGACTCCGGGGCGAAAGCCCTCAATCAGGCCATCGGCGCGCGCGATGAGCGCCTTGGCCGTGGCAATGTCGTCGGGGTCTTTGAGGTCAAGCGCGATCGAGCGTTTGCCCCGATCCAGAAGCGAGGCTTCGGCGGTGACTTGCCCGGATTTGCCTTTACGATGAATCACGATGACATCTGCGCCAAGGTCGGCCAGCGTCATAGCGGCGAAGGGGCCGGGGCCAAGCCCTTCGATTTCGACGATACGGATCCCGGAAAGCATGCCCGCGCTCATCCTGTCAGACCGCCGCCGACGATCAGGGTCTGGCCCGAGACATAGTTCGATTCCGGGCAGCAGAAGAGATAGACGCCATCGGCAGCCTCTTGCGGCGTGCCAGGACGCCCGAGCGGCACCATTGAGGCAAAGCCCCCGGCGACCTTTTTGGGAATGCCGATGCCGACCTCGTTGCCATCGACGGTAATCGTTTTCTTCTCGTCCGTGGCCTCGGTCAGGCGGGTTTCGATATAGCCAAAGGCGACGCAGTTGACGTTGACCTTGTAGCGGCCCCATTCCTTGGCCAGCGTCTTGGTCAGGCCAAGCACGGCGGATTTGGCCGAGGAGTAATTGGCCTGTCCGACATTGCCCGACGTGCCCGCGATGGACGAGATATTGACCACCTTGCGAAAGACCTCTTGTCCGGCTTCGGCCTCTTGCGTGGCGGCCCCTTTGATAAAGCCGGACGCGGCGCGCAGGATGCGGAATGGCGCTTTGAGGTGCACATCCATCATGGCATCAAACTGGTCGTCGGTCATATGGCCGATCAGGCTATCCCATGTGTAGCCCGCGTTGTTGACGATGATGTCGATGGCGTTCCATTTCTCGACTCCCGCCCCGATAAAGCGTTCGGCGAACCCCGGTTCGGTCACAGAGCCGGGCACGGCGATGGCATGTCCGCCCATGCCGGTGATTTCTTCGACAACGGCCATTGCCGGATCGGCCTCTAGGTCGTTGACCACGACATTGGCCCCTTCCGAGGCGAGTTTGAGCGCCACCGCGCGGCCAATCCCGTTGCCAGCGCCGGTGATATAGGCTGTTTTTCCGTCAAGTTTTCCCATTGTTCTCTCCCTTGATCGGCGCTTAGTCCGTATCCAGACCGCGCGCGATCAGTTCCTTCATGATTTCATTGGTGCCGCCATAGATTTTCTGAACCCTTGCGTCGGTATAGAGTTCGGAAATCGGATATTCCTGCATGTAGCCATAGCCGCCGAAAAGCTGGAGGCATTCGTCGATGATCTCGCATTGGGTCTGTGTGCCCCACCATTTGGCCATTGCGGCCTTTTCCGGCGTCAGGGTGCCGGTCTCAAGCTCGGCAAGGCATTGATCGACAAAGGCGGCAAGCAGTTCGATTTTGGTCGCCGCTTCGGCGAGTTTGAAGCGGGTGTTTTGGAAATCCATGATCCGCTGGCCGAAGGCCTTGCGCTCGCGCACATACTCCAGCGTCATTTCAAGCGCACATTCCGAGGCGCCGAGCGCCATGAATCCAAGGATAAGGCGCTCCCACGGGAGCTGCTTCATCAGTTGGATAAAGCCCTGGCCCTCTTCGCTGCCAAGCAGGTTGGTCAGCGGCACGCGCACATCCTCAAAGGCAAGCTCGGCGGTATCGTTGCGCTTCATGCCCATTTTCTTGAGGCGACGACCCACGGAGAAGCCTTCGAGGCCTTCGGTTTCGACCACGATGAGCGACACGCCGCGGCCCTTGGCCTTGGGGTCGGTCTTGGCGACGAGGACGATCAGGTCGGCGCTTGCGCCATTGGTGATAAAGGTCTTGGAGCCGTTTATGAGGTATTCATTACCGTCCTTGATGGCGGTGGTTTTGACCGCCTGAAGGTCCGACCCGGTGCCGGGTTCGGTCATTGCAATCGCGGCGACCTTTTCGCCCGAGGCCAGATCAGGCAGCCAGCGGGCTTTTTGTTCCTCGGTGCCGAAAGACGAAATGTAATGCGCGGCGATATTATGCACCGAAATGCCCCAGCCGCTATCGCCGGCGCGGGTCTGTTCAAGGAAGGTCACGGCGTCGAAATGGCGCGACAGGCCAAGGCCGCCATGTTCCTCGGGGAAGGTCGCGCCAAGGATGCCAAGCGCGCCGGCCTTGCGCCAAAGCGATTTGGGGATAGTGCCAGCCTTGGTCCAGGTGTCCTTGTTGGGGGTGATTTCCTCGGCAAAGAAGCGGCTCACCGTGTCGGCAAAGGCTTTGTGGTCTTCCTGCATCCAGAGATGGTTGGGCACGGTGTTCTCCTCCTCAGGCGGTGCGTACGAGCGCTTCACCTTTCAGGGTTTGGGTTCCGTCATCAATTGTGGCCGACAGGGTGAGTTTCAAAAGGGTTTCGCCGTCTTTCTCCACGGTATCGGTCACAGTGCCTTCGCAGGTCACGGTCGCGTTGACGGGGGTGATGGCGGTAAAGCGGGTTGAGAGCGCGGCCAGCTTGTCCTGTCCGGCCCAATCGGTCACCAGGCGGCCAAGCTGCGCCATTGAGAGCATCCCGTGGGCGAACACATCGTCGAACCCTGCGCCCTTGGCGAAATCAAGGTCAATATGGATCGGATTATGATCGCCCGACGCCCCGGCATAGAGCGCCAGCGTAGTGCGTGAGATCGGGCCAAAGGTCAGCGGCGGGATGGTATCGCCGGGTTTGGCGGTTGCGGGGGTCATGGTCATCGCAGTGCCTCCTTAGCCCAGAACGTGAATGAGATCGCGTTTCGCCTCGATAAGGAGGCCGCGGGTGGGATGGGTAATGCGGGTGGCGATCTGCGCGATCTCAAGTTTGCCGCCCTTGGCATCGACGAACCCGAGAATCTCGTTCTCGACAGTGACGGTTTCCCCGGCATAGAGCGCCCCGTGATAGGTATAGTTCTCGGTGCCATGCAGCAGGTGGCGCATATCGGCCTTGATTAGGGCAATGAGATCGGTCTCGCCTTTGCGTTCGGCCTCTTTGCCCGCGAAGGTGCCGACAACCACGGGGTAGGTCGCGGGGGCGACCAGGTCCGGGTGTCCGGCGGCGCGGGCGGCGTCGATGTCGAAATGGATCGGGTTGGTTTCACCAATAGTCTCGGCAAAGAACGCAACCGCGCGGCGCTCAAGCGTGACCTCAACGGGCGGGGTCACATGCCCCGCCGTGCTTCTATCAAAAATCCCCATGCGTCACGCCGCCTGATAAAGGGTCACGACACAGGCGCCGCCAAGGCCGAGGTTATGCTGTAGCGCGGTGCGCGCGCCCTCGACCTGACGTTTATCGGCGGTGCCGCGCAATTGATGGGTCAACTCATAGCATTGCGCAAGGCCGGTCGCGCCGAGCGGATGCCCCTTGGACAGAAGCCCGCCAGAGGGGTTGGTGACGTATTTGCCGCCATAGGTATTGTCGCCATCGGCGATGAACTTCTGCGCCCCGCCTTCGGGACAGAGGCCAAGACCCTCGTAGGTGATCAACTCGTTATGGGCGAAGCAATCGTGCAGCTCGACCACGTCCACATCTTTGATGCTGATGCCGGATTGTTCCTGCACCTGCTGCGCGGCGGCGGCGGTCATGTCGTAGCCCACGACCTGAATCATGTCATGCGCATCAAAGGTCGAGGGGTAATCGGTCGTCATCGCCTGACCGGCGATTGACACGGTGGTCGGGATGTTGTGCTTCTGCGCAAAGTCTTCCGAGCACAGGATCGCCGCCGCGCCGCCACAGGTCGGCGGACAGGCCATAAGCCGGGTCATCACACCGTCCCAAACGGAGGGGGCATTCATCACCTCGTCTTCGCTGACTTCGGTGTTGAAAAGGGCAAGGGGGTTGTTGACTGCATGGCGCGAGGCCTTGGCGCGGATTTTGGCAAAATCCCGCAGCTCTGTGCCGTGTTTTTCCATGTGGCTTTTGCCCGCACCGCCGAAATAGCGCAGCGCCAGAGGCACTTGGGAATTGCCGACAAGGACGTCGGTTTCATGGTCGAAATCGTCAAACGGCGTTGGGCGGTCGGTCCAGTGGCTCTGAAGCGCGCCGCGCTGCATCTGTTCGAACCCAACCGCGAGAACGCAATCGGCGATGCCGTGTTCAATGGCCTGGCGCGCAAGGAAAAGCGCGGTCGAGCCGGTGGAACAGTTGTTGTTGACGTTGATGACCGGGATGCCCGTCATGCCGACATGATAGAGCGCCTTTTGGCCACAGGTTGAATCCCCATAGACATAGCCCGCATAGGCCTGCTGAATGTCATCATAAGACAAGCCGGAATCCGCAAGCGCGGCGCGGATCGCGTCGGCGCCCATCTTGTCATAGTTGTCGGATGCACCGGGTTTGGCGAATTTGATCATGCCGACGCCGGCAACGATAGTCTTGGTCATGGGTTTCCTCCCCGAATCCCTGTTTCGCGGTAAGTATGGGGTTGCGCTTAGCCATCTGGCAAATTCTATATTGTCGCTAGGTATTCATTTTTAGAATGGGTTTTGACAGTGAACTTGACCAAACTGCGCTATGTGCTTGCGGTGGATCGGGCCGGGGCGATCTCGGCGGCGGCGCGCGATCTTCATATTACGCAATCCGCCGTGACCAAGGCGGTGGCCGATATCGAGGCCGAGCTTGGCTTTGCGATCTTTGATCGCCGTGCCCGTGGGGTCGTGGCGACGGTGGCCGGGCGGGGGTTTATCGACCGCGCCGCGCGCATCCTGTCGGATATGGACCAACTTGTCAGCGATGCCCAAAGTGGGCGCGAGACACGTGACCGGGTTTTGCGGATCGCGATTGCGCCGTCCTCGCTTGAGGGCTTGATGAACCGTGCCGTGCGCCACCTTGTTCTACAACACCCAAAGGTGCGCGTGCATCTGCGCGGCGTGTCCTTCGAGACCGGAATGCAGCTCTTGCGGCAGGGCGATCTTGATACTTTGATCGCCCCAGAGCACGGGCTTATGCGCGAGGCCGGGTTTGTGACCGAGCCTCTACCGCCGCTGCGGGCGCGGATGTTTGCCCGCAAGGGGCATCCCCTGAGCGGGCGGCCTGTGTCGGCGGCAGAGTTGGCGCGCTATCCGATTATCTCACCGGACCTGTCGGGGCCGCATGTCTGGCCGCTCCTTGAAGTGTTCGAGCACCTTGAAGGCGATCCGGTGCGCCAGTTGCATATCCTTGAAAATTTCCCGATGGCCTCGGGGATTATCGAGCGCACGGATGCGCTTGGCGTGGTGGTTGATTCCTTTGTGCAAAGCCATGCGTTTCGCCGCCGATTTGAGGTCATTGAGTTTGACATGGGTGCACCGTTGCCAATGGTGCTTGCGTCGCGCTCGCAACGCGGACCAGAGCGGGCGATGGGCTGGTTTCGGGCCGCGCTTCGGGCGCATCCGCCCACGGCGAGCGTGCTCCTGCACGAGATATCGTGACGGGTGCATCTCTTGGCTTGCCGTGCGATGCTAAAAGTCAGTATCGTAGCGCGTCGGAAGCACGGGGAACACAAATGAGTGATGGGTTGATCCCGAAGGGCGTCGCGCATGTCGAGCTTGGTCCAGAAGCTACGACCGAGGCCGAGCATTTTGTCTTTCTCCTGTTGCCAAACCTGTCGATGTTGGCTTTTTCGGCCGCGATTGAACCGTTGCGGATTGCCAACCAACTGACGGGGCGGGTGCTCTATCGTTGGACCACCATGTCGCAAGACGGCGCGCCGGTGCAATGTTCCAACGGGGTCGAGATTTCGGTTGATGCCGCGCTGGGCGATACGCCTGCGGGCGCGCATGTGTTTGTGTGTTCCGGGGTCGAGCCGGAAAAGGCGGCCTCGCGGAAAGCCGCCGACTGGATACGCTACCAATGGCGCACGGGCCGCACGGTTGGCGGGCTTTGCACCGGGGCATATACGCTGGCGCGCGCCGGGATTCTCAAGGGCCGCGGCGTGACGCTGCATTGGGAAAATCAGGTGCCTTTCCGCGAAAGCTATCCCGAACTTGATCTGCGCGAACAGCTTTATGTCGTGGATGGGCGGATCATGACCTGCGGGGGCGGGGCGGCGGCGACCGATTTGTTTCTAAAGCTGATCTATGATCGCCACGGCCCCATTCTGAGCCAAGCGGTGCTCAATATGTGCCTGCATTCCGTGCAACGCTCGGATGCCGATAGCCAAATGATCTCGCGCGCGGCAACTTTGGGTGCGCGCAATGCGCGGCTGCTTGAGATCGTGCGGATTTTCGACGAGGAAATCGACCAGGAGATCAGCCTTGATGAGGTTGCCGAGCGGGCCGGTGTGTCGCGCCGTCAGATGGAGCGCCTGTTTGCGCATCATGTGGGGCGCACGCCGAAACGCTATCTCATCGACCTGCGCCTGCAACGCGCCCGCGCCCTTCTGGCCGAGACGGACCTGCCCGTCGGCGAAGTCGCGATGGCCTGTGGTTTCACCTCGGCAACGCAATTCTCGCGGCGCTTCCGCGAGAGGTTCGGAAGCTCACCACATGCCTTCTCGGCAACCACCACCTGAGGCATTCGAAAACTTGCCGAAAGTGCGGTTTTTCCGCTTGACCCCGTGCGGTGCTTCTCATACATCGCTCTGCACTTAAGGCGGTATAGCTCAGTTGGTTAGAGCAGCGGAATCATAATCCGCGTGTCCGGGGTTCAAGTCCCTGTACCGCCACCACATCCCCCACATTAAGCTCTTGATAACAATGATATAATGCAGTCGTACTGTATCTTGTCCCGCCAGTCTTCCCACCGCTGAGAAAAATGGGTGGAGGAAATTGGGGCTTCTCTCACTTCTCCGATTGTCTAACCGGGAAACTCACCCGAATCAAAACATATGGAGAGAAGAAATGCAGAACCCGAAGGAAACCGTCGCCACAGAATGCCAGCCGGACTCACGCATGAAACGCCGTGCCGTCCTTGGGGCTTTAGTGAGCCTGCCGGTTGCTGGTGCTGGAACGGCCAGTCCTGTCGATCCACACGTGACTTGGTACGAGCAATGGAGGAAAGCTTGGGATGCAATCACCGATGCGGTAGACGACACCCCGCAAGAGGCCGCTCTGTTTGATGAGTTGGAGCGGTTGAGTATTTTGCTTTGCAACACCCCGGCCAGAACACCGGAGGGGCTACTTGCCCAAGTGAGTTGGATGGAAGCTGACCTCGGCACTTACATCACTGAGCCTGTGTCCGAGCAGCATAGTGATGTGTTTAAGGTGCTCAAGGCTGGTTTGGCGTTCCTGTCGGCATAGAGAGGCCGGAAGTAGCTATTGTTAGAGGCGCGCCTTGTTGGTGCGCCTCAGCAGCGGGAGGGCGCTGGGCCCGAGTGGGGGACGGTGAAGCGGTGTGCGCGGTAGTTTCCGAGCGCAAGGTTGGCGGCCCTATCCACCCCCTCAATGCCCCCCCCTTGCGCTTTTCCAGGCGGATCGACGGAGGGGGGCGGGGGCAAAAACCGGGCGCGCGCAGGTGGTAGTCCACCCATGCTCTCGCGGCACTTCATCTTTGGATGTGTTTGAAAATTTTTACTAATTTGGGTGGCGATACTGTCGCCAAGAGCCTCAAACTATCAGTTTCCGGGTTTGATGAGCGCATACCAAACAGATTGAGCATTTGGGTATTGCCAGACTTATGCAGAAATGTGCGCATGAAAAATCTGCATTCCCTTCCGTCACCCCCACCACGGATATCTTCCAAGGTTCGTTCTGCTGTTGAAGCTCGTGTCAAGCAAGGCGCTTCGATCGCCAAAGCCGCAGAGCTAGCCGGTATGTCCAAGACAGGCTTCGCCAAAGCCCTCAAGCGGCCTGCTGTCCAGGAGCATATGCGGCAGGTGCAGGGGGCCTTTGTCGCCGAGGTTGAAGCAAGTCGTGCGGTCTTCAAGGCTCGTGCTTTCGAAGTTGCTCTAGATCTCATGCAGAACGCCAAGTCTGAAACGATCCGGGCACGCATGGTTGAATTCTTGGCGGGCGATGGCAAAGCGCCTCAAGTATCGGTACATGTGGACGCTCGTCAGCAGGGCGCCGGGTATGAGTATGTCCCTCCCGGTTCTGAGGTTGTTCAGATTGAGACGCCCGTTTGCCGCGACGTGTGAAGGTTGTTGATTTACCATTTCACTCGGACGTGAGGGCTAGTCATTCGCAGACGATTTGCACCGTAAAAGTCTGCGCTTGTCTCGCCAGCGTCACCCCATCAAGAGGTAGGTCAGTTTCCCCGTTGACTGGATCGACACCATTTTGGGAGAGGAATAGCTTCGCAATTTCGCCCCGAACAGCAAAATTAACATTCTGAGGGACATCTCCCAAAACTTCAGAAACCAATTTGGCGTCGAGCTTTGAAACAACGACGCCAACCACTTCACCATCTTCTCTCAGCAATGGACCGCCGGAGTTGCCTGATTGAATTGGTGCGGAAATCTGTAGTGTCGTCTCGTCCCCACCGAGGCCCTGCAATGCAGAAATGGCCCCGCGTGTAACGTTTAGCCCACCAAGCAACCCTGAATAGGGAAAACCCACAGCCGTCACATCCGAATTGAGTTGCGGAGGAGAGGGTGAGAAGCGGGCAAATGTCTTACCCTTTGGTAACTCCGCTTTCAGTAGTGCTAAGTCAAATGTTGTGGACTGCCCGACAAGCGTCGCGCTTTCCCCATCCACGGTGAAGCGACTACAAGTTTGTACGACATGGGCATTCGTCAGCACGTGCCCCTGATCCGAAACAAAAAAGCCTGAACCTTGAGAGCCCTGGCCGCCTCCCTTAGTTTGCGGAGGTGTTCTAGCTGCCCGCTGCTCTTCTGGTTTCTCTTCTTCGCGCTCCATTGCGGCCAACAGTTCATTTGTCTGTTTTAGAATGTTTTCCAGGTGACCGCCTTGAGTGAAGATAATTGGTGGAGCGTAACCTTTTTGTATGCTCGAAGACACCGCGCCAAGGACGTTGGCGTCATTGCGATTTGCGGACAGCATAATGGTCGACCATGTCCCGTTTACGAAGTCGGATCGGGTATAGAGGGCAGAACCATCCGGTTTGATGATGCTCGTGACAGCCAGCCCGTCCTTTCGCACAACGTAAGGATCCGTTGTGCGACTAGCCTCCGACAGAGTGAATTCATGGAAGCGCGCGGCAGTTTCTGTTCGGTGAACGCCTGTCGATATCGACAGAGAGCTTTTTGTGTGGACTAAATTTGCGAAGTATTCGCTCGGTGGATCAATGACTACGGCTTCCTTTGGGATCAGGAACGATAGTCCCAGATTCGGAAAATACTCTATCCCCCACCCGCTCTCACTCCAGTTGCTAAAGAAGCCATAGGCCAGCATCGCCATATGCCAATCTTCAGAGACTGTGCCGTACTCACGCCGCGAATATTGCTCCATCGCGCTTTGGCTCAGTCGCCCCCATGCCCCGTCCAGCAGACCTATGTAATGGCCTTCGAAAGCAAGCGCAGTTTGCAAGAAACGTTTATCAGCTTGCGTCAAAGCGTTGCTGTCGAAGTCTCTAAGCAACCTTTCAAACTGCTGTGACTGGGCGGGAACGGAAAGCCCAACCAAGAAAACAATTATCTGACAAAAACCAAGAAGTCGCATTTCCTCACCACGCATTGTGCCGAGACGATGGTATCGGCATTCAGCTATTTCGCAACCCAGCGCGCGAGCGCAGGCCGCCACCAGCAGAGATCGTCCGATCGGGCTGGACCACAGAACTTAGGCGCACATCCGGTACGACGTAGGTGATAATCCCAAGAAGGCCGTAGAGATCGATCCCGCTATCGAATGTTTGGTACTGAACTGTCTTAGTCATCTTAACCTTATCGCGACGTTGCGACCGCTGGCCGGTTTGGGTCGATTGCGGTCTCACAACCATGCAGAAGAGAATTGAGAGGGACAGGAGGCCCCCTCAAGGGTTCATATGCGCTTCAAAGTTGGACGAGTGAAAACTGCCTGAAAGAATGAACACCTTATGAACGGGCTATGTTTTCAAGGTTTAGAGCTACATTGAGCGCGATTTGGAGGGTTTTTGTGGTGTTCCTTGCGGGCGGGGCATCTTACTGCGACTGCATCAAGCTAGTGGAGCGCGCCTGAGAGCCGCTGAGGGCCGCCTTGAGGTGGCATGAGGGCATTTGGCGGGTCAGGTGCTGCGAGCGATGTGAGGGAGCTTCTGCGTGCAGTATTTGAGGCATCCTTCAGCCGTGACCCTTTCTGCAAGGTAATTGACAGCAGAGAGCAGCTTGTGTTCGCCTCGCGCGGATAGAGTAACCTTTGAACGGCGCGCTTCTAAGCAAATGTCCTGACCTATCCGGTATTGACTGCCTTTCAGTTGGAGCGCCCAAATCTGGTTCTGCCTAGCATTGGGTTCGCAAACCAAGCAAGTTTCTCGGAGATACCGTTCTGGCCGTCCTTTCTAAGCAGATTCCGGCCCTATCAACGCTCGATGCGTCGAGACTTTCGGCGCTAGGTTGCCATGAGCGCCTAGAAACGGTCATCATCATCAACAACGTCTGAGGTTGAGCGCCCCTTAAAGGTTGTTCTACTTATATCACCCTGATTTTCAGGGCCTTGGTTTTCGGGGTGTAGTGGTTTTTCTAAACCTTGGTTTTCGGGGTTGAGAAACTGCCAGTTCACGCTGACTTTGGTTCCGGCTCTTTTCCCATTTTTGTACACTTGCTCGGTTGCCAAAATGCCATGTTCAACCAAACGTTTCCTCACTCGGTCATATTTTTCTTCTCCCCACCCGAGTTGCTCAAGTATGAAATCTCGCCGGTTTGCCCATTCCGACGACTGGCTTGCGAAGTAGATAAGCAGGAATTTTTCGTCAGTTGTGATCGCTCGGGGTGGGTTGCCAGGAAGCATGACAACTTGAAACAGCGTATTTGGAATTTTGGTGTACCCTGCGCGACGCTTTGTCCTCCGCGTCGTCATTCCGGCTGCTCCAAGTTGTTGAGGGCCTGCCAAACGCGACTAGCTATGCGTGCGCTGCGAACGTAGCAAATCACTGATCCAGAGTGAGAAATACACCACCCCAGACCGGCTGGTTTAACCGTGTAGTTCATTTGAAGATTCTCCGACATTGCGCCAGAGAGCAGGATCAACTATCCATAAATCGTCCCTCAACGATCTATAGAATTGCCTCCCCCGCCCAGCCTGGCGGGGGTTTTGTTATGCAGCATCGCCTTGGTAGATCCCCTCGATGTCGGCCTTGCGCCAACGAGACGCTCGACCGATCTTGATAGGGGCAGGGAGCTTGCCAGCTTTGGCGTGTGCCCAAACGGTGGAGACGCCGAGTCCAAGAAGGGTTGCGACTTCCTCGACGTTCAGCATTTGCTTTTCGTATTTGTGGCTCATGTGACCATCCTCAATTGGTTTAAGGTGGTCTGCTTAGAGTTACCTGTGTCTGTCAATTCATCGGAAAAGTTACCAAAACTTTTCTAACCCTCTGATTTTGCTAGCATTCGTAAGAAGTCGTTAACGTCGTCAGGGGGGAAGCCAGCATCATTTAGGTGCTGTTTTCTTTTGTCCCAAGTTTTTTGCAGGCTCGCTGTAGACACAGCTCTGCCAAAACGACAGCGCAAATCGTGCGAGATTCTTCCACAGGCGCTCCGGTCGTCCTTGTCTTTGTTAGGTGAGCTCGCTCCTTGAGTCGCGCGCCTACCAGTTTGGATACCTAGGGCTACAGTAAGTATTATGACAACATTTCGTGCTAGTTGCGGCTTGCTCTTTTGTGGCTCGGGGAGTTGCAATATGCCAGCAATCAACAGCCTTTCTTCCGGTGAGAGTTCATGATCGAGTCTCACGAGACTCCTGATGGACCGCCGCTTGGATAATTCTACAAAGCGGGTCGAAAATCTGGTTAAATAAAGCGTCAGGGTGGAAACCTGAGTGGTCAACTCAGCTAATCCAGAAATATGCCTGTCGTTCTCGGGAGAGCTTTTGTTCTCTTCCAGTAGTATCCAAGCGAGAAGAAAGAGCATTTCCTCAAAGGCTTCATCTGGTGACTCCGGAACCCAGAAATCAGATAGTCTCAGCGTTTCAGCTATGCGGACCACCAAATTCATGCGCGCACCATCTCAACCACCTGCCCAGACCTGCCGGATACAAACCGCCCCCATGCTTCCATGAGCTCTCTGCGGCGCTCGAAGAGATCGCTGCGCGCATATGCTTGTTCCACCTT
>JAPHRE010000040.1 GCA_026195905.1 Pseudopelagicola sp. | reverse complement strand
CAGGATCTTCTCGATGCCGAATCAAACCGGATCACGGCGCGGGCGTCAGAAGTCACAGCGGCCTATTCGGTTCTTGCCTCGATGGGGCTTTTGACGGCGGAGAAGCTCAACCTTAAAGTCGAGCGCTATGACCCGGAAGCCTATTATAACCTTGTTAAAACCGCGCCTATCAACCGCTCCAAGCGCGGTCAGCAGCTCGACAAAGTTCTAAAAGCGATCGGTAAAGAGTGAGCAATTCTCACTATCTGTTGTCTGGCGCGGGGTCAGCGGCTACACTTTCCAGTAAGCGAAAGTAGGCGAATTCATGTCTGATCCCGTAACCAACGTGGAAATCGAAGATGTTTTGTCGTCCATCCGGCGGCTGATTTCCGAAAATGACCGCAGTCCAAAACCGCGGGCTTCGGTGTCATCGGCGGTGTCTGAAGCACCGCATAGCGCGGTCGAGACGGCGGATGCCGAGGCTGCGCGGGATCGGCTTGTGCTGACGCCGGCGTTGCGGGTTGCGGAAGTCGCGCCCGAGACGCCCGAGTTGGATGATGCAGAGTCTCAGCCTTCCGAGAGCCAGCCTTCGGAGAGTGTCGCCGAAGAGGCGTTACATGAGCCGCATGATCACGCGTGGGAGGATGCCGGGGCCACCTTTGATGCGGAGGAAGAAGCGGCCTTTGACGAGGCGCATGGCGCAGCGGATGAGATTGCGGCGGAGATCGAGGAAGACCTGAGCGAGGCGGGGTTTGACCCGGTGGACGGGGTATCGCTCAAGCGGGCCCGTGAGCTTGATTCGCGGATTGTGCATTGGGACAAGATGGCCGAGGCCGGGGGATCTGCGGATGCATCCGCCTATGAGCCAGATGAGCCGGGCGATAGCGATTATGCCGGAACCGATGTTGAGCCGCTTGAGTGGCAGGATGATCTCCCCGACGCTCTCGAAGAGGATACCAAGGCACCCGACAGGGCAGAAGGCTTTGCCGGGGATTTTAAGCAAGACCCAGAGGCGAAAACACCGCACACTGATCCGCAGGATCGCTCCGACCGGCCCTACGTAGAGGAGACGTCTGCGGAAGAGGCTTTGGCCGGTTTGGCAGGGCGGATCGAAGCGGAATTGCACGACAGCATTCCCGGCCAGATCGAAGCAGAGCTTACCCCGGAGGCGGCACTTGACGACCTTGCGGGCGATGATGCGATGGAACTTGATGAGGCCGTATTGCGCGATATGGTGGCGGATATTGTGCGTCAGGAATTGCAGGGGGCGCTCGGGGAGCGGATTACCCGCAATGTGCGCAAACTTGTGCGGCGCGAAATCCACCGTGCGCTTGCTGCGCATGAGCTTGAATAGTCAGGCCTCTTCTAGGCGCGCGGAGAGATGCCCTTCGCGGAGCATGAAAAGCCCGCTGAGCACGACGATCACGGCCCCGATCAGGGTCAGTGTGTCCGGGCGCTCTCCAAACAGAACCACCGCGAGGATCAGGGCAAATAAAAGCCGCGAATACCGGAATGGGGCCACGACGGAAACCGCGCCGAGGCGCATGGCCGAGGTAATGGCGTAGTAAGCCGCGATGCCGACAAGGATCGTCGCGCAGAGCCAGAGCGTTTGTGTCCCGGTGGGCAACACAGCGCGCCCCTCCCAGAGCATAAGGCCAAGCCCCGTCGGAATGAGGACGAAAAACCCGTAAACCCCCAATTGCAGATGCGACAGGCGCGGCGGCGCGGCGCGGGTCGCAAGATCGCGCCCGGCAAAGCCAAGCATGCCCAAGAGCGCCAGAAGGCTTGCCGGATCAAAACTTTGGGGGAGGGGGCGCAGGATCAACAGGACGCCCAGAAAACCCACAAGGATTGCCCCCCAGCGTCGCCATGAGACCTGTTCGCCGAAAAAAATCGCTGCGCCAAGGGTTACGGCAAGCGGTGTGGCTTGGAGAATGGCCGAGGTCGCGGCGAGGCTGCTATAGGCAAGAGAAAGGGTAAAAAACAGGCGCCCAAAAATCTCGGTCCCGGCGCGCAATAGCAGCGTGGGGCGCAGGATATCCGGCATCAAGGCGCGCTGTCCTTTGCGCCAAGTCAGCAGAAGAAAGCCAAGCCAGCCGCCGAAACCGAAGATCGCCATGATCTCGCCCACCGGCAGGCCGGTGCTGGCCTGCTTGATGAGGGCGTCCTCAACGGCAAACCCTGCCATCGCGGCCACCATCCAGAGGCTGCCTTGCGTGGTAGGGGATATCCGTCTCTTTTGCATTGGGCATCCGGTAAAAGAAAAGCGCGCCTCGGTGGGCGCGCCATTCTTGATAGAAATGTCGCGACTTTGTCAGGCGGCTTCGGCCTGTTGCGCGGCATTGCGGCGTTCGCTTTCTTCGCGCGAGAGCGCGACAGACGTGCGCACACCTTTGCCCACGAATTCCATGAGACCCTGAACAACGCGTTCGTTGGGGTCAATACCGGCACAGCTCAGAACTTCGCGCCCATCGCGCGACCGCGCCCAGCGGGCGATCTGTTCGGGGCCGTTGCCATATTTCTTGTCGTCGGCAATAGCATCATCCAGTGCAGCCAGCACAACAGCAGCGAAAAGCTTGCGTGCGCGGTTGCCCTGTTCGTTATTGAAAGCCGTGCCATCAACGAAATCTCGCATCTCGTCGTCCTTTGAATTATTGCTCTTGTCTTTTCGGCGTGACGCCTCTTATGACCTAGTTCAGGCGATTCGGATAGCCTTGATTTGCATGGCTTGTATGCAATTTTCGCATAGCTTTCTGCAATTGCAGCACGAAATCCGGCGGCTTGCCACCTGTTGATGGGCCAGATATAGGTGCGCGCAGTTTTATATCAACCACGCAGTCATGGTTTTGCCACATGCCCAAGATTAACGGTAACGAAATCCGTCCCGGTAACGTCCTCGAACATAACGGTGGCCTGTGGGCTGCGGTGAAGGTCGATCACGTCAAGCCCGGCAAGGGCGGTGCCTTTGCCCAAGTCGAACTCAAGAACCTTCGCAACGGGTCTAAACTCAATGAACGCTTCCGCAGCGCCGATAAGGTCGAGCGTGTGCGTCTTGAGCAGAAAGACATGCAGTTCCTTTATGAAGATGATGGGATGCTCATCTTCATGGATACCGAAACCTACGATCAGGTGCAGGTTGCGGCGGACCTTCTTGGCGAGCGTCGCCCCTTCCTTCAGGACGGCATGACCATCGTCGTGGAGTTTTATGACAACGAGGCGCTCAACGCGAGCCTACCGCAGAAAGTCACCTGCACGATCGAAGAGACCGAGCCGGTGGTCAAAGGCCAGACGGCGGCGAACTCGTTCAAACCGGCGCTGCTTGATAATGGCGTGCGTGTCATGGTGCCGCCTTTCGTTGGCACCGGAGAGGCGATCATCGTCAATACGGAAACTATGGATTACTCTGAACGCGCCTAATGGCGTATCGTTTAGCTGTAAAAAGTCCGCCGGTATGGCGGGCTTTTTGTGTTTTGATGGGGTGTTTAGAGCGGCCAGGTCACGGTGGCCCTTCCGGCGGTCATGCCGTCGCCAGCGCGATCAAACCGCAGATGGGCAAGCGCCTTGTCGCCGGATGCGGTAAAGAGCGTGCCCACGGCGCGTCCGTCTCTTTCGATCGGTGTGCCGGGTGCGGGTGCGGGGCCGGTTAAGGCAACGGTGGTGAGGCCTTTGCGCAATTCGGTTTTGTGCTTCATGCGCGCGGTGACTTCTTGGCCCACGTAACAGCCTTTGCGGAAATCGACACCGTGCAGCCGTTCAAAGCCTGCTTCGAGGATAAAGGTATCGGGGGTGAGTTCGATGCCGGTTTCGGGGATGCAATGCGCCACGCGGAGCGCGTCCCAATCCGTCGCGTCCTCGCTCTGAGGCGTATCGCGATAGGTGCGCCAGCCAAGCGCGGGGTGCCGAGGGTCGGCAAAACCGTCTTCTGGGGTCGGGCCGGTGCCGCGGTGGAGGTAGTGATCGGTTTGGGCAATCGTCACATTGGCGCGCAGCTTATACATATTGAGGCGCGCCAAAAGGGTCGGCGCGAGGGTCGTGTCGACATCGAGAAGCACGGTATCGCCTTTAGGGGCGAGAAAGAAATCGGCAAGATACTTGCCCTGCGGCGTCAGCATCGCGGTATAGACAAGACCGTCAGAGAGGTGTGTGACGTCGTTTGTCGCGAGGCCTTGAAGGAAGTGTTCTGTGTCCGGGCCGGTGATTTCGAGAATGCTGCGTGCCATGATCTGTCCTGTTGTTTCCGTCCCGAGTCATATAGGGAGGATGCGGTCTTGCAACAGGGGACGATTGCAAATGCGCGCACCGCTGAGTGTTGTCATGCCGGTGCTCAATGGCGAAACGGTGCTTGGGCCGTGCCTTGCAGCCCTTTACGAGGGTGTGCAGGCCGGGTTGATCCGCGAGTTGATCGTTGTTGACGGCGGATCAGAGGACCGAAGCGTTGAGATCGCCCAAGAGGCCGGGGCGCAGGTTCTTGAGCTGGACGCCCCGTCGCGCGGGGGGCAATTGCGCAGTGGCTGCGCGGCGGCGCAGGGGGCGTGGCTCCTGGTGCTGCACGCAGATACGATCCTTGAGGAGGGATGGAGCGAGGCTGTTGCGGCGCATCTTTCCAAACCTTGCGCAGGGTATTTCCGGCTTGGATTTGATGACACTGGCGGCGCGGCACGATGGGTGGCGGGATGGGCCAACCTTCGGGCGCGGGTTTTTGGGCTTCCCTACGGAGATCAAGGATTGCTTATCGAACGCAGGCTCTATGAGCAGGTGGGCGGCTATGCGGATATACCGTTGATGGAGGACGTGGCGATTGCGCGGGCCTTGGGGCGACGTCGTCTTGGGGCGCTCGATGCTTTGGCGGTGACGAGTGCGGAGAAATACCGCCAACAGGGATGGTTTCGCAGGGGCGCACGCAATCTATGGACCTTGCTGCGGTATTTCGTCGGGATCACGCCAGAGCGATTGGCGAAAGACTACAGGCGCTAGGCTCCGGCCGTCAGGGGGATTGCAGGTCGCTCAGACGCCCGGCAGCCGGGAAAAGAGGCGACCCACCCAAGATTTGCGCGGCGTTGTGCGGGCGGTGCCGCTGGGCACGACCTGATTTTTCATCGCGCGCTCTTCTGCGGTGATGCCATCGGTATTGAATTGCAGCTTGTAGAGTTCGGCATAAAGCCCGTCGCGGGCCAGCAATTCATCATGCGTGCCTTCATCAACAACACTGCCTTTGTCCATCACCACGATCTTATCGGCTTCGCGCACCGTCGAGAGGCGATGGGCGATGACAAGGGTTGTGCGGCCTTTGGAGAGCTTTTCAAGCGCCTCGTGCACTACGGTTTCGGATTGCGCATCAAGCGCGGAGGTTGCTTCGTCAAGAAGCAGGATCGGCGTATTGCGCAGCAGGGCGCGAGCGATGACGACGCGCTGGCGCTGGCCGCCGGAGAGGTTTGATCCGCGCGGGCCGACTTCGGTCTCAAGCCCGTCGGAGAGCTTGGGCAGGAAGTCCTGCACATGGGCGGCTTTCAACACTTTGAGCAAGCGTGCATCGGGAATGTTGGTCTGTCCCAGAAGGATATTTTCGCGCAGTGTTTCGTCAAAAAGCAGCGCCTCCTGCGACACGACGGAAAACAGATCGCGCAGGTCAGGCAGGGACATGGCAGAGGCAGAGACACCGCCGATCAACACTTTGCCCTGTTGCGGATCAACGAGGCGGGACAGGACATTGAAGACCGTGGATTTACCGGCCCCTGAGGCGCCGACGATGGCCGTGGTTTTGCCCGCTTCGGCGACAAAGCTCGTGCCGTTAAGAACCTTGGTATCGCCATAGGAAAGATGCACGTTCTCAAGCCGGATTTCCGGCACGCCAGTAGGTGCCGGCACCGGCTTGGCGGGGGATTTGAGGGTCGGTTCGGCCTCGATCAAATCCTTGATGCGCTCAATTCCAGAGGCCGCGACCTGCCACATGCCGGAAAGCGCCCCCAAACGGCGCAAAGGCTGAAAGGCAAAGCCGATGGCGGTAAAAAAGCTCATGAATTGGCCGACGGTCTTTTCTCCGGCGATGATTTCGCCGCCGCCGTAGACCAGCACGGCGAGGAACCCAAGGCCCGCCATGACATCAATAAGCGCCACGATGACGGTTGAGCCAAAGACGACCCGAACCTCCGAGCGCACGTATTGGGATGTCAGTTCCCCAAAGCGTTTGGATTGATAGGTCTCAAGGCGGTTGAGTTTGACCGATGTGATGCCGTGGAATACCTCATCAAGGCGCGTTGAGAGGCGCGCGCCGAGATCACGGGCATTGCGAGCATAGCGGCGCACAAACCGTTGGGCAACGATCGACGGCAGGACAAGAATCGGCGTGCCGACCAGGGCAACCAATGTCCATTTCCAGTCGACGTTGACGGCAACGGCGAGCAGCACAATAACCGAAATGGCATCGCGCCCAATGCCTGTAATGATTGAGGTCCAGACCGTGTTGATCGACTGCACATCCGTTTGAATCCGCTGAATCAGGTAGCCGGGGGGATGTGTTTGGTGAAAACTCCCGTCTTGCACCATCAGGCGCGCCAGCATGGTCTGGCGGAGTTCGGCGGCGATTTTTTGCGAAATCTGGGCAAGGGTGACTTTCTGAATCATGCTCGAAGCGCCGCGGATACAGAAAATCGCGAAATAGATAAGGCCAACCCCCCAGACAGCAGCCTTGTTGCCCTCAGAAAAGACCCTGTCGAACATCGGCTCCATCATGTAGCTCATCGCGCCGAGCATCGAGCCCTGAATGGCCATGAAGATCATGGCAATCGCAAGGAGCCAGATATACTTGCGGAGATACTCGCGCCAAAGCCATTGCACGAGCCCGTTTGGGGGCTGATGTGGCGTGTCTTTGTCCGTCTCGCTCACGGTGGCTGGTCCCTTTGTCGGACATGGCGGAAGGCGGTAGGCCGTCCGGCAACTTTGGCGTGGGGCCGGACGTCTGTCCAGCCAGTCTTGCGCCGGGTTTGCCTAATGCAATGACACGCACGGGGCAAGAGGCGGTGCAACACGAGGGCGCACAGGAAGGTGATTGACCTTCTTGCGGCACGGTCTCAATGTCATGCGGTTCTAATGGAGAAATGCGTATGTCCCTTGCCAATGGCCGCCCCTATCTTGCCATTCCCGGCCCGTCCGTTAGCCCCGAGCGGGTCTTGCGGGCGATGCACCGTAGTGCGCCCAATATCTACGAGGGCGCATTGGTCGAGATGACGGATGGGATCATGCCCGATCTCAAGCGGATTGCCGGGACCAAACATTTTGCCACGATCTATATCAGCAACGGTCATGGCGCTTGGGAAGCCGCCCTTTCGAATGTGATTGCGCCCGGCGACAAGGTTCTTGTTCCGGTGACGGGGCGGTTTGGCTATGGCTGGGCCGAGATGGCGCAGGGGATCGGTGCCGAGGTTGAGGTCATTGATTTCGGCCTGCGCGACGGCATGGATATGGACCGGGTCGCGGCAACGCTTGCAGCAGACAAAGCCCATAAGATCAAGGCGGTGTTGGGCGTGCATGTCGATACGTCAAGTTCGATCCGAACAGATATGCGGGGCTTGCGGGCCGCGCTTGATGCGGCGGCGCATCCGGCGCTTTTGATGGCGGACTGTATTGCGTCGCTGGGCTGTGATCGGTTTGAGATGGATGCCTGGGGCGTTGATGTCATGGTCGCCGCCAGCCAAAAGGGATTGATGGTGCCACCGGGGCTTGGGTTTGTGTTTTTCAACGACAAGGCGGCAGAGGTGCGCGCCGCCATGCCACGGGTCAGCCTCTATTGGGATTGGACCGCACGGGCCACGCCAGAGTTCTTTTATCAGTATTTTGGCGGCACCGCCCCGACGCATCATCTCTTTGCTCTGCGCGAGGCATTGAACATGATCCACGAAGAAGGGCTAGAGGCCGTCTATGCCCGCCATGCGACCTTGGCAGAGGCAATCTGGGCCGCGGTTGAGACCTGGGGAGAGGGCGGGCCAATCGAGCTAAACGTGGCGGATCGTGCGATGCGTAGCCATGCCGTCACGTCGCTGCGGATCGGGGCGCCGCATGGCACGGCCTTGCGCCGCTGGACCGAATATGAGGTGGGGGTGACGCTTGGGATTGGCCTTGGCATGTCCACAAAGGACGATCCCAAAGGCGACGGATTTTTCCGTTTTGGTCATATGGGGCATGTGAATGCACATATGGTGCTTGGTATGCTTGCCAGTGTGCAGGCCGGCATGAGCGCAATCGGGGTGCCGTATGGGCCGGGCGGGCTTGATGCAGCGGCAAAGGTCATTGCGCGCGGCTAAGGCGGACCGGCACCAAGAGGGCGCATATCCCCCTTGGTCCGCATGATAGCTTCAGGCGTTGACCAAGTCTTTGCACCAGCTTTCCATTGCCGTGGTGGCAACTTCCATCGGCGGTTCCATGAATGTGATATGGAAATGGTCCTGCATATCGGCCACGCCGATGGAGCGCGGGCGCACGGCAAGCACATGCGGGTTGGGAAGCTTTACGCCGAAACAAAAGATGATGTTCTTGGCGTCCTTGATGCTACCGGCGATATCGCCGTCAATCGCATTGGTGTGCGTGTAGTGGTCGAAAGTCGCGATATAGGCGACCTTGGGGTGGGCGTCGATTTTCTCTTTCAGGGCGGCGAGAATCTCGTCGACCGAGGTATAGGTCGTTTCGGTCTTGGCGAGGGTCATGTCAAAGACCGGGTAGCGTTCCATGAGGAGGGATTGTTTCATCGGGCCTATCCTTTTGCGCGAGGTGTCTTGGGTCGTTGCAAAATAGATGCGTTCCAAATGTGATATTTAACATGCGGCAGCTTGACGCCCCGTTTGATCGCCCCCGTCAGGAGATCTCGGCCAGCACCTTTGGCAGCTCTTCGGCCAAAAGCGCAATATCTTGCGGGCGGCCACAGGAGATGCGGATGCAGCGGTTTTGCGGCGCGACGAAGGGCATGCGCACGAAGATGCCACGCGCCACAAGGCCGTCGAGAACAGCCTTGGCATATGTGGCGTCGCGTCCGCAGTCTACGGCGACGAAATTCGCCGCAGAGGGCAGCGCGGTCAGGCCGTTGGCGGCGGCGATACGGGCGATCTCGTCACGCGCTTGGGCCACGCGGGAGAGCGTGGTGGCGAGATACTCTTGGTCCGCAAGTGCGGCGAGCGCCCCGGCCTGGGCGGCGCGGTTCATGCCGAAATGGTTGCGAATTTTGTCGAAGGACCGGATCAGATCGCGCGTGCCCATTGCATAGCCGACACGTGCGCCTGCCATGCCGTAAGCCTTTGAAAAGGTGCGCATACGAATGACACGCGGGTCTTCGATCTCGATTGGTGTGGCGGTGCCTTCGGGGGCAAAGTCGATATAGGCCTCGTCCAGCAGCAAGAGCGTGCCGTCGGGAAGCGCCTCAAGCGCGGCCAGAACGTCTTGCCCCCGTGTCCAAGAGGCCATCGGGTTGTCGGGATTGGCGAAATAGACCAGCTTGGCATCCACCTCGGCCGCCTTGGCGATCAGGGCGGGCAGGTCTTCGTGGTCGTCGCGGTAGGGCACTTTATGCAGCGTGCCGCCATATCCGGCGACGTGGTAGCTGAAGGTTGGGTAGGCGCCATCGGAGGTCACGACCGCATCGCCAGGAGCAATGAGAAGTCGCGCAAGATACCCAAGAAGCCCGTCAATGCCTTCTCCGACAAGGATATTTTCCGGTGCAACGCCGTGATGCGCGGCCAGCGCGTGGCGCAGATCGTAGCTGCTTGCGTCCGGGTATTTCCAGATTTCGCTGGCTTCGGCGCGCATGGCGTCGAGCGCCTTGGGCGAGGGGCCAAAAACGTTTTCATTGGCGCCAAGGCGGGCGCGGAAGGGCGCGCCGCGGTCGCGCTCCTGCACTTCGGGGCCGACGAACGGCACGGTGGAGGGCAGGCTTGCGACGAGCGGGGTATAGCGTGGTGTGGTCATGGGCGGGAAAGTGGCCCAAGAGACCGACAAAGGCAAGATGTGCTCTGCCCTCACGTCACGGTGGATTTGGCGGGGACAGAAGGGCAGTCTTGGCAGGACCAGACCGGAGGAGCCAATATGTCTCGTGTATCGCTTGAAATCGAAAACCATATCGCCCGTGTGACCCTCACAAGGGGCGACAAAATGAACGCGCTTGATAGCGCGATGATTGATGCAATTATCGAGGCAGGTCAAAGCCTTATCGACCGCGATGATGTGCGGGCCGTGGTCTTGATGGGCGAGGGTGAGGCGTTCTGTGCGGGGCTTGATGTCGCCAGTTTTGCCGCGTTGGCGCAGCAGGATCCGGCGGAGGTTCTGATGCCGCGGGTGTATGGCGATAGCAACCGCTTTCAGGAGGTCTGTATGGTGTGGCAGAAGATACCTGTGCCGGTCATTGCGGCGATCAGAGGCGTGTGTATCGGAGGCGGGCTTCAGATCGCGCTTGGGGCGGATATACGGGTTGCGGGGCGGGATGTGCGGGTCTCGGTGATGGAGATGAAGTGGGGCTTGGTGCCGGATATGGGGGGAATGGCGATTCTGCCCAATCTTGTGCGCTCGGATGTTCTTAGAAAGTTGACCTATACCAATGAGTTGGTGGATGCTGCGCAGGCGGAATCCTGGGGGCTTGTGACCGAGATCAGCGACGACCCCGAGGCGCGGGCCTTGGCGTTGGCGCACGAGATTGCGGGCAAGAGCCCTTCGGCGATCCGGGCAGCTAAGCGGTTGATTGCATACGCAGAATCCCATGAAAATGGCGTCGAGGCGGTGCTCCTTGAGGAGAGCCGGGAACAAGCCGAGTTGATCGGCAAACCCGAGCAGATGGAGGTCGTGATGGCCAACATGCAAAAGCGCGCGCCCGTCTTTAAGTAGGGATCAAATCGGGGCCAAATAAGGGGAGGAGCCAGCCCCTCTTGCCCCGAAAACCGGGGCAATTTACCCAAGAGTATTTGCCACAGAGAAGAAGAGTCTTAACGGCAAAACGCACGTCGGTATCACGTCGGTATTGCGTCTGTATCGCGTCGGTGCGGTGCTTGGCACGGGGCGACTTGTAAACGCGCGGTGGGCGACGAAAACTCAGCTTTGCATTGCCTTGCGTCCGACGAGGAAGGTCAGGCAGGTGAGTGTGCCGAAGATCGCCATCGTCATCGGGATCGCGGTATGGGTGCCATCAAAGAGCACGGTCGCCAGCGCCGCGCCGCCTGCGCCGAGGCCCATTTGCATGGCCCCCATCAACGAGGCGGCGAAACCGGGGTATTCCCCGGCCGGTTCCATTGCCAGAGCGACAGATGTGGGCAGGATCATCCCAAAGCCCGTCACATAGAGGCACACGGCGGCCCAGAACAGCGGCAAGCCGGGGGTCAGGGTTGTCACCAGACCGGCAAACAGCGTTGCCACGGCCATAAGCGCGATGGCCATCGCGTTGACACGGGCGACAGGAAAGCGACCGAGCAACCCCCGGATCACAAGCGCGCCGACCGTGTTGGCCAGCGCGGCAAGCGCAAAGAGCGATCCGAAGGCCTGGGGCGAGACGTCATAAACGGTTTCGGTCAGCACCGCGCCCACCGAGAGCATGGAGGAATAGCCGGCGAAGGCGAGGCTTCCCATCAGCATCGGCACGCGGAAGGCGCGCAGGGCAAAGAGGCTGCGCGAGGCGGTGGCGACAAAGCCGAAGGAAAACCGTTCGGGGCGGCGCGTGCCGGAGGTTTCCTTGAGGGCAAAGAGCGCGTAGGCGAGGAAAATCGTCGACAGGATGCCGAGCGCCCAGAAGATCGCACGCCACTCAAACAGCACAAGGAGGCCGGAGCCAAGCACCGGGGCGATCAGCGTGGCAATGGTCACGATGGCCATCAGCACCGCAAGCAGGCGGGCGGCATCATTGCCCGACAGTTCATCGCGCACCATAGCGCGGGCAATGACCGGGGTGCCGCCCATCAGCCCCTGAAGGGCGCGCAGGGCGATCAGGGTTTCAAAGTTTGGCGCTACGGCGCAGGCAAAGGTCACGAGCGTAAAGCCCGAAAGCGCAAGGATCAGGGCGCGGCGGCGGCCAAAGGCGTCCGAAAACAACCCCCAGAAAAGTTGCCCCACAGCGAAGGCGAGGAAATAGGCGCCGACCAGCAGCGCCCCGAGCGCCTCGTCCACGCCGAAATCGCGGGCGATGACGGCGGTGGCGGGCAAGACGATGTCGATGGAGATCGCGGTCAGGGCCGTAATACCGCCAAGAAAGAGGATGCCATCAGGACGGTCGAGCGTGGATTTTGTCATCGAGAGACCCTTTATGTGCATCGGTGGCGGGACATTATTGTTGTCATGTTAATTAATTAAGTGCGCAGCCCTGATGGGACGCTATGACCCGAAAACCCCGCCCGACCTATTCAGGCGGGCGGGGCGAGGGGATGGTCTTGTGGTCGTTAGTCCAGTTCGGCGAGGCGGTCGAGCGCGCTTCGGATGCGGGCGTCTTCCTCTTCTCGGGCGGCGAGATTTTCGCGCGCCTCATCGACCACCTCTTCGGGGGCGGATTCGATGAATTTCGGATTGTTGAGGCGTCCGCGCAGGCCGCCGAGTTCCTTGGCCAGTTTGCCCAGGGATTTCTCGAGCCGCGCCTTTTCTTCGTCGATGTCGATGATGTCGGCAAGCGGCAGACCGAAAGTGCCGCCATCGACGGTCACGGTAATGGTGCCTTTGGGGAATTCGGCAACTTCTGTGAGGCTGTCGATGCGGGCGATTTTCTGGATCAACGCCTCGTTGCGCGCCCAAGCGGTTTTGCCTGCCTCGTCAAGCTCGCTCACCAGCATCGGGATTTTGAGACCGGCGGGCACGTGCATTTGGGCGCGGGCCGAGCGGACGTTCTCGATCACCGAGATGACCCAGTTCATTTCGCGGTCGGCATGGGCGTCGACATGGTCGACGGCGCTGTAGCTTGGCCAGTCGGCGTGCACGAGCATCCCATCGCGGTCTGCGGTCACGTTCCAGAGTTCCTCGGTGATGAAGGGCATGATCGGGTGCAGCATAATCAGGCATTGATCCAGCACCCAACCCATCGTGGCGCGGGTTTCGGCCTTGATGGCGTCATCCTCGGCGTTGAGCAGCGGCTTGGCAAATTCAACATACCAGTCACAGACCTTGCCCCAGACAAAGGCATAGAGGCCAAGCGCGGCATCGTTGAAGCGGAAGGCGTCGAAGGCTTCATCGACCACTTCGCGCACCTTAGCGGTTTCGCCGATGATCCATTTGTTCACCGTAGCGGTTGCATGGGGCATGTCGGAGGACGGAGCCCCACCGGCGTAGACCGCGTTCATTTCGGCAAAGCGCACGGCGTTCCAGATCTTGGTGCCAAAGTTGCGGTAGCCGGCGATGCGCTGCATGTCGAGTTTGAGCACGCCCCCAAGCGACGCCATAGCAGCATTGGTAAAGCGCAGGGCGTCGGCGCCGTATTCGTCGATGATTTCGAGCGGGTCGATGACGTTGCCCGTCGATTTCGACATTTTTTTGCCTTTGGCGTCGCGCACGAGGCCGTGCAGGTAGACGGTATCGAAGGGGATATCGTTGACCACGGCGAGTTGCATCATCATCATCCGGGCGACCCAGAAGAAGAGAATGTCCTGCCCGGTGATGAGGGTCGAGGTTGGGAAGTATTTCGCCAGTTCCTCGGTCTCTTCGGGCCAGCCGAGCGTGCCGATGGGCCAGAGGCCGGAGGAGAACCACGTGTCGAGCACATCCGGGTCGCGCCAGACGGGATAGACCAGTTTGGTCGGGTCTTGGGTTGTCTCGTAGGCGGCGAGGCTTTCGGCCAGCGCGTGACGGGCGGCGGCGCGGTCTTCGACTTCGACCACGGTGGCGTGGTTGAGGGGGGTCGGCAGACCGGCGAGCACATCGGCGAATTTCGAGGTCACGGCGTTGAAATCATGCGCGCAATGGTGGCGTTCGTCGCCGCGCAGGAGGTGTTGGTCATTGAGCAGGCGGCCCATTTCCACGAGGTCAAGCGCGCCGTCGCCTTCGTCATCCTTGAAGCCTTCGGCAGAGAGGTCAAAGCCATACCAGACAGGGATTTGATGGCCCCACCAGAGTTGGCGCGAGATGCACCAGGGTTCGATATTTTCGAGCCAGTGATAGTAGGTTTTCTCGCCCGATTCGGGCAGGATTTTCACCCGGCCTTCGCGCACGGCGTCGAGGGCGGGGCCGACGACTTTTTCGGCGTCCACGAACCATTGGTCGGTCAGCATCGGTTCGATCACAACTTTGGAGCGGTCGCCGAAGGGCTGCATGATGGGTTTGTTTTCCACCATCGGCACGCGGGTTTGCACGAGGGTGCCGTCTTCGTCGGTTGTGCTTTGGTCGACCATCACGGCGAGACCCTCGGAGGTGATCTGATCCACCACGAGTTTGCGGGCCTCAAAGCGGTCGAGGCCGCGGAGGTCTTCGGGGACGAGGTTGATGGCGTCGACCTCGTTCTCGGTAAAGGGGGTGCCTTTGGCAAAGCCCTGGGCCTTGGCGGCCTCGTCGGCGTAGGGGGCACCGTCGGCGCGCATGTGGCCTTTGGTGTCCATCAGGCGATACATCGGGATGCCGCCGCGGCGCGCGACCTGGTAGTCGTTGAAGTCATGCGCGCCGGTGATCTTGACGGCGCCGGAGCCAAAGTCCTTGTCAGGGTATTCGTCGGTGATGATCGGGATCAGGCGGCGGTGTTCTTTGGGGCCGACGGGGATTTCGCAGAGCTTGCCGACGATCGGCGCATAGCGTTCGTCCGAGGGGTGCACCGCGACCGCGCCATCGCCGAGCATGGTTTCGGGCCGTGTCGTGGCAATCGAAATGTAGTCGCGCTCTTCTTCGAGCACCACATTGCCGTCCTCGTCTTTCTCGACATAGGTATAGGTCACGCCATCGGCGAGCGGGTATTTGAAGTGCCACATATGGCCCGCGACCTCGATATTCTCGACCTCGAGGTCGGAAATCGCGGTTTCAAAATGCGGATCCCAGTTCACGAGGCGTTTGCCGCGATAGATCAGACCCTTGTCATACATGTCCTCAAACACCTTGAGCACGGCGTCGTGGAAATTGCCGTGGCTTTCGGACTCGGGCGCGCCCGGCGCGCCGGACATGGTAAAGGCGGTGCGGTCCCAATCACAGGATGCGCCGAGGCGCTTGAGCTGATTGACGATGGTGCCGCCGGATTGCTCTTTCCACTCCCAGACTTTTTCGAGGAATTTCTCGCGACCAAGCTCGCGGCGGGAGGGCTGACCGTCTTCTGCGAGTTTGCGCTCGACGACCATTTGCGTTGCAATGCCCGCATGATCGGTGCCGGGCTGCCAGAGCGTGTCAAAGCCCTGCATCCGTTTCCAACGGATCAGGATGTCCTGAAGCGTATTGTTGAAGGCGTGGCCCATGTGCAAAACGCCGGTGACGTTCGGGGGCGGGATCATGATGCAATAGGGGCTTGCGCCGGGGCGCGCATTGGCCCCCGCCGTGAAACAGCCCGCTTTTTCCCATGCCGCGTAGAGGCGGCCTTCGGCTTCGGCTGCGTTGAAGGTTTTTTCCATCGCCATGTGTCTTGGTCCTGATTGATCCCAGAGTTGCCAAATCCTTAGCGAATGGGGCGCGTAAGGGAAAGGTGGAGGGGCGAATTTCTTGACCTTCGGCCCGGTTTCGCCGGAAGGTCACGACAAGGAGACAGATAATGGAAGCAGTCATCACGTGGGACAGCGGGCCGCAAGCCGAGGGTGCCGGACTTTTTTGGCATCACTACGATCTTGCGCAAGAGGCGGGGCGGGCCGCGTTAGAGCAGGAGGGGCTTGAGCCGCTTGTGTTTTCGGCCCTGACCGCGCCCGAGACGCGGCCACGCTGTGCGACGCATGGCGACGGTGTCTTGATCAACCTGCGTGGCGTGAACCTAAACCCCGGTGCCGAGCCGGAAGATATGGTCTCGCTTCGGCTTTGGGTCACGGCGGCGGGGGTCATCAGCGCGCAGTTTCGCCCACTTCGGGCGCTTGGAGACGTGCGGGCGGGATTGGCGCATGGGGCTTTGCCGGACGGGCCGGCGGAACTTGTTGTGCGTATCGCGCTGCGGCTTGCGGATCGGGCGGAGCCTGTGGTGGCCGATCTCAACGAGGCGATTGACGGACTTGAGGACGCTATGGAGGACGGCGGGGGGCAGGTCACGCGCGCCGATCTTTCACAATTGCGCCGCCGGGCGGTTCAACTTCGACGCTATTTCTTTCCGCAGCGCGATGCCCTCAGCACGTTTGAAATCGAGGATGCGGTCTGGATCAGGCCACATGACAGGCTGCGTCTGCGCGAAGCGACGGAGCGTGTGACGCGGCTCGGAGAGGAATTGGACGCGATCCGCGACCGGGCGCAGATTGTGCAGGAGCAAATCATGGATGCGCGCGCCGAGCGGATGAACCGGCAGATGCTTGTGCTTTCGGTGGCGGCGGCATTGTTCCTGCCGTTGGGTTTGATCACCGGGCTATTGGGGGTCAATGTCGGGGGCATACCGGGCACCGAGACGCAATGGGCGTTCTGGGTTGTGTGCGTGATTTTGGTGGTGGTGAGCGCCGGGCAGCTCTGGGCGTTCTGGTGGATCGGCTTGATCGGGCGCCGCAAGGATTAGAGGTGTCGGTCAGGCGCGGCGACGATCCAGTTTCGTTGCAAGGTGAATTAGGCTCTCGGAGCTTTTGACGCCGCGCGCCTCGCCGATCCGGTCCAGGGTTTCATCCAACTCGACCGTGCTCTCGGCGGCGATCTCGACGACAAGGTCAACCCGGCCTGAAGAGGTATGCACGGTTTCCACGGCAGGCAGGGTTTTGAGCTTTTGCAAGACCGAAGGCCCGCTTCGCAACTCGATCGACAATAGGGCGGTGGCGCGAATGCGGGGGCGGGCGACGGCCCCAAGGCGCAGGGTATAGCCCGCGATGGCCCCGGTCGTTTCCAGCCGGTCCAATCGGGCCTGCACCGTGGTGCGCGCAAGGCCAAGACGCCGCGCGAGCATGGCTATCGGCATGCGGGCGTTTTCCGAGAGAAGCGAGAGGAGGGCGCGGTCTGTGTCGTCTATTTGCATCACTTTTTCGTCGGTATGATCGGAAATTTCCTACAAAATAGAGGAAATGACACGTGAAATCGACTAGTATCCTCCTCACCCTGTCAGAAAACAGGAATGAGGTAGGATATGCGCAACGAAACGGCCTTTTGGCCCAGCCCTGAAACCTATGTTGTGCGGGCACGCCCGGACCGGCCCGTGCTCTGCTTTGCGCCGGATGTGCTACAGGCGACGGCGCGGCGGTTTCAGGACGGGTTTGATGGTCTTGTGACCTATGCGGTCAAGGCCAACGATAGCCCGGCGGTACTTGCCAATCTTGTGGCGGCGGGGATCGGGGCGTTTGATGTTGCTTCGCCCGTGGAGATGGAGCGGGTGTGCGCGGTCAAGGGCGATGCGGTGTTGCATTATCACAACCCGGTGCGTTCGGCAGAGGAGATCGCGGCGGGGATCGCGCATGGGGTTCAGAGTTGGTCGGTGGATTGCCCGCAGGAATTGGCGAAACTGGCCGATGTGCCGCGCCAAGGCCGCGAGATCGCGGTGCGCCTGCGTTTGGATGTGGCCGGGGCGGCCTATGATTTTGGTGAAAAGTTCGGGGCCGATCCAGCGGAGGCGGCAGCGTTGCTGCACCAGGCCAAAGCGATGGGATTTACGCCTTCATTGACCTTTCATCCCGGCACCCAATGCGCCGATCCAGAGGCCTGGGCGGTCTATGTTGCGGCGGCGGCTGAGGTTGCGGCGCGGGCCGGGGTGCGGCTGCATCGGCTCAATGTCGGCGGGGGATTTGCGGCGCATCGCGGCGGCGTTGCACCAGACCTAGAGGCGATTTTCGCGCGTATTTCAGAGGCGTTGAGCGCTTTTGGGGCGCAGCGTCCGGCGCTTGTGTGTGAGCCGGGGCGGGCGATGGTATCGGATGCGTTCACGGCGGTATTGCGCATCAAGGCGCTGCGTCAGGGGGGAGCGGTGTTTCTCAACGACGGGATTTACGGCGCGCTTGCGGAGTGGCGCGACCTTGGTGCGCCGGGGCGTATGGTTGTGATGGCGCCGGACGGGCGCGCGCGCGTTGGAGCGCCGCGCACGCGCGTTGTTTTTGGTCCGACCTGTGATTCGCTTGATCGTCTTCCCGACCCTTTGCCCTTGCCGCAGGATATATGCGAGGGGGACTATCTTATTGTGCCGGGGATGGGGGCGTATACGGCGGCGATCTCGACCGGGTTCAATGGTTATGGGCGTCATGATGTGGTGACGATCGCAAGGGGCTAAGACGCGGCGCGCGTCCCTTGCCGCGCCGGGCGCATCGTTCCTATATTGATGGGGACGGTGATGGTGTGCTGTCGCGAAGGAGATTGGCGCATGGCGCTTTGGGCGTTTGGCAAACGGATATTGGGGTGGTTCGGTAAGACACTGCGCACCGAACACAGCGCCGCCAGTGTGTCGCGTGGCCCAAGAACCCATGTCATCATCCTTGACGGCACCATGTCGACCCTTGATCCGGGGCAGGAAACCAACGCCGGCCGGACCTATCGCCTTTTGCAGGAGATGGGCGGCGGGGTGTCGCTTTATTATGAGGCGGGCGTGCAATGGGCCAATTGGCGCATGACGCTTGATGTGATGATGGGGCGCGGGCTTAACCGGCAAATCCGCCGCGCTTATGGGTTTCTTGCATCGCGCTACCGGCCCGGAGACCGGGTTTTCCTATTGGGCTATTCGCGGGGGGCGTTTGCGGTGCGGTCGCTTGCGGGGATCATCGACCAGGTGGGGCTTTTGACCGCCTCGTCGGCGACCGAGCGCAATGTGCGGCAAGCCTATCGCCTTTATGAGGGCGCGCCGCAGAGCGATGCGGCGCGGGCCTTTGCGGCGGCGTTCTGCCATGATGCGGTTGATATCGAAATGCTTGGGGTGTGGGACACGGTGAAGGCGCTGGGCCTGCGCCTGCCGGTTCTGTGGCGGTTGACGGAAGAGCGACATGCGTTTCACAGTCACGCCCTCGGCCCGAGCGTGCGGCACGGGTTTCACGCCTTGGCGCTTGATGAAACCCGCGAGGTCTTTGCACCGGTGCTCTGGGCCACAGGGGATGATTGGAACGGACATGCGGAGCAGGTTTGGTTCCGTGGCACGCATGGCGATATTGGTGGCCAATTGGGCGGCGATGACAGGGCGCGGCCATTGGCCAATATCGCGCTGGTCTGGATGCTGGAGCGGGCAGAAGACTGCGGGTTGTCTTTGCCGCAGGGCTGGCGCACGCGGTTTCCCTGTGATGCGGATGCGCCGTCCGTGGGCACGTGGCAGGGGTGGGGCAAGATGTTCTTGTTGCGGCGCAAACGTCGCATCGGCACGGACCCATCAGAGCGCATCCACCCAAGTGCGGTCACGGCGCTGGATCCGGCTTGGCGCGGACAACGACCTGTCGTCAAATGAGGCCACACCGCGTTTAGTAGATTTCATGCCTCCGGCGGGAGTATTTTCCTCCAAGATGAAGACAAGCGCGTGCATTGGTTTCTTTTTGGCGGAAATACCTCGGGGGTCTGGGGGCAGCGCCCCCAGCCACGCCCAACGCTTTGTGGCGCGGGCTTGTCCGCGTCTCAAAGGGGCGGGAGCGCCTCCTTGTCAGTCGTGGAACGTCGTTACATCAGTAAGCGCGGCGCGGTCGGTGCGAAAGGCGTTGGCGGGGTGGTCGGTATCTTCATAGCCAAAGGAAATCGCGGCGAGGATGCGTTCCTCGTCGGGGATGGCGAAATGAGCGCGCACCGTGTCGGCATAAAAGGCGATGGCGGCTTGGGGGATGGTGGCGATGCCCTGAGCCTCGGCGGAGAGGCAGAAGGCGGTGATGAAACCGCCGCAATCAAGCGCGCCATAGGGGCCAAGTTCCGTCGCGGTCGTGATAAGGGCCACATGTGGCGCGCCAAAGAAGGCGTAGTTCTCGCGCATTTGGGCGATGCGCCCCTGTTTGTCGCCGCGCCCGATCCCAATGGCCTCGTAGAGTTGCAGCCCGCAGGTTTGGCGGCGGTCTTTGCGCGGCCCGCTATACCCCTCGGGGAAGGGGAAATCGGGGGCTGGCTTTTGGGTCTCGAAGGCCTTGAGCATCACCGCGCGGAAGGTGTCGGTTGCGGCGCCCGAGGTCAGGTGCACGTGCCAGGGTTGTGCATTGCACCATGAGGGCACGCGGCCTGCGTCGCTAAGTATCGTTTCGATCACGGCGCGCGGCACAGGATCGGCGCGAAAGGCGCGGCAGGAATGGCGGGTTGCAAGCAGGGTTTGGAGGGCTTTGTGGTTTTGGGTCATGTCACTTACTGGTTTTGGGCGATGAGATAGCCGACACCGGCGGCGACGAGCGCCCCGAGGATTACGGCGAAGGTAATTTTCCAAGCGGACCAAGGGCGTTCGCCCTGCACGCGTCCGGTTTGGCCATTGACGACGAAACGGTAGGTTTTGCCGCGATATTTATAGGCGGCAAGCCAGACCGGCAGCAGGATATGTTTGAAGGTCACGTCCGACACCGTGGTGTCGATACGGTGGACCTGTTGGCGGTCGCCGCCGATATCAAAGCGCACGTCGCGTTCGATGCTGCGATCCATCAGGGCGCGGGCCTCGGCGTAGCCTTCGTCGAGTTCGACCGTGTAGGCCTCGGCGCGAAACCCGGCGAGATATTCGGGGCTATAGGGAGTAAGTTGCGACAGATCCCAAGGGGCGAGCGCATCGGTATAGCGTTTGGGCAGGGCGCGCGAGGCCAGCACAAGCACGTCATCAAAGAAGCGCGCGGTGCGCCCCGAGACCGGGGTCCAGCGGATTTTCTGCACCTGGCGTTGCTGGGGTTTGCCATCGACCATGACGGTGCGGGTCACGTAGTAGATCGTGCCGCGCTGGCCCGAGTAGCGCGATTTGGTGTCGGCGTCATAGGTCCAGTAGGGGGTATAGATGCCTTGCATTTTGCGGCCTTTGCGGGCGTAGTTCTTGAGGCCATTGGGGGCAAACCAAAGGCGGCCAAGCCAATCATTCATGGCCTTATGGGCGGCGGGTTCGCTCCAGGAAAACGGCAGCACGGCGTGCGGTTTGATATGGCGGTTGGCCCCGGTGTCGGCGACCACGGGCGTGGCGCAGAAAGGGCATTCGGCGGCGTGGGTGGCCGGGTCGAATTCCACGGACGCGCCGCAGTTGGGGCAGGAGGCGGTGCGGGTTTCCTCGATCTCTTGCGCGGGGAGTTGATCGTTGAGGGCGGCGCGAAAATCCAGCTCGCGGATGCTATCTCGCCCTTCATGCAGCGCAATGGTGTGGCCGCAATGTTCGCAGGTCAGGGTGCCCTGATCGGGGTCAAAGCGGTAGTCCGCGCCGCATTGTTCGCAGGGAAAGCGGTGCGTTTCTTCGGGTGTGGGTGGCGGCGGTGGGGTGTCGGACATTTTGGATTTCATGCCTCCGGCGGGAGTATTTTTGCCAAGATGAAGCCAGTCGGGGCAGGACTGCAAGGGGCGGGTGCCCCTTGCGGGAGGTTTAGGTCATGCGCCGGGGGGCGGGGGGGGCAGGATGGTGAACAGCTGCGCCAGTTCGGTGACGTCCTCGGCGCGCATCCAGCCGTCCTGACCGGGGGTCCAGACATAGGTTTCGCGGCTGACGTCGCCAGCGGTTGCCATGCGTCCGAGGGTGGCTTTAGAGAACGGCCCCTTGGTCGCGCCGTTCTCGGCGATGTGCCAGACATGTTCAACCGGTGGCGGCGGTGGCACGGCGGCGGCTTGAGGTGCGGCGGGGCGGGCGCTACCCGTTGCGCCCCACGGGCCTTGGTTGGCCATCTGCTGGGCCATAGCCATTCCGACGCCCATGCCCATACCTGCGCCCATGCCGGAGTTTGGCGTCTGGGCGGCGGCTGTCATGGCTTCGGCGGCGGAGAATTGGGTATATTTGCCAAGGTCGCCAACGATGCCCATTGAGGTGCGTTTGTCCATCGCCTCTTCGACGGCGGGGGGCAGGGAGATGTTTTCGATATAGAGTTCGGGCATCGACAGGCCATACTCGGCCAGCGTGCCGGAGATTTCAGCCGCCACGAGCTTGCCGAGATCGGCGGTATTGGCGGCCATGTCGAGCACGGGGATACCAGACGAAGCGATGACGCGGGAGAATTCCTGCACGATGATATTTCGGATCTGGTAGGAGATCTCGTCCATCGTGAATTCGCCATCGGTGCCGACGATCTCGGTCAGGAAGCGGGCCGGATCGGTGACGCGGATGGTGTAGGTGCCAAAGGCGCGCAGGCGCACGGGGCCGAACTCGGGATCGCGACAGATGATCGGGTTCTTGGTGCCCCATTTGAGATCGGCAAAGCGGGTCGTGTTGACGTAGTAGATTTCCGATTTGAACGGCGATTTGAAGCCGTGATCCCAATGATTCAGCGTCGTCAGGATCGGCATGTTGTTGGTCTCGAGCATATAGAGACCGGGGGTAAAGACATCGGCCAATTGGCCTTCGTGGACAAACACGGCGGCCTGACCCTCGCGGACCGTCAGCTTGGCACCGTATTTGATTTCATGGCCTTCGCGTTCAAAGCGCCAGACCATTGTGTCGCGCGTGTCGTCGACCCAATGGATGACGTCGATGAATTCGCCGGTGAGGAAGTCGAAGATACCCATGAGAAAGTGCTCCTTTCGGGGTCAGTAATAGCGGCCAGCGAGTTCGCGGGCGAGGGATTTGATGGTGGGACGGGCGGCCTCGAGGGACATGCCGATGGAGAGGCGCGGGTTGTAGAGGATTTTCAGCAGCGCCTCGTCGTGGGACGTCAGCAGTGCGAATTCGTCATCGTCGTTGAAGATCGAGGGACGGGCATCGGGGCTGTCGTTGGCGAGGCCGAGGCCTTGGGCGATTTCCTCGTGATAACAGGATTTGCGCATCAGGTCGGGATGCTCGGCGCGCACCATAGCGACGGCGGTGCGATAGGCGTTGGTCTTTTGTTCGTCGGAAAAGGCCACAACGAGGCAATGGATTTCGCGCGGTGTGTTGCGAAACAGGTTCAGGGTTGAGCGGCTCGCGCCGGGGATGATGTCGCGCACGCGGGCGATCATCTCGGCGCGGTCGTCGGCCCCCATCACCAACACATGAAAATTGGCGCGGCGCGGGCTTGTGTTTGTGATCGGATGGCCGGAAATGCGGGCGAGGCGGGTGACGTAGCTTTGGACGGTTTCGGTATCTTTTTGGCGGGTGTCTTGCGGCACGGAGGCCCCAAATTCGACCGCGATGCGCACCGGACCGTCCCAACGGCGCAGCCCTCCGGCAACGCCCGTAGAGCGGCGTAGCCCGCCGCCGCGCGCATATTCGTCATAAAAGGCGATGCGTTCAAAATTCGCCGCCAGCATGGCAGGCGTGACCGGGGTATCCGGCCCGCCGCCATCGGTTCGCAAGAGGCCACGGGCAAGCAGATCAGACTGCACACCCACATAGTAGCTATGCAGTGCCTCGGAGCGGGGCGATGGGCCGGGCGCAGGATCGGGCGCGGTCTCGCGGGGGCTTGGCGCATAGCTTTCACAGGCCGCGACAAGCGTCACGGCCAGACCCACAATCAGACCCCGCAAGCGCACCATACCGGATCAGCCTTTGGGCACAGAGGTGCCAGCGGTGTCGCCGAGGCCCGTCTGTTTGGCTTTGGCTGCGGCGAGTGTATCGCGCAGGTCGGCTTCCATTTTCTTGAGGTCTTCCTCGGCGGCGGCGCGTTTGGCCTTGCCTTCGTCGGCGATCTGAAGGCTTTCCTGGATCGTGCCGATGAGGTCGGCATTGGCCTTTTTGACCGCTTCGATGTCAAAGACGCCGCGCTCCATTTCCTCGCGGATCATCTTGTTGGACTGGCGCAGGTTGGCGGCGTTGGAGGTCAGCAACTCGTTGGTGAGGTCATTGGCGTCGCGCACGGCGGCGGCGGCCTCGGCGGAGCGCTGGATGGTCACGGCCTGGGCCAGTTGAGTTTCCCAGAGCGGCACGGTGTTGACCAGCGTCGAGTTGATCTTGGTCACCAGCGATTTGTCGTTTTCCTGCACAAGGCGGATCGAGGGCAGGGATTGCATGGTCACTTGCCGGGTCAGCTTGAGGTCGTGGACGCGGCGTTCGAGATCGTCACGGGCGGCGCGCAAGTCGCGCAATTCCTGAGCCTTCATGACTTGATCGTCTTCGGCGGCCGCCGCGACTTCGGCCTCTTTGGCGGGAATGTCCTTGGCGTCGAGATCGGCGATCTTGGCCTCGCCCGCCGCGATGTAGAGGGCCAGTTCATCATAGAAGGACAGGGTTTTTTCATAGAGCAGGTCGAGCGATTTGATGTCCTTGAGGAGCGTGTGTTCATGCGACAGCAAATTGTCGGTGATGCGGTCGATCTGACTCTGGACCTCTTCGAAACGTGCGGTGAATTTGGCGAAGGGCGCGGCGCGGCCCAGAATGCGTTCCCAGAACGAGCGTTTGCGGCGCACGTCGAGTTCGGAGACGGAAAAGCCGCGGATCGTGGTCACGATATTGCGCAGGGAATCCCCGGCGGGGCCGACATCCTTGTTGCGCACGTCCTGAAGCATGGCTTGGCTTATTTCTTGCAGTTCGGCCTGAGCGGCAGAGCCGAAATGCACGATGGAGCCGGTGTCGGACATGTCGAGTTCGGCCATGCGTTTGGTGATCTCGGCCGAGAGCGGTTTGTCGGCCTTGGCAAGCGGCACGACGGCGGTTGCCTCGGTCGGTTCCGGCAGGATCACGGCGGTGACTTTGTCAACTTCGGCGAGGGCGGCTTCGGCCTTTTGGCGGATGGTGTCGGACATGGGGAATACCTCTTGGGTTAAACGGATTGGCGGGCAACGCCTTCGCGCGCCAGACGATCGCGCAATACGTCGATTTCAACCGTCAGGTCGCTATGATCGTCGAGCAGGAGTTTTTCGGTTCGGGCGGCAAAATTCTGTTCGAGGTCATCGAGCAGAGCTTCGTAGTCGGCGCGGGCTTCGGCGCTGCGATTGCGGGCATAGATATCGGCGAATTTGGCCGTCGCGTCGCGCGCCCCAAGGAGGTAGACGCTGAGGTATTTGCGCGCGGCGGTGAGGTCGCGGGGATCGTTTTCAACGGTGCGAAAAAGGGCGCGCGCGGCTTGTTGAAAGCGGCCCACGCGGGCCTCAAGGCCACGGTCGCCACAACGCAGGATCGACTCCTGCATGGCGGAGAGGTGTTTCTCGGCCTCATCCACGGCGCGGGCGACGCGGTCGGTCTGAAACAGGTCGACGCCTTCGAGCCCTTTGTCCTTGAGCGGGTCGAGGCCAAAGGCGAACCCGTGCAGGGCGGTGCCGGCAAGGGCATAGATCAGCGGGGCGAGGGCACCGCCAGTGGCCGCCCATCCCGCGAGGGCAAGCCCCGCGCCGGTCAGCACCGAGCCGAGCATTTTGCGCGGCACGGCGGGGCGGCGGGCAACCTTGCGCGCCTCATAGGCCTCTTCGGCCAGAAGCCCTTCGCGGGTCAGCCATGCGGCAAGCAGCAAGAGGCCAAGTGCGGTAAGGTTGAGCGCCATCGCGACCGGGCCGTTGCCGAAGGCCTGCCAGATCAGGGGCAGGGGGGCGATGAAGAGGAGATTGACGCGCCCGCCCGCACGGGTGCGGCGTGCGCCCTGAAAGCTCGGTGCCGGGGCGGCTGTGTTGGGGGTCGTATTGGGGCTATGTTTTCCGCCATATCGTTGCGCCATGTCACACGCCCCCTGCGATCGAGACGTAGGTGATCAATATGACAAGCAGCCCAAAGGCCAGTTTTTGCAATCCGGTGCCGGACATATGGCGTTTTTCCCCGCGAACTTCCTGCGAAACCTGCCAAAAACCTAAGGATTTTATTGACGGGGCGCTAGGGGGAAGAAGCGCACGCGCGCGTCAAATCGCCGGTTTTGCCGGGTCGGCGCGCGCAGATGCGGCGGTTTCGGGCGCTGGGTCGCGTGTTAGCGGCGGCGCGGGCCGGGTTTGCCGGTTGGCTTGGGGTTGCGGGAGGGGGCCGCCGGTTTGCCCTTGGAGGGACCGGGCTTGCGGCTGCGCTGGGGCTTGGGGCGGGCCTCGGCGGGTTTGGCGCCGTCAAGGCCAAGCTGGTCGCGCATGACACGGCGGCGCACTTCCTCGACCTCGCCGGATTTGAGATTGCCAAGTTGAAAGGGACCATAGGATACCCGGATCAGGCGGTTCACCGAGAGACCCACGGCCTCCATAGCGCGGCGCACTTCGCGGTTGCGCCCCTCGCGGATGCCAACGGTCAGCCAGGCATTCGCGCCTTGTTGGCGGTCGAGGGAGACATCCATCGGCTGAAACCGTTCGCCTTCGATGGTGATTCCCCGGCGCAGCGGGGCAATGGTATCGTCGTTTGGCCGTCCATTGACGCGCACACGGTATTTGCGCAGCCATCCGGTTGAGGGCAGTTCAAGTTGGCGTTTGATGCCGCCATCATTGGTCAGCAGCAAAAGCCCCTCGGAATTAAGGTCGAGCCGCCCGACGCTCATCACCCGCGGCATGTCTTCGGGCAGCGCGTCAAAGATCGTCTCGCGCCCCTGTTCGTCCTTATGCGTGGTCACGAGGCCGGTGGGCTTGTGGTAGAGCCAGAGGCGTTCAGGTTCCGGCTCGGCCAGCGGTTTGCCATCAACCGTGATCCGGTCGGTGTCGGTCACATTCAGCGCCGGGCTGGTGATTTTTGCGCCATTGACCGTCACGCGGCCAGCTTCGATCATGCGTTCGGCCTCGCGGCGGCTTGCGAGACCGGCGCGGGCGAGGACCTTGGCGATCCGGTCGCCTTTGGGGGGGTCTGTGCTCATGCAAGAGGCCATAGCGCGGATTGGGGGATTGCGAAAGGGCATTGGCGCGGGCAGGAAGGGGTATGGTGTTTCGCAGTTACATGGGTATTGCATTGGACGAGGCGCGCGCGGCGGGGGAACGCGGCGAGGTGCCTGTGGGCGCGGTCATTGTCTCGCCTGACGGCGCGGTCGTGGCGCACGCGGGAAATCGCACGCGGGAGCTATGTGATCCTTCGGGCCATGCCGAGGTTCTGGCAATCCGGGCGGCCTGTGCGGCGGCGGGGAGCGAGCGGCTGCCGGGGCATGATCTTTATGTGACGCTTGAACCCTGCCCGATGTGCGCGAGCCTGATTTCACAGGCGCGGATTGCGCGCCTTTATTATGGTGCTGCCGATCCCAAGTCGGGCGGCGTGGCGCAGGGGCCACGGATTTTCGCCCACCCTCAGAGCCACCATGTCCCCGAGGTCTATGACGGGATCAGCGCCCCGGAGGCCGAGGCGCTATTGAAGGCGTTCTTTGCCGCAAAGCGCTAAATCTCGATCGCCTGCATCACCTGTGGCTCGATGACTTTGACGCCGGGCAATCCTTCTTCAAGGGCGGTTGCGTCCTGTTCGAGGATCGGGAAGGTGCGATAATGGCAGGGAATCACCGTTTTGAAATCAAAGTAGCGCCGGGCCGCATAGGCCGCGCCTTTCATGTCCATCGTGAAATGCCCGCCTGCCGAGAGGATGCCGATGTCGGGTTTGTAGAGATCGCCCATCCAGTCCATATCGGCCATGATTGCGGTGTCGCCTGAAATATAGAGGGTATGACCTTCGGCCATGAGCATATAGCCGACCTCGGAACCGGCGGCCTTGGGGCCATCAGGGGTGGCGAAGGACGAACTATGCGACGCGGGCACCATTGCCAGAGAGACCCCCTCGCCAAGCGAGATGGTGCCGCCCTTGTTGAACCCGACCGTTTCGAGATGCTCATGTTCGGCCCAATAGGACATGACATCATATTGGCCGACAATCGGAACCCCGAGCTTGCGTGCCAGCGGCAGGATATCGGCCACATGGTCGAAATGGGCATGGGTCAGGACAAGATGCGTTGCGCCGGCAATGGCGTCATCGTGCTGATCCTCGGGCAGGGCAGGATTGCCTGTGAGCCAAGGGTCGATCAGCAGCACGAGATCAGAGGTTTCGATGCGAAATGAGCCATGTCCGAGCCAGATGATATTCATGAGTGCCTCCCTTTGGTCTGGCCTCAGCTTAACACGAAGTCCGCGCAAGAAAAGAGGGCGTTGCCAAGGGCTGACCGTCGCGCCGGAAATTTCAGGCCTCCGGGGGCTGGATGCCGCGCCCCCAGCTACGCCCAACGCTTTCGGGGGCAGCTTTGCTGCCTCAAGAAAGGGGCGGGAGCAGCCCCGTTGCGGGGCGTGATCCGGGTCAGTGCTTGCACCGCTCTGGCGAGGGCGCTAAACGCTGGAGCCAAGTTGCAACCGGAGAAGCCCCATGTCGATTGACAAGGATACCGCCGCGCGCGTGGCAAAGCTCGCGCGGATCAAGGTCGAAGAAGACGCGCTGCCCGCGCTGGCGCAGGAATTTAATACCATTCTCGGCTTTATCGAACAGCTCAACGAGGTCGATGTTGAAGGCGTCGAGCCGATGACCTCGGTGACGCCGATGCGCCTGAAACGCCGCGAGGACGTGGTGACGGATGGCGATCAGCAGGAAGCTATTCTTGCCAATGCGCCGGATGCGCGCGAGGGGTTCTTTGCTGTGCCGAAGGTGGTGGAATAATGACTGATCTGAATACGCTGACCCTTTCGGATGCACGCGACAAGCTGCGTCGCAAGGACGTGACCTCGGTTGAGTTGACCGAGGCTTGCCTCAAGGCGGCCGAAGGCGCAGGGGCGCTGAATGCGTTTGTGCATCATACCCCGGATATCGCCCTTGCGCAGGCCAAGGCCGCCGATGCGCGGATCGCAAAAGGCGACGCGCCGGCGATGTGCGGTTTGCCGCTTGGCATCAAGGATTTGTTTTGCACCAAGGACGTGCCGTCGCAGGCCGCCTCGGGCATCCTTGAGGGGTTCAAGCCGCAATACGAATCGACCGTGACCCAGAACCTGTTCGATGCGGGCGCGGTTATGCTCGGCAAGCTCAACATGGACGAGTTTGCGATGGGCTCGTCAAACGAGACCTCGGTTTATGGCAACGCGGTCAGCCCGTGGCGTCGTGGCGATGAGGAGACTGCGCTGACGCCGGGCGGCTCTTCGGGGGGGTCGGCCTCTGCTGTGGCGGCTGATCTTTGCCTTGCGGCGACCGGGACGGATACCGGCGGCTCGATCCGTCAGCCCGCCGCGTTTACCGGCATTGTCGGCATCAAGCCGACCTATGGGCGGTGTTCGCGTTGGGGCATTGTCGCTTTTGCCTCGTCGCTCGATCAGGCGGGGCCGATGACCAAATCGGTGCGCGATGCGGCGATCATGCTTGAGGCGATGTGTGGTCATGATCCCAAAGACAGCACCAGCGCCGATCTCGCCGTGCCGAATTTCGAGGCCATGCTGACCGGCGATATCAAGGGCAAGAAGATCGGTATTCCGCGCGAATATCACATGGACGGGATGCCTGATGAGATCGAGGCGCTTTGGGCCGAGGGGCGTGCGATGCTCAAGGCTGCGGGGGCCGAGATCGTCGATATCTCGTTGCCGCATACGAAATACGCCCTGCCGACCTATTATGTGATTGCGCCGGCCGAGGCGTCGTCGAACCTTGCGCGCTATGACGGGGTGCGGTTCGGACATCGCGCCACGCTCGCGGCAGGGGATGGCATCACCGAGATGTATGAAAAAACCCGCGCCGAAGGCTTTGGCGACGAGGTCAAACGCCGGGTGATGGTTGGCACCTATGTGCTGTCGGCCGGGTTCTATGACGCCTATTACAACCGTGCCCGCAAGGTGCGCGCGTTGATCAAGAAAGACTTTGATGATGCCTTTACCGCCGGGATCGACGCGATCCTGACGCCTGCGACGCCCTCTGCGGCTTTTGGTCTTGGCGAGATGAACGACGAAGATCCGGTCAAGATGTATCTCAACGACGTCTTTACCGTGACGGTTAACCTTGCCGGGTTGCCGGGGATTTCGGTGCCGACGGGGGTCGATCATCAGGGGCTTCCGCTTGGGTTGCAGCTTATCGGGCGTCCGTGGGAAGAGGGCGATCTGCTCAATACCGCCTATGCGCTTGAGGCGGCGGCCGGGTTTGTAGCCAAACCGGGAAAATGGTGGTAAAACGGCTCAAAACAAAATTGAGCAGGTCCTCGTTATGCGAGCTATTCTAACCGGTTGCGCCGTTTTGGCGCTGGCCGCTTGTCAACCGGCCATCCCCGACAGTGCGGCGGGTGTTGGGTTTGACAATGCCAATCTTTCGCCCCGCCCGGCCCCAAGCAATGACACGGTCATAGCGGCGATACCGCCCGCAAGGTCGGTGTCGGGAGAGGCGCTGTCCGCCCCCCCGACGCCACGATCCCCCCCCGCCCGTTCACAGGCTTCTGTGGGGGCGCCGATGGCGACCACGGCCCTCGCGGCGACGCCGCGTGCGACCGCTGCGCACCCTGCGTCAGAGGCGAGTGCGGTTGCGGCGGCGGCCCTTGGCGCGCTTGAAGCGGATGCCACAGGAGAGGCTGACGGGCCGCGTGTGCGTGCGCCCGGCGCGCCGCAGACCACGTCGGATGGTATCGTGCATGCCAGCCCGAGCAATCCGGCGCCGGTGCTGAGGGATAACCCCGGTATCTCGGACGAAAATGACTTCGAAGCTGTCGGGTCGCGCCGGTCGATCCAGGATGATGCGGCACGGCTTCAGGCGAACCGCGACAATTACAAGGTCATTCAGCCCACGGCGGTGCCCAAGCGCACCGACACCGGGCCGAATATCGTCGCCTATGCGCTGAGTCTGACACATCCGGTCGGGACCAAGGCCTATCGGCGGATCAACCTGTTGCCCAAATCGCGTTCGGCTAAAGCCTGCGCGGAATTTCCAACCTCCAATGACGCACAATCGGCCTTCTTGGCCGCAGGTGGCCCCAAACGCGACCGTATGGGGCTTGATCCTGACGGCGACGGCTATGCCTGCGGCTGGAACCCGGAGCCTTACCGGCGCGCGGCGCGCGGCGGGTGAGTGGCGCGCCGGATATCCGGCGGCAGCCTTGCGAGAGTTATGGGCCGCGCCGCAATGGCGCGCGGCCCGATATGATCGTCCTGCATTATACCGCGATGCAGAGCGCCGAGGCAGCGCTTGCGCGGCTCTGTGATCCCACGGTCGAGGTTTCGGCGCATTACCTGATCGCAGAGGATGGCCGCGTCTGGCAGATGGTCGAGGAAGCGGCGCGGGCCTGGCATGCGGGCGCGGGACAATGGCGCGATATCACCGACGTCAATTCCCGGTCGATCGGCATTGAGTTGGCCAACCGGGGCGATCATCCTTTTTCCGAGCCGCAGATGGCGGCGCTTGAGGTGCTCATGGCGGGGATCATGGCGCGTTGGAGCATCGCGCCAGCGGGCGTGATTGGGCATTCCGACATGGCCCCGATGCGCAAGGACGATCCGGGGCCGAGGTTTGATTGGGCACGGCTGGCGCGGCAGGGATTGGCGCTTGGCTTGTCCAAGGCCGCGCCAGGCGTGCCCGATTGGCGGGCCTTTCGCGATGCGGCGCGGGGCTTTGGTTTTCCTGATGTAGGGGACGAGGTTTTGCTGCGGGCTGTGCGCCTGCGGTTTCGACCTTGGGGGCGGGGCGCATTGGCCGCCGAAGACATGCAAATCGCCGCCGGAATGGCGCGGGCTTGTTCTTCATCTTGGTAAAAATACTCAAAAAATCCTGACCTTTCCGCCCATCCCGCCGATTGACGCAGGGCGCATGAGCGCCTAAGTCAGCGAGGCGCAGAGGGCTGGATGGCCGCGGGGGCCGCAAGGTCTGCGAGGAAAGTCCGGACTCCACAAGGCAACGGTGCCGGGTAACGCCCGGCCGGGGAAACCCGAGGGAAAGCGCCACAGAGAACAAACCGCCCTCGCTTGCGGGGGCAAGGGTGAAAAGGTGGGGTAAGAGCCCACCGCGCCGCTGGTAACAGGGGTGGCATGGCAAGCCCCACCGGGAGCAATGCCGAATAGGGACCTCGCGCGGGATTGATCCTTCGGGATATCGCCGCAGGGACGCTTTGGCCCAGAGGTCCGGGTTGGCAGCTAGAGGGGGCGCGGTAACGCGCTCTCAAGAAGAATGGTCATCCAGAGGGGGCAACCCCTTGGACAGAATCCGGCTTATAGGCTCTCTGCGCGTTTATTGCCCTCTTTTTTAGTGCCCCCCGGTCGCAAGGCGGGGATCGTCGGGGGTGTAGTGGCCAAAGCTCGGCTCGGTGGGCCAGTCTAGGGCGGCGGCGATTTTGCGGGCTTTCTTGAGCGTGTCGGGGAGTTTGGAAAAGTCGTAGAGGGAGCCGAGAAGCTCTTCTCTCGCGCGCTCCTCATAGGGTTTTGTGAGCGCCGCGGAGGATATGGTGATTTCACCAAGATAGCATTGATCCCCCAGAAACATGAAATCGACCCGGCAATTGGGCAGGGCCGCGCTTAGGATGCGGGCGGTTTTGAGCATCGCCTCACGGTGTTGGGGCGGAAGGGCGAAATCCATCGGCTGTGGCACGAAATCGGCATATGGCTCTAGTAGTTTCAGATGTGGCGCGAGGGCGGTATAGCCGCCGTTCTTGCCCGCAGGTTTATTTGCGCCATAGTCGCTTTTGGTCAGCGTCATGTAGGGGGCGCCGAATGCGCAGAAGATGCAGGTTTCGGTTAACCCTTCGATGGGCAGCAGAGCCTCTTCGAGAAGCAGGCGACGGGGGATATCTCGGTAGTGAAGTTCGCCGTGTCTGCGCCAGTGATCGAAGTGCCAGTTTTGACGCAGGAAGCGACGATAGGCAAATGGGGTTATGGGCATGCCGGGGCCGTGTAGCATGTTCATCTTACAGCCATCCGCGACTTTGAGCATGGTGTTTTCCGGCAGATTTCTGAGGTCGAGATCGTGGGGATCGTTAAAGCTCGCGTAGAGCGCGGGCGGCTTGATTGGCGGGTCGAGATGGTCGCAGAGGCGGTGCATATCGACCTTGTCGGCCGCGAGCGGCATCAGGGGATTGGGATGGGTGAGGTAGAGGATCCTGATTTTTTCACAATAGGTTTTGGGGGTGAGAAAATCGGGTATGCGTTTGAGCACCTTGGCCAGTGGATAGGCAACGGCCTCAATGTCATTTTGGAAGGTGGCGTTGTAGATAAAAGCCTGACGTTTCACGCGCGGTAGGAGTGCCGCCTTACGTCGGGCCGTGCGGGCACGGCCTTCGATACGGTCGACAAAGGCGCGGCAGTCGGAGGTCATTTCGGCGGCGAATTTCGGTCCTGACATGATGTGTTTGTCCTTATTGCCCTCCGGTCGCAAGGCGGGGATCGTCGGGGGCGTAGTGGCCAAAGCTCGGCTCGGTGGGCCAGTCAAGGGCGGTGGCGATTTCGCGGGCTTTCTTGAGCGTGTCGGGGAGTTTGGAGAAATCGTAAAGGTCGCTTTCAAGTTTTTGCTGTGCGGGGTCGTGATAATAGTCGCATAGGGCAACGGGGGAGATCGTAATTTCCCCGAGCACACAGCGATCCCGTAGCATCATGAAATCAACCCGGCAGTGGGGCAGGGGCGCGGCGACTCGTCGTGTGGTTTCGAACATTGCGTCGCGAAACGGTTTCGGGAAAGCCTCGTCGAAGGGAGGCGGGCGCATGTGGAGATAGGATTCGAGGGGTTTCAGGCGGTCTTCGAGGGCGAGGATGCCGTGGATGCTCGCCCCGAAATTGGTGCTGGTGTAGCGACCTTTGGTGATGGCCATGTAGGGTTTGCCAAAGGCGCAAAAGACGCCTGTTTCGCGAATGCCCTCAACCGGCAAGAGCGCGTCTTCGACCAGGAGGCGGCGCGGGATGTCGCGGTAGTGCAGTTCGGAATGACGCCGCCAGTGGTCGATATGCCAATATTTATAGAGAAAGAAACGATAGGAGACGGGCGTGACCGGCATGCCGGGGCCGTGCAGGATATTCATCTTGCAGCCGTCGCTCACTTTGAGCATGGCGGATTCGGGCAGCGTTGTCAGGTCAAGTGCGCTTGGGTCGTCATATGCGGCGATCTGTTCGGGCGGGCGGATCGGTGTGTCGAGGTAGGCGCAATAGCGCGGCAAAGTCACCTTGTCCGAGACGAGCGACAAAAGCGGATTTGGGTGCGTGAGGTAGAGGCTGCGTAGTTTTTCCGCATAGAGCGCGGGGGCGGCGAAATTGGGCACACGTCCAATGGCTTTGGCGAGGGGATAGGCGACGGCCTCAATCTCGTTTTCGAACGTGTGCTCGTAGATATAGGCTTGGCGTTTGGTACGGGGGAGCAAGAGCGCCTTGCGCCGCGCCTGTTGCTTTCGCTGTTCCACGCGCTTGATAAACGACTGGCATTCTGGGGTTGGCGGCGCGGGCAAGGGGGCAAACATGGCGTGGTCTATTGCCCCCCGGTTGCAAGGCGGGGGTCGTCGGGGGCGTAGTGGCCAAAGCTCGGCTCGGTGGGCCAGTCGAGGGCGGCAGCGATCTTGCGGGCGGAGGCGAGGCAATCGGGCAGGCGGGAGACGTCAATCAGGTTGCTTCTGAGGTCTTCCTGTTCTTGGGTTTCGTGGGTCATCACATAGGCTGCGGAGGAGACGGTGATTTCCCCGAGGTAGCAGTGATCGCCGTGGAACATAAAGTCGACGCGGGAGCTTGGCAGGTGCGCGCCAATGAGGCGGGCGGTTTCAAACATTGCGTCGCGGTGTTGGGCGGGGCAGGCCTCCTCAAAGGTTGGTTTCTTGGTTTTGGACGCGCGTTCAATCGGTTTCAGGCGCTCTTCAAGGGCGAGGTAGCCGCCCATAGTCGCGTAGGATTTGGTGGGCGCGTAGCCATGTTTCGTCAAAAGCATATAGGGCGTCTCAAAGGCGCAGAAGAAACAGGTCTCGGTCAAGGATTCGATGGGCAGCAGGGCTTCTTCGAGCATAATACGGCGCGGGATGTCGCGGTAATGCAGCTCTCCATGTCGCCGCCAGTGTTCGATATGCCAGTATTTCCAAAGGAAAAACCGATAAGCGAAGGGCGTTATCGGCAGGCCGGGACCGTGCAGAATATTCATATTGCAGCCATCGCTGACCTTGAGCATGGCGGTTTCCGGCAGCGTTGTGAGGTCAAGCGCGCTGGGGTCGTCATAGGCGGCGTAAAGCTTGGGGGGGCGTATTGGTGTGTCGAGGTGGTCGCAAAGGCGGTGCATATCCACCTTGTCCGCCGCCAGCGCCATGAGCGGGTTGGGGTGCGTGAGATAGAGGCCGCGCATCTTTTCGCAATAGGCGGTCGGGTTGGCGAAATCCGGCACCCGGCCAAGCACATGCGCCAGCGGATAGGCGACGGCTTCGATATCGTTGCGGAAGGTGTTGTCGTAGATAAAGGCCTGACGCTCTTTGCGGGGTAGAAAACGCGCCCGGCGTGTGGCGTCTTGGGCGCGCTTTTCCACCCCGGCAACGAAGTCGCGGCAGTCTTCGGTCATTGGGGGGGAGGTCGAGGCGGGCATGCTTGATCCTAGTCTATTATTGGCCGCCCGTGGAGAGACGGGGGTCGCCAGCGAAGTGGCCAAAGCTTGTATCGGGTGAGCGGCCAAGGGTTGCGGCAATCTTGCGCCCGGCGTCGACGATATCCGGAAAGCGGTCGCTGTCGATCAGGTCGGTGCGCAATGTGGATTGCTCTTGGCTGTCGAGGGGAACGTAGTAGCCGCTTGGCGATATGGTGATTTCGCACAGGCACAGGCGGTCTCCGAGGCGCATGAAATCAATGCGACAATGGGCAAGATGTTGGGACAAAAGACGCGCCGTTTGCAGCATGGCATCGGTTTCCGCCTTGGTTCCAAAATGGGAGAGCGGGGCCGATTGCCAGCGCCCTCTTGCGAATTCAAGCGGCTTCAGGTGCTCTTTGAGGGCGGTGCGGTGTTTTGAATCGATGATCACATAGGGATCGCCCATAGCGCAGAACACACTCGGCTCGCGAAGCATCTTCATTGGCAACAGCGCCTCTTCGACAAGGATGCGTTTGGGAATATCGCGGTAATGCAGTTCTGCATGACGCCGCCAGTGATCAATATTCCAGTATTTATACAGAAACAGGCGATAGGCGAAGGGCGTCACCGGCATGCCCGGCCCGTGCAGGATATGCATTTTGCAGCCATCGTTGATCTTGATCATGCAGGTTTCGGGCAGATCGCGCAGGTCGAGTTCATCAGGGGAGTCGAATGTCGCGATGAGGTTTGGCGGACGGATTGGCAGATCGAATAGATCGCAATAATCGCGCATGGCGATCTTGTCGGCAGCGATCGACATCAGCGGGTTGGGGTGGGTCAGGAATTGCCCGCGCATCAATTCGGGGTAGGTCTCGGGGGTATTGAAATCGGGAATGCGGCCAATGTTCTCGGCAAGAAAATAGGCGACGGCCTCAATTTCGTTGCGGAAGGTGTTGTCGTAGATGAAGCGTTGCCGGTCGGCGCGCGGATGGAGCAGTGCCTGCCGTTTGGCCCGTTTCATCCTGTGTTGAACCCCCTCAACGAGATCCCGGCAAGCCTCTGTCATTTGCGGTTTCATCGCGCGCCCTCTATTTTGTGTTTCCTGCGTTTTATGTCAGGCAGGGCGGCGGAGGATAGCCGAATATGCCTTTCCGACGCGGATTTTTTGAATTTGTCCTGATTTCAGGGATCAGGCCCATTGACTCGGGGCCACGCATCCTTACAAGGCGGGTTTCATGAGAATTTCACGGGCGCTGCGGCTGCCCGGCGCAGGAGAAAAACAATGGCGAAGCCGACGACCATCAAGATCCGTCTGAACTCGACCGCGGGCACGGGCCATTTCTACGTGACCAAGAAAAACGCACGCACCATGACCGAAAAGATGGTTGTACGTAAGTACGACCCGGTGGTGCGTAAGCACGTCGAGTATAAAGAAGGCAAGATCAAGTAAGATCGCCTTTCTAATACATGCAGGAGCCGTGCCGTTTTGGCGCGGCTTTTTGCGTTGCTGTATTCGGTCGGGTCGTGTCTTGGAGCACAGGCGTGGAAGGATGCCGCGCTATGTCTCTCACGGTTTCAAGTGTTTCGATCCGGTCTGCGCGCAAGGCTGATCCGACGACGGCGACGTAGATGTCCCGACGGGTCGATCCGGCCTTGTCTGCCCCGGACTCTGGTCCGGCGCAGATTTTGAGCGTGGGCTATTCGATAATGGTGGCGTTTTCGAGGATGGCGGCCTGCCATGTCTCGGGGTCCGTCACCGCCGAGAGGGTGCCACGCAGGGTCACGCGGCGGCTTTCTTCGAAGGTGGGGATGGTGTCGTTGAGGGCGACCTGAAGGCTGGCACCGTGGTCGGTCCCGCCGCAAAGGGGGCAAAGGCCCATGTCAGACACAAGGATCAACTCGCGGATGGTATCGCCGGGCAGGGCGGGCACGGCGTAGCCCGTGATCTCGATCTCAAGCGCACCTTTGCGCAGGGCCTCGGGGAAGGTTTTGCGCACCTCGTAGGAGGTCTCGGTGATGACCTCTTCGATCTCGATCTGGTCAAGCACCTGCCATACGTCTTTGGGCGCTGCGGTCTCGGCTGTGGCGGCGTGGGCGGTGCTGCCGAGTGCGGCGGCGAGGGCGAGGCGGCTGATGGACATGGGGCGTCTCCGTAAACATTATTTGCCGGAAATATGGCTTTAGGTCGGTCGAAAGGGAATCCCCATTTTTGAGGGGCCGCGAAATATTGCCGATGCAAAGGCGAATGCAAAGAAAAAGGCCGGTCCCGAGGGGCCGGCCTTGATGGTCTGCTATCCAAGCTGCGGTTATTCGCGATTGCCGAAGAGTTGCAGCAGGAACATGAACATGTTGATGAAGTCCAGATAGAGGCTTAGCGCGCCCATGATGGCGGCCTTGCCGAGCCATTCCTGATCGCCGGTGTGGGCGTGTTGCAGGTAGGTGGCTTTGATCTTCTGGGTGTCATAGGCGGTCAGGCCGGCGAAAATCAACACGCCGAGGACCGACACAGCGAAGGCAATCGCGGGCGAGCCGAGGAAGATGTTGACGATCGACGCCACAAGGATACCGATCACGCCCATGATGAGGAACGCCCCCCAGCCGGAGATGTCTTTCTTCGTGGTGTAGCCCCAGAGCGACAGACCGGCAAAGGCGATCGAGGTCACGAGGAACACCTGTGCGATTGAGTAGCCGGTAAAGGCGACAAAAATCCACGACATCGACAAGCCCATCACGGCGGCGAAGACCCAGAAGAAAAGCTGTGCCCCGGCGGCGGACAGGCGGTTGAGCGCCGCGCCAAAGGCAAACACCATGATGAGGGGGGCAAACATGACGATCCAGCCAAGGATATTGGGCTGAAGCGTGGCGGGGTCGCGGAAGACCGACAGAAGCGCCGGTGATGTCCCCACGGCCCAAGCCACGAGGAACGTCACAAACGTGCCTACGGACATGGTGCCGTAGACCTTGTTCATATGGGCGCGAAGCCCTTCATCAATCGCGGCCGTGCGTGTGCCCGCTGCGGTCCGGATTGTATTAAAGTCAGCCATTCAAACCTCCGATGGTTAAACCTTGTGAGCCGCCCGAACATATCCGGCGGCTTTGGTTTGAAATATCGGGGAGGTCCGGGGACTTTTCAAGTCGCATAGTCGGAAAATAACGCGAAATTGTAACGTGATTTCCCGGTTTGCGACTTAGCTGCGCCAAGCGGCGGGCACGTCCCAGACCGGGCGGCGGGATTCGGCCTCGGCGTCGCGGCGCGAAATGCCCATATCTTCGAGGCTGCGCGCGTCGAGTTTGGCCAAGGCCCGGCGCTGGCGGTAGAGCGCGGCAAAATCTGCGAGCGAGAGGGTCTTGCGAGCCGTGGTTGCGAAAGAGAGGCCGACTTGGCGACCTAGTGTGGTGATAACAGTCATAGCCTGATCCTTTCTTAAGGCATTTTGCGATGAGTCACGATGTTTCCATCAAGAGACTTGATGCATATGCCAATTTGTGATCTATGTTGAAAGTGAATGTTTGTGAGATAATCCATCACGGAAATTGATATATGCGAAATCTCGATGTCACCACGTTACGCAGTTTCGTTGCCGTTGCCGATTTGGGCGGCGTGACAAAGGCAGCGGGGTTTCTGCACCTGACGCAATCTGCGGTCTCTATGCAGTTGAAAAGGCTTGAAGAATTGATCGGTGTTGGCCTTTTGGATCGCTCCGGTCGGGGGATCGCGCTTACGCCGGAGGGCGAGCAGCTATTGGGGTATGCGCGCCGTATGGTGACGCTCAATGACGAGGTGATCCGCCGTCTGACGCATGAAGAATTTGAAGGCGAGGTCGCGTTAGGGGTTCCACATGACATCGTTTATCCGGTGGTTCCGCGCGCGATGCAGCAATTTGCAGCCGCCTATCCGCGGGTCAAAGTGCATCTTTTGTCCTCCTATACCCGCGATCTCAAGCCGCGCTTTGACAAGGGGGAGATTGATATCATCCTGACGACAGAGGGCGAGACCGGGGCCGGGGCGGAGGGGCTTTGTTCGCTTCCGCTTGTGTGGATCGGGGCGCCGGGCGGTGCAACGTGGCGCCGTCGTCCCTTTAAGTTTGCATCGGGGGACAATTGTCTTTTCCGCGCCAAGGCGATTCGTGCGCTTGATGATGCCGGGATCGAATGGGAGATGGCCGTTGCCACCTCATCTGAGCGCACGGTTGAGGCGACAGTGAGCGCCGATCTCGGCGTCATGGCGATGATCGAGGGCACGCAAGCGCCCTATTTCGAGGTGATCGAGCACGGCGGCGCGCTGCCGGATCTTGGGGTTCAGCATATCAATATGTATGGCGCAGATCAGAGCAAGGGCGAGGTGGTGAACTTCCTTGCCGGGCTGTTGCGCACCGGGTTTACCCCGATGCGCGGGCGCTATGAGCTTTCCACCGCCGAAAAACGCCTTGTTGCGGGCGCGGGCAGCGGCGGGCTTTAGCCCATTGTCACGACCACCTTGCCGGTTGATTTGCGCGTGCGCAAAAGCTCCATCGCGTCGGCGGCCTGTGCCAGCGGCAGGGTGTGGCTTACATGGGGTTTGAGGCGGCCTTGGTCATACCAGTCCAGCAATGTGGCGAGGCTCTCGGAGACGACCGAGGGCTTGAACGCGAGGTAGCCGCCCCAATAGAGGCCCATCACAGTGAGGTTTTTGACCAATAGATGATTGGCCGGGATTTTTGGCACGTCGCCACTGGCAAAGCCGATGGGAAGGAGGCGGGCCTCGGGGTTGCAGGCGCGAAAGGCGGCTTTCCATTGCTCGCCGCCCACCGGATCATAGACCACATCGGCCCCGCCAAGGGCTTTGACGTCGGCCCGAATATCGGCGGTTGTTGCGTCGAGAAGGTGATCGGCCCCGGCTTGTTTGGCGATCGCAAGTTTATCTGCGCCGCGCGCGCAGGCGATTACATTGGCCCCCATGAGCTTGCCGATTTCCACCGCTGTCAGGCCGACGCCGCCCGCTGCGCCCAAGACAAGAAGCGTCTCGCCGGGTTGGAGGCGGGCGCGGTAGTCGAGGGCAACGTGGCTTGTCCCGTAGGCAACCATGAACGCCGCAGCGTCTTCAAAGGGCATCGAGTCAGGGAGAGGCACCGCGCGCCGGGCGTCGAAACATCCATATTCTGCAAGCCCACCATGCCCGGCGAAGACCGCGACCCGTGTGCCCGGAGCGGGGCCGTCCGTGTCCGGGCCAAGGGCATCTACGACGCCTGCGATTTCCATGCCGCCAACGAAAGGCAGGGCGGGCGTGTCTTGATAGGTGCCCTTTTGCATAAGGAGATCGGCGAAGTTCAACCCGCAGGCATGAATCCTGACCCTGATCTCGCCCGGTTGGGGCGTTGGGGTGGCCAGATCGGTGACGCAGGGGGGCAGGTCATGGGATGTGATCTGATAGGCGCGCATGGTGTCCTCCGGTTGTTCCGTTTTCAACGGTTTAACCGGAACGCCGGGCATGTCAAAAATTTACCTAACGGAAGGCAGGGCCGGGGTGTGAAGGGGCGTCAGGAAACACCTTTTAATTGTTTTTCTCACAACTTGGTTAACGGCTTACTTGTGCTAATGTTCTTGATCTGGAGGCAAAACCCGTTACTGTAGAACACATAGGGACGCACACTCTTTCGTTTGGAGGGGCGTGCGGCTCTCGTCGGTCTTATGGCCGGGTGTGACGGCGGAGCGCCGTGAGTGATTAGGAAAAGGAGACGTTCTATGGCCCATCCAGTGGACGTTCATGTCGGCAAGCGCATCCGCCAGAGGCGGTGGCTTACAGGTATGACGCAGCAGCAGTTGGCTCAGAAGGTCGGAATTAAATTCCAACAAATTCAAAAATATGAAACCGGTGCCAACCGCGTCAGCGCCTCCCGCCTTTGGGATATTGCCGATGCACTTGACGTCCCGGTGAGCTTTTTCTTTGAAGGTATAGAAGCAGACGATACCAACGAGGCGTCGGCCAAGGTTCCGGCTGATATTATGGGCGACAAAGAGGCGCTTGACCTCGTACGGTCCTATTATTCGATCCCAGAGAATCAACGTCGTCGTCTTTTCGAGCTTGCTCGGGTGTTGTCTGACGTTGCTTGAGTTTGCACCGACGCTGCGCTAGCGCTTTTTCGCAAAGCATCGCGTCGGGAGAATTTAGGTGGTGAGACTGGATATAGAACGACAAGAACAAGACGATATCAAACGGGCTGCTTTCGCGATGGCGGAGGCGGCCCGTTTGGCTATTTTGCCGTATTTTCGCGCACGGGGACTTGTGACGGATAATAAGCTTTCGGAAGGGTTTGACCCGGTGACCGAGGGCGACCGCGCCGGAGAGGCGGCAATGCGCGCAGTTCTGGCGGAGATGCGCCCCGAAGACGGGGTATTCGGCGAAGAAATGGGGCGCAGCACAGGGACGAGCGGCCTGACATGGGTGCTTGATCCGATTGATGGCACACGCGGTTTCATGAGCGGCACGCCGACCTGGGGCGTTTTGATCGCGCTGGCAAATAAAAGCGGGCCGGTGTTTGGGATCATCGACCAACCCTATATCGCAGAACGCTTTGTCGGCGGTTTTGGCGAGGCGTTCGTCGAAGGCCCGCAAGGGCGCAAGAGGCTTGGCACGGGGGAAACCTCAGAGCTTGGCGAGGCGACCCTTTTCACAACCTTTCCAGAAGTTGGCAGCGACACAGAGGCGGCAGCATTTCGCGCCGTATCCGAGAAGGTGCGGCTTACACGCTATGGCATGGATTGCTATGCCTATGCGCTTGTTGCGGCGGGGCAGGTTGACCTTGTGATTGAGGCGGGGCTGAACGACTATGATGTGCAAGCACCGATAGCGGTCATCGAGGCTGCGGGCGGTATTGTCACGGACTGGCGCGGTGGTCCGGCCCATAATGGCGGGCGGGTGATTGCGGCGGCGAACCGGCAGATCCACGCCGCCGCCTTGGAGATTCTGCGGCAGTATTGATCGCGTCCTGTGCGGCGGGTATGAGTGAGGCCGCGCCGAGTCCTTTGCCCGTATTCTGTCGGCGCGTTCACACTTCAGTTTGACCGAAACGGGCCTTTGGGAAGTGTGAAAGGACGGTGACATGCCGGAAATTTTAATCCGCAATGCCAGTTATGTTCTGACGATGGACGACATGCGTCAGGAGCTTTCCGGCGCGGACCTGCGCTTTAGGGACGGCGCGATTGTCGAGATTGGGTCCGGTTTGACAAGCGAAGGCGAGGTGATCGAGGCGGAGGGCTGTGTTGTGACGCCGGGCCTCGTCAATACGCACCATCATCTATACCAGAGCCTGACGCGCGCCGTGCCGGGCGGGCAGGACGCGCTCTTGTTCGGCTGGTTGCAGACGCTTTACCCGATCTGGAGCCGGTTTGGCCCGGAAGAGATGTTCGTCTCGGCGCAGGTCGGGATTGCGGAGCTGATGCTTTCGGGCTGCACGCTGACGTCGGACCATCTCTATCTCTATCCCAACGGGGCGACGCTTGACGATACGATCCATGCGGCCCGCGAGATCGGGATGCGGTTTCATCCGACACGCGGCGCGATGAGCATTGGCGAGAGCGATGGCGGGTTGCCGCCCGATCACCTTGTCGAGCGTGAAGACGCGATCCTCAAGGACGCGGTGCGGGTTGTGGACCGGTTTCACGATGCGGGCGAGGGGGCGATGTGTCGGGTTGGCATTGCGCCCTGTTCGCCGTTTTCCGTTAGCCAGGACTTGATGCGGGATGCGGCGCTCCTTGCGCGCGACAAGGGCGTCATGCTGCACACCCACCTTGCCGAGAATGACGAGGATATCGCCTATAGCCTTGAGACATTTGGCTGTCGTCCGGGGCAATATGCCGAAGACCTCGGCTGGACCGGCGAGGATGTCTGGCATGCGCATTGCGTCAAGCTTGATACCCGCGAGATCGACCTGTTTGCGCGCACCAAAACCGGGGTGGCGCATTGTCCCTGTTCCAATTGCCGCCTTGGCAGCGGGATCGCGCCAGTGCGGGCGATGCGGGATGCGGGTGTGCCGGTTGGTCTTGGGGTTGACGGGTCGGCCAGTAACGATGCGGGTAACCTTGTGCTTGAGGCGCGTCAGGCGATGCTATTGCAGCGGGTCGCGCGCGGGGCTGATGCCATGAGCGCCCGCGAGGCGCTTGAGATTGCGACACGCGGCGGGGCCGAGGTTCTTGGGCGCGATGATTGCGGGCAGATCGCGGTCGGGAAGCGCGCGGATGTTGCGCTTTGGGATATACGCGGAATCGAGAGCGCCGGGAGCTGGGATCCGGCGGCGCTTTTGCTTGCGGGGCCAGTGACGGTGCGGGATCTTTTCATTGAGGGGCGGCAGGTGGTGCGGGATGGTCATGTCACCACGATTGACCTGCCGTGCGTGATCGAGCGGCAGAATGCCTTGGCGCGGGCATTGGCGGATGGGTAAAGCGGACCCCAAAAACGCGAAAAGCGCAGGGTGAACCCCGCGCTTTTTCGTATGACCCTTTGGAGCGGGCGAGGCGATTCGAACGCCCGACCCTAACCTTGGCAAGGTTATGCTCTACCCCTGAGCTACGCCCGCACCGAAAAGGTTATGTCTTCAATGGAGCGGGCGAGGCGATTCGAACGCCCGACCCTAACCTTGGCAAGGTTATGCTCTACCCCTGAGCTACGCCCGCATCATTGAGTGAGGCGTGAGATATAAAGACTCGTGCGCAGCCGCAAGAGGAAAAACGCCCCGTGGCGCAAAAAATTATCGGCCAAGCGCGACGGAACGTCGTCCCAACAGCGTAGTAGGAACAGATGTTCAAATAAAACACAGGATAGGGAGAGGTGCGGTGTTTACGAAAGGCGAAAGCGCGCGCTTGGTCATTTTGGCTCTGGCGATCGGGATTGGGTTGGTGGCTCGGGCTGGAGTCTTGCACGATCACGAGGTCTTTCGATTAAGCGCGATGCCGATCGTGCAGGTTGACCCGCTCCCGACCCTTTGACCTTTGTGTTACCCATGCTAGGGGTCCAGCCAAACGACACCCGAGGAGACCCGGTATGGGCGGATATGTCATCACACTATCGTCAATACCGCCCCGGTTCTCTGGGCTACACCTGACGCTTGAGAGCCTCTTGTCGCAGACCGTGCGGCCAGAGCGGGTTATTCTATATCTCAGCCGACACTATCGGCGGTTTCCCGACTGGGACGGTGCGTTGCCAGAGGTGCCCGAGGGGGTTGAAATCCGCCTTGTCGAAGAAGATTACGGCCCCGCGACCAAGCTCTTGCCGGCCTTGAAGGAGTTTGCGGGCCAAGATGTTGATATCCTGTTTTGTGACGACGATCAGGTCTATCGCCCGTGGATGGCCGAGCGCCTATTGGCGGCGCGGGCGCAGCGGCCTTTGGAGTGCATCGCGATCAGTCCGATGGATGATTTCCTGCCGCCCGAAGGGCGCGCGCGACGCACGGCGTTCACCCATCCCAAGGTTATTCGGCTGCGGATCAATCCGAATGTGCCGTTCCATTTACATTGCGCCGGGCGCTGGGTAGCGTCGCGGATGACCGGGCGGCCTTATGTCCAACCGGGGCGGCGCACGATTTTGCGGCCCGGATATGCGGATGCGTTCGAGGGCTGGATGGGCGTCCTTGTCCGGCCTGAGTTCTTTCCCCAAGAGGTCTTTGACATCCCCGATTTTGCATGGCCGGTTGATGATGTGTGGTTTTCGGGGCAAGCGATGCGCAATGGGCATCCGACATGGATCATTGGGGGCGCCGAGGAGCCGATCCTGATCCCGCAGAAACAAGCATGGCACGTGAATGAAACGGCCCTTCATCAGCAGGTCTTTGGCGGTGTGGGGCGCGATGATTCAAATGTCACCACGGTGCGCTTTTTTCAGGATAGATATGGGATTTGGCGATGAAGCCTTATGTCATCACGCTTTCATCGATTCCGCCGCGTTTTGACCGGCTTGCGCTGACGTTTGAGGCGCTGCGACATCAAACGGTGCCGCCCGAGGCGATCATCCTTTATGTCCCCAAAGCCTACCGCCGGTTTCCAGACTGGGATGGCACGTTGCCGCAAGTGCCGGAGGGCGTTGAGATCCGCAGGGTTGAAACGGATTACGGCCCCGCGACCAAACTTCTGCCTGCGCTACGAGACTTTGCCGAACGGGATGTTGAAATCTTGTTTTGCGATGATGACATGGACTATCCGCGCGATTGGGCCGCACAGTTCCTGCGCCAGCGCGAAGCCCACCCTGAGGCATGTATTACGCTTTGTGGTGGTGTGATCGAAAATCCACCACTACGGGAGCGTAAAGATCTTTTGCGGCCGCGTGCGTTACGGCTTTGGCGGGTGTTTGACATGGAGCAGAATATCCGCCTGCTCGTAGAGGCCTTTGGGCGCAGCGTCCTTGGCTGGCCGCGTCGGTTCGTCGGGCGGCGGCGGTGTCTTCGGGCCGGGTATGTGGACAATTTCATGGGGTTCGGCGGGGTTTTGGTGCGCCCGAGTTTCTTTGACGACGACGTTTTCGATATTCCAGAAGACGTTTGGTCGGTCGATGATTTCTGGCTTTCGGGGGTGGCGATGAAGAATGGACATCCGGTCTGGATGATCCCGCGCCGCCGGGAAGCGACGTCGCATGCGCATTTTGCCGAGGCAGACCTGACGAGTATGGAGGGCGGTGCGGATGGGCGTGATGCGGCAAACGCCCGCGCCGTGCGATACTTGCAGGACCGCTACGGTATTTGGCTCTAACCAGCAAAAGCCCCGCCGGGCAGGCGGGGCTTTGAGGTTTTAGTCGAGTTCGACGAGAAGATCCTTGGCGTCGATCTGGCTGCCGGGTTGGGCGTGAATGGCTTTGACCGTGGCGTCCCGTTCGGCGTGGATGCCGGTTTCCATTTTCATTGCCTCGATGGTGAGGAGGAGGTCGCCTTCCTTGACGCGCTGGCCCACGGAGACCGCCACAGAGGCGACGACACCGGGCATTGGCGCGCCGATATGGTCGGCATTGCCGACTTCGGCCTTTGGGCGCTGGGCGGTGGAGGCTTTCACCAGACGGTTCGGCACACGGATCACGCGCGGTTGGCCGTTGAGTTCGAAGAAGACCTTGACCTCGCCATCCTCGCCGGTTTCGCCCACGGCCTGAAGCCGGATTTCGAGGGTCTTGCCGGGGTCGATTTCCGCCGTGATCTCGTCGCCCGGTTCCATGCCGTAAAAGAAGGTCCGGGTGGGTAGGGTGCGCACCGGCCCATATTGGCGGTGGCGGCCCATATAGTCGAGGAAGACCTTGGGATACATCAGGTAGCCGTTGAGATCTTCGTTGTCGATTTTGAGGCCTTCGAGTTCCTTGGTGAGCTCTTCACGTGTGGCGTCAAGATCGACCGGGTCAAGATGTTTGCCGGGGCGTTCGGTATTTGGGGTTTCGTCCTTGAGCACCTTCTTCACGATCGCGTCGGGAAAGCCGCCCGGCGGTTGGCCGAGGTTGCCGCGCATCATGTCGACCACGGAGTCGGGGAAGGCGACATCGGTTTCGGGGTCTTCGACGTCGGCGCGTGTGAGGCCTTGGCTGACCATCATCAGTGCCATGTCCCCGACGACCTTTGACGACGGCGTCACCTTGACGATATCGCCAAACATCTGGTTCACGTCTGCATAGGTGCGGGCGACTTGGGTCCATTTCTCTTCAAGGCCGAGGCTACGGGCCTGAGCCTTGAGGTTGGTGAACTGGCCGCCCGGCATCTCGTGGAGGTAGACCTCGGAGGCAGGGGCGGCGAGGCCGGATTCGAACGCGGTATATTGCGCGCGCACGCCTTCCCAATAGTCCGAAATTTCGCGAATGGCGTCGATATCAAGGCCGGTGTCGCGATCCGTGTGGCGCAGGGCTTCGACGATGGAGCCAAGACAGGCCTGCGAGGTGCCGCCCGAGAAGGCGTCCATAGCCGCATCGACGGCATCAACGCCTGCGTCGGTGGCGGCGAGGATTGTCGCCCCGGCAATGCCCGAGGTGTCATGGGTGTGGAAGTGGATCGGAAGGCCGACCTCTTCCTTCAGCGCCTTGATAAGGATGCGCGCCGAAGCCGGTTTCAGAAGGCCCGCCATGTCCTTGAGGCCAAGCACATGCGCGCCTGCGGCCTCAAGGTCTTTGGCCATACCGACATAGTATTTGAGATCGTATTTGGCGCGGTCGGGATCAAGGAGATCGCCGGTATAGCAAGTCGTGCCTTCGCAAATCTTGCCGGTCTCGACCACGGCATCCATCGCGACGCGCATGTTTTCGACCCAGTTCAGCGAGTCAAAGACGCGGAACACATCGACGCCGGTTTCGGCGGCTTGGCGCACGAATTCCTGCACCACGTTATCGGGGTAGTTGGTATAACCGACACCGTTTGAGGCGCGCAGGAGCATCTGCGTCAGCAGGTTGGGCATCCGCGCGCGCAGGTCGCGCAGACGTTGCCACGGACATTCCTGCAAGAAGCGATAGGCGACATCGAAGGTCGCGCCGCCCCAGCATTCGACCGAGAACAGTTCGGGGAGGTTGGCGGAGTAGGCCGGGGCGGCTTTGATCATGTCGATCGAGCGCATCCGGGTTGCCAGAAGCGATTGGTGCCCGTCGCGCATAGTGGTGTCGGTCAGGAGGAGCTTCTTTTGATCCTTCATCCAGTCGGCAACGGCCTTGGCGCCTTTGTCCTCAAGCAGATTGCGCGCGCCATAGGCAGGGTCGCCACGCTGCGCAGGCGGTGCCGGAGCCTTGAGATCGGCGGGTGGTTCCGGGCGATCTGCGGTCTCGGGATGCCCGTTCACGGTAATATCCGCGATGTAGGTCAGCACCTTGGTACCCCGGTCGCGCCGCTTGGAGAATTGGAACAGCTCCGGCGTTTCGTCGATGAACGTGGTGGTATATTGGTTGTTGAGGAAGGTCGGGTGCTTGAGCAGGTTCTCGACAAAGGCGATATTGGTCGACACACCGCGAATACGGAACTCGCGCAGGGCGCGGTCCATGCGGGCGATGGCCTTTTCCGGGGTTGGTGCCCATGCGGTCACTTTGGTCAGCAGCGAGTCATAATAGCGCGTGATGACGCCGCCCGCATAGGCCGTGCCGCCATCAAGGCGAATACCCATCCCCGTGGCCGAGCGATAGGCGGTGATGCGGCCATAGTCGGGGATAAAGTTGTTCTGCGGGTCTTCGGTTGTGATCCGGGTTTGCAGGGCGTGGCCATTGAGGCGGATATCGTATTGCGAGGCCTTACCCGTCGCCTCGGCAATGCTCTTACCCTCCGCGATGAGGATTTGCGCCTGCACGATGTCGATACCTGTGACCTCTTCGGTCACGGTATGTTCGACCTGCACGCGCGGGTTTACTTCGATGAAGTAAAACTTGCCGGTTTCCATATCCATCAGGAATTCGACGGTGCCAGCGCATTCATAGTTTACATGGGCGCAGATCTTGCGGCCAAGTTCGCAGATTTCCTCGCGCTGGGCCTCGGAGAGGTAGGGGGCGGGGGCGCGTTCGACGACCTTTTGGTTGCGGCGCTGCACCGAGCAGTCGCGTTCATAGAGGTGATAGATATTGCCCTGTGTGTCGCCAAGGATTTGCACTTCGACGTGGCGGGCGCGGGTGATCATCTTTTCGAGATAGCCCTCGCCATTGCCAAAGGCAGCTTCGGCCTCGCGACGGCCTTCGAGGACTTTTTCCTCGACTTCCGTTTCTGACAGGATCGGACGCATCCCGCGCCCGCCGCCGCCCCAGGACGCCTTGAGCATCAAGGGATAGCCGATCTTGGCGGCCTCGGCCTTGATGGCGTCCATGTCATCGCCAAGCACCTCTGTTGCCGGGATGACCGGCACGCCAGCCTCGATCGCGACCTTGCGGGCGCTGGCCTTGTCACCGAGGGCACGCATGGTTTCGGCCTTGGGGCCGATGAAGGTAAGGCCGTTGGCGGCGCAGGCATCAACGAAATCCGGGTTCTCCGACAACAGGCCATAGCCGGGATGAATGGCATCTGCGCCGCATCCCTTGGCAACACGGATGATCTCATCAATCGAGAGATAGGCCGCAACTGGCCCCATGCCTTCGCCAATGCGATAGGCCTCGTCCGCTTTGAAGCGGTGGAGTGACAGCTTGTCCTCTTCGGCAAAGACCGCGACGGTCCTTTTGCCCATTTCGTTGGCGGCACGCATCACCCGGATGGCAATTTCGCCCCGGTTGGCAATCAGAATTTTCTTGAAGTCAGGCATGGGCAGGCTCCCCTCTTTTTTCGCGCTGTCCAAAATATTGTCTTGGGGTAGTCCGGCGCGTATGCTCAGACAATACCAAGGACTGCGTAGTCTTGTAACTTTTGTGAAAGGTTTTGGGCGTTTTCCGCGTTATCCTGCGGCGGGTTGTGTCCAAGTCACGACATGTTTGCGCAATCACAAGATGGCCTTGGAGAGTAAGCCCAAATGGGGCGTGCCGATTTGGCCCATATTGGCGGCCATGTCCTTTGCAAGAATATCGACAAGATGATCGGGACCATTGGGGCCAAGCGCCGCCAGCGCCATGTGAAATCCGCGCCCCATCATCACGAAATCGGCGCCGCGTGCGAGGGCGCGCAGGATATCGAGGCCGGTCTCAACGCCGCTATCGAAGATAAGCGGCAGGGAGGTGGCCGCGCGTATGGCGGGTAAGGCCTCGATGCTTGCGGGGGCGGCATCAAACTGGCGTCCGGCGTGATTGGACACCCAGAGCGCATCTACTCCGGCCTTTTCGAGCGGTGCGGCGTCGGAGGCGCGCAACACGCCTTTGACAATCAACGGCCCCTGCCAATTGTCGCGCAGCCAGTGGAGATAGTCCCAATCCGGCGAGGTGCGCAGGAGATAGCCCGCATGGGCGGTTGAACTCATCCCCGTTAGATTACCTGCGTATTCATCAATAAGACGCATGCGCGGCATTCCCATGCGCGCCGTGCCAAGCGCCCATGCCGGACGTAGCGCCACCTGCGCCAGAAGGCGCGGGGTTAGGCGCGGCGGGGTTGTCAAGCCAGAGCGCACCTGGCGCTCGCGGCGGCTTGCGACGGGGACGTCTGCGGTCAGCACAAGGGTTGTGAACCCGGCGCGTTTGGCGCGGGCCAGCATGTCTTTGCGAATCTCTGGATCGCGGGGGGGGTACATTTGAAACCAGCCATGTGCGCCAAGATGCGGCGCGACGGCTTCGGGGGTTTGGCTTGCGACGGTGGAGAGCGCATAGGGAATACCAAGACGCGCGCCCGCAGCAGCAAGGAGGCGCTCGGCATTGGGCCAGATCAACCCGGACATACCCAACGGCGCAATGCCAAGCGGGAGCGGATAGTCCTCTCCGAGGAAGGTCGTGGAAAGATCGGCTTCAAACTCACCATGCAGGATTGAGGGGGCAAAGAGGACTTCGTCCAGTTTTGCGCGGTTGCGGGCTTTGGTCGCCTCCTGTCCCGTGGCGCTTTCAAGAAACTCCCAGACGAATGTCGGCAGCCGCTTTTGGGCGCGGCGGCGCAGGTCAGACAGGGCAGGGTATCGTGCGTGTAGATCCATGACTGCATTTGTTGGACGCGCGGGGCGGTTTGTCCAGTTCCCGATTGGCTTTGAAGAAAATGATGCCTGACGGGGTTTGGAACATAAAGCGAACTTTTCAACGCCGCGTCAGCAAGCTAGATTGCCGCCCATGAGCAGTTTTGACGAATCCGACGCATTTGAGAGCGCCTCACTCGCGGCCCGAGCTATGGCCGCGCGGCCGATGCCCTATCTTGACGAATTGAACCCGGCACAGCGTGAAGCGGCGGAGTGTTTAGAGGGGCCTGTCCTTATGTTGGCCGGGGCGGGTACGGGTAAGACCAAGACGCTCATGGCTCGTGTGGCGCATATTATCTCAACACGTCAGGCTTTCGAGAGTCAGATTTTGGCGGTGACGTTTACGAACAAAGCAGCCAAAGAAATGAAAGATCGGCTTGCAAAGACGCCTTACTCCTTGAAGGGGCCTCTTCCTTGGATGGGCACGTTCCATGCCCTGTCAGTTAAAATTCTGCGGCGTCATGCAGAATTGATCCCCTTCAGGGAACCCGAAGCGAACGTTAAAGAGGTGGAAGATCTTCACGATAGTGACGATGTTCTGGATTCTTATGACCTTGCCCCGGCTCCTCAGCCTGAGGCTGTCCCTGATCGAGATATGTATTCTCTCCATCTGAAATCGAATTTCACCATTCTGGATACGGACGACCAGATACGGCTCTTGAAGCAGTTGATTGTTGCTAACAATATCGACGAGAAGCGCTGGCCTGCCCGGATGCTTGCGGGAATCATCGAGGGGTGGAAGAACAAGGCGCTAACGCCTGAAAATGTTCCGTCTTGTGATGCTAATGCGTACAACAATCGAGGGGTTGAGCTGTATGAGCAGTATCAGACACGGTTGCTAGAGCTAAATGCTGTCGATTTTGGTGACCTGATCCTACACACAGTGTCTATTTTTCAGCACTATCCAGATGTCTTGGCGGAATACCAACGCCGCTTCCGCTATATCCTTGTCGACGAATATCAGGATACCAACGTGGCGCAGTATCTCTGGCTCCGTCTCTTGGCGGGGGGGCACAAGAATATCTGTTGTGTCGGGGATGATGATCAGTCGATCTATGGTTGGCGCGGGGCCGAAGTTGGCAATATCCTACGGTTTGAAAAGGATTTTCCCGGCGCGCATGTGGTGCGGTTAGAGCAGAACTATCGCTCGACGCCGCATATTTTGGCGGCTGCCGGGAGTGTCATTCGGGGCAATGAAAGCCGGTTGGGCAAGGAGCTTTGGACCGACCGGGACGAGGGCGAGAAGGTCCGCCTGATCGGCCATTGGGACGGCGAGGAAGAGGCGCGCTGGATCGGGGAAGAGGTTGAGGCATTGCAACGCGGCACGCGGGGCATGCGGGCGATGTCGCTTGATGACATGGCGATCCTCGTGCGCGCGTCGCATCAGATGCGGGCCTTTGAGGATCGGTTTCTCACCATCGGTTTGCCCTATCGCGTGATCGGCGGGCCGCGGTTCTATGAGCGGTTGGAAATCCGCGATGCGATGGCCTATTTCCGCCTCGTGGTCAGCCCGGAGGATGATCTTGCGTTTGAGCGCATCGTCAACACCCCCAAGCGCGGGCTTGGCAATGTTGCGCAGCAGAAAATCCAGACCTGCGCGCGTGCCAATGGCGTCTCTCTATTGGAAGGGGCGCGGCTCTTGCTTGAGGAAAAGGGCATTGGCGGCAAGGGCGCAAAGGAACTTGGTATCCTCGTCGAGAGCCTTGGGCGCTGGGGGCGGATGGCAAAGGATTCGGACCTCACACATATGGAGCTGGCCGAGATCATTCTTGATGAATCCGGCTATACGGGCATGTGGCAGAACGACAAGACGCCAGAGGCGCCGGGGCGGCTTGAAAACCTTAAGGAACTCGTCAAGGCTTTGGAAAGTTTTGAAAATCTGCAAGGGTTCCTTGAGCATGTCAGCCTCATTATGGACAATGAGAGCGACGATGCCGAGGCCAAGGTTTCCATCATGACGCTTCATGCGGCCAAGGGGCTGGAATTTCCGGCGGTCTTTCTGCCCGGCTGGGAAGATGGGTTGTTCCCGTCGCAGCGCAGCATGGATGAGAGCGGCCTCAAAGGGCTCGAGGAAGAGCGGCGGCTGGCCTATGTGGGGATCACGCGCGCCGAAGAGATTTGCACGATTTCCTTTGCTGGCAATCGTCGGGTCTATGGTCAATGGCAATCGCAGATGCCGTCGCGGTTCATTGACGAGTTGCCGGATGCGCATGTTGAGGTTCTTACGCCACCGGGTCTTTATGGCGGCGGCTTTGGGGCGGCGGGGCGTGTGGGGGCTTCGGCGGTTGAGAGCCGCGTGGCGCAGGCCAATACCTATAATTCGCCCGGCTGGAAACGGATGCAGGCCCGCAGCGGCGGACAGGGGATGTCCCAGCCACGCGAGAGCCGACATACGATCATCGACCTAGAGGCGGTGTCGAGCTTTACCCTTGGCGAGCGCGTGTTCCATCAAAAATTCGGCTATGGGATCGTGCAGGATATCGAAGGCGATAAGCTTGAGGTCGTGTTTGACAAGGCTGGCGTCAAAAAGGTCGTGGCTAAGTTCATTTCCCCGTCCGACGATATACCCTTCTAAAGCAATAGTTTGATCGCAATTCGATGGTGGCGTTGCGTGCCTTTGGCACGCGCGTTTTTTGGCGTGTGCGGACTGATGACTTTGGGGATTTCCATAAAAAAACGGCGACGCCAGGGAGGAGGAGGGCGTCGCCGTTCTTAGTGTCAGAAACGCTAATGGGAGGAGAAGCGCTCTGAATAGGGTGGCCGGTAGGCCGGTATTTGCGCGGCGGTCCCCAGGGAGGAGGAGAGGAGACCGCCGCTTAGTTACAAGGCGCATGGGAGGAGGAGAGCGCCTTGATCGCGTTGGGCCGTGTGGCCCGTTGTTCTTGTGCGGCGACACCCAGGGAGGAGGAGGGGTGTCGCCGCGAGTCCAAGTCGCCCTGGGAGGAGGAGGGGCGCCTTGTTCCGGTTGGACCGTTTGGTCCGGTGTTTTGGCGACGGCAACAGGGAGGAGGAGAGTTGCCGTCGCAGTTTCGGGAAACAAAAGGGAGGAGGAGTTTCCTGAAGCTATTGGTTATTTTTCATAGGCCGCCTGATAGGCGATCCGTCGGATCATCGAACGATTGAGGCCCATGTCGCACAACTGTGCGTCGGGCAGGGCTGCCAGTTCGTTATAGGCGCGGCTAAAGGCGCGGGCCTTGCGGACCTGCTCGACCATCTCCGAGAATTTGAAGGAGATGCGGTCAACCAGACCATGTTTTGCGGCGATATAGTCCGTGGCGAGTGCCATGTTGTATTCCTCGGTTTGTCTGCGTTAGCGAGGCTGTGTCGCTGTTGTGTTATGGATATAGGCTCATGCTGCAGGTGCACAATAGGCGCCTTCGCAATGCTGCTATGCAGCAACGGAATAGGGGAAGTAACGTAAACCATGTGCTGCACAGGGATTGTGCAACTGTTTGAATTCCTGTTCAAAAGGGTGAAATGCCCCTTGTCTGGCTGCGGGGCGCGCGCCACTTCATAAGGGGACAGAGGAGAGAAAAATGACGGTGAAAGAACAAGACATTCTCGATGCGCTGGCCCGCTTGGCATTGCCGGATGGGGGCACGCTTGTGTCACGAGACATGCTGCGTGCATTGGCCATTGAGGGTCCGTCGGTGCGCTTCGTGATTGAGGCCCCGACACCGGATTTGGCCCGACAAATGGAGCCATTGCGCCGGGCGGCAGAAGAGACGGTACGGGCGCTTCCGGGGGTCGAAACCGTGTCGGTTGCGCTTACGGCGCATGGGCCTGCCCCAGCCGCGAAAGCCCCGCCGAGCCTCAAGGTTGGCGGTCATCCCAAGCCCCAGAAGGGGCCGATGAAGGTCAATGGCGTCAAGCGGATCATCGCCATTGGTTCGGGCAAGGGGGGCGTTGGAAAATCCACTGTTTCCAGTAACCTAGCGGTCGCATTGGCCCAAAAGGGCAAGCGTGTCGGGCTTCTTGATGCGGATATTTATGGACCGTCGCAGCCGCGGATGATGGGGGTCAACAAGCGGCCTGCGTCGCCGGATGGGGAGACGATCATTCCGCTTCAGGCGCATGGGGTCACGATCATGTCGATCGGCTTTATGGTGGACGAGGCCAAGCCTGTGGTGTGGCGCGGGCCGATGCTTATGGGGGCGTTGCAGCAAATGCTTGGTCAGGTGCAGTGGGGCGAGTTGGATGTCCTGCTTGTCGACCTGCCGCCGGGCACCGGGGATGTGCAATTGACGCTTTGCCAGAAAACGGAATTGAGCGGCGCGATTGTCGTCTCCACGCCGCAGGATGTGGCGCTTATTGATGCGCGCAAGGCCTTGGGAATGTTCGAGCTTTTGGATACGCCTGTATTGGGCCTGATTGAGAATATGTCGTCTTATGTGTGCCCAAAATGTGGGCATGAGGAACATATCTTCGGTCAGGGCGGGGTCGCCAAGGAGGCCGAGCGTCTTGGCGCTCCGCTTTTGGGGGCATTGCCCATCGACCTTGCGACGCGACTCGCAGGAGATTCGGGGGTTCCGGTCGCCGCAGGGGATGGGCCGATGGCCGACGCCTATGGTCGAATCGCCGAGGGATTGATCAAGGGCGGTTTGGTCTGAGAGGGCTAAAAACCAACGTCGGTATCACGTCGGTATTACGTCTGTATCGCGACAGTGCGGTTTTTGGGGCGGCTCGGGCTTTGGTTCGGGCCGCCTCAGGCGTTTTTGAGGAAATCGCTCAGCTCCACAAAGAGCAGTTTGCGCTCCTCCTCGGAGAGGAAGCGGCCAATTTCGACCGTTCGGCCATTGCCGGTCAGGGTAATGTAATGCGGCACAGGACCGCCGTGCACATGCATCTCGGGGCGTGCCCAGTAGATATTGCACGCCCATGATTGGGTCGCCCCGCGTGCCGGGCGATGCGTCAGGGTCAGCATGTCACCGTCAAGGCGCAGTTCTTCGAGGATGTCGCCGTCCTTGTAAGACCGTTCCAACCCCCACCAGAGCGCCGCAACCATTACCAGAATGAAGGGTAGGATTCCCCAGAGGAAGACGGTGCCCAAAAGCCCGTAGAGAGGGACCGTGCCCAAGGTGAACGCCATCAGGATCATCGCCGCGAACCCTTTGCGGGGCAACGAGCGGTGCGGCCAGAGAGTCAGCACAACCTTGGTGTCGGGGGCGTTCGGGGTCCAGGTATGGGGCATGTCGAGGTCAGTGCTCGGGGGGGCAAGAAAGGAAAAGGCCCCGGCGGTCAACCGGGGCCTCTTTGATTTTTTGGAGGCTGGAGGCGCTTAGTGCGCGTGGCCCTTGTCCCAGTCTTCCTGTTTGGGAAGCTGCTCGAACGTGTGCTCGGGCGGCGGGGAGGGCAGGGTCCATTCCAGCGTATCGGCGTATTCGTTCCAGTAGTTGTTTTCGGTCACGCGGGCACCGCGCAGCAGCGCGTAGGCGATGATGCCGAAGAACAGAACGAAGGAGGCAAACGAGAGCAGCGCACCGTAGGAGCTGATCTTGTTGAAGTAGGCGAATGCCTCCGGGTAGTCGATATAGCGGCGCGGCATACCCTGACGGCCCAGGAAGTGCTGGGGGAAGAAGGTCAGGTTGACGCCGATGAAGAACATCCAGAAGTGGATCTTCGCCGCGAACTCGGGGTATTGGCGCCCGGTCATTTTGCCGAAGTAGAAGTAAATCCCGGCAAAGATGGTAAAGGCCGCCCCCATCGACATGGTATAATGGAAGTGCGCCACGACGTAATAGGTATCGTGATAGGCGCGGTCGACGCCAGCCTGCGACAGGACGATGCCGGTCACACCACCGATGGTAAACAGGATGAGGAAGCCAAGCGAGAAAAGCATTGGTGCTTTGAACTCGATCGAGCCGCCCCACATGGTCGCGATCCATGAGAAGATTTTGACCCCTGTTGGCACCGCGATGACCATTGTTGCCAGCATAAAGTAGGATTGCTGGGTCAGGGACATACCGACGGTATACATGTGGTGCGCCCACACGACGAAGCCAAGCGCGCCGATGGCGATAATCGCCCAGACCATCGGCAGGTAGCCGAAGACCGGTTTGCGCGAGAAGGTGGCAAAGATGTGCGACACCAGACCAAAGCCGGGCAGGATCACGATGTAAACTTCGGGGTGGCCGAAGAACCAAAGGATGTGCTGATACAGGATCGGGTCGCCGCCGCCAGCAGGATCAAAGAAGGTCGTGCCGAAGTTGCGGTCGGTAAGCAGCATGGTGATGGCACCCGCCAGAACAGGCAAGGACAACAGGATCAGCCACGCGGTCACGAAGATCGACCATGCAAACAGCGGCACCTTGAACAGGGTCATGCCGGGGGCACGCATGTTCAGGAAGGTGGTGATCATGTTGATCGCGCCAAGGATCGACGAAGCACCCGAGACGTGCACCGCGAAGATCGCGAGGTCCATAGAGTAGCCCGCTTCGTTTGTGGACAGCGGCGGGTAAAGCACCCAGCCGACACCGGAGCCGAGCTGATCGTTGCCACCCGGCGACAGGAGCGAGGCGACGCCAAGCGAGACGCCGGTCACATACAGCCAGAAGGACAGGTTGTTCATGCGCGGGAACGCCATATCGGGCGCGCCGATCTGAAGCGGCATAAAGTAGTTGCCGAACCCGCCAAACAGCGCCGGGATCACAACGAAGAACATCATCAGGACGCCGTGATATGTAATCAGCACGTTCCAGAGGTGTCCGTTCGGGGTACATTCCGCGGAGGCGTCTGCAATGAAGCGGGCGCCTTCGAGGCACATGTATTGAACGCCAGGTTCCATGAGCTCAAGGCGCATGTAAACAGTGAACAGGACTGCGATCAGACCGACGAAAGCCGAGACGATCAGGTAGAGAAGACCAATGTCTTTGTGGTTGGTCGACATGAACCAGCGGGTAAAGAAACCGCGCTCGTCTTCATGGTCGTGGCCGTGAATGGCTGCGTCTGCCATACTGTTGCCTCCCTTAAGGTGGGTTGAGGGCGCGAAAGATTCTTCCCGCACCCTGGTTCACCGTCTTTTTTAGAGGCGTCGGAGGCTAGTCGCAATCACCGTATTTGACATGGATCAAAAAAAAGTGTCGCACCCGACTTGATTTGGGTCAAATTTCGCAGGTCCAGAGCAAAAGGTGCGACAAATCGGATCAATTCAAAGAAAACCCCCGCGCAACGCCGGGTCACGCGGGGGCAGTGCCGGACGGGTCCGGCGTGTCGTGGAAGGGTGCGCTTAGTCAGCAGCGGCCTCTTCTTCGGCCGCTTCAGGCGCCGGAGCGACGGATGCGAGGTAGGCCGCAACGTGTTCGCCGCCTTTGCGCATCTTGAAGCTCATGCCGGATTTCTTGGCAAAGCCATTGGCATCAAGCCATGCTTTGGGGTCGACGACGTATTCAGCAATCGACTCTTCGGTCCAGACGAAGCCAGCTTCGGCAGCGTCTTTGAGGCCGTCTTTGTAACGGAAGTCTTCAACGGTGCCAGCAGTGCGGCCAACGATCCCGTAGAGGTTCGGGCCGGTTCTGCCGCCTTTGAAGATCTCTTCGCCTTCCGGAGAAACGATCATGTGGCAGGCTTTACATTTTTTGAATGCTTTCTCGCCCTTTTCGGCATCGCCTTCGGCGAATGCGGGGGCGGAGAGGGCGATCAGTGCTGCGGTTGCAACAAACAGGTTCTTCATGAGATTTCCCTTGGCTTAGTGTTAGTCCTTGCTGGAAGGGAACATAAACATTCATGGACCCAATTGCGATACCTGAAATTGCGTCAGGACGCCTCATGGGCGCGCCGAGCGGGCCTCTGCCTGTGGCAAAAAGGCGCAAAACACCCGGAATCGCGGAGGGGTTTCCCTAAAAAGGGCGTGTTGTCGGCGGATGAGCAAAATGTCGAGTCATGCGGCGCGGTGCGGGGGCGATTCGAAGGGGCGGGCGGTGTTGTAGAGCTTAGTCCGTGGGGGAATCGAACACCGTATCGAACGTCGCCCGCAAGGCGACATCCACATCCGTCATGGTCACTGGCAGGCCGAGATCGACAAGCGAGGTCACGCCGTATTCGGTAATGCCGCAGGGGACGATGCCGGAGAAATGGTCGAGGTCGGGTTCGACGTTGATCGAAATGCCGTGAAAGCTCACCCATTTGCGCAGGCGGATGCCGATGGCGGCGATTTTGTCCTCTGCCGGTGCGCCGGAGGCGGTCAGGGGTTTGTCAGGGCGCGCAACCCAGACCCCCACGCGGCCGTCGCGAATCTCGCCGGTGAGGTTGAATTCGGCCAGTGTTGCGATGACCCATGTTTCAAGCTGTTCGACGAATTTGCGCACGTCGCGCCCGCGTTTGCCCACATCCAACATCACATAGGCCACACGTTGTCCGGGGCCGTGGTAGGTATATTGTCCGCCACGCTTGCTCGGGTGGACGGGAAATCGGTTCGGGTCGGTCAGGTCGTCGGGTTTGGCCGAAGTGCCCGCCGTGTAAAGCGGGGGGTGCTCGACGAGCCATATGCATTCCTCGGCCTCGCCACGGGCAATGGCGTCGGCGCGGTCTTCCATGAAAGCGACCGCTTCATCATAGGCGAGCAGCCCGTCATGTGTGATCCATTCCACCATTTTGCCCTCTCGTGTTGGTCGCCACAGCCGTGCCAGACCAAAATATGGCGCAGACATAGGGCGTCCGACGGGCCACTGTCCAGAGTGGCAGATCGCCCTAAGACGGCAATAAGTCTCGCGCGACTCGCTTGAAGGGCGTATTATTAAGGTGTCAGATTTTTGAAAAGACGTTTCACAGGGAGAGAACAGATGTTTTCACGTTCTTTGAAAACCGGGTTGATCGCCGCGTTTATGGCGACTTCCAGCACGGCGGCGATGGCCGATAACCTTGGGGCCGCGATTGTTGGCGGGATTATCGGCGGCGCCCTTATGAATGAGCACAACAAGACCAAACGGCGCACGACGACGAGCACGCGATATTCCGCCACACGCGCGCATAATCGCGAAACGCAGACATCGCTCAATTACTTTGGCTTTAACGCCGGCACCCCCGATGGCGTCATGGGAAGCCGCAGCCGCGCGGCCATTACGCAGTATCAGATTTATGTCGGGTTTCCGGCCACGGGGCGTTTGACGCAATATGAGCGTGATTTCCTTGTGTCGTCCTATAACCGCGCCCAAGTTGGCGGTCCGCAGGTCATCAAGGCTATGCAGGGACCAGAGGGCACACGCAGCCTTTTGAAAACTTGGCACGGTGAGGCCACGGGCGGGCGCATGGCCGGGAATACCTATAATGGGATGCCAGCCGATGTTTCAGCAGCCGTCGACGAGGTCGCGGCCAGTTCCGACCCAAGCGCCGAGCAGCTATTGCAACGCTCGGGGTTTATCCAGCTTGCCGATCTCAACGGCGATGGCAAAACCGATTACATTCTTGATACGTCCAAATCGGGTAGCACCTTTTGGTGCGGTGCGCAGAGTTGCACGGTGATGGTCTTTGCATCGACGCCGCAGGGCTATTCACGCAATGATTTCCTAAGCCATGATGCCACCCCGGCCTTGTTCGCCTGTCATCAGGGCGTCTGTCGGATGAATGGCCAAGGCGCAGGCGCGCAGATGGCGGCGACTCCGGCACCGCAACCTGCGGCCCCAAGCCAAGGCGGCACGGTGATGGCCTCGGGCTCTGCACCGCTTGGGGGAATCACGCTGTTTAATACCGGCCAAGCGCGAGACACTGGCCCCTCGCTTGCATCGCTGTGCAGCAAGGTATCGCTTTTGACCAATTCCAACGGCGGCTTTACGACGGTGTCCAACCTCACCGATCCTGAATTTGCCCTGAACGAGCAATTCTGTCTTGCGCGCACCTATGCGATTGGCACGGGCGAGACGATTGTGGCCGGGTTGTCGGGCGTGACCCCGGCGCAGGTCGATGCGCAATGTGATGCGTTTGGTCCGGCGCTTGAGCCGTTCCTTGCGAAACTGGCCACAACCCCGGCTTCGGGCGTGGTATCAGAGGCGCAGGCCTTTGTTCTCAAGTCGAATATGTCGATTGAGCAGCTTTCGGGAACGGCGAAGATCTGTCTTTTCTCGGGCTATCGCCGCGATGAGATGCAGGTCTCGCTTGGCTCGGCTCTGTTGATGGTGGCGATGGGACAGAAACCTTATGCAGAGTTGATCGGGCATCACCTTGCGCAAGGGTTCGGGGTCGCGACGTCGCAGGACCGCGCGCAGGAATGGTACATGATGGCGATCGAGGCGATGGAAGGCGGCGCAGAGCCAGTCTTTGCGCCGGGGCAACCGGAGCGCGTGCAACTATTGCGCACCGCGGTTACGGCTGGCGGTTCGTCGATGGTCACACCGCAGCCCGCAGCGGCATTGCCGAGTTTCAACCTCGGGGACTGATCCGCAAACGGATCATTTCAAAGAGAAAATATATCGGCCCCGGCGCAAGCATTCGTCGGGGCCGAAAATTTTCAAAAACGGCTCTTTTGCCTCTTCACATCCCCGAACGGCTTGTCTATACGCCTCCTCACCAAGTCAATGACAGTGCGGTCGTGGCGGAATTGGTAGACGCGCAGCGTTGAGGTCGCTGTGGGGTAACACCCGTGGAAGTTCGAGTCTTCTCGACCGCACCATTTTTCCCCTGAGAAAAATCTAAGATTTACGTGATGGGTTTCCGCCCTTTCGCAACGCGTGTTTGGCCTTATGCGGCGCGCGCTCTCCCCTTTTTGTTTTGTCCATCGTTGCGACACGGGCGCGCGATGCGTGTCCTGTTGTGAGGGCCATTGTGCGCTCAGGGGAGGGTCAGGGCAGGGTAAAGAGCCAGAGCCAGATGCTCAGGATGGCAACGCCGGTGCCGATCAGGACGGCAGAGGCGGCGGTGCGTTGGGCGCGGCCATAGAGGGAGGCGAAGAGATAGCCGTTGATGCCGGTCGGCATGGCGGCGGTCAGGACGGCGGAGCGGAACGCGTCGGTCCCAAGCCCATTCCAAGAGCCAAGCGCCCAGACGATGGCCGGGTGCAGGCCGAGCGAGATCACGCAGCAATAGGCGATGGTGCGCAGGTCGCCTTCGGGACGATAGCGGTAGAGCACTCCGCCCATGCCAAAGAGCGCGGCGGGCAGGGCGGCGCGGGCCATGAGGTCGACACCGACAGAGACGGGATCGGGCAGAGAAATGCCGGATAGATTGACGATAAACCCAAGCGAGATGCCAAGGATCAGGGCATTGCGGAACATGGCCTTGAGCACAGTGGGCAGGATCATGGCCGGGGATTTGCCTCGGGCGCGCAGGATTTCCATCACGGTGATGCCAAGCCCGTAGCAGAAGGGCGAGTGGATCGAGATGATGGCGTAGTTCCCTGCCAGCGCCTCGGGGCCGAAAGCGCGTTCGGTGATCGGCAGGCCGAGCAGGAGCGAGTTGGAGAACAGGCAGACAAAGCCGATGGCGACCGAATCTTCCCAGTCACGCCCAAAGAAATAATGTGCCCCCAGGAGGCCCGCCAGAAAGCTAAGGAAGGCGCCGGTATAGAAACTCGCCAAAAGGGCGAGGTCGAATTCGGCGGAGAGGTCCAGTCCGGCGATGGCGCGAAACAGCAGCACAGGCACGGCAAAATTCGTCGCAAAGCGCATCAGTCCGTCGACATTGGCCTCGGAAAACAGACCGCGCCATGCGGCGGCGTAGCCAAAGCCGATCACGAGAAAGACGGGCAGGATCACAGAGATCAGCGTTTGCATGGGCGTCAGACCTCGTAGGTGATTTTCATCCCGTCGTAGGCGGCGCTGATGTGATCGGGGGTTTCGCCTTCGACCGTGGCATGGTCGAGATCAATATGCATATTGGTCAGAACCGCGCGGCGCGGGGCGACGCGGGCGATCCAGTCGAGGGATTTCTCGAAATGTGCATGGGTCGGGTGCGGCGAACGGCGCAATGTGTCGAGCACCCAGCAATCGAGATCATTGAGGTGCCGCCACGCATCATCGTAAATTTCGGCCACATCGGGCATGTAGCACAGCCCTGCGATGCGAAAGCCGAGGGCGTCAATACTGCCGTGGTTGACCTTGATCGGGGTCAGGGTGATGTCGCCACCCGCACCGGAAATCGTCATGTCGCCCTTGATGGTGTGCATGTCGAGGATCGGCGGGTAGGGAGAGCCTTCGGGCTGCATAAAGGCATATCCAAAGCGCGAATAAAGCGCCTCTTGGGTAGGGCCATCGGCCCAGACGGGCAGGCGGGCGCGCTTGTTAAAGACGATCATGCGCAGGTCGTCGATGCCGTGCACATGGTCGGCATGGGAATGAGTATAAACGACGGCATCAAGCGTGCCGATCCCGGCATCAAGCAACTGGCTGCGCATGTCGGGAGAGGTGTCGATGAGGACGGTGGTTTTACCAGCTTCGGTTTCGCGCTCAATCAGCATCGAGCAGCGGCGGCGGCGATTCTTGGGGTTTTCAGGGTCACAATCGCCCCAATGGCCGCCCAAACGGGGCACACCGCCGGATGAGCCACAGCCGAGAATTGTAAAGGTCAGGCGGGCGCTCATGCGGCGTGCCTATAGGCCGCAACCTTTGAAAAGAGGCGGTCGAAATTGGCCTGGGTCTGGGCGGCGAAGGCGGGGTAGTCCATGCTGAACACATCGGCCCCGACCTGTGCGGTCAGCGCGGTATAGGCCGGTTCGTTGCGTCTGCCGCGATGGGGCGGCGGCGCGAGATAGGGGGCGTCGGTCTCAACAAGGATGCGCTCAACCGGGGCGGCGGCAAAAATATCGCGGACCTCTTGCGAGCGCGGGAAGGTCGCGATGCCGGACATGGAGAGGTAAAACCCAAGCTCCACAGCGGTTTTTGCCAGCTCTGGCCCCGAGCTATAGCAGTGCATGACGCAAGGGTAGGCACCCTTGGCGTGCTCCTCAGAGAGGATCGCGGCCATGTCCTCATCCGCGTCGCGCGAATGGATAATCAGGGGCAGGCCGGTTTCGCGCGCCGCCGTGATATGGATGCGCAGGGACTTTTTTTGGATGTCCATGCTTTCGGCGGTGTAGTGATAATCCAGCCCGGTTTCGCCGATACCGACGAATTTTGGATGTTGGGCGAGCGCGATGAGGTCGTCCACGCTTGCCAGCGGTTCTTCGGCGGCGCTCATCGGGTGTGTGCCTGCGGCGTAGAATATCGGCGCGTGGGCCTCGGCGATGGCGCGCACAGAGGGTTCGTTGCGCAGGCGGGTGCAGATCGTGACCATGCGCGTGACACCGGCGCGCTCGGCGCGGGCGATGATCTCGTCGAGCTGGCCTTCGAAATCGGGGAAATCGAGGTGGCAGTGGCTATCGGTGATCTGGGGAATGTCAGTCATGGTCTCGCGGCGGCGGTTTCAGTGATCTTGAACACCGTATCTAGGACGAGCGCGGCAGGGTCAAGGTTGACGGCCTGACCGTGGCGGCTGCGCTCGGAAATGGTTTGGGCGGTCTCGGCCCAGGCGCGCGCTTTGTGCGGGGTCGGGGCGAGGCGCATGAGCACATCTGATTCGCCGGGGGCGGCCTCGGGGGAGGGCGGTGCGCCGGTGGCACCGGTGCGGGCGAGGCGGGCAAGGAAGGTATCGAACATGGTTAATAGAAGATCGAACCGGGCCTCACCGCCGCGCGTGGCCGCGGCCTCGGCGAGTTTGAGGGCGCGGGGGCGATCGGGGCCACGGTCGCCCGCGTAGATGGCGACGATCTCGGTATACATCTCAAGGCCACCGAGGCGCATCAGGCGCATGGCTTCGCCAACAGACCCGGCAGAGAGGGCGGCGAGGGCAGGGGTCTCGCTCTCCTCGCTGGCCCCGGCTTGAGCGAGGGCGCGATGCATATCGTCGGTAGACAGCGGAGACAGGCGCAGCTCGCGGCAGCGCGAGCGGATCGTCGGCAGGAGGCGCGAAGGTTGGTGCGAGACCAGTAACATGGTGGTGTTCGCGGGCGGCTCTTCGAGCATCTTGAGCAGGGCGTTGGCAGCGTTGACGTTCATATCGTCAGCGGCGTCCACGATGACCACGCGGCGGCCCCCATCGGCGGCAGACATGGTCAGGAAATGGGTCAGGCCGCGAATATCATCCACCACGATCATATCGCGCAGCTTGCCGGTTTTCTCGTTGGGGCCACGGGTGATGCTAAAAAGTCCCGGCTCGGAGCGGGCCAGAAGGCGGTGAGACACCGGATGGTCAGGGGCGATGTCGAGCGTGTCATGATGGGGCGGGGCTTCGCCAAAGAGGCCGCCGCCCTGCTCCATCGGGGTTGCCAGCAGGAAGCGCGCGATACGCCACGCGAGTGTGGCTTTGCCGGTGCCGCGTGGGCCGGTCAGAAGCCACGCATGATGCAGGCGACCAGAGTTGAAGGCTTCGAGAAACCCGGCTTCGGCGGCGTCTTGGCCGAACAGGCGGGCGGTTTCGCGCGGGTGCGGCGCGCCTTCAATGCGGTCGGGTTCGGGGCGGTCGTCACTGCTCATGCGAGGTCAGCCTCGACGCGGGCAAGGATATCGGCGGCAACCGTGTCGATGTCGCGCGCGCCGTCGATCACGCGGATGCGGTCGGAAAATTCGTTGGCCAGAGCGAGGAACCCGGCGCGCATCTGTTTTTGCAGGGCTTCGCCGAAGTCCTCAAAGCGTTCCTCGGCGGTTGCGCGGGATTTGGCGCGGGCGAGGCCGATGGCGGGGTCCATGTCGATGAGGATGGTGAGGTCGGGTTCGCGCCCGATCATCAGGCTATGCAATTGGTCGACAATGCCGCGCAGATCGCCGCGCGACAGCCCCTGATACATGCGGGTGGAATCGGCAAACCGGTCGCATAGGACGATCTGGCCACGCGCCAATGCGGGCAGGATAGTGCGTTCAAGATGATCGCGGCGGGCGGCAGTAAAGAGCAGGATTTCGGTTTCCGCCGACCAACGGTCGGGGTCGCCCTCAAGCACGAGACGGCGAATTTCCTCGGCCCCCGGCGAGCCGCCGGGCTCACGCGTCAGCACGACATCATGACCCGAGGCGCGCAGGGTCTCGGCAAGGGTATGAATCTGGGTCGATTTGCCCGAGCCGTCGATGCCTTCAAAGGTGATAAAGCGCCCGGCCATGCTTAGGACGCGCCCTCGGCGGCAAGGCTGGTGTTGCCCAGAAGGGTTGTCGCGGCAGCGCGAAGGCGCACGAAAAAGCCGCCCTTGCCGACATCCTTGCCCGCGAAAAGCGGGAGGGTCACGGCGGGCATGCCATCGGGCGATATCACAAGCGTTGCCAGTTCCTGATCCTTGGCGATTGGAGCTTTGATGGGGCCGGAATAGACGATTTCGGCGGGCACGTTTTCATCGGCAAAAATAGGCAGCAGAAGGGTCACATCCTGCGCCGGGACAAGCGGCACGGTGGCTGCGGCCCCCATGACCACCTGTGCGTTCGAGATCGGTTCGCCCGATTGGAGGAGGGTTTTGGCGGAAAATTGGCGGAAGGCCCAGTTGACGATGGCCTCGGCCTCTTCTGCGCGGGCCTTTGCGGTTTCAAGGCCGGTCAGGGCAAAAAAGATGCGCCGGTCGCCCTGTTTTGCCGAGCCAACAAGGCCATAGCCCGCTTCGGAGGTATGGCCGGTCTTGAGACCGTCAGCACCAATGCCGAGCCCAAGCAACGGGTTGCGATTGTAGCGGTTCTGGCTTTCTTTCTCGTCAAAGAGAAATTCCGTCTCGGCGAACATCGGATAGAATTCGGGGAAATCCGTATGCAGGCGGTTGGCCAGGATGGCGAGATCCTCCATTGACATGCGTTGGTTCGGATCGGGCCAGCCGTTGGAATTGGCAAAGGTTGAATGGGTCATGCCAAGCTGTTCTGCGCGGCGGGTCATGAGTTGGGCGAAACCGGCTTCGGTTCCGTCGGGCGACAGGGCTTCGGCAATCACCGCGCAGGCGTCGTTGCCCGAGAGCACGATGATCCCGCGCAGCAAGTCCTGGACGGTGACGCGTTCGCCTGCGCGCAAGAACAGGGTCGAGCCGCCGTAGTTCATCGCATGTTGCGAGACAGGAAGTTCCTCGGTCAGGCGCAAACGGCCTTCGCGCACGGCTTCGAAGGCCATGTAGACGGTCATCAGTTTTGACATCGAGGCCGGGGGCAGGGGGGTATCCGCGTTCTTGGACAACAACACCGTTCCTGTGCCCTGATCGACGACATAGGCCGCGCGGGCGCGGGTGTCGAAGGCGAGCGCCTGGGTCAGGCTCAACAGGGTTATCAGGGCGGCGGTCAGGGCGGTTGCGATTGCCTTGGTCATGCGCGGATCCTTGGGTCTGGCCTAGTTGGAGACGGCGTAGGCGTCGGTAAAGCCGGCACCGTGGATTTTCTTCAGCAGGGTCTTGCGTTCCGGGGCATTGGTTGCCGGGCCGACGACGACACGCCAGAAGGTTTTGTTTTGGCTCGTCATCTTTTTCACCAGCGGCACCATGCCGTTTGACCGCATCGTCGCGGCGGCGTTGTCGGCATTGCCGCGCACAGAGAAGATGCCGATTTGGATATAGGGTTTGGACAGGGAGGATGTTGTCGGGGCGGGCGCGGATTCAGAGGTCACGGTTTGCCCCGGTGCCCGCGCAGCTTCCGTGTCTTCAAGGGCTGCCGTTGCCGCCGCCACCGGATCAAGCGCCTCGGTATCCACATCTTCGGCCGCGAGATCGGTGCTTGCGCCCGGAACATCTTCGGCCACTTCTTCGCGGCGCAGGGCCGTTACGTTCAACTCCACTGGCTGTCCGGCGAGCATGCCAAGCGCGGCGGCTGCATCGGCGGAAATCTGGATGCGGGGGCCGGGTATCTCACGTTCGCGCCGGTAAAGCGCGCCGATGACAAATTTGCCATTGGCCTGATTGCGGATAATGACGCGATCGGGATCGGCCACGTCGGGATGTGCGGCCCAGATGCCGCCAAGGCTCGGCCGACCATCCCAGAGGCCAGCCTCGGTTGCGGAAAAAACCTCGGGCGCTTCGACGTCACGTTCTACGAGTTTCGTCGTGCGGGTATCGGTCTCTTCGGCGTTTGGCCGGGAATTGAACATTTGCGAAAAACTCTGCCCGTCCTGACAGCCTGCGAGGGCTGTTGCGGTGATGAGCGCGAGGCTCAACCGTCGCGCCGGGGTAAATGCCGGGAGTGTCATGCGTGTCATGCGGTGCCCTTTGCCTCGTCTCGGGTCGTTTCTGCCGGACAGTTGGGCGAATTTGTGCCGCCTCTTCGTTGCCCGGATGCCCCGTGTCGTTTTACGTCATACGGCCTGCCTGTGACCGAATATGGCGACAGTGTAGCGCCAAGGGCGGGTCAAGAAAAGCACGGCCTTGGGGGTCGGCGGAATTTCCCCGTGTCACCCCCCGTGTCCAACCTAGGTCAAACTTCTGCCAAACCTGCGCAACAGGGCTTTTAGAATCAAGTTGTCGGGCTTAGGAAAGTGTGGTCGGAGGAGTGGCAGAGTGGTTGAATGCACCGGTCTTGAAAACCGACGTGGGTTAACGCCCACCGTGGGTTCGAATCCCACCTCCTCCGCCAGCGGTGATTGAAATTTGGCGAATTTTTTGGCTACTTGGCCACGTGCCCGCCAAAATGCCCTCCTAAAATTTTGCGTGTAATTGCGACGCTTCAGTTTGACCGCTGTCTTTTGCGCTATTTCAGTAGTTGCGGCACCAACGGGTTTCTCTCCAACAGAAGTTTGCCACATCAAAACGGCTTTGGGGCCTCATTGCCGCGCCGCTCTATGAATCCGCTGTCCTATAGGGCTGTGAGTGGATTAGTCTCTTTGGTGTCGGTGTTCATTCGTCTCCCCCCTGAATCACAAACGGCAGTCATCAGTTTTCAAAGTGTTGAACTCTGGTCATGAAACTATCTCTTTCAGGTGAGGGTAGCCTGATGGCTGGCATGTCGAAGCGCAGCAACGGGTGACCACATTGGTCAACCTTGGACACGCCTGTCTTCTGTCGTTTGGTTGTGGTTTGGAGAGGGCGGAAGGTGTGAATGCGCTACGTCTGCGCCGAGGTCAGCTTTGCAGGCATGTCCCGGTTCGAGTGATTGTGAATGAGTGCTGTAACGCTCGCATCAGCTCGCCCATGACGGAACGGCAAGGACCAGGTGTGTCACCGCCGCATCGACCGCATAGAACGACCAGTGCAGCCCATATGCCCATCTAAACCCGTATCTCGTTTGCAGATAAAGGTAGGGAAGCAAAAGACCGAAGATTGTCGCGGCAATGGTGAAGCGCGCAACGTATAATCCGATGAACCCGTCGAAAATCAGCAGCAGGTGAAAGCCGCCAAAGAGCGCGGCCATGATGAGTGAACTTGCCTGCAGGCTCATCCCAGCATGCACCGCCCCAAAGACCATCGCGGCGATGAGGATTTGCTGGAAGAGGATGTCGACCGATTTAGGTAGGTAATACCAAGCGGATGCAAACATGAATTCAGGTGGATTCGGCGGCGCGCGCACCTCCGAGACCTCGGGAAGCAGGGGCAGAAGCACAGTGACGTAGACGAAATAGGCCAACAGAATCGGCGCGAGAGCGATCGCGTGTCTGATCAGCCGTTTCGGAGTGACTTGCTTGCCAAGAACCGGGCGGAACAGGACCAGCGCGATACCGCTCCAGATCAAGTAATAGCCCGCAAAGAAGATTGGTGCGTCGTCATAACCGCTCTTCAGCCCCAAACCGTCAACGATAGCGTAGTAGCACCAAGACGACACGACCCAGATGACTGCAACAGCAAGCAAAACGAGCGTGAGCGCAGCCTTGCGACTGTGTTTCACGTCAGGGTTGTTGCCCAGATTGGCGTGCATCTTGCGGGTGTTGATCACGTTTGATGCCCTCCGGCGTGCAGCCACTGTCTCAATGAGGCCTTGCGGTATCTATATTGTTAGATTACTAACTGTCAATATGCTAACAGAATCGTTCAATCTCCATTTTTTACTTCATTCAGCCAGTCTTGTTGAAGAACGTCTCCGCACGAGAATGGCAGGCATCGGGATTTCCCACAGCCAGGCGCGGGTTATTGATGCTCTTGCCCGGATGGGGGCGGTCTCTCAGGTTAGGCTTGCCCGTGAATTCAACATATCCGCAGCCAGTATGAGCACCATGACGGCGCGATTGATCGAAGCTGGGCTCATCACGCGCACGGTCAACCCCAACGAGACGCGCAGCAACATTGTGGAACTGACGCCAAAAGGGCGGGAGTTGATGTCAGACATTCACACCGCCTGGCGCGACATCGACAGTTTGATCGTGGATACGATGGGCGCGGATGACGCCGCCCACATTGCCACCCTTACCCGCGCCCTGCGCGACCGTCTTGGTGGCAAAGCACCGGGCGCAAAGCAAGTGAAAGATACTGAAAAAGAAATGATGTCATGAAAAGAATTGTTTTCCCATCCCTGCTACTTGCTGCCGCCCCGGCACTTGCCGAAGTATCCTATCCCGTCGTCGACACAATGCAGACCCGTTGCTTCGATAGCGTCGGAACAGTGATCGACTGCCCTCTGGAAGGTGAGGCGCTTTACGGTCAGGATGCACAGTATTCGCGCACACCGGCATCCTACTCCGATAACGGCGACGGGACCGTAGCTGACGATGTGACAACACTCGTCTGGCAGCGAACGCCGGAAAATGAACGTTATCAATACCCCGATGCTTTGGCCTATTGCAGCGATCTGGAATTGGGCGGGCGCACCGACTGGCGCGTGCCGTCCATCAAAGAGCTTTATTCGCTCGCGGATAACCGCGGTGAACTGATGAAACCGGAAGAAGGCGCGCCGACCCCCTACATCGACACCAGCGTTTTCGATTTCTACTACCCCGATGGGCAGATGGCCTTTGCTGGCCAATACTGGAGCGCGACGCTCTATGTGAAAGGGCCGGTTCAGAATGGTCGCAATCAGGCCGCCTTCGGGTTCAACTTTGCGGATGGACACATCAAGGCTTATGGCACTGGTCTCGACTTTTATACCGGAGCGGCGGCTCAGGGCGGAGTGACCGGGCCTGATGGTACAGCGCCCGGCAACTACGTGCGCTGCGTCAGCGGTGACGAAGGCGTCTACGGCGTGAACGACTTTGTTGACAATGGAGACGGCACCGTCACGGACGAAGCGACAGGACGCATGTGGCAACAGGCCGATGATGGCACGCGCCGTGAATGGGAGGACGCGCTCGCCTATTGCGAAGCGCTTGATCTTGCAGGCTACGACGATTGGATCCTGCCCAACTCCAAAGAGCTTCAGAGCATCGTTGACTACCGTCGCACAGGGTTCCCGGCGATTGATGAAACTTTCTTCTCGATCACGCAGGAGACCGTGACCTTGGATTTCTGGACCAGCACCACATTCGGAGACTGGAAGAATTACGCCAATGTCATTGCGTTCGGCCAAGCACTCGGCAAGGCGGGCGAGCAGACCGACTACACCGATTGGCACGGTGCCGGCGCGCAACGGTCGTCGATCAAGACAATTATTGGCCAGGAAGCGACGGATGATACGACCTGCTCCGTTAATGCTTGTGATTACAATCGGTCTGACAATCTTGTGCGTTGCATGCGCTAGGCGTTTGGACCTCGGGGCGAGCAAACACCTTCTATCGCCCGCCCATTACAACAAACGGACATTCGCGATGAGAACGATAAAGATCACACTTTGGAGCCTACTTTCTGGCCTTTCGCTTATGTGGTTCGCCGCCAACTTGCCGCTGCCTGAGACCCTCAGCATCCTCACGGTGCGCAAACTGCTGTTGCAGTATTCGGGGGGTCTGGGCATTGGCGCGATGAGTGTTGCGATGATGCTGGCCACGCGGTCGCCCTTGGTGGATCGCTGGCTCAGCGGACTCGACAAATCCTACCGGCTGCACAAATGGTTGGGGATTGCGGCGCTGGTCACGGCGGTTGCGCACTGGGGTGTTGTCAACGGGCCGAAATGGGCGATGTCTCTGGGGCTGCTAGAGCGGCCCGAACGGCGCGGCCACCGTGGGGAGATGGCTGATCTCGGCGCAATCCAGACCTTCCTGAACAGCCAGCGCGACACGGCCGAGATGATTGGAGAATGGGCCTTTTACGGCGCTGTTGCGCTGATTGCATTCGCGTTGATTAAGCGCATTCCCTATCGGTTCTTTGCCAAGACCCACACGCTGATTGCGGTGGTCTATCTGGCGCTCGTTTTTCATGCTGTCGTCCTGATGGATTTTGACGCATGGGCTCAGCCGGTCGGGATCGTCACTGGGGTGCTGATGATCGGCGGGGTCATGGCGGCATTTCTGGCGCTAACCCGGCAGATCGGTCGCGCCCGCCGCGTAGAGGGCAAGATCACGGCGCTGCGCCAGTTTCCGTCAATGAAAGTGACCGAGGCCGAGATCACCGTCGACGCGGGTTGGCCCGGCCATGATGCAGGACAATTCGCCTTCGTCACCTTCGATAAGGCTGAGGGCGCGCATCCATTCACCATCGCCTCTGCTTGGGACAAGGACGCCCGCGTGATCACCTTTATCAGCAAGGCTCTGGGCGATTATACGACGCTGCTGTCCGGACAGATGGCCGTTGGAGATGATGTCACCATTGAGGGGCCATACGGGCGGTTTACGTTTGATGACACCAAAGAGCGGCAAATCTGGATCGGCGCCGGAATCGGCATTACGCCGTTTATCGCGCGGCTCAAGCATCTGGCAGGGACGCCGGATGGCACACAGATCGACCTGATCCATTGCGTGCCCGAGATCGCGCCGGAACCAAAGGCACTTCTTGAAGGGGATGTGGCGGCGGCGGGGGCGACCTTGCACCTGATGCGCGATGGCGAAGATGGATTTCTGACTGGCGCGCGCCTGCGTGAGATGGTGCCTGACTGGGCCTCGGCCAGCGTCTGGTTTTGCGGGCCGGCGGGTTTCGGCGAGGCGTTGCGCCGTGATCTGGTCGCCCAAGGTCTGCGCCCCGGCGATTTCCATCAGGAACTGTTCAACATGCGCTGAAGCGGGCGGTCTGAACGCCGATCCGATTGCGGGCGAAGGGGGGAGTGCGTTCGAAATGTTGGGCGAGCCGGATGGCTGTGACAGGCGAGTTTTGACGCCCCTGATTGGTCACGGGCGACTGTCGACACCGAAGCGCAGGGCGACCCGAAGCTCGGCCACGACGAAATCGACTGGATAGAAACCGGCGAGTTGATCTGTGGCCTAGACCTTGAGCAAAGCGACACTGTGCTGTGCCGGATCACCGTCGAGTAGCGCAGTTTCGTTTCTTAACATCTGATGGGAAACGAAAAACACCATGATTAAACAAACCCTCATCCCCGCGACAACTCCAGCCGGTATGTTCAGGTCCAGCCCGTCTGTTTAATCTTCTCGGCTTCTGTTATGCTTTCGGTCTTGAGGCTTCGAGGGAACTTTGGTCTGCCATCAAATTGTGGCCTGAGCACTTTGAGAATGTGCAAACGCGCATATCAGACAGAGCCGCACCGTTTGCTCTTTGCTCAGCCAGTAAATATTGCTCATATCCCCCCCGCAGTTTGGGAGCGTGAAACACGCCGACCCGACAGTCTCAATCAAATTAATTAGGCCTGAGCCTAACTGTTCAGTCCCGGCATTTGTTCCAACAGAATAGGCGGGTTTCGGGGCTTTCGCTGCGTCTGCGCACTCATATTTTCTTCAGTTATGAAAAATCAACGATTTAGGTCGCAACCTCGAAACATGGTTTTGCTCAAACACTGGTCAGGGAGTTTCAGGGAAAAGCCGGTTTCGTCATTGCACAGACGGGAAATAGTCAGCGGGAGAGAGTGGAATAGCGTGCAGGTTTTTGTCATCCTGGGTAAGAAGCGTGACCTTTGGCCTGATACTCTGGTCAGGTTTCAGGCGCAGTGATTTGGCCTTTTTGACCGCCATTTGTGCTTGGAGAATTGGATTGTCAAAAGACGCAGCAAGGATGCTTTGGTTCATCAGGCCGCGCATGATTGTGTGGCTCACATAGGTTGCAACGAGCTGTGGCTGGCCCGCGTCGGGGCGGGTTGCGAGCAGGCCGATGGCGGCTTCGATTGCCGGTGCACTGCCGATGAGATAGTCGACATCCGGATGGCGATCCAATGCGATTTCGGCCAGAACAAGTTGCTGTCGAATGCCGGTATCTGCCCCAAGCACCTCCAAGATGCGAACCGAACTTTTGGCAAGACCATTGCGCAACCCTGTCTCGAGCGGCAGTGTCCAACCGGCCTCGGCGGGGCCGGTCAGGAAAACAGCCGTCTTTTCAGGTGATCCCGCAGGGTGCAATGCGCTTAGGTATTTGCCGACAGCATACCCCATGTCTTGCCAGTCCACGCCGATACTTCCGCTCAATGCCTCAGAGTGTAATTCGTTCACCAGCCCTAACACCGGAACGCTCTTTGCCACCCGTGCAATGGCTGTTGTGAGATCAGGATGGTCAGATGACACAGCGCCGATCAGGATCGCCTCTGCGCCAAAGGTCAGGCAGGCATCAAGCTGGCTGATCTGGGTTTTGCGGGCGTTGTATCCTCCGGCCTCGAAGAACACCACATCAACGCCTTGTTGCCGGGCCTCCTGTTCGATGCCGAAGCCGACGCTCAGCCAGTATTCATCTTTGAAATGCGGCACGAGAACGCAATAAAGCGGTCGTGTATCTGCTTGCGCCGGAGCGGGCGCGATAAGGGCCATTATCACGAGCGCAGTTATTGTGCCCGCGCAGGCGGCCACGTAGTGTTGGATAATGCGGCGCACAAGATTTGACACAAGGTTGATCCAGATACTCTCCGCAATGGCGGCGTTGGCCATTATGGTGGGTGTGGCAGCCATTGGCGTCAACCGCTATCTGGTGCGCGCGCAGGCCGAGCTTGTTCAGACCAACCTGCCCGCAATCGAGCTTGCCAGCAGGATCGGCGTAGCGGTCGAGGTGGTCGGTTCGTTGGAGGAAGCCTTTGGCCGGGCCGACACTCGCGCAGGGCTTGATGAGGTCACTGAGACGCTCGGACGGACAGTGGCCCGGATCGAGGAAGGCTCGCGGAGGCTCGAACAGATGCGCCCGGATTTTGTCCCCGCCTCGCAACCGCTTGAGGCCGGTTGCATTGTTGAGCGGATGAGTGCGAACGCGCGAGCGGAGCTGGATCTTGCCGCCCAAGTGCACACCGGGGCGCGCGCCCTGGCGCAGGACGGTGCGCGGCTGGACCATCTGATCGAAGCCGAAACCGATCTGGCCCGCCTCAGGATCACCGCCAGCATTACGGATATCTATACCAAACCCGATATCAATCCGCAGCCCGCGCTTGATGCTTTGGGCGATCGTTACTTTTTTGCCTTTGAACGGCTTACGGAGCTTGCGCGCATGGTCGATGCTACGCGTTTGCAGGTTCAACAGGTGCCCTCGCTTGCGACGCTGGAGGCGGTACAGAGTGCGCGGCAGGATGTGTCGGCGCGTCTGACGCTGGCGCTGCGGCGTGTCGCCTATCTGCCATCTCCCTCGGCCCAGCGCGAAGTCAGGGCGCTATTGCTGCGTCAACAACAGGCTGTGGAGCAGGGGGGCATGGTTGCGTTGCAGCAGGAGCGGATTCTGTTGCAAGGCGAGATTGCACAAGATCGTGCTCTTTTGCGGGAAACCATCGCGGCTCTCTCTTTGCGGGGGCGTCAGGCACGTGATGCCGTTCAGGCGGACGGGTTGGCGCAGATCGCGGCGGTAGAGCGGCGCTCCGAATGGATGGTTGCCGCGCTCTTTGTGGTCTTGATCGCTGCGGTGATGGGGGCGGGCATGCTCTGGGTCTATGCGCGCCGGCAGTTGGTTGAACGTTTGAGCAGGATCTCACGTCGTATCGTCGATGTCGCGCGCGGCAGCTATGGGGCGCCGATGGAGATCAGCGGCCATGACGAGATCGGGCGCATGGAGAAGGCGCTTAATATCTTGCGCCGCCGGGTCAGTGATGCAGAGCAGTTGCGCGACAGTTTGGAAGATGCGGTGATTGCCCGAACGGGCGATGTGGTTGCCGAAATGCAGGCCTCGGATGCGGCGCGTGCGCGGGCCGAAGCGGCAGATCACAGCAAGACAGAGTTCCTTGCGCGCATGAGCCATGAAATACGCACGCCGCTCAACGGTATCATTGGCATGCTTGATCTGCTGACCTCCGAGGAACAGAATACCGACAGACAGGACCGCGCGCGCACAGCACTTGCCTCGGCGCGGGATCTGCTTGAGATCACCAATGATATTCTTGCCTATGCTGGCAGCGAAGATCAGGGCAATCGCGGTAATCCGGTGCATTTTCGCCTGCGCGAACTGGTCGGGCAGTTGGGGCATCAATTGCAAACCCTTGCCGCGCCAAAGGGGATTGAGGTGGTCATCGACCTGTCCGATTCTGCGCCTTTGGCTCTGTTTGGTGATGTGGTGAAGATACGCCAGATCGTGGGCAACCTGATTTCGAACGCTGTCAAATACACCCGGCGCGGAACTGTGGCGTTTGCGGTCGATCATGCGGTTGACCCCGATACGGACCAGCCTGTTATCAGCTTCACGGTGACCGATACGGGAGTCGGTATGACCGGCGAGGCGATTTCCTATGCCTTTGATGCGTATACACGTGCAGATTCGGCGAAACGCGCCGGGATCGAGGGTGTGGGGCTTGGCCTTGCCATTTCGCGTAATCTGACCGAGGCGCTTGGGGGTGCTCTACAGGTTGAAAGCGAAGCGGGCGTGGGCAGCCGCTTTACCCTGACGGTTCCCTTGTTGGAGGGGGATATGGCCATCGCAACCGAAGATGACGCAGACACGGCGCAGGCGGGGGCGAGGCGCGACGTGCTGGTGATTGACGATCACGCGGTGAACCTGATGGTTGCGCGTGGCTATCTGGAGCGGCTCGGGTGTCGGGTCAGCGGAGCTGCAACAGGCGCGGCGGGCTTGCAGGCCTGCAAGACGCAGTCTTTCGATCTGGTGCTGATTGACCTCGATTTGCCCGACATGCGCGGCGAGGAGGTTGCCTCGGCGCTCGGTCAGACCGAGAACGCCCCCTTGTTGGTGGCGCTGACGGCCCATTTGATTGACGATACGGTCGAGAATCGCGCGCGGCTTGGCGTTGCGAGGATTCTGGCCAAACCCATATCGCCACGCGCCCTTGCGCAGGTTCTTGAGCAGGAGAGCGCGCCCTCGCGGCCACCTGTGGACCCGCTGGTTCTCGAAAGCCTGTGCGAGGACATGCGCGATCTGGGGCCGGACATCACGGCGCAGATCGTGCAGGCGTTTCTTGACGGGTTAGACGGTGCTGTCGAGACGATTATGTCGGCCCCGCCCGACGCAAAGCGCCAGGCGGCGCACAAGTTGAAAGGGGCGGCCTCCAACTTCCGCCTGGAGGCGCTCTGCGCCGTTCTGGCCCGCGTTGAGGAGGCAGAGGGTGACGTTGATGCGGAGGTCTTGGATATGGTTCACAGTTGCGCCTTGCAGGCGCGCGCGGTGCTGCAAGGGGCAGCCAAAGACGCGGGGCTTCAGACCTTTGCAGGATCCACAAAGTGATAGCCTTTGCCGTGCTCTGTCAGAATCCATTCCGGGTTCGCGGGGTCTCGTTCCAGCTTTTTTCGCAGCCGACCCACGACAACATCAATCATCCGATCGTTTGAGCGCAGAGCCTCGCGCCCCATCATCTCGGCAAGCCGGGCGCGGCTGAGGGTCTGTCCGGGGTGATCGGCAAGGGCGGACATGACATCGAATTCCTGTTTGGTCAGTGTTTCGACGCGCGCGGCCGAGATCAGCCTGCGGCGGATTCGATCAAAGCACCAAGGACCAAAGTCGACAATCGGTGCCGGACCCTGCGGCGCTTGTCCGATATCGGCTATTCGGGCCATCAGGTTTTTGACCCGTGCGGCAAGCTCGCGTTTGTCGAAGGGTTTGGTCACGTAGTCATCCGCGCCCATTTCGAGACCGATGATCTTGTCGATCTGATCGTCGCGGGCGGTCAACAGGATGATCCCGACTCGTGATGCGGCGCGCTGTTCGCGCGTGATCGTGAGCCCGTCTTTGCCACCGAGGTTGATATCGACAAGCATGACCTCCGGCGGATCGGCTTCGATGATCGCCTCCATATCGCCTGCATTTTCGGCTTCACTCACACGATACCCTTGCCCGCGCAGATAGGCGGCGAGGCGCATCCGCGTGGTGCGGTCGTCTTCCACAATGAGGATATGCTGGGACATCGTGTGACATTACATTTCTTTACATTTTAGAACAAGCCAAATTGCGCAGGCGCAAAGTCTGTAGATGGTCACAAGAGTAGTGTGGGGCCAGATAGTCAGCCACAGGAGGCATTCACATGTCATTCACACAACCAACCCGGCGCGCGTTTTTGCAAGGCGGTGCTGCCATGTTTGGCGCGACGAGCCTTATGGGCACTACGGCTATGGCCGCACTTGACCCCAACTCGTTCAAAGGCCGCGTTTTCCATGCGACACACTTTGGCCCGTTTGAGGCCGTGGTGCGCGATGGCAAGCTGATCGGCATCAACAACATCATGGAGATTGATGCCCGTCCCACGGAAATGCTGAATCATGGTGTGTTGGACCGCACCTACGACAAATCCCGTATCAACTATCCGATGGTGCGCAAGTCCTATCTGGAAGGCTGGGAAACCGGCGATACCAAGCCCGAACTTCGCGGTAAGGAAGAATACGTCAAGGTCGATTGGGACACGGCTTGGAGCCTCGCGGCCAAAGCCCTTCTCGACACAGCCGCCAACCACGGCAACGAAGCGATCTTCTCGTCGTCTTATGGCGGCTGGTCCAACGCCGGCGTATTCCGCCCCAACGTTTTGCAGGGCCGTTTGATCAACCTTCTTGGCGGGTGCACCAATACTTCCGGTGACTGGTCTGCCGGTGCATCGCAGGTATCCCTGCCGCATATCATCGGTGATATGGAAGTCTACTCGACGCAATCCGCATGGGAAACCATCCGCGATGAATGTGAGGTCTTCGTGCTGGTCGGATGTGACCCGATCAAGAACAACCGCGTCGAGTATCGCGTGGCGGACCACGGCATGTATGCGCATTGGGAGTCCATCCGCGACGCAGGCGTCAAGTTTGTCTCGATCAACCCGCAGAGAACGGCCTCTGATGAGTACTTTGACGCTGACTGGGTTCGGATCGTTCCCAACACCGATGTCGCGCTGTTCTGCGCGATGGCGCACCATGTGCTTGAGCAGGGTCTTGAGGACCAAGCCTATATGGACAAATACACTGTCGGTTCCGACAAGTGGATTGCCTATGTCAAAGGCGATGATGACGGTGTTGCGAAAACGCCCGAGTGGGCCGCCGAGATCACCGGCATCGAAGCGGACAAGATCCGCGAGATGGCCGAGCTTTTTGCCAAGTCGAACACCAACATCGCGGGGGCATGGTCCCTACAGCGTGCCCAGCATGGCGAGATGACGCACTGGGCCATCATCAACTTCGCAGCCCTGACCGGCAAGATCGGCAAGCCGGGCTGTGGTGTTGGCTTTAGCTGGCACTATGGCAACGGCGGCATGCCTGCTTCGGGCAAATCCACACCCGTGGGCATGTCTCAGGGCAGGAATTTTGTCACCGGCGTCTGCCCGGCGAGCCGGATCACCGACATGCTGGAAAACCCCGGCAAGGAAGTTTTCTACAACGGCAATACCCACACGTATCCTGATGTGAAGGTGATCTTTAATGCTGGCAACAACTTTATGAGCCACCAGCAAGACACCAACCGTCTGATCCGTGCGCTTGAGACAGTGGAAACCGTGATCAGCGTCGATGTCTGGTGGACAGCTGCGACACGCTGGTGTGACATCGTGTTCCCTGCGGCCTCGACGTTGGAGCAGGACGACATCACATCCGGTGGCACCTATTCCAACGACAAAGTCTATGCAATGAAGAAGGTCATCGAACCGATTGGCGAAAGCCTGCCGGATTACGAAATCTTCGAAGGCTTGGCCGACAAGCTGGGGCTGTGGATGCAGTTCACCGAAGGTGAAGACAAGATGTATCACATCAAGCTCGCCTATGAGGCTTCCAGTGCCGCCGCGCACACGCCGTTTGAGGAATTCTGGGAAAAAGGCTATGCCCGCATGGAGGTGCCTGAAGCGGCCCGCAAGTGGACGCGCCACGGCGAGTTCTATCAGGATCCTGAGGGCAACCCGCTGCACACAACGTCTGGCAAGATCGAAATGTTCTGCGAAGACTTTGCAAAGCTCGAGATCGACGACATGCCCGGCATGCCGATTTGGATGGAAAAGCACGAATACCTCGGCAATGCCAAAGAAGGCCAGTTGCACGTTGTCTCGCCGCACCCGTGGTTCCGCCTGCACAGCCAGATGGACCAATCGGAAACACTGCGTGACCTCTACAAGGTGCAGGGGCGTGAGCCTGTTCGGATCAACACCGAAGACGCCGCGTCTCGCGGTATCGAAGATGGCGATCTGGTCGAGCTCTACAACGAGCGTGGCACAGTGATCGCCGGGGCTGTTGTCAGCGATGACATCATGCCGGGTGTGGTTTCGATCTACGAAGGCGCATGGCCATCTCTTGACAGCAAGGGGCGGTGTAATTCGGGTCTGGTGAACTTCCTGACCTCTACGCAGCCTTCCTCGGGCCTCGCGCAGGCCACAACGGCGAACACCGTTCTTTGCTCGATGCGCAAGTGTGAGGATCCAGAAGGGCCGAACCAAGCCTATGAAAAGCCGCCGATTATCGAGGACATGGAAATCGCCGAGATTGACGAGGACAAGCTTGGCCTTGATCGCCTCGAAACCCTGACCGAGAAACTCTATGCGGACATGGGGCCGGGCGAAAAAATCTACTACGAGCGCTGCACAGTCTGCCACGCGCCGCGGGAGGTCACGCACTTCACCCAGCAACAGTGGAAAGGCATCACACCGTCGATGTTCCCACGCGCTGGCCTTGAAGGCGAAGAAGCGGACCTCGTCATGGAGTTCCTGATGAAGAACGCCGCTGACGCGATGTAACGACATAGGATGCGGCTGCCCTGCGCCGCCGCATCCATCTCCCCCCCCAAAAAAAAATTCTGACGTGTTGCAGGAGGCACTCATGGACGGCACTCATGTTTCAACTGGCTGCGGCTGTGATGATCTTGCCGAGATGCAAAGACTCTTGAGCCTGTCGGCTGCGCGCGATCTGGCGCTGGCCAATCTATTCCCGATCCACGACCGCGAGATCGTGCCGCTGGCGCAGGCTATCGGGCGCACCGCCGCTACGGATGTGATCGCGCCCTCTGCGATGCCCTTCTTTGACAACTCCGCGATGGACGGTTTCGCCCTGCGCCTGAGCGATCTGAAGGGGCGTTGCTGCCTGCCCGTTGCGGGCACTGTCGCCGCCGGTGATGCGCCTTGCGATCTGCCCGAAGGCGCGGCCATGCGCATCTACACTGGCGCGCCGCTGCCCAAAGGTGCCGACGCGGTCGCCATGATTGAAGCCTGTATCGACAAGACCCGCAAGGTGCATTTTTCCAGCCCGCCCAAACCGGGCGCAAACATTCGCCGCGCGGGAAGTGATCAGGATGCCGGTCAGGTATTGCTTGAAGCAGGCAACCGCGTAGGGGCGCATCATATCGGTCTGCTCGCCGCCAATGGTATGGACGCGATCGAGGCTGTGCGGCGGCCCCGTATTGCGGTCTTTTCCACGGGCGATGAGCTGGGCCAGGGGCCACGTGCACCAGGTCAAATTCACGATGCCAACCGCCCGATGTTGCTGGCACTTGCGCAGCAAGCGGGCGCGGAGGTCACTGATCTGGGGATATTGCCCGATGATCCACACATCACCGCCGCCGCACTTGCCGGGCTGGAGGCCGGTTTCGATCTGATCCTGTCCTCTGGTGCCGTGTCGATGGGTGGCAAAGATCATATTCGCAGCGCTTTCATAGCGGCTGGCGGAACCGTGCACGGCTGGCGCGTTGCGCTTAAACCGGGCAAGCCGGTGATGTTTGGAAGCTTGGGCGCGGCGGCTTTTACTGGGCTGCCCGGAAATCCCTTTGCCGTGTTTGTGGGCTTTCACATGTTTGTGCGCCCGCAACTCGACCGTCTGCTTGGTGCGTCCCCCGAAACCTTTGCGCCTGTTCCTGCAGTGGCTGGATTTGAGTGGGTGCGCAAGTCGGGCCGCGCCGAAGTCTTTCCCGTGCGCCTTGCCAGCTACACCAGCGCAGGCCTGCCGGTTCTGAACCGTCTGGGGCAGAGCGTATCGGCAACCTTGCTACCGCTTGGCGGCGCGGATGGCCTTGCCATCGTGCCCGCAGAGTGCTGCGAAATAACACCCGATGCGCCACTTTTCTGGCGCCCATTTTGCCAAGGAGGATACATATCATGACCTTCTTTCCCCTCGCTGCCGTGCGCTTTGAGCATGACGATATTGACGGGTTTCTTAGCAAAGTTGCCCGGACACTGATATCCGATGGATACCGTATACGCGGCGCACTGCAGACGCGCGGGGCTGAGGGCGGTGCGTGCCATTGCGCCGACATGGACCTGACCACGCTCGGCTCGTCACGTGTCTTTCGTATTTCGCAACCCCTGGGCAATGGCTCGCAGGGGTGCCGTCTGCATCCGGGGGCGCTGGCGCAATGTTCCTCTTTCATCGAGGCAGAGCTTGAAGAGGGCGCAGACCTGTTGATCCTTAACCGGTTTGGTCGTGGCGAAAGCGAGGGGCGTGGTTTTCGTGAGTTGATCAGCCGAGCGATCGAGCTGGATGTGCCCGTGCTGATCGCGGTGCGCCCGACCTATGAAGAGGCTTGGGCCGAATTTGGGGCCGGGCTGTCCTGTGATCTGCCCATGACCCAAGACATTGTTCTGACATGGTTCCACCAAACCCGAGAGGCCCGCAATGCCGCTTGATGCCAATCCCGCCCCTCTTGTTGATAGTTTTGGCCGCACGGTAAGCTATCTGCGACTTTCTGTGACAGACCGCTGTGATCTGCGCTGCACTTATTGCATGGCGGAAAAGATGACCTTTCTGCCACGGCGCGATGTTCTTGATCTTGAGGAACTGGCGCGGCTCAGTGACATTTTCATACGCCGGGGCGTGCGTAAACTGCGCCTGACAGGGGGCGAACCATTGGTGCGCCCGGATGTCATCGCGCTATTTCGCGACCTCTCGCAGCATGTCAAATCCGGTGCGCTGGACGAGTTGACGCTGACAACCAATGGCACGCAACTGGCCAAACACGCCGAGGCGCTGGCCGCCTGTGGGGTGAAACGGGTCAATATATCGCTTGATACGCTGGACGGCGCGCGTTTTCGCGCCTTGACGCGGCTGGGGGATATCGCCCGTGTGCATGAGGGCATTGATGCGGCTCTGGCTTGTGGGCTGAAAGTCAAGCTCAACGCGGTCGCCAGCCGCGGTGCCTTTGAAGGGGAAGTCGACGCGTTGATCCGCTTTGCGCATGCGCGTGGTATGGACCTGACCTTGATCGAGGAAATGCCGCTGGGCGAGACGGGCCTTGACCGCAGCCAGAGCGTACTCTCGCTGTGTGACGTGCAGGCCGCTCTTGCGCGCCGCTGGACATTGACGCCCAGTCGGCGCAGTTCGGGCGGGCCGGCGCGCTACATGCAGGTCGGCGAGACAGGCGGTCAACTGGGTTTCATTTCGCCGATGTCATGCAACTTCTGTTCGCTTTGCAACCGTGTCCGCGTCAGTTGCACAGGACGGCTTTATACTTGCATGGGGGATGAAGGCTCGGTTGATCTGCGCACAGCGTTGCGCACATCCGAACACGCGGTGACAGATGCGATCCGCGCAGCCCTCGCAACAAAACCTGAGCGGCACAGTTTTGATATGTCAAACATGACGCGCCCTGCTGTGTCGCGCCATATGTCTGCCCTTGGCGGGTAGTGCATTCAACACCGAAAGGAAAAACCATGAGTAAAGACCTACCAGGCGCCGCGGGTGACCTTGCCAAAAGCCACCCAACAATCTGGTCTGCTTATGCTGATTTAGGCGCGGCAACGGCCAAGGCCGGAGACCTAACGACACGTGAACGCCGTTTGGTCAAGCTCGCATTGGCTATTGGCGCAGGGTCCGAGGGCGCCGTTCACTCTCATGCGCGTCGGGGTTTGGCTGAAGGTGTTGCAGAAGGCGATCTACATCAAGTTGCTCTTTTGGCAATTGGCCCGCTAGGATTGCCACGTGCCGTTGCAGCAGGCACTTGGATTTCAGACGTGACAGAAAAATAATCTATGAGTTTAGGCATCGTTTGCGTGCCCGCCCGGCTTTGCTTTGGTTGTCTACGTGGGCGCGCGTGTCAGCCAGTCCTGCACTTTGTTGGCAACCTCAATGGCATTGGCACCGCGCAGGATGTCCCAGTGCGTTCCCGGAACCTCAAGAACCTCGACCGGCCCGTCCAGTGCCGCTGACCAGCCTATGATATCTTCCTTGTGGGAAGTCTCGCAGGTTATCAATAGCGCGCCCGCAGTCCTGAGCGGTTTGGGCCGGTAGACAAAATCGCCAAGGTAATTCCGCTCTGTCCCCAATTCGGAGCGGGGCATCACGAGCTTTTTGGCAATGTCTTCTAGCCAATGTATCAATCGGTTGCTGAACGGCCCGATCGGGTCCACCAGAACGATCCGCCCGCCGGCCCCCATGAGTTGGGCAATTTCAAAGGCAATCCGACCGCCATAGCTATACCCCATCATCACAGTCGCCGGATCGTTTGGCACGTGGCTTGCGGCTTCCTTGGCCTTTTGCCGGATCGGATAGGCGCGGTTGCGTTGCGAATAATCGGCGCAGATTCCCGAAACTCGGATTTCGCCGCCAGTGGCGCGGGCAAAGTCGAGGTAATCTGTCACCCCACCTCCATAAACATGGCCAACAACGATATGCGTCTTGCTGTCGCCGGGCTTGAGCAGGCGCAGTTGCGACCGCTCCGCGTTGGCCTCAATCAATTCTGCAACGCCCTGAATGCTCGCCTCCGCCATGATGACCTGATCGAGCGTCAAGAGGCGTCCGAACCGCTTGTTCATCAACAGGAGCAACTCCATCGCCCGCAGGCTGTCCCCGCCGACATCGAAGAAATTATCCGCCACGCCGAAATCCTCATGGCCGAGAATATCCTGCCAAACCTCTGTCAGCGCCTGTTCAGTGGGGGTGCGCGCAGGTATGCGCTCGGCGTCCGAGACATTTTGGGGAAGGTCCAGCCGGTTGCGTTGCAATTTCCCTGTCATCGTTCTGGGGAGGGCTTTAACCGGCACGAAGAACTGCGGCATCATGAATGCCGAGATACGGTCGCTCAGCCACGCCTTCAAATCTGCGGGTGCCACCGCGCCTTCATAAAAACAGGCCAGCCGAGGCAGGTTCCGCGCGCAGTATTTGACGGTGACCGCCACCGCGTCCACCTCCGGGTGCGGCTTGATTTCCTGTTCGATATCCGCCGGATACACGTTGAAATTGCGGATTTTGACCCGATCATCTTTGCGCCCGACGAAATGCAGCAAGCCTTCCTTGTCAAAGTAGCCAAGATCGCCCGTCGCAAAACTGCGCACGCCGTCGGCACCCGCTCCAAAGGCTTGTGCGCTGCGCTCGGGGTTGCCGACATAGCCCTCCGGCACTCGCAAGGACCGATGCGTGATCTCGCCAATCCCGCGAGGTCCGACCGGCTTGCCATCTTCATCCAAGATTTGCAGATCGTTTTCGCCAATAACCCGACCTACCGGAATCTTGTCGAATGCCAGACGTTCTCCGTTGCGGATTTCAAAGGCAGCGCCAAGAGAATACTCCTGCTGGGCATAGATATTAAAAAGGGTCGCTCCGGGTCGGGTTAGTCGCTCAAACAGCTCAAAATCGTGTCGGAATATCGGCTCGCCACATAGCACCAGAGTTTCCAAATCGGGCAACGCCCCGTCTACGTCGCAAAGTGTCCGATATAGCGCAGGGTAGTTATGCCAATGCGTGACTTTGTCGGTCTTCAACCAATCGAACAAGGCTTGAGCAGAGCCAGCCGCGGCATCATAGCAGGTCACACAAGCTCCGGCGTGGAGCGCAGCCAGCAGCCACGGGATCGACAATGTTCCACAATGGCCGAAAATAGAGCGATCACCGAGGTCGGTCATCTCAAGATATTGCAAGGCGACGGTCGCTTTGATCTCTCTGGTTTCGCCTGAAATCTTGGGAATGCCCGTGCTTCCAGATGTGGTGCTTGCAGCTGCAAGGACTGTCGCGGGGACGTTCGCGGCATGGTATGGCTGTGTATCTTCCTCTTCATCGGGTAAACCCATCTGACAGAATTTCGCGTCGACGATGGACAAAATGCGGTCTGAAACGAAGGCCTTCGCGTTTGCGGTCGTCAAAATATCGACCACGCTTTTGTCAGGAAACTTTGGGCTGATTGGCATGAAGGTCATCCCAGCCTTCAAACAGGCCCAACATGTCACAACGAAGGGAATGCCTGTCGGCCCCAGGTAGCCGACGAACTCGCCGATCCCGACACCATTGGCGACAAGCTTGCGCGCCATGCAATTGGCCCGCGCTTCCAGCTCGAAAAATTTGAGCGCCTGATCCCCCTCTTTGAGGGCAATCTTTTCTGGCATCTTGGCCCAGCGGCTGGCGGTCGCTTCCAAGAAAGCATCCATGCTGCTCAGCGGTGAAAAGCCGTTCATACTGTCGCGCCTATGATTATTAATTTATTGTTAACTTTTTATGCGGTGGTCTGAATTTTGTCGATGCTGACCCTCAGAAATGAGGGGCACCTCATACGGCCCCTGAGAACAGGCATTTCATATTGCCTCGGGCCTCTCAAATGGCGGCGCTTGCGGTTCTTACGCTTGCGTTCATATCGCACCCGCAAATACCAATGCTTGCAAACCCGAAGACGCGCCGCAGTATAGATGGTGCCAAGGCTGTCGTGGCGGGGTGGCGTTACGTTGGGGGGCAAGATATTGTCAAATCTGAAAAAATGATGGGGCGGGAATTTTGACTGAAGTATACGTCAGTATGACGATGGAAATCCTTCACAACGGGCATCTTCGGATTCTGAAGGAAGCCAAGCGGCACGGGCGCGTGACGGTCGGTCTTTTGACTGATCAAGCCCTTGAAAACAAAAAGGCTTTGCCGCTTTTATCCTTTGAGCAGCGCCGCGAAATCCTTGAGTCTCTGGATTGTGTCGATGAGGTGGTTGCACAGGACGCATGGGAGTTTGATGACGTCTTGGACAAATACCAACCCAAGGTTTTTGTGCATGGTGACAAGTGGGATGGGCCATTGCAGGGTCTACGCGACCGCGTGGTCCAAAAATTGAATAGCTACGGCGGCACATTTGTCGAATTGCCCTATAGCCATGAATTCGACAACGCGAGCATCGCACCACAGATGACAGCGGCGCTCGCATCGCCGTATGCCCGCCAAAAGGCGTTCCGGCGGTTGATGCAATCGCATCGCCTTGTACGTATCCTAGAAGCCCACAGCCCGCTTGCCGCGCTTATCGGTGAAAACCTGCAGGTGGAGCGGAATGGTAAGACGCTGCAATTTGACGGATTTTGGTCTAGTTCACTGACCGATAGCACGGAAATGGGGCTGCCTGATATCGAAGCCCTGGATATCTCGCGCCGGTTACAAAATATTGATGAGATTTTCGAGGTCACAACCAAACCCTTGGTTATGGATGCAGATACGGGCGGCAAAGCCGAGCATTTTGAATTGCGGGTGCGCACGATGGAGCGGATGGGCATTGCGGCCGCAATCATCGAGGACAAGACGGGGCTTAAGAAAAACTCGTTGCTTGGCACTGATGTGCCGCAGACCCAAGCCAGCATTGAAGAGTTCTCGGACAAGATTCGCGCCGGTATCGAGGGCCAGAAGTACAACGGCATGATGATCATCGCGCGCCTGGAGAGCCTTATCCTCGGGCAGGGGGTGGATGATGCATTGATGCGGGCCGACGCCTATGTTCGGGCGGGTGCGGGTGCGGTTATGATCCATTCCAAAGAAAAAGAACCGGACGAAGTTTTTTCGTTCACGGATCAGTTCCGGGCCAGTCACCCGGATATTCCCATTGTCGTAGTGCCATCGTCCTACAATACGGTGCACGATTACGAATTGCAGGCGCATGGCGTCAAGGTCATCATTTATGCCAATCACATGCTGCGCGCGTCCTACAAGGCGATGGATATGGTGGCGCGTTCGATTTTGATCAATGGTCGCACGGCTGAAATCGAAGATGACATCATTTCCATCAAACAAATCCTGAAGCTCATTCCGGGAACAGCGTAATGGTCGACTCGGAAGGTTTTCTTGGCGCATTGGCGCGGTTTGGTGTGCAGAGTTATTTTGGTGTGCCGGATTCGCTTCTCAGCAGCCTTATTGTTGGGCTGGAGGCGAGGGCAGAACAGGGTAACTGTTTATTGGAGATTGCCGCAGATGAGGGCGCGGCGGTTGGTCTTGCGATTGGTCAGTATCTCGGTACGCGCGCCCCCTCTGTCGTGTTTATGCAAAATTCCGGGTTGGGCAATGCAGTCAACCCTCTGACGTCGCTGGCGTCGCCCAAGGTCTATGGTATTCCCATGCTTTTGCTTGTGGGTTGGCGCGGTGAGATGACCGCGCTCGGCCAGATCAAGGATGAGCCGCAGCATGTTTTTCAGGGCGAAATCACATGTGAGGTGCTTGATATTCTGGATATTCCCTATCGGGTTATCGGCCCGGACGATGCGTTGGGGGCGGCCCACGATGCGGCGGAAGACCTCTTGAGAACGGCGATGGCAGAGACAAAGCCTACGGCGTTGGTCATACGTAAGAATACCTTCTCGACGCCCACAAAGCCGCCGCAGGAGATGTCGGATTTTCCACTGCGCGAAGAGGCCATCAAATGCGCCCTTACAAGTTTGGGCGACATGCCGCTTGTCGGGACGACGGGGAAAATCTCTCGTGAGGTTTATGAGTTACAGCAGGGAGAGGGGCTTGGCGGGCCGTCATTTCTTTCGGTGGGCGGTATGGGACACGCGGCGATGATTGCAACCGGTATTGCGCTGGGCGATCCTGCTCGCAAGGTCGCTTGTCTTGATGGGGATGGTGCGATCTTGATGCATACGGGTAGCCTTGCGACCTCTGCCAGACAAGCGAACCTGATCCACATTGTCTTTAACAACCAAGTTCATGATTCTGTGGGCGGACAGGTCACAGCAGGGCCGGATGCCAAGCTCACAGAGGTTGCCAAAGGGCTTGGATATAAAACGGCCCAACGCATCACGAGGCTCGCAGATATTGGGCCGGCGTTAGAGGCGGCGAAGGCTGCGGATCATGCGAGCTTTGTCGAAATTATGGTGGCCCCCGGTGCAAGATCCGATCTCGGGCGCCCCAAAGCCACACCTGCCGAGAGTAAAACCGCCTTTATGGCCGCTATTGGACGACCCCATGACTGATACCCTTACCGTTGAAACGATTGAGAGTTTCAATGCCGATAAACCCCTTTTTACGGCGGGGCCGGCAAGTCTGGTCTATGGCAATGTTGCCGCGTTGCGTCCGTGCTTTGGTCGCGGGGATCAGGCGTTTCTTGATAGTTATGCGCATGTCCTTGGCATGATCTCCGATTTGGCGGGGCAATCGAAAACCGTAGCGATGCAGGGGTCCGGCACCAGCGCCATTGAGGTCATGATTGCGAACTTTCTTTATGGCGATGTTCTGGTCGTCAATTCGGGGTATTACGCCCAACGCCTTCAGGCGATTGCCAATAGCCGGATGCGTCGTGATGGGTTCATTCGGAAGGTCGATGTCGTCGATTGGCAGCAATTGGACGCGGTGAGCGGCACATATGATTGGGTTCTCGCGGTCTACGCAGAAACCAGCGAGGCCATATTGGTGCCGATTGATGGCCTTGCCGCATTGAGTAAACGGGTTGGCGCGAAACTGGCGCTTGATGCAACGGCGTCCATCGGGCTTGAGGCCGGGCATGACGTCGCGCAGGTTGCGGCGTTCAGTTCGTGCAAGGGGCTGTTTGGGCTGACCGGGGCGGGGTTCATCTCATACTCTTGTGAGGCGTCCAATGAAGTGGACGATATGATTGCTGCCCTTTCGACCTATGCAGACAAAAAGACGACAGGTCCGTATCATGCGATTTTGTCGCTCGAGCCGGTGTTGATGAATCATGCAGAGCACCGCGACGCTGTGGTGATCAACAAACGGGTTTTCTGTGAGCGTTTCGCGGATCATCTGATGTATCCCGCGGATCAACAGCCGCTCTTGTGCACGGCGCTTGATGTTGCGGTGCGATCGACGGACCCGCGCGCCGTGCTCTACGCGCCGCGGCAATCCAAGGCGGCCAGTGTCACCTGTCACATTGGTGAAGTGCATCTTGGTGCGCGGGCGACGGGGGCTATTGTTGACCTGCTTGAGGCGGATACATAGGGGCGGGCAGGGGACCGATCATTGGGTCCGGTCTAGAAAATCCAAAACGGCGGCGGCGATCTGCTGGGCGGTATCGGGGTCGAGATGAAAATGATGGTCGCCGGGATAGTCTCGCCGTTCGTAATTTTCGATCACCGCCTCGCCGAGTTGCATGAGTTCCTCAACCTTGGGGCGGTTGCTTTTGATGCCGTCCGTGGCCCAGATATTGAGCACCGGACATTGGATGGCGCGCAGGACATCTTCGACGTCTTGTTGCGTGAGCTTAATCGCTGAGCTTGCAAAGAGCCGGGGATCGCCGCGCATTTGGTAGCCATCCGGGGTTTTCTTCAAGGCGCGCTCGGCAAGTGCTTGGGATGTGTGGCGGCTATTGCCCTGCGCACAGCGGCGGTCGACATAGCTTTCTTGTGTCTCAAACACACGGGGCTGCCGATTTTTTTGCGTGCGCGTTTGTTGGACAAAGGCGCGTAAGGTCGCGGCGACCGACGCCTCGTTTGGTTCCGGGGCGAGGGAATCCAGCGCCACAAATCCACGCACTTTCTCAGGGAGTGCAGCGGCGAAGAGGGCGGCGATATTCGCGCCTCGGGAATGCCCGATGAGAACGCAGTCACGCCAGCCTAGTTGATCGAGGATTTCTGCAATCTGGGGCAGGTCGTCCCAGATATTATAGGTCGCATCGGGCGATCTATGAGAGCTTAACCCCTGACCGCTGAGATCGAGGGCGACAACATGGCAGCCTGTCAGGCGCGGGGCGAGTTCCTGAAAGCTCGCAGCGTGATCCATCCAGCCATGCAGGGCGAGCACTTTTCGACCCTCTTGCGGCCCCCAACAGAGGCCGGTCATGCGCAGGCCATCCACATGCCAGGCGCACTGCTTTGGCGGGGGGGGCGTGTTTCTATTCATCGACATCTATATGGTCTGCCTTGGTCGTCAATGTCATGCTGCGCGCCATTCGAACGTTTATTCCTTAATGTAGGGCTTGCCATTCGCCGCTGGCGGTTGTGCCTTGCCGATGAAGCCGGCGACGACGATGATCGTGGCGATATAGGGCGACATGGCAAGGAACTCTGATGGGATCGGCGTGCGCAACAGGGCAAGTTTTTGTTGCAGCGAATCCGCAAAGCCAAAGACAAGAGCGGCCGCCAGCGCCCCCACCGGATGCCAGCGTCCAAAGATCATCGCCGCAAGTCCGATAAACCCGCGCCCGCCGGTCATGTTCTCGTCAAACCGCCCGACCGAGCCGAGGGTGAACCACGCGCCGCCAAATCCTGCGACCATGCCTCCAAGGGTCACATGAATATAGCGCGTCCGGTAGACGTTGATGCCGAGCGTATCGGCGGCGTGGGGATGCTCTCCGACTGCGCGGGCGCGCAGGCCGCTGCGCGTAAAAAACAGGTAGTAGGTTGAAAGCGCCACGAGGATCAGTGCGCCGTAAACAAAGAGGTTCTGCTTGAACAACATCGGCCCAATAACGGGGAGGTCGCCTAAGAGGGGGATTTTATAGGCGCGAAAGACCGGGGCGTTGTTGAGGAAACGGTATTCGGAAAAGACCTGTGAGCTGACGTAGCTTGTCAGCCCTAGGACAAACAGGTTAATCACCACGCCGGCGATGATCTGGTCCATGCGATAGGTCACGACGAGGGCGGCGAGGATAAAGCCGAAAGCGCCACCGACCATGACGGCTGCCACCAATCCGCCCCAGCCACCGAGAAGGGAACCGATCAATGCGCCGGTAAATGCGCCCGCAAGGAGCATACCCTCAATGGCGATATTGACCACGGCCACCCGCTCACAGAGCACCCCCGCCAGACCGCCAAGGGCAATCGGAACTGCGCGCACCATGGTCGCCTGAAGCATTCCCGTCAGAGAAAATGCCTTGCCGGCCGTTGCCCAGACGAGGAAGGCCATCACCAGCAGTGCAAGACCAAACCCAAGGGAGAGCGCGGTCCACCGCACACCGCCTTGTAAAAACTGTCGAACGCCAAGAAACGCGAGCAACGTTCCTGCGACATAGCTAAATGGCCCCGCCGGGACGACGAGGTTCGGGAGCGCCCAGGGGTCGGTCGGTCGGGAGAGGCGGAATGTTGCGTCGCCACTTGCGTCCATCCCGAACACAAACAGCACAAGGACTGCCATGCCAAGCAGGATCGCGCCGGTGATCCGGGCCTGTTTGGCTTTTGCGGAATCCAATGTTGCGTCTTCAGGCTTGGAGGCAGGCCGAGCGGAGGAGATCATTGCGTGCCTCCCTTCGCTTTTTTGTCCGCTCGAAACCCCCAAGGGAAGAGCGTCTTCACAAGGAGCGGAGCCGCGATAAAGACTATGATCAGGGCTTGGATGATGCTGATAAGGTCGATGGATACGCCTGCGTCGAGCTGCATTTGGCGCCCGCCCGCCTCCAGTGCGCCGAACAGGAGCCCGGCAAGAAGAACGCCAAGTGGATGTGAGCGGCCCATGAGGGCGACGGCGATCGCATCAAACCCGATCCCGGCGGAAAATCCGGGTGTGGCACGGTCAAGCACCCCGAGCACCTGGCTTGCCCCCGCCAGACCGGCGAGAGCCCCGGCCGTTGCCATCGCAGCGACGATAATAAGGCCAGACTTCATCCCGGCATAGCGCGCGGCGTGCGGGTTTTCGCCTGATGCCCGGAAGGCAAAGCCGATCTTGGAGCGGAACAAGAGCCAATGCACGAACCCAACCGCTGCCAGCATCAGGAACACCCCGGCATGAAGCCGGAGGTTGGGGTCCAGCCAATCGAGCAAGCGCGGCAGTTCCGCGCTCTCGGGAACGGATTTTGAAATGGGGTCGGCGCGGCCTTCCTTTTGAATGAAAGGCTGTCGCAAGAGGTAGTCGAGCAAGCGAAAGGATATCAGGTTGAGCATGATCGTTGAGATCACCTCATGCGCGCCCGTCGCGGCCTTGAGCCAGCCCGCTATAGACGCATAGAGCGCCCCAACCAACGCCCCGGCAAGGAGAGCGACTGGCAGGTGGATCACCCAAGGCAGGCCGTCAAGCATGAAGGCTGCGACAACGGCCGCCATGCCACCGAGTAGGAGTTGACCCTCGGCTCCGATATTGAAAAGCCCGGCGCGGAACCCAAGCGCAAGTCCCAACCCCGCCAAAACCAGAGGGATCGCCGCTGTCAGGGTTTCCGAGAGCGCCGAAAGAGACCCAACAGAGCCACGCGCCAGCGCGACGTAGCTTTTGCCGATGGTGGCAAGGTCGACATTGGTCGCCAGCATAATAAGGCCGCCAAGGAACAGCGCGACAATGACAGCAAAAACCGGGACGATCACGAGGGTTTCGAAATCCTGCCGTCCGTGTGTTGTGCGTTCAAGAAGCGCCTTGGCCGACCTGTCGAGCGTTTCGTTCAAGGATTTGCTCATGCTTTTGCCCCCGCCATCGCAAGGCCGATCGCATTGCGGTCTATGGCCCCTTTGTTTGTATCGAACTCGGCGGCGATCCGGCCCTCAAACATGACGAGGATGCGATCCGAGAGGCCAATAACTTCGTCGAGTTCGGCGGATACGATCAACACGCCATCCCCCTCATCCCGAGCCTCTATGAGACGTTTGTGGATATACTCAATGGAACCGACATCAAGCCCGCGCGTCGGTTGGGAGGCGATGACGAGTTTGGTTTCACGCTCAAGTTCGCGCGCCACGACCATTTTCTGTTGATTGCCGCCCGAGAGATTGCCTGCGGGCAGGAAGACGCTTGGGGTGCGGACATCGAAATCAACACAATAGCGGGCTGCTGTGGACTGGACCTTGGACCAGTTGATTTCTGGGCCACGCCCGTAAGTCGGATCGTAATAGGCGTTGAGCACCATGTTCTCGGCGACACTGAAGCTTGCAATCATACCAGAGCGCAGCCGGTCTTCGGGGATATGCGCCATGCCCATGCGATGACGTTGGCGCACCGAGGCGCGTGTCACATTTTTCCCATCGAACAGGATGCTTCCCGAGGTGGGGCGGGACAATCCGGTCAAGGCCTCGACAAGTTCAGTCTGCCCATTGCCCTGAACGCCGGCGATGCCAACAACCTCTCCCGCTCGAACGTCAAAACTCACATGGTCAAGCGCCATCTCATCGTGGTCATCAACAAGGCAAAGATCGGCTACCGAAAGCATGGGCCGGCCAGGGTTTGCCGGGGTTTTGTCGACGGTGAAGCTAACCGGGCGCCCGACCATCATCTCGGCGAGGGTATCCGTTGTCAGTTTTGCGGGATCGCCTTCGCCGGTGATGCGCCCATGACGCAAGACGCTGATCCGGTCGGAAATCTCAAGTATTTCGTGTAGCTTGTGGGTGATAAAGACAATCGCTTTTCCGGCGTTGCGTAGGGCGCGGACGATATCGAAAAAATCCTCAACCTCCTGCGGCGTGAGAACGGCGGTCGGTTCATCAAGGATGATGACATCGGCAGAGCGGAACAAGACCTTCAATATCTCGACGCGTTGTTGGATGCCGACGGGAAGCGTTTCGATCAAGGCATCGGGATCGACTTTGAGCCCGTAGCGATCATTGATGTCGCGCACTTGTTTGCGTGCGGTCTTGAGGTCGAGATGATCAAAATGCCCGGTTGGCTCAACGCCGAGAATGACATTCTCGGCGACCGTGAAGACGGGAACGAGCATGAAATGTTGATGCACCATGCCAATGCCACATGCGATTCCATCACCGGGGTTTTCAAAGGTAACTTTTTGACCATCAATGAGAATATCCCCCTCATCCGGGGCATAAAGCCCGGAAAGAATATTCATCATCGTAGATTTACCGGCACCGTTTTCGCCAAGAAGGCCAAGCACTTCTCCAGCGCGGATATGCAGATCAATGCCGTCATTGGCCACAACCGGGCCAAAACGTTTGGTTATCCCGCGCAGTTTGACATCCATGTCGCAATGCCCTCCCAAGGAAGAAAATCCCGCCCTCAAGAAATGGGGGGCGGGACGATGTTATCCTAGATTAGTTGGCGACCTTGATGGAGCCATCAATGATTCCGGCGCGGATCGCTGCAAGCTCGGCTTTGAGATCTTCGGGCACAGTCTCTTCGAAATCGTGGAGCGGCGCAATTCCGACGCCGTCATTGGCGAGCGTGCCAACCAGCAAACCACCTTCGAAAGTTCCCGATTGCGCGGTTTCAATCACGGCTTTAACAGTCGAATCCATGCGTTTGAGGATAGACGTCAGGTAGACATGCTTTTTGTCCGGGTCTGTCAGATATTGATCGGCGTCCACACCGATGATCTTGAGCGCGTCCGTGCCAAGTTCGTCTGCCAAAGCCGCAGAACCAAGGCCAACCGGACCGGCGACGGGCAAGATAATATCGGCCCCTTCATCATAGAGGTTCTGGGCAAAGCTGCGTCCGTCATCAAGGGATTCGAAATTGTTGGTGAATAGACCTTCGCGGGCAACCGGATCCCAACCAAGCACCATGACGTTCGCATTGTTTTGCGCGTTGTAATAGTTTGCACCGGCAACAAAACCGTCCATGAAAATCGTCACCGGGGGAATGTTAATTCCCCCGAATGTTCCAAGAATGCCTGTCTTCGACACACCAGCCGCAAGGTATCCCGCAAGGAAGGCGGCCTCGTCGGTTGCGTAAACCTGCCCAAGCACGTTTGGAATTGTCGGATCATAAGCAAAGTCAACGATCGAGAATTTCTGATCGGGGTTGGCTTCGGCGGCCTTTTGGGTCGCATCCCCCATCAGGAAACCCACTGTTACGATAACGTCGCAATCTCCGCCCTGAAGTGAGTTCAGATTGGCATCATAGTCGCTTTCAGCTTGAGATTCGAGATAGCGCGCCTCGATCCCAAGAGCGTCCTTGGCGTCAAGCGCGCCTTTCCAAGCGGTCTGGTTGAAGCTGGAATCATCAATGCCACCGGTGTCCGTTACCTGACAGGCGGTGAACGCCGAGGCTGCGGTCGTCGATAGGAAGAGTGCAGCGGCAATCGCGGCTCCTTTGGGAACCCGTTTCAGTATTGTCATTCTTCTCTCCGTGTTTGGATGTCTGTTGTCCCATCGCGAATGGCCGGACTGCCAGACATGGTCCGGGTGCGTCCTTGCGGGGCGATACCATCAGGTTAGCAGCCTCGACGGGAAAGTCATCGGAAACATTGCGACAGGATAGAGCTTTGCCGCGAGTTTTTTGTCTTTGGGTTTTGGTGATGTGTCGTCGGTGTGTTTTGGGGCATGGACATGGTGAGCTTGGCCCCACGATCCCGCGTAGACTTTATGGTTGGGGAATCGCGGCGAGCTTGATGCTTAAGACTTTCGTTAAGGTTGAGTCGCTTGTGGCACGCTCAACGATTTTGTCGCAGCAGGATTGGCGCGCCAGCCTGTGCGCGTGTGCCGTAGTAGGTTGTGTCAAAAGCCATATAAATAAGATGCTTGAGAGGGTGTTCGGGGCGTGGCACCTTTGGCTGCGATAGGCAGGCTTTTGCCGACTAATCAATTGACTTTGAGTGGTAGTCAGGTAGTTAAGCGGCACACTATCAATCCGGTTTTGGAGCGCTGCTTTGAAGATTGTATTTAATTTATTTGTTTGTGCTTTCTTCTTGGCGGCCTGCACCGACGGATTTACCGTTTTCCCCGTCGATGAGCAGGGGCAGGACAATCTTGAGAGTGAGCTTGATGTGGTTCGGCTCAGCTCGCGGAATATCAAGAACTATACGCAGCCGATCAAACCCGTATCGCGCACGCGTCTACCGTATCAAACATCTTGGGCCTACACGATCGGGCCGGGCGATATTCTCAGCATAGATGTCTATGATCACCCCGAGTTGACCATGCCGGCGGGACCGGACAGGACGGCAAGCGAAAACGGCTTCCGCGTTCAGGCGGATGGTCGGTTTTTCTACCCCCACATCGGCGAAATCGAGGCGAAGGGACGGTCCATTGAACAGGTGCGCAGCGATCTTTCGCAAAAGCTCCGCCTGATCATCCCCGAACCGCAGGTCGTGGCCCGTGTGGCAGAATTCAATTCACAGAATGTCCTTGTCGGCGGCGAGGTTAACCAACCTAACAAGCAGACCTTGAACACCGTGCCGTTGACCCTGTTTCAAGCGATTAATGCGGCAGGCGGGGCCACCGAAGATGCTGATTTGAGCCGGATCACGGTCAAGCGGAACGGACGCACGTATGTCGTCGACCTTAATGGATTTTTGCGCGCTAACTACATGCAGAACAATCCGATCCTGCATAAAGGGGATGTCGTGCATGTGCCGGAGTTGCGCAATGAGCAGGCCTATATTCTTGGCGAAGTCGGCAAGCCCAGTGTCGTTGATCTCGCGAAAGAGCAGGTTAACCTGACGCAAGCACTTGCCAACCAAGGCGGGCTGAAAGAAGTGCGGGCAGATGCGCGCGGCGTGTTTGTTTTCCGCAATGTGGGAGGGCGGACTACGGTCTACCAACTTGAAACAAGTTCGCCCGAGGGGTGGTTGCTCGGCACAGAGTTCAGCCTTATCCCAGAAGATGTGGTATATGTGACTCGGTCGCCGCTCACCCGTTGGAACGACACGATTACCGGCCTTTTGCCCACCGTGTTGGCTGTCGGAAACGTGGACGATCTCGGAGATACGTGACCCGAGAGGAGCCAAGATGAATCGTGTATTGGTTGTGTGTATCGGCAATGTCTGCCGATCTCCTGTTGGAGAGCGTGTTTTGAAAGAAAAGCTTGATGGGGTTCGCGTCGAGTCTGCCGGGCTTGGTGCTTTGGTAGGGCATGCTGCGGATGAAACCGCCGCGAAGATCGCGATGCGTCATGGCGTGTCCGTTGATGGCCATGCGGCCCGCCAATTCACGCCGGAATTGGGCCAAAACGCGGACCTGATACTGGTCATGGAGCCGGATCACCGACAGAAGATTGCTGAGTCCAGCCCGCATTTGTCGGGAAAGGTCATGCTTTTCGATCACTGGACAGACCGCAAAGGAATTCCGGATCCATTCCGTCGATCCGAGGACTTCCATGAGCTTGTTTTTGAACAAATCGCAGCGGCAGCAGATGGCTGGGCGCAGAAATTGGCTCCGCAAGGAGGGGCGCAGAATGGCTAAAGAACCCGCATCATCCGGCTCGGTGGGGCAAGATGACGAGATCGATCTGGCAGCGCTTGCCTTGAGCCTTTGGGCAGGCAAACTCTGGATTGTGTTGTTTAGCGTTGTGACTGTAGCCTTTGGTGTTTTCTACCTGCTGATTACGCCGCCGACTTATCAGGCGGATGCGCTCTTGCAGCTTGAAGAGAAAAGCGGCCAGCTTTCCTTGCCCGACGGCCTCTCAGACCTTGTTGAGAACGCACCTCAAAGTGTGACCGAGATCGAAATTATGCGGTCACGGATGGTCTTGGGGAAAGCGGTTGCGGACTTGAATCTCGACTGGATCGCGCAGCCGAAATACTTCCCCGTCGTTGGGTATGGCATGACACGTGTCAGCCTGCCGTTGCCGGATGTCGGGTTTATGCGTGCCTATGCGCGTGGAGGCGAGGCGATCCGCGTCGACCTGCTGCAGGTTCCGCCCCGGTGGTTGAACAAAGAGATTACGTTGGTGAAGGGCGAGGGATCTGCGTTTGACGTGCGTCTTCCAGATGGGCAGGTGCTTTCAGGTCGGCCGGGCGTTGTTCTGCGTGAGCCAGACGTTGATTTTGCCATCAAGGTTGGCGAGGTTGCGGCCAAAACAGGTCGTCACTTTATTCTTCGGCAGATTTCAGAAAGTGCCGCAATTTCAAGCCTAAGGGCAAGAACTGGCGTGTCGGAAAAGGGGCGGCAATCCGGTATTTTGCTCGTCACCTTTCAGGCAAGCGCACCAGAGCGCGCGCGCCAAATTCTACACGCGATTACAAGGGCATACTTGGGGCAAAACGTGACCCGTAGCGCAGCGGAAGCCGAAAGCAGCCTCGATTTCATCGAGGGACAGCTTCCACAAGCTGAGGCCGCGGTTGCCGAAGCAGAACGCGACCTCAACGAATACCGCCAGTTGCAGACGGCCATTGATCTCGGGTTTGAAGCTCAGAGTCTTCTGACACAGATCGGTCAGTTGGAGACGGAACTCAGCCAGATTCAGCTTGAGGAGCAGACTCTTCAAGAGAAATACACCCCGAGACACCCGGTTTATAAGCAGCTTCTTGATAACAAAGCGCATATTGAAGACAGGATCGCCGTGTTGCGGGACGAAGTTGAGGAACTTCCCCAGACGCAACGCGAAGTGTTTGATAAGACACGACGTCTCGAGCTGGCGGAAGAAACATATCTGCAATTGTTGAACCGCGCTCAAGAGCTGCGCGTCTTGAAGGCGAGCACAATCGGCAATGTGCGTATCCTTGATACAGCGCAGGCTAAACCCTCTCCAATCGCCCCACGCAAGAGCATGATTCTCGCGATTTCTCTGATGTTTGGCCTGATGCTTGGCACAGCTTTTGTTCTTTTGCGCGGTGCCTTTAGAAAGGGCATCCAGAGCACGGAACAGATTGAGGCACTTGGGATTCCGGTTTTCGCGACAATCAACAAAACGGTGGCGGCGGAAGGGAATGATAGCCGCATGAAATCTTGGCCTATCCTTGCCGTTGCGAGCCCGGTCGACCTTGCTGTGGAGGCATTCCGTAGCCTGCGCACGAGCCTCTATTTCGGGATGCTGGACGCCAGGTCAAAATCCGTGGCCATCACGAGCTCCGCCCCAAGCGCCGGTAAGTCGTTCACCGCTGTCAATTTGGCCGTTGTGGCCGCGCAATCGGGTAAGAAGGTATGCCTTGTTGATGCTGATATGCGGCGTGGGCAGTTGCGCAAATATTTTGACCTTAAGAAAGATAGCTTGGGCTTGGCCGATTACCTTTCGGACAAGCACGATCTTGCGAGCGTTGTTCACAGCACGGATGTCGAGGGGCTGAGCTTTATTCCGGCAGGCCTCTATCCGCCAAACCCCTCTGAACTTCTTATGCGGCCAGCTACAGAGGCGATGTTGCAGGCGTTGGATGAGGAGTTTGATCTCATTATCCTTGATTGCCCGCCCGCGTTGGCGGTAACAGATCCGGTTATTCTTGGTCGGTTGGCGGGGTCGATCCTTGCCGTCGTCCGGTTTGAAAAAACGACCGAGGGCGAGGTCGACGCGCTGAAGCAGTCATTTGAGGTGGCGGGCCTTCAGATCAACGGCGCGATCCTCAACGCCTTCGATCCGAAGAAGTCCAAGAACAGCCAGTATTATTACTACAACTACAGATATAGTTATACGAATCGGGAGGATTGACCCGCTTTGCGGGGCTGATCGCAGAGCGCATAGCCCAAAGAGGATGTGCTTGAGCCCACACGCCTGTTCGGCGGGGCGATTCTTGCGGAGTCTATGAGGGTGTGATCGCGCCCAACTGTTTGTGATTTTGCGATAAATTAGGGAAATCTACCTAAGATTGTTTCCGCGCTGCAGCCTAGAGCACTCCTGAGTGCGGGCGGACCGACGGCAGTATCACGCCTATAAATGCACGACACAAGTTTGACATGGATCTTTGTTACTGCTTTGGGTTGAGTGCAACGCGTGTGCGCATCCGGTTTTATTGATTTCGCAAAGTGTAATGTCACGATGACACAGTTTCTAGAAACTCAGTATATTTCCTTTCTTCCTGTCTTCATGACGAGTCTCGTAGTGTCCATCGTGATCGTTATGACGCGGGCCAAGCATATCCACCGGACCGCCAAAGGGCATGGCGGTTTGGCGATACAAAGCGCGCATGACGCTCCTACACCACGCATTGGTGGGGCGGCCGTTCTTGCCGGACTCTTTGTTGGCGCTTACTTCTCCCAAGATATGCACGGCGGACTTCTTTGGTATGGTCTTCTCGCTGCGGTTCCCGTGTTCTTGGGCGGTTTCATGGAGGATACAGGGTTTCATGCGAGCCCGAAAAATCGTCTTTTTGCCGCCATGCTCAGTGGCTTGATAATGGTGCTTTTGACCAAGCAAACGATCCATGCCGGCGTTGCACCGGGTGTGGATTACCTGCTTGGATTTTATATTGTGAGCGCGCTTTTTACGATTTTTGTCACGGCCGCGATGTGTCATGCGTTCAATCTCGTGGACGGTGTGAACGGGCTTGCGATTTGCATATCGCTTGTGGCGGCAGGCTCACTTACCTTGATGGCGATAAGCGTTGGGGACTACCCTGTTGCTGCAATGGCGGGAAGCGTCGGTGCCGCCGTGTTCGGGGTGCTTTTCGTGAACTATCCGTATGGTAAGCTCTTTCTTGGGGACGCCGGAGCCTATTTGGTGGGCTTTCTGATTGCATGGGCGGGGGTGTTCCTGATCGCACGGAACCCAGATGTCTCGTGCTGGTCGGTGCTTTTGACGGTCTTCTGGCCTTTCATGGACACGCTGGCTGCAGTCGGGCGCAGGGTCTTAAAAAAAGCCCCGATTGGTGCGCCGGACAAGCTACATTTTCACCATGTCATCATGCGGGCGATTGAACCCAATTTGCACCACCACGGTAGCAAGGCCGTAGCAAATCCTTTGACGACGATTATTCTTTTCCCATTGGTTGCGCTTCCCGCTGGCATCGGAATTGTGACTATTCACGATAACGGGTTGGCGTTTACCTGGCTTATGGTGTTTGTCCTTGGCTGCTACGCGCTAAAGTATGCAATTGTGCGCCACTTCAGACGGTTTGGCCGCGCGATTGGAGATGGGTTTGCGGATATCCATGATGATTGTGTTGACGCGGGCAAAGGCGTCTCAGGCGCAGGGCGCAGGGATATACCCTTTGCAGAGCAAGGCGGCACTCTAAAAGGGTGATGTCGGATTAGGGTATGCGGCCTGACGCTGTTAGGACTTAGAGCGGCGCAATGTATGGCCGAGCAAGAACCCGAGGCCAACGCCGACAATATCAGCAAAAAAATCGAGCCAATCGCCCTCACGACCGACATAGGGCTGTATAATTTCGATCAAACCAGCCAAGGAGATAGCGGACGGAATGAGCCAGATCAGGCTGCGTTGGTGAAAAAGCGCACAGGGCAAAACAAGGCAGAAAAACGCGATCAGATGATAGAGCTTGTCCAGATGGGGCAGGCCACCCGGCCCATTCGGCGCATCTGTAAGTGTCAGGTAGGCAATCAGCACAGCTATGAGCGCCGTGGCTATGAGCGCCGCGCGTTCTTTTCCGACGCACCCGCGCCATCTGGTTGCTTTGAAGGCATGTCGCATCGCGTATGGACCCTATGGGAATGTGAGCGCCAAAGATGGCTTAGGGTATCAATCATGCTCTTGCGAGGCGCACAAGCCATCAGTCGGGTCGATTTCTCCGCCGCATGACAGCCACGGACAAAGGATAAGGCGGGGGAATAGATCCGTCGCGGTGTTTGCGTCTAGCTTGGTTGTGGAAAGGCCGAGCCTGCGCCGTTGCCATCCGCTTCAGCCTGCCGCGCCTGCGCGCGCATAAATCCCTCGCGGGCTTTGAGGCGATCCAAATACGCGCGGGTCGGCGGGGCGTAATCCGTCGCCGCGCCTGTAAAGTCTCCGAGGTGGAGCGCATAGCCCACGGCGATATCTGCGACAGTGAAGCGATCCGCAGCGAGCCATTCGTGATCTGCGAGGTGTCGGTCGAGCCACCTCAGGCGAGCAAGATACCACGCCCTGTAGTCTGCCGCGACCTGAGGCTGTTTGCGGCCATCCGGTTCAAATACACCATATCGCATCATGAGGGCCTGTGGGAAGGTAAGGGTTGCTTCGCTTTGGTGGAGCCAGTTGAGATAGGCACCATACTCAGGGTGCTCAATCGCGACGCCAAACTCTGGGGCGTAACGATCTGCAAGATATTGGCAGATCGCAGAACTCTCGGTCATGGCGGTCTCGCCGTCACGCAGAAAAGGCACGGTGCCAAGAGGGTTGATGTCAAAGAAGGGTTTATGGCGCGCGCGCGGTGGAAACGGCAAGACCTCTAGTTGATAGTCGATCCCGATTTCTTCTAGCGCCCAGAAGGGGACGAAACGAGCGCGTGTCGATACAGTGCCACAGGGTAATGCTCATGCTTGGGTGTCCATGTCCGTGTTGGGGGATATTGTGGCGAGGTGTTGACGAATGCGCACTTGATCGCCCTTTATGACGGCTAGGGTGGTCAGGGTGCCGTCGGTATCGGCGACGAGAGGGCGCTCCATTTTCATCGCCTCCAGAACGGCAATGGTCTCGCCGCGCGATACCTGATCGCCCTCGGCACCGAAGATCGCGACAATCGCACCGTCCATCGGAGCGAGAATCTGTCCAGTCCCGGATGTGTCCTCGTTGTTTTTAGGCTGCTGGGTGATGTCTCGAAATGTCACATGACCCAGCGCATCGCCAAGATGCACTTGGGCATGGTCATAGGCAAAACGGATCATTTTTCGGATGCCGCCGATGACATAGGCACAGCTATTGGCGGTGGTATCGAGTATCTCGATGGTCTCGGTGTCGTCGCCATCACGCACCTTGTAGCGCATGCGCCCGTTGGCCCGTTCGGGGATAAGCGTCAACGTGCTGGATTGATCGTTGCAAGCCAGCTCATAGCGCCACGGAGAGGGGGGAGAATTGCGCCAGTCTATGGTCTCGCACGATCCAGAGGCCCTTATGCCAGAACGCATATGCAATAGCGCAACCGCGAGTGTACGGCTCTCGATCGTAGGGGGGCTGGCGATCGTGCTGAGGTCTTGAGCGAAATGTGTTCCGAGGAAATCGGTTGTGGCCGCGCCTTCTTGGAACACGGGGTGGCGTAGTATGCGAGACAAGAGCGCCTTGTTGCTCTTCAGGCCCAGAAGTGCCGTATCCTCAATGGCACGCGCGAGTTTGCGGCGGGCGTCTTCGCGGGTTGCCCCATGAGCAATAAGCTTGGCCAGCATCGGGTCGTAGTAAGGCGAAACAGTTTGGCCCTCGATGATCCCGGCATCAATACGCAGTCCATTGCCCTCAGCCGGGTGCCAATGAGCGATTCGGCCGGTTTGTGGCATAAAGCCGGATTGCGGGTCTTCGGCATATAGTCGAACCTCCATCGCCCAGCCGGACATCGCTATCTCCTCTTGTCGAAGCGGTAGCGGCTCTCCCAAGGCAACACGCAATTGCCAAGCCACCAAATCTTGTCCCGTGACCTCTTCGGTTACCGGGTGTTCAACCTGAAGGCGGGTGTTCATTTCAAGAAAGTAGAAGGCGCCTTGCGCGTCTACAAGGAACTCCACGGTTCCGGCCCCGCAATAGCCACAGGCGCGCGCGGCTTGAGTCGCGGCTTCGCCTAGTCGTTCGCGCAAGTCTGGCGAGACGAAGGGCGAGGGGGATTCTTCAACAACTTTCTGATGGCGGCGTTGGATTGAGCAATCCCGTTCGCCAAGGTGCACAATATTGCCTAGAGTGTCGGCAAATATCTGCACCTCAATATGACGCCCGCCACGTATGGCGCGTTCGAGAATGAGTTCCTCCGAGCCAAAGGCTGATAGAGCCTCGGAACGCGCCGTATTTAGGTTTTCTAAGACGGATTGCGGCGTTGACACAATGCGCATCCCACGTCCGCCACCACCGGCCGACGCCTTGATCATCAGGGGGAAGCCAATGCGCTCTGCTTCTTCAAGAAGGGTCGCATCCGTTTGATCTGCGCCTTGGTAGCCGGGGATGCACGGGACACCGGCATCAATCATCGCCTGCTTGGAGAGACGCTTGGAGGCCATAAGGGCAATTGCGTCGGGCGAGGGGCCGATGAATGTTAGACCGGCGTCGGCGCATGCGCGCGCGAAATCAGCGTTTTCGGATAGAAATCCATAGCCTGGATGCACTGCTTCGGCACCAGTCCGACGTGCGGCCTCAAGGATGGCTTCTACGCAAAGATAGCTTTGGGCGACAGGTCCGGGGCCAATGCGCACGGCCTCATCCGCGGCACTGACATGCGGGGCCGTGCTGTCGGGGTCGGAATAGACCGCAACGGTGCGAAAGCCCATGTCGTGCGCGGTGCGGATAATTCGAACCGCGATTTCGCCACGATTGGCGATCAGGATCTTTTCAAATTTAGCCATGTCTTCCCCCTTTGATCTCCCCACGGCCGGGTGCAATCCCCATCATCTTGCAGATGATACCCTGCATGACCTCATCCGCGCCGCCGCCGATTGGAACGATGCGAAGGTCTCGGTAGAGACGGTTGACGAGGCTGTCTTCCATGAAGCCCATGCCGCCCCAAAACTGCAGACATTGATCGGGGACCGTGCGGGCCAACCGACCAGCCTTGAGTTTGGCCATAGAGGCCAACAGCGTCACATCCTCGCCAGCGACATACGCCTCGGTCGCGCTATAGGTGAGGGCGCGCAGGGCCTCGACCTCTGTTTGCATTTCCGCCAATTGAAAATGCACAAGCTGATTGTCGAGGATCGGTTTGCCAAAGGCGTGACGGTCGCGCGTATAGTCAATCGTCGCGCTTACACATAGCTCCAACCCTTTGATCGTCATGGCCGCCCCAAAGAGGCGCTCTTCCTGAAATTGCTGCATTTGATAGGCAAAGCCCATGCCCTCCTCGCCAATGCAAAAACGCTTGGGCACGCGTACGGTGTCAAAGAAAACGGGCGCAGTATCCGAGCCGCGCATGCCGAGCTTTTCAAGCGGCGCGCCTACGCTCACACCAGGCGTGTCCGAGGGAACGATAATGAGCGATTTATTGCGGTGCTTGTCGGCATCGCCCGTATTGGCGAGAAGACAGAAAAAGTCGGCCTGCGTCGCGTTGGTGATCCACATCTTTTGACCATTGATAACGTAGTCGTCTCCATCACTCTCGGCGTGCGTGCGAATTGCGGCTACGTCGGATCCAGCATGTGGTTCGGAAACGGCGATAGACGCGATTTTTTCGCCTGCGATTGCAGGAGTCAGAAACTCGGCGCGCAGGGCATCGCTACCGTGGCGGGCCAAGGCAGGGACGGCCATGTTCGTATGTGCGCCAACGGCCATACCGATGGCTCCGGCGTGCCCACCCCCAAGTTCTTCGGCGAATATCGTCTCGAAACTATAGTCCAAGGCGAGCCCGCCATAGGCGTCCGGGCGAGAAATGCCAAGCAGGCCAAGCGCCCCGAGTTTGGCAAATATCTCGCGCAAGGGCATGGCCCCGGCCTTTTCCCAAGCCGCGCAATGGGGGTTGATCTCGGTTTGCACAAACCGGCGCACCGTCATTCGCAGGTCTTTGTGTTCTTGTGTTTCTAGCATGATGTCCTCCCTCAGAACCGAGCAATGCCAAAGCTGTTTTCCCGCAGGGCGCGCGTATCGGCCTCGCGGCAAATGTCGAGCACATAGGCCAGAACCCGTCGCGTATCGCGCGGGTCAATCAGGCCATCATCTTCTAGCCGCGCGGTCGAGGCGAGCGCGGTGGTCTGGCGATCCATCATCTCTCGGGTCTGGGCCTCCATCGCGGCGAGTTTCGCATCATCTATGGCGCCCGCCTTAGCCATTTTGGCTTCGGTGACGATGCGCAACACCATGCCTGCCTGTGCCCCGCCCATCACGGCCGTGCGGCTATTGGGCCAGGAGAACAAGAAGCGAGGATCAAAGCCGCGGCCGCACATCGCATAGTTTCCCGCACCATATGACCCGCCCACATTGATTGAAATTTTTGGCACGCGTGCATTGGCGACGGCTTGGATCATCTTGGCGCCGTGTTTGATAATGCCATTGCGCTCGGGGTCGGTGCCAACGAGAAACCCGGTGATATTGTGCAAGAACAAGATGGGAATGCCCGCTTGTTCGCAAAGCTGAATAAACTGCCCGCCTTTTGCCGCGCCGGGGGCCGTTATAGGGCCGTTATTCGCAATCACACCGCACACGTGCCCTTCAATGCGGATATGACCGCAGATTGTTTGGGTGTCGTAATCTGGCTTGAAATCAAGGAACTCTGATCCATCGGCGATCCGTGCGATGATTTCGCGGCAATCATAGGGCTGTTTCGCATCAACTGGCACGATACCCAGTAAGTCCTCTGGGGGGTAGGCGGGGGGGCTGACCTTATCCGCTGCGCCCGCCGGGGCGTCCCAGCTAAGGCTTGCCATGATCTCGCGTGCAATACGGATTCCGTCCGCATCGTCCTGTGCGAGGTAATCGCCGACACCAGAGATTTGCGTGTGCATCTCCGCGCCACCGAGGTCTTCATCGGTTGCGATTTCTCCTGTCGCCGCCTTGAGTAGTGGTGGACCAGCGAGATAGGTGGTTGCTTGTTGTTTGACCATGATAATGTAGTCCGACAATCCCGGTTGATAGGCTCCGCCTGCCGTTGCAGAGCCATGCACCACCGTGATTTGCGGCAGGCCAGCGGCGGACATACGAGCTTGATTGGCGAAAGCCCGTCCGCCTTCGACGAATATATCCGCCGCATAAGCGAGGTTTGCACCGCCCGACTGGGCAAGGGTTATGACAGGAAGTTTGTTCTCAAGCGCGATTTCCTGAAGCCGGAGTTTTTTGCGCAATCCTACCGGAGAAATCGTGCCGCCTTTGACGGCGAAGTTGTCCACGATAACAAGCGCCCGCGTGCGCGACACATAGCCTATTCCCGCGATACAGCCCGCGCCTGCCCCTGTGCCATCTTTGTCATCATACATCTTGTAGCCCGCAAGCGCGCCTAGCTCGAGAAAGGGCGCGCCGGGGTCAAGCAAAAGGTTCAAGCGGTCGCGAGGCATAAGGTAGCCGCGCTTTTCATAGCGGTCCCGCATGGATTCCGCCGCGTCTTCAACCTGAGCTTCGATGCTGCGGAAGAGATCGACCTGAGCCTGCATGGCGGCTGCATTTGCCCCGAATGTTGGTGATTGCGGGTCGAGTTGGCTTGTGAGTTTCGGCATTTTATCCCCTTTTTTGGGTGCAGATCACAGGAACAGCGCGCGGGTCTCTTCCGGCGAGGCAATGCTGCGCCCGGTTTCCTGAGCGGTCTTGGCAAGGGCTTCTATCAATGGACCGTTGCCCGATGTGCGCTGCCCGTCCGGTAGGTAGAAGGTATCTTCGACTCCGGTGCGTAAATGACCGCCCAATTCTGCAACGCGCCGATGCACCGGCCAAATTTCATCTCGCCCGATCAGCGTCGCCTGCCACCGAACATCCTTTGCCATGTATTTGCGTATCAAAGGCAGGAGATCCGCATCACACGGCATTCCCGATGCCACGCCCATCACGAGGTTGATATCGGCCTGATCGACCATGCCGACCTGTCGAAACATCTCGACAGATCGAACGATGCCGACATCGAAACACTCAAATTCTGGCCGCGTGCCGGTCTCTGACATGACGTCGAGCAGCTCTGATATCTTTTCAACCGGGTTCTGAAATAGCATCGGGGGCCACGCCCAAGTGCCATCCGATTTTGTCTTGAGGTAATTCAGGCTTCCGGCATTACAGGCCGCTATTTCAGGTTTGGCCGCGCGCATACACGCGATTGGGCCACTTTGATCGCGCTCCATCGTTCCGGTGGTGAAGTTGAGGATAACCCCCGGACACGCAGCGCGCACAGCGTCGGCGATTTCCGTTGCAAGCGCCGGATCCCAGCTCATGAGGTGCCCTTTTCCGGCCGCTTGCTGGCGAAAGTGCATATGAATCACGGACGCGCCCGCATCATATGCTTCGCGCGATGCTTGGGCCATCTCTTGCGGGGACACCGGCACGGGGTGTTGTTGCGGATTGGTAAGCACGCCGGTGACAGCGCACGTGATGACGACTTTGTCTGACATGGCCTTGTCCTCTCAAATCAATCCCAACGTCTCCAAAGATGCGGCGAGGGTTTGGGAAAGTGTTGCTTTGAGACTAGAGATCAAACAGTATACCAAGCAAGCGCTTGGTTGGCTTGGCTTCGAGTGACGTTGGGTCATGGAGGCTGAGGGCGTGATCAAGATCGGGATGACAGGAAATGCCGCTGAGTTACTTTGATGAAACCCACGCCATCGTGCGCGAGTCTGCGCGCCGTTTTGTGGCGCGCGAAATCAAACCCTACGTAGAAGACTGGGAGGCGGCGGGCCAGTTCCCGCGCGACCTCTACCGAAAGGCGGGCGAGGCCGGTTTATTAGGAATAGGGTATCCCGAGAGCCTCGGTGGATCAGAGGGAGGCGTGTTTCAGAAACTTGTTTGGGTAGAAGAGCTCATGCGAGCTGGCTCTGGCGGTCTCGCCGCGAGCCTCGGATCGCTCGACATAGGTTTGCCGCCGGTGGTGCGCTTCGGGTCGGACGCGCTTCGGCGGCGGGTGGTGCCGGAGGTGCTGGCGGGGCGAAAAATCTCTGCGCTCGCGATCACAGAACCGGGTGGCGGGTCGGACGTTGCGAATTTGCGCACGCGGGCAGTTCGAAAAACCATAGATGGGCGTGATGTCTATGTCCTAAATGGCGCAAAAACCTTTATCACAAGCGGCACGCGGGCGGATTACGTCACCGTTGCAGCCCGCACGGGCGGCGAAGGCCATCGTGGTGTAAGCCTGATACTTGTGCCCCGCGATGCACCGGGATTCTCATCCGGGGAGCCATTGCGCAAAATGGGGTGGTGGGCATCTGATACCGCAGAGCTTTTCTTTGATGAATGCATCGTGCCTGCTGAAAACCTGATCGGGGCCGAAAACGATGGTTTCCGTCTGATTATGTCAAACTTTCAGTCCGAGCGCCTTACGCTTGCTGTGATGGCAAATATGACCGGAGAGTTGGCTTTCGACTGCGCCCGAAGTTACGCTCAGGATCGCACGGCGTTTGGCGCGCCGCTTACCGCGCATCAAACCATCCGCCACAAGCTATCGGATATGGCGACCCAGTTGGAGGCAAGCCGAGAGTTTACCTACCGCTGTGCGGCGCGAATGGAGGCGGGTGAGACCATATTCAAAGAGATTTCTATGGCAAAGAACGTCGCCACCGACATGTGCGATAAGGTGACGTTCGACGCGGTGCAGATCTTCGGCGGCATGGGCTACATGCGCGAAAGCTCGGTTGAAAGGCTCTATCGCGACGCGCGAATTCTCTCGATTGGTGGTGGCACGCGGGAAATCATGAACGAGATCATTGCCAAGCAGTTGGGCCTTTGAAATATCACGTCTAAAATCAAATGGGTGCCGGATGACAGCGCATGGACCGCAGGCTTCGGAACAAAACAAGCGACCCAATACAGGGGCGGCAAAGCGGCGAATCCTTGATGCTGCGGCACGGTTGTTTCGACAACGTGGCTTTGCGCGCTGCACGGTGCGCGAATTGGCGGATGCCGTTGGAATTCAATCGGGGAGCCTGTTTCATCATTTCAAGAGCAAGGACGATATCCTCTTTGCCGTGATGGAAGAAGTCATCGTTGACATCGATGCCGCGCTTGCCGAGCGCCTTGATGAGGCCACAACTGCCGAAGCTAAGATTCGCGCCCTGATCCACACGCAATTGGTCTTTACACATGGACCGCGCGCCAATGCCACGGCTGTTTTGGTTCATGAGTGGGCCGCGTTGTCGACAGAAGGGCAAGCCGCCCTTCTAGAGCGGCGGCGGCGCTATTTTGATCGCTGGCATGCGGTGTTCTTGCTGGCGCGGCAAGATGGGTTGGTGAATCTTGACCCGACAGTTTTACAACAATTATTGCATGGTGCCGTTGTCTGGACGGCCTACTGGTATGATCCTGACGGTCCCATGACCCTTGATGAGCTTGAAAGCGCAGCATTGTCCTTGGTACTTAAATCAGCGCCTGTTTCTTAACCGAATGATGAGCTTATTGAGAATTATTCGCAAATCCCTTG
>JAPHRE010000072.1 GCA_026195905.1 Pseudopelagicola sp. | reverse complement strand
TAGGCTTCTTGGGTGCCGCCGATGCCGGTTGTCTGCATACCCATCGAGGCGGCAAAGTCGGCAGCGCCGAGCGACATGGCCTGAAGGCGGGGCGAGGAGGCGGCGATGGCCTCGACATGGGCGATGCCGGCGGCCGATTCGATGATGACCTCGAAGGAGATCGGCTTGGCGCGGCCCTTGGCGGCCTCGATGGCGGTCACGAGGGCGTCGACGGCATAGACGTCTTCTGCGCAGCCTACTTTGGGGATCATGATCTGGTCGAGGCGGTCGCCCGCCTGTTCGAGGAGGTCCACCACGTCGCGATACCAATAGGGGGTGTCGAGGCCGTTGATGCGCACGGACATGTATTTGTTGCCCCAATCGACGGTGTTGAGCGCTTCGATGACGTTGGCGCGGGCCATGTCCTTGTCGGTCGGGGCGACGGAATCCTCAAGGTCGAGGTTGATGACGTCGGCAGCGGAGGCGGCCATTTTGGCGAAGAGCTTGGTGTTGGAACCAGGTCCGAACAATTGGCAGCGGTTGGGACGGGCGGGGGCGGCAGGCTGAATGCGGAAGCTCATGTCGATCCTCTCGGAGTAAGGAAGTTTCATATTTTTCAGCCCATTCGGTAGAATATTGCGCCTCGTGTCGCAAGCGTTGTTTTGCAGACGCAGCAATTCGGAACGGTCCCGGTTTGGGCGGGAAGTGGCCTATTTCGTGGCTTGTGGCTCGTCAAACGGGCGGACGGCGTATAGCAAACTTTGGCAACATTGAAGGAAACGCCTCTATGAAAGTCGCTGCTGTTCGTCAAAAAATCCGCATTCGTATCCTCAGGCTTGCCTTTCTCGCGATGCTCCCGCTTGTCATTTTCTCACGGTCTGCATGGCTTGAGCCGGAATGGCTTTTTGATCTTTTCGAAGTCGCGGGGATTTTCCTCGTGATTTTCGGCGTGCTCGGGCGGTTTTGGTCCATCCTGTATATCGGTGGGCATAAGAACCTCACCGTCATCCAGTCGGGGCCGTATTCGATCTGTCGGCATCCGCTCTATCTTTTTTCCACAATCGCAACGACGGGGTTCGGGCTTATGCTTGGCAGTGTGGTTCTGACGGCGCTTCTTGGGGCTGTGGTTTTCGTGATCCTCAGCCTCACAGCGCAAAAGGAAGAGCGGTATCTGCGGGCGGAGTTTGGCGGGGCGTATGATGCCTATGCCGCGCGGGTGCCACGCATTTGGCCGGATCTGTCGCTATTTACCACCCCCGATGAAGTTGTCTTTTCCGTGCCGCATCTTAGGGGAAATTTCTTTGATGCTCTGGTTTTCCTGTCCTTCATTCCGCTTGCGGAGTTGATGGAGTGGCTCAAGGCAGAAGCGATTGTGCCGACATTCCCGATTTTCTGATCCCTGTCTGATGCCTGAGGGTCATGGGGATTCGCGGGTATTTTTGGCGCAATCGGGGTGGATTCTTGCGGGAGTCGGGATATTTGCGGGAGAATTTTGACATATTTTGGCTCTGCTGCGTGGATTTCGCAGACCTTTCACTCCCTTTTGCGGCAAGGTGAATGGGGAAACGACAGGAATACTGCCATGATTCAAACACCGTATCTTCTCTTTCTGGGCGACGCGCCCGACCAACTGGCGGCGAAAGTCGCCCAAGGCATCAAGGATTGGCGACCGGAAAATGCCGTGGGGCAATTCCGCATGGACGGCTGTAAGGCCGATCTGGGGCTGACTGACATGACCTTGGCCGAGGCCAAGGCGGCGGGGGCCAAGACGCTTGTGATTGGCGTGGCCAATCGCGGCGGGATGATTTCGCAGGAATGGAAAAAAGTTCTCGTGATGGCGCTTGAGGAGGGGTTTGACCTTGCTTCGGGGCTGCACAACCTTTTGCGCGATGAGCCGGATCTTGTCGCGGTGGCCGAGGCGACGGGGCAGGCGCTGCATGATGTGCGTATCCCGGAGGTGGAGTATCCGATTGCCAACGGTAAGAAGCGCAGCGGGAAACGCTGTCTTGCGGTGGGCACGGATTGTTCGGTCGGCAAGATGTATACGTCGATGGCGATGGATGCGGAAATGCGCGCACGGGGGATGAAATCGACCTTCCGTGCCACCGGGCAGACCGGCATCTTGATTACCGGCGACGGTGTGCCGCTTGATGCGGTGATTGCGGATTTCATGGCCGGGTCGGTCGAATGGCTTACACCGGACAATGACGACGATCATTGGGATCATATCGAGGGGCAGGGGAGCCTGTTCCATGTGTCCTATTCGGGGGTCACGATGGCGTTGATCCACGGCGGCCAGCCGGACGCACTTATCCTTGCGCATGAACCGACACGGACGCATATGCGCGGCCTGCCGGAGTATCAGCAGCCGAGTCTTGAGGTGCTGCGCGATACAGCGCTGGGGCTGGCGCGGGTGGCGAATCCAGCCTGTGAGGTTGTTGGCATTTCGGTCAACACCCAGCATATGGGCGAGGACGAGGCGAAAACCTACCTTGCGGGCCTTGAAGAGCAGATGGGGCTTCCGGCGACCGACCCCTATCGGTTTGGCGCGGGCAAGTTGGTAGACGCGCTCGCGGCGATGTAAGCCGTTCGGACGGCTGGAGAGGTTGGGGGGCCAGCCCCCCAACACCCCCCGGAGTATTTTGACCAAGATGAAGGAGCGGGGCATGCAGGTTTCCGTCACGCGGGACGTTTTCAAGCTGGCGCAGGTGTTTACCATTTCGCGGGGGTCACGGACCGAGGCGAAGGTTTTGACCGTGCGGATCGAGGAGAACGGCGTCACGGGATGGGGCGAATGTGTGCCTTATGCGCGCTACGACGAGACGCTTGAGAGCGTGACCGCCGAGATTGAAGGCTTGCCCGAGGTGTTTGACCGGGCGGCGCTTTATGATCTTTTGCCCGCAGGGGCGGCGCGCAATGCGGTGGATTGTGCGCTTTGGGATCTTGAGGCCAAGCACGCGGGCAAGCGGGTTTGGGAGTTGGCCGGATTGCCAAAGCCGGGGCCGGAGATTACGGCCTATACCTTGTCGCTTGATAGTCCCGAGAAGATGCGGGCGCAGGCGGCGCAAAATGCCTTTCGCCCCCTGTTGAAGATCAAGCTCGGCACGCCGGACGACATGGCGCGGCTTGAGGCGGTGCGCGCGGGCGCGCCGGAGGCGACGATCATTGTTGATGCCAATGAGGGCTGGAGCGCGGAGGTCTATGCCGATCTTGCGCCGCATCTTGTGCGGCTGGGTGTGGCGCTTGTCGAGCAGCCGTTGCCAGCGGGCGAGGATGACGCGCTTTTGGGGATGGAGCGGCCGGTGCCGGTTTGTGCCGATGAGAGCTGTCATGACCGGGCGAGCCTTGCGGGGCTTAAGGGCAAATATGATGTGGTGAACATCAAGCTCGACAAGACCGGCGGGCTGACAGAGGCGCTTGCGCTGCGTGAGGCGGCCCTGGCCGGGGGCTATCGGGTTATGGTCGGCTGTATGGTTGGATCGAGTCTTGCGATGGCCCCGGCGACGCTTGTGGCGCAGGGCGCGATGGTGACGGACCTTGACGGGCCGCTTCTTCTAGCCGAAGACCGTCCGCAACCTTTGATTTTTGACGATACCGGGGTGCACCCGCCTGAAGCGGCGCTCTGGGGGTAAGGAGACATGAGATGAGCCGCACAGTTTACGTCAACGGAGAGTATCTTCCCGAGGAAGAGGCCACGGTTTCGATTTTCGACCGGGGGTTCCTCATGGCGGATGCGGTCTATGAGGTCACGTCGGTTCTCGGCGGCAAGCTCATTGATTTTGAAGGCCACGCGGTGCGGCTCAAGCGGTCGTTGGATGAATTGGACATGGCCGAGCCTTGCAGCAAGGACGAGCTTTTGGCGATTCACCGCAAGCTTGTCGAGGCGAACGGGATCGACGAGGGGCTTGTGTATTTGCAGGTCACGCGCGGATCGGACGGGGATCGCGATTTTGTTTTCCCGTCGGAAGACACCAAGCCGACCCTCGTGTTGTTCACCCAGAGCAAGCCGGGGCTTGCCGATAATCCGGCGGCCAAGACAGGCGCCAAGGTCATTTCGATCGAGGATATTCGGTGGGGTCGTCGCGATATCAAGACGGTGCAGCTTCTTTATCCGTCGATGGGTAAGATGATGGCCAAGAAGGCGGGTGCGGATGATGCGTGGATGGTCGAGGATGGTTATGTCACCGAGGGCACGTCCAACAACGCCTATTTCGTCAAGGACGGCAAGATCGTCACGCGGCCCCTGTCGACCGACATCCTGCATGGGATCACCCGCAAGGCGGTTCTGCGGATGGCCGAAGAGGCGCAGATGCAGGTTGAAGAGCGGCTATTCACCATTGAAGAGGCGCAGGGCGCGGATGAGGCGTTTACCACCTCGGCCAGTGCCTTTGTGATGCCGGTTGTGGAGATTGACGGCGTGGCGCTTGGCGATGGGGTGCCGGGGCCGATCGCGACGCGGTTGCGCGAGATTTACCTTGAAGAGAGCCTTAAGACGGCGATCTAGGGCGCGCGCAGGAAGGTGATATGGGTGTCACCGTATTTGCGACAATCGAGAAGATCGAAACCCTCTGGCGCGAGCTGGGGGGATTTTTCTTCCCAGACGATGAGGGCGTCGGGGGCGATCCAGTGGCCCGCGTGGGCGGCGGCGAGGGCTTTTTCGCCAAGGGATTTGCCGTAGGGCGGGTCGAGGAAAATCAGGTCGTAGAGGGCGCCGGTATTGGCGGGCAGGCGCGTGGCGTCGCGGGCGATCAGGGTTGTCGCGGCTTTGCTCTGGGTCAGGCGGATGTTGTCGCGGATCAGGCTTTGGGCCTTGCGGCCATCGTCGACGAAGGTTGTTGAGGCCGCGCCGCGCGACAGCGCCTCAAGCCCGAGCGCGCCGGTGCCGGCAAAGAGGTCGAGGACGCGCGCGTCGGTAATCGGATCGTCGAACTTGCCGCCCATGAGGACGTTGAACAGGCTCTCGCGGACGCGGTCGGTTGTGGGGCGCAGGTGGGCGCCTGCGTCGCCTTTGCCGACACTGGCGAGCGCCGTGCCGCGATAGGTTCCGGCGATAATTCTCACAGTTTCATCAAGGCCTTCATGTCGGTCTCGGGGTCGGCGATGAGGGCGGGGTCAGGGGATTTTCCGCCTTCGATCAGGCGTTTGCCGATCATGTAGTCGCGCGGGGCGTTCATCGCATCGACGGCGAGGAGCGTGTCGCCCGCGTAATACCAAAAGGAGGTCGAGTCGCCTTCGCCCTTGCGGGTGACAACATGGTCATAGCCGGTATTAAGGCCCGCGATTTGCAATTTCACATCGTATTGATCGGACCAGAACCACGGTTTGGCGACATAGGCTTTGTCGGCACCCATGATGTTTTCGGCGACGCATTCGGCCTGATCAATGGCGTTGGGGACGCTTTCAAGGCGGATGCGGGTGTCTTTGTAGGGGAAGGAGGCGCAATCGCCTGCGGCCCAGACATGGGGGGCGGAGGTGCGGCCCGTCGCGTCGGTCTTGATGCCGTTGTCGAGGGCGATCCCGGCGGCTTTGGCGAGGGCGGTGGCGGGGATGATGCCGACGCCAACGATGACGAAATCCACGCCGATCTCGCGCCCGTCCGAGAGGCGCGCGCCGGTGGCGCGGGTGTCGCCAAGCAGGGTTTCGAGGCCGGTGCCTTCGAGGATCTCGACGCCGTGGCGCGTGTGCAACTCGCGGAAGTAGTCGGAGGTTTCGGGGGCGGCGACGCGTTGCAGGATACGGTCGGCCATTTCCACAAGGGTGACCTTGAGGCCGCGCGAGGCGGCAACGGCGGCGGCCTCGAGGCCGATATAGCCGCCTCCGACGATCAAAACGTGGCGGCCGTGGACAAACTCGGGGGCCATAGTATCGACGTCGCGCAGCGTCCGAACGACATGGACGCCTTCAAGGTCGCCACCGATGGCCGGGGGCAGGGGACGGGGGGCAGAGCCGGTTGTCAGGACCAGGTCGTCATAGGCGAGCGGCGCGCCGTCAACCGTCACGACCTTGCCGGTCGTGTCGATCGCGGTGACGGTGGCACCGAGGCGCAGATCAATGTCGTTTTCGCCGTAAAAGCTCTCGGGGCGCAGGTAGAGGCGTTCGAGATCCATCTCGCCAAGGAGGTATTTCTTGGACAAAGGCGGGCGTTGATAGGGCGGGGCGCTTTCTTCGCCGATCAGCGTTATGCGCCCGTCAAAGCCGCTATTGCGGAGCTTTGCCACAAGGGATGCGCCTGCCTGCCCCGCGCCGATCACCACCACATGCGTCATCTTGAAACCTCTAGGTCAGATGTTTTCTTTTTCGAGGTGGAGCCTATATCTCTGTATTGGGAAAACGCAATTGAACAAAGGACACGAGATGACAATTTCTGTAGGCGATACGCTACCCGAAGGCACATTGATGCGGCTTGGCGAGGGCGGGCCGGAGCCTGTTGCGCTTGAGGGGTTGGTCAAGGGGCGCAAGATTGCGCTGTTTGGGGTGCCGGGGGCGTTTACCTCGACTTGTTCCAACGCGCATTTGCCGAGCTTTACGCGCAATGCCGAGGCGATCAAGGCCAAGGGCGTGGACGAGATCATCTGTATCGCGGTGAATGACCCTTGGGTCATGAAGGCGTGGGATGATGTGACGGGGGCCAGCGGCGAGGGCGTCACGCTCCTGAGCGATGCGGACGCGGCGCTGACGCTGGCGATGGGGCTTGAATTTTCGGCCCCGCCGGTTGGGTTCGTCAACCGCACCCGCCGCTTCGCCGCCATCGTTGACGACGGCAAGGTGACGTGGATTCAGGAAGAAGAGAAGAACGGTGAATTCAAACGCACCTCGGGCGAGGAGTTGCTCGCGGCACTTTGAGGGGCTCTGGCGCAGCATATGAATGATGGGAGCGGGCCAAGATTGGCCCGTTTTCCCTTTTTAGAGCCTGTTTTAGAGACTATCCATCTTCCGTGCCAGCTTGGCATCCAGCGCGCTTAGCCCGTTGACGTCGTGGGTTGTCAGGGTGACGGTGACGCGGTTGTAGGTGTTGCTCCATTCCGGGTGATGGTCCCATTTTTCGGCCCAGAGGGCGGCGCGGGTCATCCAGCCGAAGGCGTCCACGAAGGATTCAAATTCGAAGTGTTTGGTGATTGCATCGCGGCCCTTGTCGAGGGCCCAGCCGGAGGCGAAAAGCGGGGCCAGAAGGGTTTCGCGGGCGGTGTCGCTTAGTTTTTCGCTCATTCGTGATCCTCTTGTGTGTCGCGGCGGAACGGACCCCATGCGGTCAGCACCTCGATTTCTTCGCTTACGGCGCGGCGTTCGGCCCCAAGATACTCTTCTACGGCCTGGGCGAAACCCTGATCCGCGATCCAATGCAGGGAATGGGTCTCGACCGGCAGGTATCCGCGCGCGAGTTTGTGTTCGCCCTGTGCGCCAGCTTCGACGCGGGAGAGGCCGTTGGCCAGCGCCCAGTCCATCGCCTGATAATAGCAGAGTTCGAAATGCAGGCAGGGGTGATCCTCTGTGCAGCCCCAGTAGCGGCCAAAGAGCGTTTTGCGCCCGATAAAGTTCATAGCCCCGGCGATCGGGGTGCCGTTGCGCATGGCGAAGATCAGGAGGATGTCGTCGCGCATGGTCTCGTGCAGGCGGTCGAAGGCGGCGCGGGTGAGGTAAGGGGTTCCCCATTTGCGCGCGCCGGTATCTTGGTAAAAGCGCCACATGGCGTCCCAATTGTCCGGGCGGATGGCGTCGCCGGTCAGGGAGACGATTTCGCCGCCAAAGGATTGGGCGCGGGCGCGTTCCTTGCGGATGTTCTTGCGTTTGCGAGACGAGAGCGAGGCGAGGAAGGCGTCAAAATCTTCGTAGCCGTTGTTGAGCCAATGGAATTGCTGGCCGGTGCGATGCAGGAGGCCCATTTGACGCCCGGCCTCGGCTTCGGCGGTGCTGCAAAAGGTGAGGTGCAGGGAGGAGAGGCCGTTGTCGGCCGCGATCTGCACCGCGCCTTGGATCAGGGCGGATTGGCCTGTGGTCTCGTGGCCCGGACGGGTGAGCAGGCGGCGGCCTGTGACCGGGGTAAAGGGCACGGCGATTTGCAGTTTCGGGTAGTAGCGTCCGCCTGCGGCCTCGTAGGCGTGGGCCCAGTTGTGATCGAAGACATATTCGCCCTGGCTATGGGATTTGACGTAAAGGGGCGCGCAGGCGATGACCTCGCCATTGAGGCGGGCGGTCAGGTAGCGCGGTTGCCAGCCGGTGCCGGGACCGACGGAGCCGCTTTGTTCAAGGGCCAAGAGAAAGCGATAGGTTGTGAAGGGATCGTGCGGACGGGTGCCTTCGGTGGCTTCCGGGCAGGCGCAGGCGTCCCAGTCGGCGGCGCCGATCTCGGAGAGGCTCTTGCTCAGTGTGATTTCGATCTGTGCGCCGTCCATGCGCCGCCCCTCCTGTTCGCGCTTTGCAGTATGTGGTGCGGTGGGGTCGGGGATCAAGCCGGGATCGGGGCGGCGTAACCTTCGAAGGTAATGTTGTCGGCGACGCGGCGGGCGGCGGCCTCGTCTTGGGGCGAGCGCACGGTCCAGCACAGGATCGGCGCGCCGGTGGCCTTGATTTCGGCAACGCGGGGGCGGGCGAGGTCGGCGACGCGGTGGCTTATGAAACTTGCGCCGGTGCGGTCGAAATCGGGAATGGTGCGCAGCGTGTCGCGGCGGGCGGCGGGGATCAGGGGCCAGTCGGCGGGATCATAGGAATCGGTCACGAGGCCGCGCGGAATTTGCGGCGCAAGATCGGCTAGCGCGGCGACGGAATGCGGGTTGAAGGACATGAAGGCAAGCGGGCCAGCATAGCCCGCAGCATCGCGGGCCGCGGCGGCTTCGAGCGTGCCGATATTGGGGCCAAGCGCGCCGTCTTGATCCTTGATCTCGACAAGGAGCGGCGCACGGCCGGCGACGAGGGCGAGGATTTCGGCAAAGGTTGGAATGCCTTCGGTGCCGCCAAGAAGGGGAAACCCGCCGAGCGTATCGGCGGGTTTGGTGCTTATGGTGCCGTCCTGTCCTGTGAGGCGTTTCAGGGCGTAGTCGTGAAACACCATCGCCTGTCCGTCAGCGGAGGGTTGCAGGTCGATCTCGATCCCGTACCCGGCCTCAATCGCGGCGCGGATGGCGGCGCGGCTGTTTTCCGGGCGCCCCGCGGCGAGGTCATGCAAGGCGCGGTGGGCGAGGGGCGCAGCGAGGAAGGACGGCGGCAGGGTCATTTGATTTCAAAGATGCCTTCGATTTCGACCGCCACGCCAAGCGGCAGGGATGCGGCGGAGACGGCGGAGCGCGCATGACGCCCTGCATCGCCGAGAGCCTCGACAAGGAAATCGGACGCGCCGTTGATGACTTTGGGCTGATCGGTGAAATCGCTGGTGGAGTTCACGAAGCCGGTCAGTTTGACCACGCGCACGAGGCGGTCGAGATCGCCGTCGCAGGCTTTCTTGACCTGTGCAAGAAGGCCGATGGCGCAGGTTTTTGCTGCCGCCGCGCCTGCGTCTGTGTCCATGTTGTCGCCAAGTTTGCCGAGAATAAAGCCGTCGGCGTTCATGGAAATCTGGCCCGACACATAGACGGTATTGCCGGTCTGCACGAAGGGCACATAGTTCGCGGCGGGGGCCGGGGCGTCGGGCAGTGTGACGCCAAGTTCGGCAAGGCGGGTTTCGATGGTGCTCATGGGGTATCCTTCCCTATTGAATTTGCCGCGACGCTAGACCGGGCGACGCGGCAAGGGAAGGTAAAAATCGGCGGATCAGGTGGCGTGGTTTATTCGCGGAAGGCCTTGACGAAGTAATCGGTCAGCGGCTTGAGCAGATAGGAAATTGGTGCGTGATCGCCGGTGCGCAGATAGGCCTCGACGGGCATGCCGGGGACGAGGCGCACGTTGTCGGGTAGTTTCTCAATCTCGCCATCAAGCAGCACGATCTGGGTCCGATAATAGGCGATGCCGGTTTGGTCGTCGGTAAAGGCATCTGCGGAAATCTTGGTCACGGCCCCGTAGAGTTCGGGCGTGTTGCGTTGGTCCAGCGCGGAGAAGCGCAGGATGACTTCCTGACCTGTGAAAATCTTGTCGACATGGATCGTTGGCACCTGCGCGGAGATCACCAGGGGGCGGTCCTGTGGCACGAGGTAGAGCACGGGGTCGGCGGCGCGGATCACCGAGCGGGGGGTAAAGACCTGAAGCCCGTAGACGATGCCGGATACCGGCGCGGAAATGTCGAGGCGGGCGAGTTGTTCGCGCAGGGCGCGGCGTTGCTCGGCCAATTCCAGTTCGCGGTATTGCAGGTCGCGCAGGCGGGTGATGGCCTCTTCGCGGCGGCGGGTGCTGAGTTTGATGACCTCAATGTCAATCTCGGTAATGCGGCCTTCGGCCTGTGCCTTGGAGGCGGCCAATTCACCGACGCGCCCGCTGAGCGAGGCTTCTTCGCGCTGTAGGGCGAGCACGCGGCTGGCCTGTGCGAGACCTTTTTCAAGCAGGCTGCGCTGATCTTCGAGTTCCTCGACGATCAAGGAGAGTTGCACTTCGAGGGCGGTTTGTTGGGCCTCGATGCCGCGCACCTGATCTGCGATTTGGCCCCGGCGTTTGCCGAGTTGGTCAATCTCGCCCTGAAGGGAATCGAGGCGGGCGCGGAACAGGCGGCGTTGGCCCTCGACGATATCCAGCACATTTGGGTTGCTGGTTGCGAGGTCAAGGAGCTCGGGGTCGAATTGCACGGTATCGCTATTGTCGCGCTCGGCCGTGAGGCGGCCCCGCCGCGCCATGAGCTCATAGAGTTGTCCCTCGACGATGGCGAGGTTGGAGGCAAGCAGGGTCGAATCCAGCCGGATCAGGGTCTGACCGGCTTGGACCGAGTCGCCTTCGTCGACAAGAATCTCATCGACGACACCGCCATCCGGGTGTTGAACCACTTGGCGATTTTGATCCACTTCGACGCGGCCCGAGGCGATCACGGCGCCCGAGAGTTCCGAGAGAACCGCCCATGAGCCAAAGCCGCCGACAAGCACGAGGAGGGCGATCAGGCCAATAGTAAGCGGGGTTCGGGCGGACCATGCTGTCGCCTTGCGGGGATCGTTCATTGCACACCGCCTCCCTTGCCGCTGGATTGTTGAATCTGTTGGTGATTGGAGACCATTTCGCGCAGCACGTCATCCTTGGGTCCGAAGGCCGTGCGCACACCGCCATCCAGCACCATAAGAAGTTCGCATTCCTGAATCGCGGCGGGGCGGTGGGCCATGATGAGCACCGATTTACCCTCGGCTTTCATCGCCTTGATCGCGCCGTTGAGGGCCATTGAGCCTTCGTTGTCGAGGTTTGAGTTGGGTTCATCGAGAACAAGGATGACCGGATCGGCATACATGGCGCGGGCTAGGCCGATGCGTTGTATTTGGCCGCCCGACAGACGACCGCCATTGGCAGAGATGCGCGTATCGTAGCCGTCGGGGAATTTCACGATCATATCATGCGCCGCCGCCTTTTTGGCCGCAGAGACGATCTTGGCGGCGTCGGGCGTGCCAGAAAGGCGAGCGATGTTTTCGGCAATGGTGCCTTCGAAAAGCTGCACACGCTGGGGCAGGTATCCGATATATTCGCCAAGCCGGTCCGGGTCATATTGGTCGAGCGTCGCCCCATCGAGGCGAATTTTGCCGCTTGCGGGACGCCAAACGCCGGTCAGGGCGCGCGCCAGTGTCGATTTTCCGGCCCCGGAAGGTCCAATCACGCCGAGCGCCTGGCCGGGTTTGAGGGTAAAGGACACCGCGCGCAGGGCGGCCTGTTTCTCGCCGGGGGGGACAACGGCGAGTTGCTGAACATCGAGGTTGGCCTTGGGGACGGGCAATTCGGTGCGCGGCTGTTCGGGGGGGACGTCCGTGAGGAGTTTGGACAGGTTGAGCCAGCCCTGACGCGCGCGTTGCACGGCCTGCCATTGGCCGATGGCCATTTCAATCGGGGCCAATGCGCGGCCCAGAAGGATCGAACCGGCGATCATCGCGCCCGGTGTCAATTCCCCCTGAAGCACGAGATAGGCACCAAGGCCGAGCATCGCCGATTGCAGGAAGAGGCGGAAGGTTTTGGTCGTGGCGGTAAAGCCACCGCCCAGATCAGCGGCCGCGACCTGCGCATGGAGTGAGGCGTCGCGCGACTTTTGCCAGCGGTCAAACGCGGCGGTGCGCATCCCCATAGCCTGCACCATCTCGGATTCGGTACGGATTTGTTCGCCCATGATGGCCGCCTGTTGGGTGGTGGCGTTGGCCTTTTGCAGGGGCGCGCTCGACATGGACCGATTGAGGGCCGTGGCGGCGATCAGGATCGCCCCACCACAAATCGCCAGCAGGCCGAGCCAGGGGTGAAACAGCGTAATTCCGGCGAGGAAGAAGGGCGTCCACGGGATATCGAACCCAGCCATGAGAACCGGGGAGGACATCAGGCGTTGGATCGATTCAAGGTCGCTCATGCCGGTTTGGGCATTGGCGTCGGGCGCGACGGCGGATTTGCGCACCACGGCATCAAAGACCCGCCGGTCCAGCCGGGTTTGAAAGCGCGCTCCGACGCGGGCCATGATCCGGCCACGCGCATAATCAAGCAACCCCATGATCCCGTAGAGAAAAGCCACAAGGAAAGAGAGCGCCAGCAAGGTTGCGACCGAGCGACTTCCGAGGACGCGGTCATAAACCTGAAGCATGTAAAGCGGCCCAGTCAGCATCAGAAGGTTGGCAAAAAAGCTGAACACCCCGACGGCGATATAGAGCGAACGGCTTTCATCGCGCGCCTGTCTAAGCTCGTCCAGCCCTCTTTGATTATCCGTCTGCTGCATGGGTGTTTTACCTGCTGTCCAATTCGCCTAGTATCGTATGGTGGATTATGGGCATCCGATTCTGTCTCTCATAGGCCACATATCCATACGAAAGACCGCAATACCTTTCGACCTGAGGCCAGTTTGGTCTAAATGACCTGATACGAAGTTCAATCGAAGAATACCATTAAGAAATTGGTGCCCTGATGTCGCGTTTGACCCATGCAATCCGAGTTTCCCTTTTGGGGGTTGGCCTGTTTTTATCGGCCTGTGCCGCCGTGGACCCGCAGGTCTCGACCAGAGGGGTCAATGATCCGCAGGAAACGCAGAACCGTCAAATGCACGCGTTCAACAAGGGCGTTGACCGTGTTTTGTATTCGCCGGTGGCGGATGGCTATGGCACAATCGTACCTGCGCCGGTGCGCAACAGTGTGAGCCGTTTTGCGGATCATTTGTCGCTGCCAAACGATGTAATGAACAACCTGTTGCAGGCGGATTTTGGCGGGGCGATGCACAACACGTTCCGGTTTGCCGTGAATACGATTATCGGGATTGGCGGTTTTTTTGATCCGGCCACGGCGATGGGTGTGATGCGGGTTGATACGGATTTCGGCGAGACCTTGCATAAATGGGGTGCGCCGGAGGGGAATTATGTAGAGTTGCCGCTTCTTGGGCCATCCACGTCGCGCGATACGGTTGGGCTTGTGGTTGATATCGTGACCGACCCTGTGACGCTCTTGCTTGACGCACCAGAGCGATATGTTGGACCGGGGGCGTTTGTGCTCAACAAGCTTGGCAATCGGTATGATTATGATGCGACGATTGACTCGCTTCTCTATGACAGTGCCGACAGCTATGCGCAGGCGCGCAGCCTGTATCTGCAAAACCGGCGCTATAAGCTTGGTATCTCGTCAGGGGATGCCTATGTCGATCCTTACCTGGACCCGTATGGAGACCCTTATGAAGAGTGATCTTTCTCGCCGCATGTTTCTTGGCACTGCTTTGGCTGGTGGTGTTGTGTCGCTTGTCCCGGTTCCGGCTCTGGCGCTTGGGGATGCTCAGGCGACGCAGCTTGTGGATCGTGTGGTCGCCGATATCAATAAGGTGATCGCGCGTGGCGGATCGTTGTCGTCAATGATCAGCCAATTCGAGCGCATCTTTTCAAACTATGCCGATGTGCCGATCATTGCGCGTTCGGCGCTGGGCGTGGATGCGCGCCGCGCCTCTTCGGGGCAGTTGAACGCCTATACGCGCGCCTTCAAGAGCTACATCGCGCGTAAATACGGGAAGCGTTTTGAGGAATTCGTCGGCGGCGAAATCTCGGTCCTTGGAACCCGAAAGCTCAAGAGTTTTCACGAGGTGCAGGCGCAGGTGAAGCTGCGCGGAAAAGCCCCCTTTCAGGTCAATTTCCTTGTGTCGGATAAATCGGGCCAGGCGCGTTTCTTTGACATGATTATTGAGGGTATTTCGCTACGCCTCAGTGAAAAGGAAGAGATCGGCGCGATGCTTGATCGGCGCAAGGGCAATATCGACCAGTTGATCGCGGACCTTAAAACCGCAGGATAAGCGCAGGCCGAACGTGTTTCAGAAGAACGCGTCCTTTTGGGGCGCGTTTTTTATTTTACGTGTGGCCTTACAAGGCGCGCGTTGGCGTGCGCGCTCCGAAGTATTTTTACCAGAGCTTGGGCCGGGGGCGGCGTCAGTTGCCGCCGAAGATATCGCGCAGGATGCCATCGAGCACCTTTTCGAGACCACCGCCGTCCCCACCGTTGGGGCCGGAGCGCGGCTGTTGCTCGGGCTTGGGCTTGGGGCGTGGGACAAAAGCCGGAAGCGGCGTTGGTTCGAGGTTTTCGTGAATGCGCTTCATGGCTTCGTGCCAGATTTCGGCGGGCAGCCCGCTTCCGGTTACGCCGGTCAGGGGGGTGTTGTCATCATAGCCCATCCAAACCCCGGCGACATAATCCGCGGTGAAGCCGATAAACCAAGCATCGCGCGCGGCCTGTGTCGTGCCGGTCTTGCCTGCGACCTGCCATCCGTCGAGTGCGGCGCGGCGGCCGGTGCCTTCGCTGACGACTTTTTCCATCATGTAGATCAATTCGCGGGCCGCGCTTTCGGTAATGACGCGCTCGCCGATGCCGCCGCCGGTGCCCATGAGCGGATCGTTTTCGCCCTGTAGGCGCAGTTCAATCAGGCCATAGGGCGTTACGGAGGAGCCGCCGTTGAGGATACCTGCGTAGGCGCCGGTCATTTCCAGCAGCGAGCTTTCGGAAGCGCCGAGCGCGAGGGCGGGTCCGGCGGCGAGGTCGCTTTCGATGCCAAATCCGCTTGCGACCTTGCGCACGTTTTCCCGACCCACCGCCTCGGAAATCTTGACGGCGGGGATGTTGAGCGAATTCTTGAGGGCGAAGGTCAGGGAAACCTCGCCATAGTGTTTGCTCGTGTAGTTCTTGGGACACCATTCGCCGGAGCCGGGGATGTCGAGGCAATAGGGGGCATCCTCCACGAGGTCGTCAAAGGCGTAGCCGAGGTCGAGGGCGGCGGCGTAGACGAATGGTTTGAAGGCCGAGCCGGTTTGGCGTTTGGCCTGAACCGCGCGGTTGAATGCGCCGCTTGCTTCGACATCGCGCCCGCCCACCATAGCGCGCACGGCCCCATCGGCGCTCATCACCACGATGGCGGCCTGAGCCTTGGACCCTTCGCGGACCTTGTTTTCAAAGATGTAGTTTAGCCCGTCTTCCGTGGCTTTTTGGATGCGGGGATCGAGCGTCGTGCGCAGGATCACGTCTTCGGTTGTGTTGCGGGTGAAGAACTCGGGGCCAGAGGCCATAACCCAATCTGCGAAATAGCCACCGGTGCTTGCCTTGGCGGCGCGGCTCAGGGTTGCGGGGTTGTCCTGCCAGTAGGCGGTTTGTTCGTCCGTCAGGTAGCCCTGGTCGTTCATCAGGCGCAGCACGGTGGCGGCGCGGTTTTGTGAGCGTGACAGGTTCGAGGTTGGGGCGAGGGTAGAGGGCGCCGTGAGGAGGCCGGCCAGCATGGCGCTTTCGGCGGGGTTCAGCACGGCGGCATGTTTGCCGAAATACCGCTGGGCCGCGGCCTCTGCGCCATAGGCGCCGCCGCCCATATACGCGCGATTGAGGTAGATCGAGAGAATCTCGTCCTTGGTATATTTGACTTCCATCGCTATGGCGAAAACCGCCTCTTTGGCTTTGCGCCATAGAGACGTGCGGCGGCAATCGCGCACGTAGTCGGCCTCGCTTTTCCATTCTTCGGGATCGTATGCGACGCCAAGGCAGAGCAGTTTGGCGGTCTGTTGTGTGATGGTAGAGCCGCCATGACCGGAGAGCGGGCCGCGGCCTTCGCTTAGGTTGATGCGCACAGCCCCGGCAATGCCACGGGGGCTAATGCCGAAATGACGGTAAAAGCGTTTGTCCTCGGTGGCGATCACGGCGTTTTTGAGGTCGGGCGACACGCTATCGGCGGTCACGACGCCACCAAATTGATCGCCGCGCCATGCAAATACATCACCAGACCGATCAAGCAATGTCACCGAGCCGCGCGCGCGGCCATCCAAGAGGTCGTCGGGGGCGGGCAGGGACGTATAGAGGTAAGCGATGCTTAGGCCGAGGATCAACGCAAACACCATCCCCGTCCGCCATGTGATTGCCCAGACAAGGCGACCGACCCAGCGCAGGAGCGCGCCGGCCATGTGTCTGAGCCGCGCAACGACGCCGGTCTTGCGCGGCGTGGCGCGGGGCTTGGTCGCTGATTTGGCTTTGGTCCGGGGCTTGGGGCCGGGTTTGGGCTTTGGCTTGGGTTTATGCGCCGGTTTGGATTTGCGCCCATAGCGGTTTTCCGCCACGAGGGGCGGCTTTTTGCGACCTGAATTACTCATATACTGCTCTGTCCGACATTTTGTCTTTGGTGCACTTTAACCGGCTTTGTTGGAAATGTTGAGCCACTCAGCCGGTGTGATGCGTTTTTGATGTGATTAAAAAGTGTGCGCAAAATGGGTTGCGCCCAAAAATTAGGCGCATGAGGCGGGTTTTACGGTGAAATGGTAAGCAAACTCTTCGTGTTTTCCCTGATTCATGGGTTTTCTGCATCTGCATAGGCGCGGGGACTCACCCTGCTACAAGAAAGGGAAAAGCGGTGAAACTGATTATTGCAACGATCAAACCGTTCAAGCTTGAGGAGGTCCGCGAGGCGCTGACCGGAATCGGCGTGCGCGGCATGATGGTCACAGAAATTAAAGGCTTTGGGGCTCAGTCGGGTCATACGGAAATCTATCGCGGCGCGGAATATGCCGTGAATTTCGTCCCCAAGGTCAAACTCGAAATCGTCGTTCCGGCAGCGATGGCCGATCAGGTCGTGGAAACGATCACGAAGACCGCGCAAACCGGCAAGATCGGCGACGGCAAAATCTTCGTTCTCGATGTGGCGCATGCGGTTCGTGTGCGCACGGGCGAAACTGACGCAGACGCGATCTGAGCAAGGCGAAAGGATAAGACAGATGAAAACCTTGATGAAATACGCCCTCCCCGCCGCGCTCTGCGCGCTTCCGGCGATGGGTATGGCCCAAGAAGGCCCGGTCGCAGGCGTCAATGCCTCGACAGACACCATTTTTATTCTCAATTCGTTGCTGTTCCTGGTCGGCGGCTTCCTTGTCTTCTGGATGGCGGCGGGTTTTGCCATGCTCGAAGCAGGCCTTGTGCGCTCCAAGAACGTCACCATGCAGTTGACCAAGAACGTCGCGTTGTTCTCGCTGGCGGCGATTTTCTACTACCTCATCGGTTACAACCTGATGTATCCGCTTGGAACATGGGCGGTTGATGGTTTCCTTTCGGGTGTTTGGGGGCCGGGTGTTCTTGAAGCTGTCGGCATTTCGGCGGCAGATGCGGATGACTATTCCTACGCGTCGACGGGGTCGGACTTCTTCTTCCAGCTTATGTTCTGTGCTACCACGGCGTCGATCGTGTCGGGCGCGTTGGCTGAGCGGATCAAACTTTGGCCGTTCCTTGCCTTCACGATCGTTCTGACAGCGGTCATCTATCCGTTGTCGGCATCGTGGAAATGGGGCGGTGGCTTCCTTGATGGCGCTGGTTTCCTCGACTTTGCAGGCTCGACCGTGGTGCACTCGGTTGGTGGCTGGGCGGCTCTTGCCGGTGCATTGATCCTTGGTCCGCGTATTGGCAAATATAAAGGCGGCAAAACGATCCCGATCCCTGGCTCGAACCTTACCCTTGCGACCTTGGGCACGTTCATCCTGTGGCTCGGCTGGTTTGGTTTCAACGGCGCTTCGCAGCTTGCTATGGGCACCGTTGGGGATGTTGCGGATGTGTCGCGTATCTTTGCCAACACCAACACCGCAGCAGCCGGTGGTGCGATTGCGGCGCTGATCCTGACCCAACTGCTCTACAAAAAGCCTGACCTTACGATGATCCTCAACGGTGCGCTTGCCGGTCTCGTGTCGATCACAGCAGAGCCGCTGACGCCGAGCCTTGGTGCGGCGACCCTGATCGGTATGGTCGGCGGTGTGATCGTGGTCTTCGCGGTTCCGATGCTCGACAAGCTTAAGATCGACGACGTTGTTGGCGCGATCCCGGTTCACCTGATCGCCGGTATCTGGGGCACGATCGCCGTCATCTTTACCAATGGCGATGCGAGCCTCGGGGTTCAGCTTTACGGTATCGTTGTGGTTGGTGTCTTTACCTTCGTGGTCTCCGGTATCGTCTGGTTCATCATCAAGGCGGTCCTTGGCCTTCGGGTTGACGAAGAAACCGAGATCAACGGTCTCGACATGGCAGAGCTTGGTATGGAAGCCTACCCTGAGTTCACCAACGGCTAAGGCCGCAAATACTCAGCACGAAAATAGGGTCCGGGCGGGAACGTCCGGGCCTTTACTTTTGGATGTTGAAAAAGGGATTGCAAAAGGTGACAAAATTAGTCAGCTTAAGGGGAGCCACGCCAGCGTCCCGGCCCAGCCATTTGTCGTATCAAAAACTTCAAACTGCGCGACCTGAGGAAGGGGATTGCCATGACCATTCAAACGCCCGTGACGCTACATACCCAAAGCATGCCCATTCATGATGCCGAGCGCCTGACCGGCGAGAGCGGTCTTGCGCATATCCGTCTCAACGATCAGCTCTACACTCTGCGCATCACGCGTGCGGGTAAGCTAATTCTGACAAAGTAGGGGGGCTGCCGCTATTGGGCGGCAGCCTCGTGGGTCACTCGAACCGCCGCTGTGCGTTGCGTTCCCAATTTGAACCCGACCTTCCCATTTCAAAACCGAGGTCAAACAGAGCGCCCATAAAGTCGGGGTCAAAGGCCTCTTCGGGTTCTTCTTTGAAACTTTTGGGAATGGCGATGGTGTGGGCGCTAAATCCGTCGCGCGCGGCGAGGGACAAAATGAAGTCCTCATCTCCGATGCTCTGGCTTTGCAGCAGAAGGTCATAGGTCCGCTTGCCCATCTTGGCGAGACCAACGCTCTGGGCCTCAAAGCGGCGCTGAATCCGTTGGTTTTGCAAGAGCCAGATTTCGTTGTGTTTGCCCGAAGCGCCCATAACCTGCAGCAGGCGCCGCATATCGAGGTTGCCGGGGTAGACAAAGACCTGGCGGGTCAGGCCGCCATCGACGTGCAGTTCCTCGCGCAGCAATGTGCCGTCCGTGACCGGAATCCGCACCGGCTCAAAGGCGATGGGAATCGAGGCGGAGGCCAGGATCACGCGACGGATCATGGCGCGGGCCTCGGGGGTGTCGACCTGTGCCATAGCCCCGATATCCCAGATCACCGGGCGTTCGGCGTCGATATACGTCGTGCCGATCAAAAGTGAGCGGCCAGCACGGGACTCGCGGGCAATGGCCCGAATCAGATCGTCGTCAAGCTCGCGTTCAATGGCAGCGGCCAGAGGCGCGGTCGAGGCCAAGGCTCCGCGCCCGGCCAAAAGTCCGGCAAGGCTGAATGAGAGAATGTCCTTGGTCGAGGTCTGTGTATAGAAGCGTTTGAGTTTGGCGTCATAGTCTGGCCCGAGAAAGGCAAAGGGCGCGATCAGGGCACCTGTTGAGACTCCTGTGACCATATCGAATTTGGGGCGGGTGCCGGTGTCGCTCCAGCCTGCGAGGACGCCCGCGCCGAATGCGCCATATTGTCCGCCGCCGGACAGGGCGAGAATATCCAGCCCACGCCGTGCGCCGGGCCATTTGGCGGCCCAACCTTGGTAAGATGCAAGGAGAGTGTCCAGGTCTTCGTCCGCGGCGTCGTCATAGATACGCACCGGGCGGTCAAAGCCAACCGGGCGAAACTCTTCATAGCGGTCAGCCGGGGGGACCACGGCGCTTCTGTCAAAGACAGCGGCACAGCCCGAAAGGGTAAGGGTCGCCGAGAGGCAGAGTGCGAGAATGGGCCGAAACATGAACTTTTACCCTTATGCGGTAGATCAAGCTACGGGCAATCTACACGATGCGCCCTGTGTGCCAAAGAGAAAGGCCGCCCACCCTGTGGCGCGCGGCCCTAATATGTTGCGCGATGCCCGATCAGATGCCGGTATCGACGATGGCCTTGGCCAAAATAGGCACCGTGGTTTTGTTCAGGCCAGCGATGTTGAGGCGGCTATCAGAGACCATGTAGATCCCATGATCGGCGCGCAGCCGTTCGACGAGGTCGGGCGTGGTGCCAAGCTGTGAGAACATGCCGCGATGCTGGGCGAGAAAGCCAAAACGGTCAGAGCCGGAGAGGCGCTGAAGCTCGCCCGCGAGTTGTTCGCGCAGGCCGAGCATACCGAGGCGGGTTTCCTCGAGTTCCGCCGCCCAATCCGCGCGCAGGGCGGGATCGGTCAGGATCGTCGTCACCACCCGCGCGCCGTGGTCGGGCGGGAAGGAATAGTTCTGACGGTTGAGGAAGTTGAGGTTGCCTTGTGTCACGGCGGTGCCGTCGGCCTTCGCAGAGATGGCCATCAGGATGCCCGTGCGTTCGCGGTAAACGCCGAAGTTCTTGGAGCAGCTTCCAGCGATGAGGCATTCCGGCACGTTCGCGGCGACAAGGCGCGTTGCGGCGGCGTCGGCTTCGAGGCCATCGCCAAAGCCCTGATAGGCGATGTCGATCATCGGGAGCAGACCCTTGTCGTTGAGAAGGTCCACCACGGCCTGCCATTGGGTCAGGTTGAGGTTGGCGCCGGTGGGATTGTGACAACAGCCATGCAAAAGCACCACATCGCCGGGTTTTGCCTCTGCGAGGTCTTCCATCATGCCGTCGAAGTCCACGGCGCGGGTCTCGGCGTCGAAATAGCGATAGGCGGTGGTGTTCATGCCGAGATAGTTGAGGATCGACACGTGGTTCGGCCAGGTTGGGTTGGAGACCCAGACGGTTGCGTCGGGGCTTGTATTGCGGATGAGTTCAAACGCCTGACGCACGGCGCCGGTGCCGCCCGGCGTTGCGATGGCGGCGATACGGTCGCGCGCCACGGTGTCGGTCAGGATCAGGTCGATCATGGCGTCGGCAAAGGCCGGATCACCGGGCAGGCCGACATAGGCTTTCGTGGTCTGTTCAGCGACGAGGCGGCGCTCGGCTTCTTTGACTGCACGCATGACCGGGGTCACGCCTTCGGCGTTTTTGTAAACGCCAACGCCAAGGTCAATCTTGGTCGGGCGGGGATCTTCGCGATACATTGCCATGAGGGCGAGGATCTTGTCGGCGGGTTGAGCTTTGAGTTTGTCGAACATCATGCGTCTCCGGTCGCGATGGGAAGGGTTGGGAACGCGCCCCATTCGGCCCATGATCCGTCATAAACGGAATGGTCGGTCTTGCCGAAGCGTTCCATGGCCATGCTGAGGATGGGGGCGGTGCCGCCCGATCCACAGGTCATGATGGCCGGTTTACTCAGATCGACACCGGCGGCCTCGAATATCCCGCGTAGGGCATCGGGGTATTTCATAGTGCCGTCCTCGTTGATGAGGTCATTCCACGGCACATTTTTAGAGCCGGGAATATGGCCCTTGCGCAGACCGGGGCGGGGTTCGTCGTCGTCGCCGATAAAGCGGCCACGGGCGCGGGCGTCGATGATTTCGTAGTCGCCGAGCTTGGAGGCGGCGGCGACTTGGGTCACGTCTTTGACGAGGTGATTCTGGCGGCGCACGGTCATGTGGCGGTCGCGCACGATCGGGGGCATGTCCTCTACGGGACGACCTTCGGCCTGCCATTTGGGCAGACCGCCATCGAGCACGGCAATGTCGTTGAACCCCATGAGGCGGAAGGTCCACCACGTGCGCGTGGCAACGGTGGTGCCGCCGCTGTCATAGACCACGACCTGATGGCCGTCGCCAACGCCCATAGCGCGCATGCGGCTCATGAATTTTTCGACCGGCGGCGCCATGTGGGGCAGGTCGCTACGCAGATCGGCAATTTCGTCGATATCGAAAAAGCGTGCGCCGGGGATATGCGCGGCGTCGTATTCGGCCTTGGGATTGCGGTCCACGGTCGGCAAGTGCCACGACCCGTCGAGAATCCGCAGGTCCGGGTCTTTCATATGGGCCGCGAGCCACTCTGTCGAAACCAGCGTCTTGGGATCATCCATGCGCCAACACCCCCTTTAATTTATCGCTCTCTGCCTACTATCGGCCCGCGGGCGACGCAATCCCCGCCCGTGGTCCAGAAGAGTGTAATTGCTCTTGTGGTGAAAGAATACCTCTGAGCGGCGGACAATATGGCTGAAGGGGCGTCAGTCGCGCCGCTTTGGATCGGGCACGGGGTCGTAGCCGTCGCTCCCGAGGGGATGGCATTTGCCAAGGCGACGCAGAGTCAGGAGGCTCCCCCGGATTGCGCCGTGTTTTTCGAGCGCCTCGAGCGCATAGGCCGAGCAGGTCGGCTGAAATCGGCAGTTATGGCCGACCCACGGCGAAAAGATAAGCCGGTAGGCACGCACGGGGAGGGCGACGATATGAGCGAGCGGTGTCATCGGTCGGTATGAAGTTTGCGCAGGGCATAGATAAGATCGCCTTGCAGGGTCTCGAACGGGCGGGCATCGGTCTCCTGCGCGCGACCGATGAGGACATAATCCCATCCCGGCTTGCCATGCGTGGGCAGAATCAGGCGCGCGACTTCGCGCAAGCGACGCTTGACGCGATTGCGGGCCACGGCGTTGCCGACCTTTTTGGAACAGGTAAACCCTACGCGGATTGAATCCGGCGCCGGGGATTCGCCATCGCGGCGTTTGCGCGCCTGCACCATCATCGCCTTGGTGCCCTGTTTGCGGGCGCGGGCGGCGGCGAGGAAGTCGTTTCGGTTTTTCAAAACCTCTAGACGAACGGACACCGCCGGGGGCGTTTCCCCTTGGGCGGCATTGCCATCCGTGGGAGCCTCCGGCGGTGTCATGTCCGTCAGAACGTCGGTCGAGAGCTTATGCGCTCAGCGACTTGCGGCCCTTGGCGCGACGCGAGTTCAGAATCTTGCGGCCCGCTTTGGTGGCCATACGCGCACGGAAGCCGTGGCGGCGCTTGCGAACCAAGTTCGAGGGTTGGTAGGTGCGTTTCATCGCTCCGTCTCCGTATCTATCAGGGCACCTTGCGCGGAATCGCAGGCCCATGTGCTATTCGAAGCCCGGTCTATAGGGGGGTGTTTCAGAGAAGTCAAACGCCGGATCGCGGTTTTGCAACAAAACCTGCGCCTAGATGGGGCGGAAATGCCCCTTGGGCGCGGATTGTTTCAAAACCAGCCCTGAAGACCAGGATTATTCACGGGAATCGCTTGCGAGATCAAGCGCCCGTGAGTGGCCTGTTGTTTGGGCTGCGCGTGGCGCATGTTGGGACCAACAAAGAAATGCAAAGGTCATGGAGCATATGACAGATCAGGGACGGACATCAGGATTGGGGCGCTTGCTTCCGATTGCCATCATCGTTGCAGTGGCAGGGGTTGGGGCGCTGACGCTCGGCGATCAGCTCAGCTTTGAGACGCTTCGAGAAAATCGTGAGGCGCTATTGGCTTGGCGTGATTCTCATTTTGCGTCGGCGGTGCTTGTCTTTATGGCGGCTTATGTCGTGATCGTGGCCTTTTCGCTTCCGGGTGCGACAGTGGCGACGCTGACGGGCGGGTTCTTGTTCGGGGTGTTTCCCGGCGCTTTCTTTAACATTGTGGCGGCCACGATTGGCGCGACGGCGATTTTCCTTGCCGCGCGCTGGGGGCTTGGCGAGCGGCTGGCGACACGAATGGATGCCTCAGAGGGGCGTGTGAAACGGATCAAGGCAGCCTTGGACGAGAACCAATGGTCGGTGTTGTTCCTGATCCGGCTTGTGCCGGTGGTGCCGTTCTTTGTGGCCAACCTGATCCCGGCGTTTGTCGGGGTATCGTTGGTGCGGTTCGTGTTTTCGACCTTCCTTGGGATCATTCCCGGCGGGGTGGTTTATACGTCGGTCGGGGCAGGGCTTGGCGAGGTTTTCGAACGTGGCGCGGCACCGAATCTGGCAGTCATTTTTGAGCCGCAGATTCTCTTGCCGATATTGGGGCTTTGCGCTTTGGCGGTCTTGCCTGTGATCCTCAAGGCAGTGCGCGGCGGCAGGGAGATTTGAGTATGCAGCAGATCAAGACAGATATCCTTGTGATCGGGGCCGGGTCCGGCGGGCTTTCGGTTGCGTCGGGGGCGGCGCAAATGGGGGCGGATGTGGTGCTTCTTGAGGGGCACAAGATGGGGGGCGATTGCCTCAACTATGGGTGTGTGCCGTCCAAAGCATTGCTGGCGAGCGGCAAGGCGGCCTATGCACAGGCCCATGCCGGGGCGCTGGGCGTAGCGGATGCCATGCCCAAGATCGACTATGGCGCGGCCAAGGCGCATGTGGCCGATGTGATCGCGCAGATCGAGCCGCATGATTCCGTTGAACGATTCGAGGGGCTTGGGGTGCGGGTGATCTCGGAGTATGGGCGGTTTGTTGGCCCGCGCGAGGTAGAGGCCGGGGCGTATCGGATCACGGCGCGGAGGATTGTGGTTGCAACCGGATCATCGCCCTTCGTACCGCCGATTTCCGGGCTTGAGGATGTGCCCTACCTGACCAACGAAACCCTCTTTGAGCTTAAGGAGTGCCCTGAGCACCTTCTTATCATTGGCGGCGGTCCCATCGGCATGGAAATGGCGCAGGCGCATTTGCGGCTCGGCAGTCGCGTGACGGTCATCGAAGGCGATAAGGCGTTGGGCCGGGATGACCCGGAAATGGCCGAGTTTGTGCTTGAGCAATTGCGCGACGAGGGTCTTGTGATTGCGGAGGGCGCGGTGGCGCAAGAGATCAGCGGCGCAGCCGGGGCAATCCGGGTCGAGGCCAAGGATGGCCGGGTCTTTGAGGGGTCGCATCTTCTTGTGGCCGTGGGGCGCAAGGCAAATATCGAGCGTCTTGCGCTTGAGGCGGCAGGGATCGAGACGACAAAAACTGGAATCAAGGTGGATTCGAGCCTCAAAACAACCAATGGCCGGGTCTATGCGATAGGTGATGTTGCGGGCGGGAAGCAGTTTACCCATGTGGCGGGCTATCACGCCGGGATTGTCATTCGATCAGCCCTTTTTGGTCTTCCTGCGAAGGCCCGCGAGGATCACCTTCCCCACGCGACCTACACCGACCCAGAGCTTGCGCAGGTTGGCCTAAGCGAGGCGGAGGCGCGTGCGACGCATGGTGCACGGGTCGAGGTTGTGCGGTTTGATCTTGGCGGCAATGATCGTCTTGTCACAGAGCGCAAAGCGCGCGGCCTTATCAAGGTTATGGTGGTCAAAGGGCGTCCTGTTGGCGTCTCTATTGCCGGGCCGCAGGCGGGCGAACATATCGCGCTTTGGTCGCTTGCCATCGCCAATCGTCTCAAGATGGGGCAGGTTGCAGCGATGGTCGCGCCGTATCCCACGGTGGCGGAAATTGGCAAACGTGCAGCAGGTGCCTATTTCTCACCTAAACTCTTTGATAATCCTAGGGTAAAGAGGGTTGTCAGGCTGGTGCAGCGCTGGCTGCCCTGACAGGGGACAGGTATGTTCAACACGCTTTCAGGACGGTTTCTTGTTCTGACCATCATCTTTGTGATGCTGGCCGAAGTGTTGATTTTCGTGCCATCCGTGGCGCGGTTTCGCGAAGATTTTCTATTATCACGCCTTGAGCGGGCGCAGATTGCGTCGTTGTCTCTACTGGCCGATGACATGATCGATTCAGATCTTGAGGAAGAACTTTTACGCACGGCAGAAGTTTTTAACGTGGTGCTGCGTCGTGATGAGATGCGCCAGTTGGTGCTCTCGTCGCCGATCCCGCAACCGATCGAGGCCAGTTTCGACCTGCGCGATGCCGGGGCGGGCGAGTTGATCCGCGATGCGATGTTGCGCTTGTTTGAGCCTGAAGAGCAGGTGATCCGGGTTATTGGTGCGCCGGTGAAGGAAGCGGGGCTTTTGATCGAGATCACTATGGAAACCGGCGGCTTGCGGCGGGCGATGATAGATTACGGGCTCAATATCCTGTGGCTGTCGCTGGTGATTTCGGTGGTGACGGCGTCGCTTTTGTTTCTGGCCGTGCGCAGCTTTCTTGTGCGCCCGATCAAGGGCGTGGTGGGGTATATGCAGGCCTATGCGGCGGCCCCCGAAGATGCGCGCCGGATTATCCAGCCGAGCGCCAGCGTTGCAGAGTTGCGCGAGGCGGAAGAGGCGCTGCAATCGCTTCAGACCGAACTCACCGCCGCCCTGCGTCAGAAAGAGCACCTTGCCCAACTCGGAGGGGCTGTTGCCAAGGTGAGTCACGATCTGCGCAATATCCTGACCACGGCGCAGCTTTTTACCGACCGGATCGAGATGAGCGAAGACCCCAGTGTGCAGCGTATGGCGCCGAAACTTGTCAATTCGATCACGCGGGCGGTGAACCTGTGCGAAAGCACATTGGCCTTTGGGCGGGCGGAAGAGCCGCCGCCTCGGCTTGCACAGGTCGCGCTTGCAGAGATCGTATCGGACGTGATCGAGGGCGAGCGGCTTGCGGTGGGTGATGAGGATGTGAGCTATGGCGAGGATATTCCCGCAGGGCTTGTGCTTCGGGCAGACCCCGAACAGCTTTACCGCGTATTGGCAAACCTTTTGCGCAACGCGCGGCAGGCGATTGCCGCGAGCGGCAAACCCGGAGAACTTCTTGTTGCGGGGCGCGAAACCGATGATGCCTGGACCATCACCGTGATGGATACCGGGCCGGGCCTTCCCTTGAAGGCGCGCGAACATCTTTTTACGCCGTTTCAGGGCGGCGCGCGCAAAGGCGGTTCTGGTCTCGGGCTTGCGATTTCGGCGGAACTCATCCGTGGGCATGGTGGCAAGCTAACACTTTTGAAGAGTGACGAGAGCGGGACGCACTTTGAAATCTATCTTCCCAAAGGGGATTTGACCTAGCGAAGAAAAATCTCGCTTTTTGCCCTTGCAAACCTCCGGCGCTCTCTTTAGATCACGCCTCATCGCGCTCTGGTAGCTCAGCTGGATAGAGTACTTGACTACGAATCAAGGGGTCGGGGGTTCGAATCCTCCCCAGAGCGCCATAACATCCGATAAATGATTGTTTTTCCTCAGCTCTATCATTTCATGGAGCTACCGTAGAACATGGCGGAGAACAAAACCGCACCTCCCTCACTTGTCAAAGATGGTGTTTTCTACTTTGTGCGGCGAGTCCCGAAGGACCTGAAGCCGCACTACACGTCGTTGAAGATTTCATACTCATTGCGAACAATATCAGCGTCTGTCGCAGCATCACGGGCCACGAGAGCAGCCCAACAGTTGGACGAGTATTGATATCACCTCAGGGTTAAGAACAGCGAGTTGTCGGGAAAGCACATGCTTCGGATGGCGCAGAACGGCAATGCCGCTCCGGTGTTGTTGGCTGCTTCGCCCAGCATGGCGGAGATGGTCAAGTTATCGGAGGCGATGGCAATCTACCTTCGACTGAAAGGCCATGATCGTCCTATCGCTTTCAAAGGCGCACCGATCTTACGGAAACATGTGAAGGCGTATCTTTGCGCTAACCGCCCGCAGAATTTTCTGGGACAGGATGTCGGCCGATTTCTGCAGGTGGTGCCAGACTGATGTGAACGTGAACTCCGGCGGGTTCGCGAATGCTCCCTCTACCGAAGCGTCAGGAGGTAACGGTAAATGCACAGTGACATTGCAGACATAGATTACCTGGATCGGGGCGAGTGCGACGGCATGGCCGTTAGGAAAATCGAGCATTCCCTGCGCGGCCAAAACCGGGCGAAAACAGTCGTCGCGTCACCGCTCCGTTCAGATAGTATCCCGCAAGGCGATCATGACTCCTAGGGAGCAGAGGAAGGAGCACGCCACATGAACCAGGTCGGGACCAGCGCGAGCAGGAATATACCGCATACGATAAGGAAGCCGTCCTGAAAGGCCGCGTTCGACGACTGGATCACCACGGTCTGGCCCAGGAAACTGGCGGCGGCGGGCATGAGCTGAGAGTCTGGCAATCCCGATGTGTGCAAGAGGCCTGCAACCTCGCGCAAGAGTTCCATCGTAGTGGCGTTGTCGCTGGTCTGGGTCGCGGCAAAGGCGTCCGCATGCATGATCGTGCGCCGCTCGATGAACACGGCCAGAAGGTTCACCCCGAAGGCGCCGCCAAGTTGCCGGATGAAGTTCGACGCACCCGACCCCTGACCGAGCAGATGCGCCGGCAGAACCTTGAGTGCCCCAGACGAAATCGCGGGAAAGACGAGACCCAACCCCACGCGCGACAGGATGGTCCACCAGGCAAGCGTCCAAAAGGCCGTATGGACATTCACGGCCGCCATCAGCCATGAGGCCCCAGCAAAGACCGCCATGCCGATGCCGATCATGATCGGCGCAGGCACTTTGTCAGACAATCGCCCGGCAATGGGAAAAACCAGCAGCATCGCGAAGCCCGAGGGCATCAGAAGCAGGCCCGCCTGCGTGGGCGTCATACCCTGAATCTGCTGCACGAAAACCGGGAGCAGATAAGTAGAGCCAAACAGCCCCGCCCCCATGATAAAGGCAATCACCGAAGCCGAGGAAAAAGCGAAATTCTTGAAGAGCCGCATGTCAAGCATCGGCTTGCTGGTGTGCAGTTCCCAAGCGACAAAACCGATAGCTGAAACAGCGGAAACCGTGAAACCCATCAGGGTCATATTGGAATCCCATCCAAGCCGCTGTGCGTTTGATAGCGTGCTGAGCAGCACTGCCAGAAAGACAGAAAGGATCGCCACCCCGACAAAATCGAAGGCCGGAATCGGCCCGCTTTCTTCACGACCGGGCAAGAACAGGTTCGCCATCAGAGCCGCAAGTCCAGAAAAAGGTAGGCCCAGGTAGAAAACAAAGCGCCAATCAAAAGCATCCATAAGCACGCCACCGATCCAAGGCCCCAGAGCCGGTGCCAGCACGACGCCGACGCCATAAATGCCCATAGCCGCGCCGCGTTTGTCGGGCGGAAAAACCTTGAACAGCATGATCATGGCCAGTGGCTGCACGATGCCCGCCGCCGCCCCCTGCACCACGCGGGCTAACGTCAGCACTGTCTCGTTCGGCGCAAGCCCCCCAAGAACCGAACCGGCAAGGAACACGCCCATCGCGGCATTCATCGTCATCCGCATTCCAAAGGCACGGTTGGCCCAGTCGGCCAGCAGCATCGTGGCGGTCATGGCCGCCAAAAAGCCTGTCGAAATCCATTGTGCCTGCACCGCGCTGATGCCGAAAGTCCCCATGACCGCGGGGATGGCGACGTTTACGATCGTCGTGGACAACACGACCGAAATCGTCGCAACCATGATCGTGCCGGTCGCCCACCACTTATAGGCAGGGCCGAAACGCTCGAAAAATTGGTCAACCTCTGACATCAATGTAAACCTCGACCATCATGCCGGGCCTGAGTTCGGTGTCGGCACCCTCGATCGACACACGGATCGGCAGGCGCTGGGTCACTTTGGTGAAATTGCCCGAGGGGTTGGGGCTCGGCAGGAGCGCAAGCTGGCTCGTCGCCGCGCCACCCATCCCGATCACCTCGCCCTCGAAGGTCTCGCCCGGAAAAGCATCGACAGTGATGTGTGCCCGCGATCCGACGTGAATTCTGCCGAAATCCGTCTCTTTTACATTTGCGTCGATCCAGACATCATCCGGCGCGTGATACATCGCAATGCGCATCCCCGGTGTCACATATTCGCCGACATCAACAAAGGTTCCATCAACAATGCCGTCGAATTGGGCGGTGATGGTGCGATGCGCGAGGTCGATTTCCTTCAGGCTGCGGTCGGCCTCGGTGCCGGCACGCCCGGCAAGAACGGACGCAATCTGGGACTCCAGCACATTCACCTGCTCTTCGTCGGCCTCGACGATAGCCAGGCTGGCCCTCGCGTTTTCAATCGCCGCGAAGGCCGCGCGCTCCTGCTGGGCAGCGGTGTCCAGCGCCGCCTGGGATTCGTCGAGGGTTTGCTGCGACGTGATTTTCTGCTCGGCGAGCTTGATCGCCCTCTCGTGACGGGCCCGGGCGTTCGTCAGCGCGGCGAGTGAAGCCTCATGGTTTGCAACTGCTGCTGCTATGCCTGCGTGTGCCGCGTCCCGTCGGGCAGAAAGTTGCTTTCCGAGCAATACCTTGCGTGCCTGAAGCTCCGCCAGTTGCGCGTCAGTTGCGGCAAGTCTTGACAGGACAGCATCAAGCTGTGGCTGTGAATATTCTCGGTCGATTGCGGCGACGAGATCGCCTTTTTCGACGGCGTCCCCCACGAGCACTGGCATCGCCGTGATCCTTCCGGCGACCTCGCTTGATACGGTGACGACCCTGGCCGCGATTCGCGCATCATTGATGTGCACCTGCGTGAACCGTGCGGCCAGCCAAGGGGCGCTCAGCCAGATGGACACGGCAACCACTCCGCCGATCACCAGCAGCCTGGCCCATCTTTTTTGGCGGCGCTTGGGCGACGGGGGAAGCTGTTTTTCTACAGTCGCCTCGTCTGCACTGCTGGCACCCGCTTTTACACTATCTTTTTTAACCACCGCTCAAATTCTCCAATCTGGCCGCAATGCGGCTCAGGACGTTTGTTGCAATGCGCAGATCCTGCTCGGAAATGCCCTCAAGAATTTCCGCCCGACTTGCCGCCGAAATCTCCTCCATTCTGACAATGAGAGGGCGCGCAGCCTCTGTCAGGTGCAGTGTCTTGGCCCGCCTGTCCTCGGTGGAGGGTCGGCGTTCGATCAGGCCTGCGCCCTCAAGCCCGTCGAGCAGGCGAACCAGCGTTGCCGCTTCGATACCCAAAGAGCGTGCCAGTTCGACCTGCGTCACCGTTTCAGTCCGCGAAAGTTCAAACAACACGCCCCACCGTGCCTGAGACAGGTCAAGGTCGCGAAACTGGAGATCAAGATACCGTCTCCACATGCGCGATGACGCCGCCAGTGAGCGTGCGAAAGGCTCCTGAAACTCGGTTTCGGTTTTCATAGCTATTTTTTTCACTGGGTTGTTAATAGTTGCAGTGCTAATTAGTATGGTCGCAATTACCTTGCAAGTGCAATTCCTACATTGGAGACTCGTTAATGTATGCAAAGATTCTGCTGTGTTTTGACGGCTCGCGCGAGGGGCGTCTTGCGCTGCGCGAAGGGGCGCGGCTTGCGCAGATCACAGAGGCCGAGGTGGTTTTGCTGGCGGTGGTCGAGACGGTCGCCGGCAACGCACT